>CAZRQK010000018.1:0-80612 GCA_964602295.1 uncultured Ohtaekwangia sp.
ATCCTGGGCATGCCCTTCAGACCCAGCATGGTGCTGTTCACTCCCTCGTGCATTTGTCCAAACTTGTTCAGCCAGATATCTTCCGGGTGGTCGATAAGCAGGCCATTGAATTTTTGAAGGTACTGCAACGCTTTCAGAAAAATATCGGTGTGCCAAACGGGGTGAAGCCCATCCGTAAAAGCTACCGCCCCTGCTTCGTTCAGGTCAATCATTTCGGTAAGTTCTTCGCCCTTGCAACCTCGCGTAATGGCGGCCAACGCATGCACTTGCACCAGGCGGCTTGCGTTGCCCTGCGTGAGGTAGCTCACCTCATTTTTTGTTTGCACTGTGGGCTGTGTGTTGGGCAGAACGGCCACATCTGTAAATCCGCCCGCTGCAGCGGCTCGAACCAGGCTGGTGAGGTCTTCGCGGTGTTCGGTGCCCGGGTCGCCCACAGCCGCACCCACATCTACCCAGCCAGCCGAGAGCAGCATGCCATCGGCATCTATTATTTTATCGGCAGCCGTGTTTTTATCGAAAATATCGGTAATGCGGCCATTGTTGATGACCACATTTTTTTTCTTGAGATGAAAGGGCGATTGCGGACAGACGATTTGAGCTGATTGGATCAGGATTTTCATTGATTCGTTTTTGTGATTGATGGCAACCAAACCCGCGCCACTGCACAAATTAAACCACAATTCCTGAATTCAAACAATAATAGAACGAGGAAACAGGAGGAAGGAGTGTAATCAGTTTCCTTATTTCAGAAACCGTATCAATAACACCTCTGCCAGAAGAAAAATCAATGCCAATACCAGCATGTGCTTCCAAAGAGGCGTACCCAAATATCGCTCTTTTATTTCATCGCCAAAAGCAGTGGCATTGGCTGCTGTAAACAGCGTAACGTGCCGGCTGCCATACCTTGCCAGTAAGTCTTCATTGCGCCAGGGTTCTAATACAGACTCTGCCCTTTCCATGTTAAAAGCAATCTGATCGAGCGTATCTGCCCGGAAAAGCACCTGGTAAAATCCGGCATTCATGGTAAACTTTGGCAGCTCCATCACTACACGGTCGGGCTCTTTGCGCTGTGGCGGTATCATTTCCTGCGCCCCTGTTAGCTTCACGGGTTCATAGCCATACAGGCTATCTGCCAGAATGGTTATGGTGTTTTCTGCTAAGAAATAATAAGGTTTCGACTCGGCCCTGCGGCCTTGTGCCGCCAGCCTGTACATGATCGGCACGAATAAGGCGTGGCTGTAGAAATCGGTAAACGCCCGCTCTAGCGGAGATGCCAGCAAGTAGACTCCTCCCACCTGCGATAGGTACGGTTGGCCCGAACGAAAACGTAAAATCGCAGAGGCATCGGCACCCCAGTCGAGCGCTTTGACCGCGCGAGGCATGGCCATCTGGGTGGCGCGTTCTTCAAAAAGATTCTCGAACAGGGGGTGGTTGTAATCGGGTTTGTCTAATTCCTGCAGGTCGGTGGCAGGCACCCACTTCAGCGAAGCAACTCCTAGTAAAGCGTTATAATCGCTCACATCGGGTTGCGAGCCGGGTATGAGCAGCAACGTGCCCCCTTGCTGGCGATAAGTGCGCAAGGCGGCACCTAACGCAGCGTCAATCCTGTTCACTCCATTTACCACCACAAAATCTGCCTGGGCAATGGCACTGTAGTCCACATTGGCAGCCTCGAACGTGCGCAACTGGAACAACTGGCGGTTGCCAAACACCCGCTCTACAAAGGTGGCAGGTGGGGCCGATTTTACCTCTACCACCCGCACGGGCCGCGAAAAGTTAAGTGTGAAGTAAAACTCATTATCGAACGATACGGGAAAATCATTAAAGCTGATTACCCCGGTATTCAAGCCCGTCAACCCGGCCACATCAAATACCAGTTCCTGGTCCGACTGTGGTTCCAGCGTGGCAGAAGCCGTGGCTGCCTGCACCCCGTTGAGGGTGAGCTTCACCACCATACCCTCCAGTCTGCGCGGCCCGCTGTTGCGCAGCCGCACGCGAATGGCATTTTTCTCTCCCCCTACCACAAATGGGTTTTCAAGGTGGAGTGAATCAACAAACACATTAGAGCTAAGTCCGCCCGACAAAGGCACCAGGTGCCATTGCCTAACAGTGTCGAAAGCAAATTCATCGGGGCCCCAGGTGGCGCGCTGAAAATCGGATAACCAAAATGTTTCATCTCCACTACCACCTAATCGGTTGGCCACCTCTTGCGCGGTGCGCGAAATGGGCGAGAGCCTTACCTGGGCGAGTAAGTCCAGCAGTTCGGCCTTTGTTTTATAGCTATTCGAGAAGGGTGCAAAATCGTTGGTGAGCAGGCGAAAGCGTGTATCGGGAGGAAATACCTCTGCTATTTGTTGGGTATAAAGAACAGCAGCATCGAGGGCACGCATTTTTTCTTCTACCGGCACCGACATACTAAACGAGTTGTCGAGGTAGATGACCTTATTTTTGCTGGCACCCAACTGCTCACTGGCGGGCAGAAAAGGCTGCGCAAAAGCCAGCACCAAAAAGAGTAAAAACAACAGGCGCGATGCCAGCACCAGGTATTGCTTCAATCTGCGCTTCTGGGTGGTCTCTTCTTTTACCTGCCTGAGAAAACGTGTATTGGAAAAGTACACACGCTGGGTTCTTCTGAAGTTGAACAGGTGTATAAGTATAGGGATGGCAAGTGCCGAAAGCGCCCAGAGAAAAGAAGGGTAAACAAAACTCATTGCCGCAATTTAACAATTAACTCCGCAGCCGGGCTCGTAGGGCGTTTGTTCACCCAGCTCCATCGGCATCGATACGTTAAACAAACCTAAAGTCATCTCCTTGCCAACGGTTTTGTTTTTGGATGGTTGTGACGAACCTACCGGTGGTGGTATTTATCCGATAAAATACCCCGGTATGCTTCCCACTTTGCAGAGAAACCATCCAAGTCTTGATAGCCGAAAAATGCCGGTCATTCTTGATACGGGCGTTGTAGGGTTAATCAATTGTAGTTGTGTGATTGAAGTCACGGATTTCGGGGTGGCTAACATGCGATCTTTGTATTGAAGATTTAAAAGCAAAGAGAAATGAGTCTGCAAGAAATTGTAAAAACCGGAAAGGGCACCATAGTAGATGTGCGCACTCCAGAAGAGTTTATGGGCGGTAGCGTGCCCGGTGCTGTGAATATGCCCCTGCACGAAATTCCAGATCACATGGAAGAGATCAGGCGATTGAAAACGCCTTTGGTGTTGTGTTGTGCCAGCGGCAATCGTAGTGGTCGCGCTTGCGACTTTCTGCAAGCTAACGGAGTAGCGGAGGCCTGGAATGGCGGCTCCTGGTTGGAAGTGAACGCTTATCGTTACAACTGATGGAGTTACTTCGCAAAATATTTGGGTTAGGCCCCAAGGCGGACCTAGCCCAGTTGGTGAAGGAAGGAGCCGTAATTGTAGATGTGCGCACAAAAGGTGAATATGCCTCTGGTCACATCAAAGGTTCGGTGAATATTCCGCTGGACCAGCTACCCAATAAGCTGAACCAATTGAAGAAGGATAAAGTTATCATTACCTGCTGTGCCTCGGGCATGCGTAGTTCTTCGGCAAAGCATATTCTTAAGTCGAATGGCTTTGAGCAGGTACACAATGGTGGAGGCTGGGGTAGCTTGCAATACAAACTAATATGATGGAAACCATGCTGAGCGGCTGGCACTTCGAACGCTGGCTGCGGCTTACTTTGGGGGTTCTGGCCATCGGTGCCGGTGTGGCGAAAAGCGATGTGTTGGTGGGCGGCATCGGTGGCCTTCTTTTGTTCCAGGCGCTGGCTAATATTTCATGTTGTGGAAGTGCCTGCGCGGTGCCTCGAAAGCAAGGAGAGAGCCAGGAGGTTTTGTTCGAAGAAGTAAAGAAAGACAAGTAGTTTTTTGAGTTGGCTGGGGGTAGGCCGCGGCTGCGAAAGTAGCCGCGGCCTATTTTTTATGCCTGATTATCAATGCATTACAGATATTTTTGTAAATACTGTGTTTTTACTGAACACTGTTCATATTTTTGCCG
Organism: uncultured Ohtaekwangia sp.; assembly: GCA_964602295.1. Lineage (GTDB taxonomy): Bacteria > Bacteroidota > Bacteroidia > Cytophagales > Cyclobacteriaceae > ELB16-189. The sequence continues at coordinate 4,017 of CAZRQK010000018.1, forward strand.
TATAACAACTTCAATTTACAAGCCATGGGTGTAAAAGAGCGTAAGGAAAGGGACAAAGTGGAAATGCGCGAACGCATTCTCAATTCAGCGCACCAGCTCTTTCTGGATCGTGGCTTTGAAGAAGTAAGCATTCGCAACATTGCCGAAGCCATAGAGTATAGTCCGGCCACCATTTACTTATACTTTAAGGACAAGAACGAGATTTTTTATGCCCTGCATGGCGAGGCATTTAAGATGTTCAACCAACACATGGCAGGTCTGGCTCATATTGCAGAACCGTTCGAGCGACTGATTGCGATGGGAGAGGAGTACCTGCGCTTTTTTGAGGAGCATCCCAAATATTACGAGATCATGTTTCTTACCGAGTCGCCTATGGACTGTGAAGAAAACCAGGACAAATGGCAGGAGGGGCAGAAGGCACTTCAATTTTTAGAAAGCATTTTGAGGGAATGCCAGGCACAAGGCCGGTTTGAAGGTATGGACCCGCAGGTGTTTGCCTTCTCTATTTGGAGTTACATGCACGGCATGTGCTCACTCAAATTAAGACAACGCACCCGCTGCTATCCGGAAGGCGACCGAGATCGCATCACACAACAATCATTTGAAAATTTTAAAGCGATGTTATCGCGGCTATAAAAATTTTTTGGTCTGATACTGAACACTGTTTATTCAATTAACAATGAAAACACAAACCCCCATTCTGGCCCTTCTATTTGGCCTTTTCGCCTTTCTATCGCACGAAAGTGCTGCCCAAACCATACTGGACAGCTACTTGCAGGAAGGCTTGAAGAATAACCTGCAACTGAAACAGGAAACGCTGCAATACCAACGCAGTGTGGAAGGCTTACAGGCTGCACGCGCCTTATTCATGCCGCAAGTGGGCCTTAGTGCCAACTATACGTTGGCCGATGGAGGCCGCAGAATTCAATTTCCGGTGGGCGACCTGCTCAACCCGGTTTATGCCACCCTTAACCAACTCACCGATTCGCAACAGTTTCCACAGATAGCGAACGTAAACGAGCAATTTTTACCCAACAATTTCCACGATACCAAGCTGCGCGTTATACAGCCGCTCTTCAACCCCGATATCTATTTCAACTACAAGGCGCAGAAAGAATTGATTACGGTGCAGAAGGCGCAAAGAGATGCCTACGAAAACGAATTAAAATTCAGCATTGTAAATGCCTATTACCAATACCTGCAAAGCGAAGAGGCGTTGAAGGTGCTGCAGCAAACAGAAATACTACTCCAAGAGTTGGTGCGTGTTAACCAGAAGCTGGTGCAAAACCAAAAAGCCACACGCGATGTGTTGCTGAGTGCTGAATACGAATTGAACAAAATAGAACAGCAGCAGGCCGAGGCAGTGAAGAACCGCGAAAACGCACGCGCTTATTTTAATTTCTTGCTGAATCGCGACCTGCAGGCAGAAGTGCTTGCTGATACTTTACTTTCTGAAAGACTTGAGAGTCGTTACGATCTGGCATCGCTCAAAGCCGAAGCGTTAGCCAGCAGGCAAGAGATCAAGCAGGCACAAGGCGGCTTGCTGGCCTCGCACCATGCGGTTGACTTGAACAAGTCTTCAGCACTATTGCCCAAACTGAATGTGGTAGGCGATGTAGGCTATCAGGGCTTTGAATACAAATTCAACAACGACCAGCAATATTGGCTGGTGCAATTCAGCTTAAGCTGGGATTTATTTAAAGGAGGCGAAAGAAACGCCCGCACCCAGCAGGCCCGCATCGACTACCAGGTGGCGGAAAATAAAATGGAGCAGTTAAGAAAACAAATTGAGTGGCAGGTGATACAAGCTTACCATGAATACGAGGCCGCCATGCAGGCGTTCGTTACTGCGCAAAGCGGAGTAAAAAGTGCGGAAAAGAATTTTCAGATTGTGCGTGCCCGCTACCAGGAAGGTCAGGCGTTGCAGATTGAATACCTCGATGCGCAGAATAAGTTTACCACTGCGCAATTGATGAAATCTATCCGACAGTTCGACCTGCTACGGGCCGAGGCACAATTGGAAAAAATTACTGCTCAACTCTGAAAAATTATCAACAAGAAAACACCCCCATTATGAAAAAGATTCTTTTTACGTTGCTGGTTCCTGTGGTAGTGGCTGCTGTGCTTTTAACCTGCAGCCAACAAGCCGAAAAAACTGAGTCAGCGCCCGCACTGATTGACGAAGCGGCTGTGGCTGTAAAACTTTCGCCCGTTACAGAAGGTAATTATAGCCTTCCCGTGGTAAGCAACGGTATTATCGGAACAGGTACCGAATCGAGATTGAGCTTTAAAATAGGCGGTATAGTAGCCCGCGTTTATGTGGAAGAAGGCACCAGCGTAGTGAAAGGACAAGTGCTGGCTTCCTTAAACCTGACAGAAATAGATGCACAGGTAGCGCAGGCGCGCAACAACTTTGAAAAATCGCAGCGCGACTGGGAACGCGTACAACGGTTATATGCTGATTCGGCTGCCACCTTGGAACAATGGCAAAATGCACAAACGGCTTTCAATGTGGCCAAAGAGGGCCTGGAAGCGGCCACATTCAATCGTACCTATGCTTCCATTCGTGCTACAACCAGTGGCAAAGTAATCAGGAAGTTGGTAAATGAAGGCGAATTGGTATCTCCGGGTACCACGGCCCTTATCATCAATGCAGCTGCCGAAAACGACTGGATCGTTCGTTTGGGCTTGCCCGATGTGGATTGGGTACGCATCAAACCGGGCGATAAAGCAGTGATTACTACCGATGCACACCGCCACCAATTGATGGAGGGACAAGTAACGTTGATAGGCGAAGGTGCCGACCCGATGAGTGGTTTGTATACAGTAGAAGTTAAAGTTAACCCTGCAGGTGCACGCCTGGCCTCTGGTTTAGTTGCACGGGTGGAAATTATACCGTCTGAAGCGCAACCGTTAAGAAGTATCCCCATCGAAGCTTTGGTGGAGGGTACAGGAAACCAGGCGTTCGTTTTTGTACTTCAACCCGACAAGAAGGGAGTAAAGAAATTGCCAGTTACCATTGCTTACCTCACCAACCAGGAAGCACGTATTGCCAGTGGACTGGAGAATGTGCAACAGGTGATAACAGGAGGTTCTGCCTTTCTTACCGAATACACCACCGTGAAGGTGACGCAGTAATCGTATTCCCGATCAAACATCAAAAAAGCTAAGAGATGAAAATTGCTGAGTTCTCAGTAAAAAACTACCAGTTTACCCTGATTGTTTTTGTTTTGTTGATGGCGCTGGGGCTGAACTCCCTGGTTAATATGCCACGGGGTGAAGACCCCGAAACAGACGCACCTTCTTTTTCGATTGCGGTGGTGTATCCCGGCACCAGCCCTGCAGATATGGAGCAACTGGTGCTCGACCCGATGGAGAAACGCTTCAGCGAGTTAGACGATATCAAAAGAATTATTTCTGATGTGAACGATGGACTGGCCGTGGTGCGTGTGGACTACAAACACGAAAATGATCCGGAAACCAAATACCAGGAGATCGTTCGCGAGGTAAATGCACTGCGCGGAGAGTTGCCTTCGGATATTTTCGCCATCAAGATTCTACGCTTCTCCTCCACCGATGTAAATATTCTGCAGGTAGCGCTCGTGTCGGAAACCGCTCCCTATAGTGCGTTGGAAAAGGAGATCGAAAAACTGGAAGACGGGCTGGAGAAAATAAAAGGCCTTAAAAAAATTGAGACACATGGCTACCCTGAGCAGCAGGTGCGTGTTTCACTGAACCTGGAGAAAATGGCGCTGCAGCGCATTCCGGTTAATGCAGTTTTGGGTTCCCTGCAAAGCGAGAATGTAAACATACCTGGAGGAAGCGTGCAATTGAATACGCGCAAGTTCAACGTTAAAACCAGTGGCGAATACAAAAGCATAGACGAAATCCGAAACACCATTGTGTATGCTGTCGGGGGCCGCAACGTTTTTTTGAAAGACATTGCCGATGTGGAGAAAGGCTACCAGGACGAGAGCCACCTTACCAGGCTGAACGGATACCGTGCCGTGTTGTTAACGGCCAGCCAAAAAGATGGGCAGAATATTTTTAAAGTCTCTGATCAGATTGCTCCAGCCCTCGATAAGTTTGAAGCAGAACTTCCAGACAATATGAAGCTGGTACGCAACTTCCAGCAAGCAGAAAGTGTATCCAAGAGGCTCAGCAGGTTTTCTACCGATTTTTTGATTGCCATTCTGTTGGTATCCATCACGTTGCTTCCACTGGGTACCCGTGCAGCCATTGTGGTGATGATCTCTATTCCGCTGTCGATCTTCACGGGTCTTTTTCTACTTGATTTCACCGGATATTCCATTAACCAATTGAGCATAGTGGGTTTAATTGTGGCGTTGGGAATTCTGGTAGACGATTCCATTGTGGTGATTGAAAACATTGAACGCTACCTGCGTGCGGGCAAAGGGAAAAAAGAAGCGGCCATTGAAGCAACCAAACAGATCGGGCTGGCAGTGTTGGGTTGCACGGCTACTTTAATATTGGCGTTTCTCCCTTTGGTATTTCTACCCGAACAGGCAGGCGATTTTATTCGGAGTCTGCCTATGGCGGTAATTTTTACGGTGTTGGCTTCGTTGTTCGTTTCGCTCACCATTGTGCCATTCCTCTCCAGCCGTATCTTAAAGAACCACACCAACCCCGAAGGGAATATTTTTCTACGGGCGTTGAAAAAAATTATCAGCGGAAGCTACACACGCGCATTGCATTGGTCGCTGGCGCACCCCGTAGCCACGCTGGTGGTAGCTTTGGCGTTGTTTGTGGGTAGCCTGGCGCTTTTCCCGGTGGTGGGCTTCAGTCTGTTTCCTAAATCAGAAAAGCCCCAGTTCCTTATTAATATTGAGACACCCAACGGCACCAGCTTGCAGGAAACTGATAACGTGGCGCGCTATGTAGAAAGTGAGTTGAAGAAAGAAAAAGACATTACCTATTTTACAACCAATGTGGGCAAAGGTAATCCGCGTATTTACTACAACGTGATCTCGCGCAGTGAGGCAACCAACTTTGCGCAATTCTACGTGCAATTAAACGGGCTGAGTCCGGAAGATAAAACAGCCATGATCGACCGGCTGCGCGACAAGTTTTATTTCTATGCGAATGCAAAAATAGAAGTAAAAGACTTTGAGCAAGGGCCACCGTTGGAGGCCCCGGTAGCCATCCGCATCTTTGGTGAAAACCTGGATTCACTCAGAAACTTGTCGCTGCAGGTGGAGCAGATATTGAAGAAAACGCCTGGCACCATTTACATCAACAACCCGCTGGCCAGTCAGCAAACCGATCTGCGCGTGCAGATCAACAAAGGTAAAGCAGGGTTGTTGGGTGTGCCGATTGGCGAAATAGACCGTTCCATTCGTTTGGGCATTGCAGGTCTGGCCATGGGCACTTTCTCACCAGTGGAGGGAGAAGATGAAGTTGCGATACATGTAACCGTGCCACACGGAAAGCTGGCTACGTTGGATGTGTTCGATAAAATCTATGTTACCTCATTGTCGGGCCAGGCTATTCCGCTGAAACAACTGGCACGCATCGAATTCGAAACCTCGCCCAACCTGATCAGGCATTACGATAAGGCACGCTATGCCACCGTAACAGCATTTGTAAAAAGCGGATACTTGTACGAGGATGTGAACAACCAGGTAATCGAGCAACTGGATCAATTTCAATTCCCTAAAGATTATTACTACGTAGCTGCCGGTGAATTGGAGAATAAGCAAGAATCGTTTGGCGGCATTGAAACCATTATATTGATTACCGTTTTTGGATTTATTGCCGTGCTGGTATTAGAGTTTGGTACCTTTAAAAGTACACTGATTGTGTTATCGGTCATTCCCTTAGGTATTATCGGTGCCATTACGATGTTGTTAATTACTGGTAATCCCATGTCGTTTGTAGCGGTGATAGGTTTGATTGCACTGGTGGGTATTGAAGTGAAAAATTCCATCTTGCTGGTGGACTTCACGAACCAGTTGCGCGAGCGTGGCGTGCCGTTGAATGAAGCTATTGAGAAAGCGGGTGAGATACGGTTTGTGCCTATTGTCCTTACCTCCCTTACAGCCATTGGTGGTTTGATTCCATTGGCCATTGAAGCGAACCCGTTGTATTCGCCATTGGCATTGGTGTTGATTGGCGGGTTGATCAGCTCTACGTTATTGTCGCGGTTGGTTACGCCCGTAATGTATAAACTTTTGCCGCCACGGGTGGAGGTAGTGGGCGAACAACCTGGTGACATTCCTCTGCATTAGAAAACTTTGTGATGCCGGAATAAAAAAAGAAGTAAGTTAGTGCCATGCGCAAAGATCGTTTTTCTGAGCACGCATCTTCTTATGCAACCTTTCGGCCAACGTATCCGAAGGAGCTTTATCAGTATTTGTTTGCTCTTGTTGAATCGAAGCAGTTGGCATGGGATGTTGGTTGCGGAAACGGGCAAGTGGCGTTCGATCTGGCTGCGTTTTTTGAGCACGTAGTGGCAACAGATATCAGCGCTAAACAATTGCAGCATGCAAAGCAGGTAGCTAACATTATATATAAAGTGGCGCCTGCAGAAGTGAGTGGCCTGGAAGATTCATCGGTTGATTTGGTAGCAGTGGGGCAAGCCCTGCACTGGTTCGATTTTGAAAAATTCTTTAAAGAGGTAAAACGCGTAGCCAAACCTGGTGCGGTGGTAGCTGTATGGGGTTATGGATTACTCCGCATCGATCCTGATATTGATAAGTTGATTGACACATTCTACAGACATAAAGTGGGTACCTATTGGGATGCAGAGAGAAAATGGGTGGATGAAGCCTACCGAACTATTCCGTTTCCGTTCGAAGAGTTGGAAGCGCCTCCACTTTCTATTCATTTTCAATGGACGAGGGAGGAACTGTTGGGCTACCTTTCTACCTGGTCGGCCGTGCGCAAGTACATAGCTGCTCACCAGGAAAATCCTGTTGAGCAGCTCATGCATGAAGTGACCAAACATTGGCACAAGGAGAAAATGCCTGTTCACTTTCCGGTATTTATGCGCGTGGGCAGGGTGCTGAAGTAGATACTCAATTTCTGGAAAGATCCAGGAACAAGCCTGCACGCAAACCGATGTTAGGTTTCAGGAAAGGATTTCCGGCCACCCAACCGCTGCTCTTTGCTTCTGCTTCCACGTAAGTGTTAATCTGTTTACCAATGGGGTAGTAGGCACGAAACTGTATCAACCCACCCGCCTTACCACTTGTTGCATAAAAACTTTCTCTCTCGGGTTGTACCCAAACCATGGCGCGGCTGTGCAATGGAATAACTTTGTTCAGCACATTTAGCTGAAAAAATTGCTGCTCTACCTCCAAACCAGGATAGGTGCGGTTCTTGTTGGGAAAAGCTGTGCAATCCAACCAGAATATTTTTGCCCTTGTGGTTTACAAAAAAATCAGCGTTGATGTTATAGCCGAAAGAAGTCAGGTAATGACGCAAAGCAAAGTTGAAGCTATTGTTTTCGTTGATGCGAATAGCGTGTATGCCCACCATAAATGGAGAGAGGAAGTTCATGTACTGCAACCTGCCCATGCGGGTGAGGTAGGCATCTTCTTCATTACTAAGCTTGCTTCGTTTGATGGCACGATCTATACCTGTTCCGTTGGGATGGGTACCCCGTGCCTCGTAAGGTTCGTTAGGGCGAAACATATCATATACCCAGGGTGTAAAATCCCAGCCTACAAAATCGCGCAGGGCAATGGTTTTGCCGTAATGGTTCATGGTGTCGATACTGCGGTCGTAATCTTTGTGGCGAAATTGATTTACATAATCTACTGCCTGTTTGGTCACCAATATGTTCATGGCTATGTTGGCATAATCGGTATCCAAAAAGAAATTGTCTTTCTGCATGTTGCGTACCAATAGAAATTGCGATTCAATGCCTGCAGCAAATGTGCGCACGAGGCCAATGGGGTCGGTGGCTTTGAAGTAAGCCAGATCCTCATCGCGAACGCGACTAACCGAACCACTCGGAATATCTCCGCCTACAAGTCGATAATAGGTGTCATCGAAACTGGGAATGCCACGCAGCGTCAGTCCGTTGCGGTGAAACTCTTCGTGGTTCCATACGGGCGAGAACACCATGAGCTTGTAGGCCAACAGCAAGTCGATACCTGCTGCGGTTCCATTGGCAGCAAGCCGGTTCAGAAATCTTTCCTTGCGTGTAGTAGGTTCAATTTTCTTATTCCAAAAAACATTATTGAAATAATAGTTGGTGGCATGCAGATTTTTGGTGATGGCCAACGATTGTGGCATCGAGGGACTTTCCAGGCCTCGAAAATAATCGGCCAGTGAAGTTTGCACGGGTTCGCTGGCAGGCAGGTTGTGGTGCTTTCGGTGTGCCATTTGTGCAGCGTAGCGAAGGTAGGGGGCATCGATCAATGGAAAATCGAGCGGCAGTCTTTCATTGAATTTTTGACTTTGGGCAGGATGAAAGGCGGCTGCCAAAAGTAAAACAGATAACAAGTACGGTACAGTTGTTTTCATTTTTCGGGATAGCTTGGTTCTTTTGCAGACAGCCATTCACGAAAAAGGAGAATGAGGGTTGAGCTTAAAAGCGCTATTTTTAGGTCAATAGGCCACTTTTTCCTGCGAAGTCAGGCAAAATTTGGCTGAAGTCAGGTGCCTTTTAACCAGCTCTTAAAATCTGGTGCGCGCTTTTGACTGATAGACAACGTGCGACCATCGGGATAAAGTAATTGCAGATCGATTTTGCCGGAGCGGTTTACCTGAAACGGGCCACAAGCGTGGCGATTAACAATGCTTTGCCTGTTTGCGCGGAAAAATAACGAGGGGTCTAAAACGGCAAAGGTTTCGTCCAGGCTTTCGGAAATAATGAACTGGCGGCCATCGAAAGTAAATACAATGGCAAACTCACCTTCTTTTATAATGCAGGCAACTTCGGTAAGTTGAACGGGCACCTTCAAATCACCCTGATTCAGAATCATTGTTTTTCTAATTCCTTCTGCCGGGTTGTCTATTGTAGTTTCTGAATCGGCAGGTTGTGAGAGCAGCGTAAGAACAGTAAGCACCAGGTTGATGGCTACAATGACTACAATGGAAACCGGATATTCGTAAGTAAAAAAGGTGGTCTCTTCAATTTGATACTGCAACACCCCTTCCAGATAAATAAATGCCAACGCAAGGGTTAGCAATGCCGGAACCAATACACCCGTTACCAGGTGCAATCCGAGACTTTTGGCGGTGTGTGTGCGCAAGGGGAAGATGGCCTCTGCCTGTCTGTGTGCCACCACCAAATAGTAGATAATTACAAAATGCATTGACGATACAAAGAACAGGTCCGGATAAAAGCGGGCATCGAGAAACAGTGCTGGTATGTCGGTTTGGCCTAACGAGATGATAAAAAAACCCAACAACACACTGGCAGCAGCTACATACCAACTGTCTTTACCGAGCCACCACCTGGAAATGCGTTTCATTCCAATGTGTCAGAGTTTTTTAGACAATATGACCAAATGGCGCGCAACAATTCCATTTTCAACAATGGGCTGCTGGTAATGGTCTGTAAAAAAGTGTTTTCGGATTTCTTTTAACTCGAAACCGACTTTCTGATAAAGGTACAATTGGTGGATACTTGAGTTGGCGGTGCCGATAATCAATTCGGCATAACCAGTGTTCTTTGCTCTTTCTGTGGCATAGTTAAGCAGTAGCTTGCCAATGCCTTTGTTTTGATGATTCTCAGCAACGGCAATGTTTTTGATTTCGACTTGTTGCTCATGCGAGTACAACACCAGCACTCCTACTATTTCGTTATTTAGTTCGGCCACGAAAAGTTCGCCATTTTTCAAATAGCTATCGATCAAATCTTTGGAAGGATCTGCTGATAGTAGTAAGCTGTAAGGAACAGGTTGTGTCTCTGCAAGTGGCCGAATTGAAATGGAGGAATGTGCTTGCATTGTTCCGGCTGTCAGACTACTTGGGCAAGCTCTGGCGAATTAAGTTTAGGACAGCCACCGATGCCAGGCGAATGTTAATGAGGCGGTCTTTCGATAGTTGCAATTTGCGCGTTACCGTTTGGTGCTTGTCGGAGTAAGCAATCCATACCAGCCCCACGGGCTTTTCGGGGGTGGCACCACCCGGGCCTGCAATGCCGCTGGTGGCCACACCTATGTCGGTGTTGAATTTGGCGCGCACAATGTTGGCCATTTCTATAATGGTAGGCTCGCTTACCGCTCCATGCTTTTCCAATACTTCGGGCTTCACACCCAATTGGCGCATTTTGATGTCGTAAGCATAAGGTATAATGCTGCCCAGAAAATAATCTGAGCTGCCCGGTATGCTGGTAATCATATGTGAAAGATAACCGCCTGTGCAACTTTCAGCCACTGCTAAAGTTAGTTTGCGCTCGCGCAGGGTGCGGCCCACCACTACTTCAATCGGATCTTCGCCAAAGCCATAAATGAATTGGCCAATATGTTCCTGAAGCTTACTTGTCAACGCTTCGGCTTCTATTTGGAGTGCATCCAATGAATGGCCCATGCAGGTAAGGCGCAACCTTACCTCGCCCAGGCTGGGCAGGTAGGCCAGCTTAATGTGCGGGGGCAAAGATTTTTCCCACCCTGAAATTTTCTCGGCTAGGAAAGACTCACCTAAGCCTATGGTGCGAATTACTTTGTGGTAAATGGTTGGAGGTTGAAAGGCTTCTTTTAGTTTTGGCAGCACAATGTCGGTCATCATGCGTTTCATTTCGTGCGGCACGCCCGGCATCGACACAAAAACTTTTCCGCGCTCGTGAAACCACATGCCCGGTGCTGTGCCCATGGCGTTGGTAATCTTTTCACACTTCACAGGCAATGCCGCCTGCTGCCTGTTTAATTCGGTTAGTTCCCTACCACGGCTCTTAAAGAACTCGGTCACTTCGGCCAGTGCTTCTTCGTGTATTTGTATATCGCTGTCGAAATATTTCGCCAGGCATGGTTTGGTAAGGTCATCGCTGGTGGGGCCCAGGCCTCCTGTAATCAGCACTACATCGGCACGTTTTTCTGCTTCCGCGAAAGCGGTCAGAATTTCTTGCTCTATATCGCCCACCGTTGTTTTGCGAATCACCTTGATGCCGATATTGCTCAACTCGGTGCCCATCCATGCCGAGTTGGTATCTGTAATCTGGCCAAAGAGAATTTCATCGCCAATGGTTAACAATTCTGCTGTTACGGTTTTCATATGGAAAGTAAAGTGCGCAATATAAACGAGGCAGCTGGCATTTGGTTATCAATTGATTTGGCAGGCTGTAAACATATGGTGCAAGGCAAGCCGTACCTAACATAATTGGGCCGAAGCGACAAAAGTCAGCAGAAGATTGGGGTGCTGCAACGCTCGGTTATTATCGCTATCTTTGTGCTTCATATTAATCATCATACATGTTATCATTCCGAGACCTGGGGCTCTCTCAGGCATTACTCGAAACCATTCAAAAGTTAGGCTTCGAGACCCCCACACCCGTACAGGAAAAGGCCATTCCGCTTTTGCTGCAAGCCAATCGCGACATAGTGGCGTTGGCACAAACAGGCACCGGTAAAACGGCTGCCTTTGGTTTGCCTTTGATTGAATTGTGCGACAGCGGTGACTACACCACGCAGGCGTTGATTCTCGCACCCACGCGCGAGCTATGCATGCAAATCAACAACGATTTGATGAAGTTCAGCAACCAGGTGAAGCCACTCAACATTGTGCCTGTGTATGGCGGTGCCAGCATTTCTGAACAAATAAAGAAAGTGCGCAGAGGTGCGCAGATTATTGTGGCCACACCAGGCCGCCTGATGGACTTGATGGAGCGCAGGGTGGTGAAAATTGAAACGATACGATTCGTAATTCTGGACGAAGCCGATGAAATGTTAAACATGGGCTTTAAAGACGACATAGACCAGATACTGGCCGATACGCCCGAATCTAAAAACGTGTGGCTGTTTTCGGCCACCATGCCCCGCGAAGTGCGCGCCATTGCGCAAGCTTATATGGATCAACCCCACGAATTAACCGTGGGCCAGCAGAATCAAGGCAACGTAAACATTGAACATCAATACATAGTAGTAGACGAACGGCATCGCTACGAAGCACTGAAACGCCTGGTAGATTATAACATCGATATTTTTGGAGTGGTATTTTGCCGCACCAAGCTCGATACCCAACGCATTGCCGAAAACCTGATGCGCGATGGCTACAATGCCGATGCCCTGCATGGCGACTTGACGCAACAGCAGCGCGACAAGGTGATGGCGAGTTTCAAAAATAAAACGTTGCAGTTGCTGGTAGCTACCGATGTGGCAGCTCGTGGGATAGATGTAAGCAACATCACCCACGTAATACACATGAACCTGCCGGACGAAATAGAATTTTATACGCACCGCAGCGGCCGCACCGCACGAGCAGGAAAGAAGGGGATTTCTATTGCCATCGTTACCAAAAAAGAATCTGGCAAGATCAGGCAGATAGAAAAGGTAATGCAGGCAAAGTTTGAAAAGAAACAGGTGCCTACTGGCGAAGAGGTTTGCCAACGCAGACTGTTGCAACTGGTGCAACGCCTGCGCCAGGTAAATGTAGTGGAAGACGAGATCAAGGCTTTTCTGCCGGCAGTTTACGATGAGTTGATGGAGCTGAGTAAAGAAGACATCATCAAACGATTTACCTCGCTTGAGTTCAACCATTTGTTAGATTATTACCGGGGTGCACCTGATTTGAATAAGTCGGGTAAAGGTGAAACAGACCAGGGCGGCTTTGATCGCTTTGTTACAGGCGACCGGTTGTTTATCAACCTAGGCAAAATGGATGGCCTTGACAAAGGAAAGTTATTGGGCTTGATCTGCGACCGAACCGGACTAAAAGGAAAAGACATTGGCAAGATTGATGTAAAGGGTGCCTATTCTTTTTTTGAAGTCGACAAGAGTTTAACCACCACCGCGCGCGAGCATTTACATGGCTTCGAATACAAAGGCAGAATGGTACGTGTAGAGATAACGGGCGAATCGGACCATGGTCAAGGCAGCAGAGAGCGGCACAAATCGCCCTCTAAAAAGAAAAAGGCAGATGCCTGGTTCGAGTCTAAAAAGAAGAAGTGGAGATAATTCATGGGCAATTGCCTAATTGACAATTAACAATTGAACGCTACCTTTGCAATCGTATGAAATACATTGCAATAGCGATTTCCATTTTGATGCTGGGTTGCACCAGCGCCCAGATTAACCAGGCACTTTCTGACTTTAACAAAGGTGCGGCCAAACCACTTACGGCAGCAGAGGTAGCCGAAGGTTTGAAAGAAGCTTTGGTGGTGGGTATATCGAAGGGAGCCGACATCACTTCGCAATTAGATGGCTACTACAAAAATCCACAGATAAAAATCCCTTTTCCACCCGATGTGAAGAAGGTGGAAGATCGGTTACGGCAAATGGGTCTGGGCAACAAGGTAGACGAGTTTGTGATGACGTTGAACCGCGGGGCAGAAGATGCGGCTAAAGAAGCCAAGCCGATTTTTGTGAATGCCATTCGCCAGATGACCATTGATGATGCCTTTGGTATTTTGAAGGGTCAACCTGATGCGGCCACGCAGTTTCTGAAAAGAACCACCAGCAACCAATTGAAAGAAAAATTCAAACCCGTTATTCAGAACTCGCTCAATAAAGTGTCGGCTACCAAATACTATAGCGACCTGGTGAATACTTACAACAAAATTCCATTGGTGGAAAAGGTAAACCCTAATCTGGACGATTACGCTACCGATTTGGCTATTCAGGGTCTGTTTACCATGGTGGCGAAGGAAGAGAAAAACATTCGCGAAAATCCGATGGCGCGCACAACGGAATTGTTGAAGCGCGTATTTGGTCAGCAGAATTAAGATGCCAGCGGTATCGTTGCTATTTGCGATCACCTATTTTTTTGAATCATTCAAAATTTACTTTGAAATAAGATGTCATTATTCCAAAAACACCAAGCCTTGCTAAACAAAGCCATTGAAGCTTTGCACAGCCGTACCTTTTACGCTGCATTTCCCGAACACCCTGCCCCAGCCGTTTATGGCGAAACAGCCGATGCCGATGGGCAGGCCAAATTCAAAGCCGCAACAGGCAAAAAGTTTGAAGAACTGAAGCAAGCCAACCCCGAGGCTTGGGTGGGCCAGGAAGAATCGCCTTATCTGCAAGAGTCGTTGGGCATTACTTATCCTGCTTTCTCAACGGCCACACTCATCGACCGATCTAAGAAAGCCTTTCACGTGTGGAGAAAGGTAACTGTGAACGACCGTGCGGGCATTTTGTTAGAGAGCCTGGAGCGGGTAAAGAAAAGATTTTTTGAAGTGGCCTATGCCACCATGCATACCACCGGCCAGGGCTACATGATGGCTTTTCAGGCATCGGGTCCCCATGCGGCCGACCGCGCGCTGGAGGCCATCGCAGCGGGTTACGAAGAACTCAATCGTTTTCCACAAAAGGCATTGTGGGATAAGCCAATGGGGAAATTCAACATTCAACTTAATAAAGAGTGGCATGCTGTACCCAAAGGCATCTCGTTGGTTATTGGTTGCTCCACCTTCCCCACTTGGAACTCGGTAACAGGTATTTACGGAAGTCTGATAACCGGCAACACCGTGTTGGTGAAGCCTCACCCGGGTGCTATTCTGCCCATCGCCATTTTCGTAGCGGAAATTCAAAACGTATTGGCAGAGCAGGGGCTTGACCCCAACATATGCCAGTTGGCTGTTGATACTTTTGATAAGATGATTACAAAAGAATTGGCCGAACATCCCGAAGTAAAATTGATTGACTATACGGGCAACTCAGCGTTTGGCTCTTACCTGGAAGCGTTGCCTGGCAAAGCGGTCTTTACGGAAAAGACAGGCGTTAATTCTGTCATCATCGATTCTGCCGAAGACGCTGATAAGATGGCTGCCAACCTTGCCTTCTCGGTGAACCTGTACAGCGGTCAGATGTGTACAGCTCCGCAAAACTTTTTTATTGCAGAAGCAGGCGTGGCTACACCAACGGGTACTGTTACCTTCGATCAGTTTGCCGAAAAGCTGGTGGCGCAGATAAATGGTTTGATTGACAATCCTAAAGCAGGGCCTTTTGTGTTGGGCGCTGTGCAAAATAAAAAAACTTGCGACCGCGTGGCAGAGGCAGAAAAGTTGCCGGGTAAAGTGTGGCTGAAGTCGCGCGCTTTTGAAAACCCCCTGTTTAAAAATGCACGCGTAGTAACGCCCGTAGTGGTGGAAGTAGATGCCGCAAGGACTGAGGTGTTCAGCAAGGAACTTTTTGGCCCCATTGTGCTATTGATCAAAACAAAAAATACGAATCAATCCATTGCATTGGCACAGAAGCTGGCCATGGAACATGGTGCCATCTCTTGTGGTGCCTACACCACCCAGGCCGCAGTGCGCGAAAAAATTGCCGATGAAATGGCGCTGGCCGCCACACCTGTATCATTTAACCTCGTTGGTGGAATTTATATGAATCAAAATGCGGCCTTCTCCGATTTTCACGTTACTGGTGGTAATCCGGCAGGCAATGCTTCTTTCACAAACCCTGAGTACGTTACGAAACGCTTTACCTGGGTGGGGCATCGTGAGCCGGTGAAAGTGGTATAAAAAAATGTAATAAAAATTGAACCCGGAAGAAGTAAGTCAACTGGTTAAATTACTGGAGGAAAAAAATGCCAAGCTGCTGGAGCGTGAGCGCGAATTGCAGGACAGAAGCGAGGAGTTAATGGCACAAAAGGAGGAGCTAACCGCTGCCATTGAAGAAGTAATGGGTAAGAACGAGTCGCTTAACAGCACTTTGGGTAAATTAAAGGAGCGCAACTTCGAACTCGATCAGATACTCTACCGCACCTCGCACGATCTGCGCTCGCCCGTAACCTCCATGAAGGGCATTATGATGTTGATGAAGGCCGAGTTGCAAACACCGGCTTGTCAGGAATATGCCAAACATCTTAACACCCGCCTTCAGCAGATGGATGGCCTGCTCGATTCATTAACCACCTTGGCCCGGGTGATGAGCGACCCTATTCAGTTTACCACTTTTTCTGTAAAAGAATTAATAGGAGAGGCGTTCGGGCTTGCCAGCCAACGTTCGGGTTTGCTGAAAACGGAACTTCGCATGCATATTGCGAGCGATGTGGCTACCCACGATAGGTATTTGTTGCTAACCCTGTTAAAGGAATTGTTGGAAAACGCAGGCATGTTTGGCCCGGAAACCGGTTCTCTGGTGGATGTAATTTGGGATACGGTTGCCACCGAATGGTACCTGGAAGTCAAAGACAATGGTGAAGGAATTCCGCCAGAGGTACAACCCAAAATTTTCGAGATGTTTTATCGAGGATCTGAAAATTCGCAGGGCAATGGTCTCGGGCTTTACATCGCGCGCAAAGTGCTGGACCGGCTCGGTGGCCGTGTTGATTTTGTAAGTAAGCCTGGTGAAACGCGATTTATGTTCTACCTGCCACATCACCAGATGCAGGAGAATTAATGAACTGCCCTAGTTTTTCCTCCAGTGTACGAATGTAAGTGGCGCTGTCAGTCATCATCAAACGCTGCGAGTCGTTCAATTCTTTCAGGTATTGAATTTCTTCCTCCAACATGGAGATCCTGGACTGGTGGTGGTCATCTGCCCTCTTTATGCGTTGATCGAAATCTTCACGCAGCTTTTGCAGATACTGGTTGCTGTCTATCTTCATCAACTGCATTTCCAACAAATGCGTTTTTTGAAGCAGGGCTACTTCTTCCTGCAAGTGGCATATGATCTGATCGATCTTAGCCTGTAGCGCCTCGCTGCCCATTTCTGTATTGCCCGCGTTCATGACTGATTTACATCACAATGGCATCATCTAGGTTATCGGCATAACGTATGTCCATCTGGTGAAATTTTCCGTTCGGGTGGGCGAGGTTTATTTTTTCGCGCCCGATCTTAACGCTTTGCCGAAACACGATGTCATTAGGAAGAATCTTGATATGAGTAGTTAATCCAAGTTGAAACATTCGTTCTTTCCAATCAGTGAAATACCACTCCATAGAAGGTTGGTGAAAAACGGAAAGGTTCCTTTTATCGAAGATCAATTTTTTTATCTGCTTATCGCGAATGCAGGGCTCAAGCGAATGGAACACTTCTTTGAACTGCTCGATGGGGATGTAAGTAGAGGTTGCCTGCACAATGGCCACACCATCCACGTCCTTCACGGTAAAGATGGTGGCGTGCTTCAATTTCAGAAATTCCAATAACTCAAACTTCACAGCAGTTAATGTCATTAAGTAAATAGTTAGTAAATAATAAACCACCGATGTTGCATTTTGTTCATGCTACAGGCGTATTTCTTTTGATGGACTGAATGCGTCCAACGACTTTTAATCACTTTTTTCAGTCCACGCAACCATTTAGGTACACCTGTAGTCTTAGAGGCACAAACAAATCTATGAATAAGCGAAACGTATTTTTTCTGGCTGCAGTTTTATCAGCTTCGCAGCTTTTCGGTCAGGGCTTTGGCATACCCTCTAAGCGGGGTGGTATCGGTTTTGGCAATCTCTCTCACTTCACCGGCATCAGGTTTAATTTCAAAGACAAAGATGTAGAGCGCGTCAACGGCATTAATGTTACCGTGTGGCAGGGGCACGAGGAGGATCAAAGTGGCACTGTAAATGGCATTGCCATTGGCTTGCCGTTGGCCATGGGTGCAGAAGAGCAAAACGGGCTTGGACTTGCCCTCGGTGGAGTAGGGGCGCGAAGAAATCTTTCGGGTATCAATCTCGCGGGCCTTGCGGTTGGCGCTGGCGAATCGGTGCGCGGTATCAATGTGGCGGGGTTAGGTGTGGGTGCGGGCGAAAACCTGCGTGGAGTTAACATAGGCGGACTGGGTGCCGGGGCAGGTGGCAACGTGTCGGGTTTTAATTTTGGTGGATTGGGTATTGGTGCAGGGGGCAACCTGAGCGGTTTCAACTTCGGTGGTCTGGGCCTGGGGGCGGGCGGCAAGGTGAGTGGCATCAATTTGGGTGGCGTTGGCATTGGCGCAGGCGATGACCTGACGGGGATCTCGGTCAGCCTGGTGGGCATTGGTGCAGGCGGCAGGGTGCGCGGCATACAAATAGCCGGCATCGGTATTGGTGGAGATGAAGAAGTGAAGGGGCTTTCGGTGGCAGGTGTGGGTATTGGCGGGGAGCGGGTTACAGGCATTGCCATAGCACCCGCGGTAGGTGGAGCTTCCGTAAAAGGAATTATGATTGCACCAGCTTACTTCCGTGTGGGCGAGGACAAAAGAGAACAAATGGATGCAGAAACGTATGATGGTGATCTGGAGGGAATGATGCGGGGTATTTCTATCAGCGCTTTCAACCAGATAAAGGGCGATCAGATAGGTGCCACCTTTGGCGTGGTAAACTATACGCATCGCATCAAAGGGGTGCAGTTCGGACTTATTAATATCGTGAAAGAAAACCCAAGAGGTTTACGGGTTTTGCCCATTTTCAACACGCGCTTCTATAAGAAGGGTTGAGGAGCCGGCTGGAAGTTGCGTACAAGGCGAGCCATCACGGTTCGCCTTTTTTTGTTTTGGAATGGCTGAGTGTGTACGCAACGCAGAGAAAAAAAGGGTTGAAAGCAAGGAGGGAGAACTTTTTTTTGGTGCAGATTCCGTCTGCGTGTTGGTTCTATTGCCTAACTTGTACACATGGATAAGCGCGCATTTTTAAAGAACACTGCCTTACTAGGCATGGCAAGTTTCGCTTCATTGGAGGCACTAGCCGGTTGGGTAAAAAAATACGAGCACTTGCCTGTAGAAAGGGTGGCTGAAGATGAAAACTTCTGGCAAGGTGTAAGGCAGGGCTATCGGCTGAAGCCGGATTATATCAATCTTGAAAATGGGTACTATTGTTTTCTCCCCGAAGAAACGTTGGAGAAATACCTGAGTCACATACGTGAGGTAAATCACCAGGGTTCGTACTACATGCGCACCGTGCAAACCGAGAACAAGAAAAAAGTAATTGAGCGACTCGCCACTTTGGCCGGATGTGCCCCGCATGAAATGGCACTCACCCGCAATACCACCGAGTCGCTGGATACGGTTATCAACGGCATTCATTGGCAAACAGGCGATGAGGCCATCATGGCCGATCAGGATTATGGATCGATCGTGAATCAGTTTAAGCTGATGGAGAAAAGGTTTGGCATCGCAGCGAAGATACTGTCAGTGCCTAACCATCCCGCTTCAGACGATGAGATTGTTGACTTGTATCGCAAAGCCATTACGCCCAAAACACGGTTGTTGCTGGTGAGCCACATGGTGAACATCACAGGTCAGATTTGCCCATCAAAAAAATCTGCGAGATGGCTCATAGCTTGCATGTGGAAGTAGCGGTAGATGGAGCCCATACGTTTGGTCATTTGAACTTCAAGATACCAGACCTCGGTTGCGACTATTATGCCGCGAGCCTCCATAAATGGCTAAGTGTTCCGTTGGGTGCAGGTATTTTGTATGTAAGGGAAGGGAAGTCGCCCGGTTTGTGGTCGCTCATGGCGGATTGGGCGATGAAGGACGACATCACCCACCTGGCGCACACGGGTACGCATCCCGTAGCAACAGACCTTACCGTGTTGGATGCAATTGATTTTTACGAGAAGATCGGTGCGGCCAGGAAGGAAGCACGCCTGCGGTACCTTCAAAACTACTGGACTTCGCGCGTTAAGAATGTCAGAAAAGTTGTGCTCAACACGCCCAGCGACCCTGCGCGGTCGTGTGGCATTGCCAACGTGGGTATACAAGATATGAAGCCGGCCGACATGGCAAAAACACTCCTCGATAAGTACAAGATTTGGACTGGTGCCATCGATGGGCAGGGCGTGCAGGGTTGTCGAATCACACCTAACATCTACACAAGTACCAGCGAACTTGATGTTTTTGTGAGGGCACTGGCGGAACTTGGCGCATGAGTCTGTGGCAATGGATGGTGCATTCCTTCTACGCCATTGGCAGTTAGCAACGCGTTGCCAGAAAAAATTCCAGAAGAGGTTGCTGTTTTCTCCCGTCTTCTCTTTATCAACTTTGATCAACCGATAAGAAACCGCCACGGTGCTAATAGCTGACAAAAGGCATTTGGTAGTTAAACCGCTCGTCTGCCACTTGGGTCAGAATGAAGTGAGCCAAATCGGCACGGCCAATTTTTGTACTGGCGTTGACGCCTACCCACCCTATGCGATAGGTGCCTTTGGCAGGCTCGTTGGTTAAGCGGGGGCCGCGCACAATTACCCACTTCAACCCGCTTTGTTTTAGTACGTGGTGATGGCCGATGGCATCGTCTAATATCTTAGGCACAACGATCTTCATGATGGTGCGAATCATTTTGTCGGCCAACTTTGGTTCGTCTTTTTCGGGGTAAGGAAGCCCCCCGCCTGAGAGCGAGATTATTCGCTGCACACCGTGCTGCTTCATAGCTTCCACAATATGGCGCGTGCCATTGGTTTGCAGCCCGGCAGGCGATCCTTTCACGTGTCCAAAAAGGCTTACCACCACCTCGGCAGATTGAACTGTGTTACTGACATCAACGGCATTTAATACATCGCCCTGAATCACTGCCAAACGTGGATGTTGTATGGACACGCTGGCGGGATTTCGAACCAGCGCCCGTACCTCGTGGTGGGCTGCCAGCGCCAGCTTCAGAAATTCGTTACCTGTTTTGCCCGAGGCACCAAACAATGCAATCTTCATAACTTTTTTCTGCAAAGAACAGTTGTAACAGGGCAAGGTGCTAATATTGATGCACTAACTATTTGGTAAGTATGCCCGAGGCTATTCATGTTACGCCCAAATGCCCCATTCGCACCACCATGGAATTGGTGGGAGGTAAGTGGCGGTTGCTGATTGTGGTACAGCTACTCAACAGGCCGTTGCGGCTGAGTGAGCTTCGCCTGCTGATACCCGATGTTAGCGAAAAGATGCTGGTGCAAGAGCTTAAATTCTTGTGCGATAGCGGGCTTGTGCTTCGCACCGCCCAGGGATTGCATCCGCCCAAAGTTGAATACAGTCTTACAGAGCAAGGCAAGGCGTTGCTTCCCTTAATTGAACAAATGCGAAAATTTGCCGATGGCTACAATCAATTTCTGCAAGGTCAAGCCCCCTAGCTGGCGCGTTGAACCAACTTGCCAACTCACCCAAGCCCCATCTTCAGGGGAAGAAGCACTTTTTGAAAGCTATCATCTCAAGCCGGCCCCACGCTTGTGCTGACCGTATTTTTTGCAGCGATGGTTTTGCGATTGATCAATGTTTGACCGTGTTTGATTTTAGCTGGAAGTGGACGCGCCTAATGATTATTTTTGAACATGACTATTTCTCTCCGACCTGCTACCATTCACGACCTTGCCTTGCTGCGTCATTGGGATGAACAACCCCACAATATCGCTTCCGATCCCAACGATGATTGGAACTGGGAAGTGGAGTTGCAACGTGAACCAGCCTGGCGCGAGCAACTGGTGGCTGAATTGGATGGCCGGCCGATTGGGTTTCTACAAATCATCGATCCATTGGAAGAAGAGACGCGCTATTGGGGCGATGTGGAGCCTAACCTGCGTGCCATCGATATCTGGATGGGCGAAGCGAAAGACATTGGCAAAGGTTACGGCACGATCATGATGCGGCAGGCAATTACCCGTTGCTTTGCCAACCCCAAAGTGAAAGCCATTATTATTGATCCATTGGTGAGTAATACCAAGGCCATCCGCTTCTATGAGCGTTTAGGCTTCCAAAGGGTAGAGCGCAGAATGTTTGGCGAAGATGATTGCTACGTGCATAGAATGGAAAGAGAAATTTTTGAGGCCACTTCTTAATTGTCAGGAGTCGCTCAGTTTTCCAACGCCTCAAAATCAATATCCAACACTTCAAACTTTTGCCAACCTACAAAGTCGAAGTGCCACCATTCGGAGGCATTTACTTTGAAGCCATGTTTTTCCATGACGCTGATGATCAGGTCGCGGTTCTTTTTAATGGTCGGATCTTTAACCGGTGTGGTAGGCCAAGCCTCTTTTTGAAAAGAATCAAAACCGGTAGGCATTTGCAGTTCTTCACCGGTTTTTAAGTCAACCAACGTCATGTCTATGGCGCAACCCCTGTTGTGGCGCGAACCTTTGTAAGGAGAAGCTACATAGGTGGTGTCGCGATAGACTTCATAAAACTTAACAGTGGCTTTATAGGGCCGATAGCCATCGTACACTTTAATGCCTACGCCCAGCTTATTAAATTCAGCTTGTGCCTTTTTCAACGCTTCGGCTACCGGCTTTCGCGCGTAGGCGCGAGGTAGTTGATAAATTACTTCAACCGTAAAATTATTGGTGGTGGCATAACGTATGTCGAGTACAATGCCCGGTATGTAGGTGGCCAGGTTCACCAATTCTTTCTCTGGCTGTGTGCGCAAGGATTGGCGATATTCTTCTAAGGTTACTGCGCGTAACCCATATTTATTTTGAGCCACCGCTGTCATCGCCAGCAGGCAAAAAGAAAAAAGGGCACTGATTCTGATCATAGATTATGTGTTTAGAGCAAGGCAACAATAAAATACCACAGCATGGCCAGGCAGGTTACCAACTTTAACAAAGTGCCCGCCAAAAAACCAAGGAACGAACCGAAGGCAGCACGCAGTGCCTGGTCTGAATTGCGGTTCGCTAACCACTCGCCCACTAATGCACCTAAGAAAGGCATCACCACAATGCCTATGGGCCCAAAGAAAAAACCCAGCAACAATCCGATGCCACAGCCCCATATGCCATAGGTGGAGCCTCCGAATTTTTTTGTGCCCCAAATAGGTATAAAGTAATCCAGCAGCGTTACCACCGCGGCAATCAAACCCCAGATAATAAGAAACCGCAAGGTGAATGGTGGCTCTGTGCGCAACTGTAAAAGTAGGAGGGCTGCATAACTTAAGGGTGGTCCCGGTAACAACGGCAATGCGCAGCCGGCAAGGCCGCCCAGCATTACAGCACTTGCTACAACTATCCAGAAGGTATCCATGCTTAAAAAAGAAAGATAAGCCAAAACGCACCGCTGAGTACTAAAAAATGCTAAAATTAGACTGCAATTTTTTTCAGAAAGTCTGTCCGGATTTCTGAATGTCGATCGTCTTAGAGGTGCAAAACAAGTTTAACAACCCAAAAAAAAAGAACTTATGAAAGATTTTATGTTGGTATTTAGAACCACACAGGCCAACGAAGAAGCCTTTGTGCAGCAATCGCCCGAAGAGATGCAGGCTGAAATGGCACTGTGGCAGAAATGGATGGATGGCCTGGCACAACATGGTAAGCTGGTAGGGGGTCAACCCCTTTTTCCTCACGGAAAGGTGTTGAAAGGAAAAGCAAAGAAATTAACAGACGGACCCTTTGTAGAAGGCAAAGACATTGTAGGTGGCTACATGTTGATTAAGGCCAACGATTACGAGGATGCGGTGCAACTTTCGAAAGGTTGCCCCACATTGAACAGCGATGAAGGTTCTGTAGAAATTCGTGAAATTTTTCCTGTGGAGCAGTAATGTGAAAGAAATGAAAAAACTGATTTTTATTTTTCTGCTTGCGTGCGTGGCAGCTTGTAAGCAGACAGCAACGGGAGATACGAATGTGGCGGTGGTACAAAGTATGTTCGATGCCTTTAATGCCCACGATTGGGAGAAGATGGCTGCGCACTATGCGGAGAATGCCGAGTATCTCGATCCGGCTTATGGCAAAAGCTACGTAAAAAAATCGCGGGCAGAGATTGCTTCCAAATACAAAGAAATGGAAGCAATGTTTCCGGATATACATGATGAACTCAAGGGACTCTACCCGAGTGGAAACAAAGTGTTTGTGGAATTTGTAGCTACTGGCACTGCGCCCGATGGTTCAACGTTTAGCTTGCCTATTGGCGGAGTGTTAACGATCGAGAATGGCTTAATCGTACGCGATGCAACCTACTACGATAATTCGCAGGAGTAGAGCGGTATCCACTTCAGATTGTAACTAAAAAATCAAAATCAAAAACAGCTTTTTTGTTGAGAGGCCTTACGTACCTTTGGTAGATGCCGGAGGATGTAAGGCCCCTTGTTGATCATTTGTTCAGGCGCGAGGCGGCCCGGATAACGGCTGTGCTCACCCGAATATTCGGCTCGCACAACCTGGAACTGGTGGAGGATGTGGTGCAGGATACACTTTTAAAAGCGCTGGAACATTGGAAATTTCACGGTATACCCGCCAATCCAACGGCATGGCTTTTTACCGCAGCTCGCAACAAAGCTTTGGATGTGGTGCGTAGAGAACGCCACCAGCGTGAATTTGAAGCATCTGTATCGCCATTATTAAAGTCTGAATATTCAGTAGGAACCACTTTGCAAAAACTGGTAACTCCTGATGGCATTGAAGATGAACAGTTGCGTATGATGTTTGTCTGCTGCCACCCCTCGTTGCCAGAAGAAAGCCAGGTGGCCATGGTGCTGAAGACATTGTGCGGCTTCACCACACTGGAAATTGCCCGTGCTTTTTTAACCAATGAGGAAACCATCACCAAAAGGTTGTATCGTGGGCGCGAGCAGTTTCGTGAAGAAAAGATTGCTTTTGCTTTACCTCCACCGCATGAATTAAAGCAGCGCCTTCAAAATGTGCTTACTGTTGTTTACCTGATCTTCAATGAAGGCTACCACGCTACCCACCAAGGCTCACTGGTGCGCGAAGACTTACTGGAAGAAGCGCTGCGACTGGGAAAGATGCTTGTGGACAGCGAAACAACCCGGCATACGGATGCCTTTGCACTACTGGCGCTGATGTGTTTTCACGCAGCAAGAGCACATGGACGAATCGATGCAGCTGGAAGAATGCTTACACTGAAGGAGCAAGATCGTGCAAAGTGGAACCGTGAGTTAATAGAACAGGGTAATACGTATATACACCAAGCTTCAATCGGTGATCATTTGTCGTTTTATCATGTAGAGGCTGCCATTGCTTACGAGCACGTCACAGCTGCCAGTTTCGCGGCTACTAATTGGAGCCGTATTTTGCAACTGTACGAATGGTTGTATCAAATCAAACCCGATGCGGTGGTAGCTTTGAATCGCGCCATTGCCCGGGCAGAGGCCGAAGGTCCTGCGGCAGCTTTAACTGAATTGTTGGATATAGAATCGAACGGCCAATTGCAGAACTATTATCTGTTGTATGCTTCCTTGGGGGAAATACACGCGCGCATGGGCAATAATCAAATGGCAATGCAATATTTAATGAAGGCTTTGCCCCTTACTAAGACGGTGGCCGAGCAGGACTTGCTGAGCAGAAAAATAGCGGCACTGAATTTAGTTGAAAAAGAAAATTGAGTCAGCGAACGAGTAAGCCCAGCTTATGCTGCCACACCATGGCGATGCTTTGTGCACGCATTTTTATTTCTTCTGCTTTATCACCTTCAAAAAGTTCATCTACGGTAGCGTGAAACAAAGCTAACCACCTTTCAAAATGTGCTGCCTTGAGGCCAAGCGGCATGTGCTTTTGAAGCGGATTGCCCTGGTAACGTCTTTCGTCCAGCATCATGGAAGACCAGAAACTGTACATAGCAGGCAAATGATGGGGCCAATCCACATGGGCAAACAAAGGTGCCAATAGCGTATCTGCCTGTACCTTTTCATAGAAAGTATTGACCAGCAATTCTATATTGGCCCGCGAAGATATTTCCATTTTCAAAGATCCTTTCTATTGAAAATACGCAGTGCCCACCACACTGGCCATACCACCCAAACAAGCAGCAGGCCACCTGAAAAAAGTATGCCTGCGCTGCTCCCAAAGAAATCTTTATAGAAAGCACCTGTATAGCCCATCAATGCAGAAATATCCAACTGCAGTAACATGATGATGCGGGCAAGGTCTACGGGGTTGAAGGCAATCAGCGCAAGCGTAATTTTTTCCAATGGGTAGTCGTTAGAACTATAAATCACCCATAATAATAATCCATCGTAAATCAACGAGAAGTAGAGCCAGAAAAGCAAGGCAACGCCTGTGGCTTTTGCCTTGTCGCGGGTGAGTACGGAAGCAAAAAATGCCAACGATACAAATACCAGCGTAAGAAACACACCGGTAAGCAGCAGAGAACCCACCACCTGCCAGGCACCATACATCAGAAAAGGAATACCTACACCCGCGATGTAGGCTAGACACAACGATGAAGCTACCGCCAGGTACTCACTCAGGAAAACAGCCCTTCGGTGAATGGGCTGCGCCAGCATCAACTCAATAAACTCATAAGAATTGTAAAAATGAATAGTGGTAAACACCACGCTTATCAAAGGAACGGCCATCAGCATAATGTTCATCAGGCTGAGCACCACTTTTCCAAAGTCGCTGTCTAACTGAAACAAGGCGAATGTGCAGACCAGCAGGAAAGCCGTATAAAACAATATGAAGCGTGTGCGCAGTATATCGTAAAAAACATATTTGATAACGCGGGTCATGATGTCAATGGGTTACCGATGCGATTAATTCTTTTTGTTTGATGAGCGTGGCAATGGCCTTGTTCAGCCGGGTTTCATTGGTTTCTTCCTTCAATTGGTCGATGGCATTGTTGTACTGAACCTGGCCTTCGTGCATATAAACAAGATTGGTGGTTAACTCGTCCAGATCGCTCAGGATGTGTGAGGTAATGATGAGCAATTTTCCCATTCGCTTTTCGTGCAATATTTTTTCTTTCAGAATTTCAACCGACACAGGGTCGAGCCCTGCAGTGGGTTCATCGAAAATAAAAACGGGTGGACTAAACAAAAATGCCAGCGAAGCACTTACTTTTTGCCGGGTGCCTCCGGATAGCGCATGCATACGCTTATCGAACATTTTATACAGTTTAAATGAGTCCATTAATTCTTCATCTACCTTCGGCTCATCTTCCCTGATGTTTTTCATCATGTCGAACAGTTGGCCAATGCGCATGTTTTCAGGGTAGCGCCCAATCTGTGGCATGTAGCCAATTTTTTCCCGGTAACGCCAGTCGTTGCGAATGCTTTTGCCGTCAAAAAGTATCTCGCCTTTGTCTGGCACCACTAGCCCTAACACACTTTTAATGAATGTGGTTTTACCCGACCCATTCGGACCTATGAGGGCGTAACTATGACCCGCCTGCAACTGCAGACTGATGTGATTCAAAGCTGTAAGGCTACCGAATTTTTTATGTACGTTTTCAATGGAGATCATAGGGCTGCATAGATGGAAAATTATCTTTCAGATTTTCGGGTGTAATAACCGGCATGGCCTTTTCTGCTTTATCGAGCAGAAAAACTAGAAAGCTACGCCACAATAAAATGGCTGTGGGTACACGCTCCACAATCAAACCATACACACTAATGGGTCGGTAGGGCACATCGCCTACCTGGTCGCGGTTCAGGTCGTAACCTTCGTAGCGATCCCAATAGTTATGTTCAATGGTGTTCAATACCGTGTGCCCGTTTGTAACCAGATCGAATGTGTTTCTTTGAAAGTTGTTTTTTCGGAAGACATTGTCATCGCAGCTGGCTTGCAGCTTAATGGCGTAACCATTTTGTATGAATCGATTATTTTGCATTTCGTTGCGACTGCTGCCCTCTATGAAGATACCCACAGAGTTAGCAATAAATAAGTTATCGGTTACAAAGCTGTCGCGGATGTCTTTCAGGAGCAATCCATACGAGGACGAACCCCAGTTGTGTGAAAACGTGTTGCGAATCATTTTTACACCTTGGGTATACATTACCGCCACACCTGCACCATTATTCAGAAAAGTGTTTTCGCGGTATTCATCGTTGTGCGAAAACATAAAGTGCAGACCATAACGAAGATTGGCTTCGCTGTGGTTTTTTTCAATGACTGAATTCGTTACAAACTCAAAATAGATGCCATCGCGATGCCCTTTGATGCGGTTGTTGCGAATGGTAATGCGATCGCATTTCCAAAGGTGTATGCCATTGCCAATCTGATGTTCAGCGTCTGCATCCGATTGAAGTTCGTTGGTCTCGATCGTGGCGTCTGTAGAATTGGAAAAATAAATGCCGAAGAAGGTGTTGGTAAAGCGGTTGTTACGCACCGTAATGTTGCGTGAATCGAGCACTTTAACTGCTGCCAGGTCGTTGATGCTGGCAATGCCCGTGTTTTGAAAGTGAAATCCCTCAACGAGTCCTCCGGGTGCATGAATGGTAAAAATTTCGAATTTGTCTTCTCCATCCAACACGGGATAATCCAACCCGATGATGAAAAGTTTTTTTTGAATCAGTAAGTTGCCTTCCCGGTAGGTTCCTGGCTCAACAAAAATAGTGTCGCCTGGTTGGGCCAGTGCAACGGCATCGGTAATACGTTGAATGGAAGCGTTAGCCCCCACACGAAGTGCACGCGCAGTAGCAAGCGTGCTACCAATCAATAAACTGATGCAAAGGATGGCTGTCCGCATGGTTGTTACTTAAATTGGGTGTTCACTTCGCCCCAACTCATTAATATGCCTTTCCATTGCTGATTGTGGTTTTGCAGTACGTCTTCTGTTTCGAAGGCGGCAATACCGCTGCTCATAGGCGAACGGATTGCTTCCGACTTTACGTACCACGACTGCTTCGCATCAACAAGCTTTCCCGGATTTGCGAAATCTATCACCAGTGCAAATGCAAAGTTTTGCGGATCTTCGTAGCCAGCGTGGTAGAAGTTCAACATGCAATTGATATCATCGAATTTGTAGACTTTACCTTTTTTGGTCACCAGTTCGCAGCCAAACTTATTGTCCATTAAAGTCATTTTGCAGGTGTGGCAGGCATCCTGACCAAAAGCAAGGGGCTCGGGCTTCGGGGTGCACCCCAAACCGAGTACCATCAGCACCACAATCATTATTGCGAAGTAACTTTTCATTTCTTAACAAAGAATATTTCGTAAACCAAAGTGCCTATGGCCAGTAAAGCGGAAGTCATAAAGATCCATCCTCCAATATCTGGCCCCGAGAAGGCAGTAAAATTCAGCAGTTGCTTGGTGCCAATGAGCGGGGGCTGGTAAGACATGCCTGGAACTACAATGGCTGCAGTTGGGTCGAGGTTGTGTCCGTAATCGTATCCCCACAAATAAAAATCCACCAATGCAGCCACTCCTGTGGCCGCCAATAAAATGCAAAACCCCCACAGCATCCACCTGCGGTGCACCAAGGCGGTTGACAACCCGAAGGCAATCAGGAATCCAACGATGTAAATCATGTATTGAAACTCCGGAAACATGCTTACTTCAATGTGCTTCATGCCGATGTAGTGGTTCAGCGCACTGATGATTTTTACGTCTCCCTTAATGTCATTGATCCAGATGTCCATTTCCAGTCCTTCGGGATATTGCGGTGCCCACATCAGTATCTGCCAGAGGGGTACAAAGTACGCACTCACCATGAGTGCAGCAGCCACTGCAATTAGCCATCGGGAAAGGGGTTGTAGTCTTTTCATCTTTTTTGTGTTTTAGCAACCCCGGCCCTCGCAAAAGGTGCCGGGGTCTTTCAACCTGTAAACTATGAAAACATTCCTGCACGTGGCAGGCATCTATTGGCCACCGCCACCTGGTGCGCCTTCGATTTTTCCGGTTGAATATTTCAAAGGTGTATTGCTGCCTTTAGGCGATACGCGGGCATAACCCGACATTTCCTGGTGCAAAGCTGAACAGAAGTCGGTGCAGTAGAAGGGCACCACGCCTGCCTCGGTGGGTATCCACTTCAGTGTTTGCGTTTCTCCTGGCATAATCAGAATCTCCGCATTGGCCGCACCTTTGATTGCAAAACCGTGTGGCACATCCCAATCCTGCTCCAGATTGGTTACGTGGAAATACACTTCATCGCCCATGCGTATGCCTTCAATATTGTCGGGTGTAAGGTGCGAGCGGATGGCAGTCATGTACACGTGTACTTCGTTTCCTTTGCGCTCAACTTTGGTTTGACCTTCTCCCTTGGCTACATAGGGGTGACTATTTTCTTCCAGTTTGTATATTTTGGTGGAGTTAGGCGAAATTAAACTGGCAGGTATAGCTTCTGCATAGTGTGGCTCGCCCGTGGTGGGGAAGTCCAGAATTAGTTGCATTTTATCTCCACTGATGTCGTACAACTGTGCCGATTGCGTGAGCTCGGGACCTGTAGGCAGGTAGCGATCTTTGGTAATTTTATTGTAGGCGATTACATACTTACCATGCGGCTTGGCAGTGGGGCCACCCGGCACACTTAAGTGACCAATGGAGTAGTAGGTAGGAACACGATCCAATACTTCCAATGTCTTCACATTCCACTTTACAATTTCTGACGACACAAAGAAAGACGTGTAGGCGTTGCCTTTTTCATCGAACTCGGTGTGCAACGGACCCAGGCCTGGCTTCTTCACTTCACCATGCAATGCAGATTCGTATTTGATTACGGGTATCCCTTCAAAGTCGCCTTCAAAGTCTTTATTAGTAATTGCAGTCTGAATTTTTCCGAATGAGAACACAGGCATCATGGCAGCCAGTTTACCGCTACCCACAATGTATTCGCCAGAAGGGTCTACATCGCAACCGTGTGGCGACTTGGGGCATGGGATGAAGTACACAATATCAGGATGCTCCGTTACATCCAACACCGTCACCTCATTTTCAATTGTGGACGTAACGGTATGGGTAGTCTCACTGTAAACGTTGTGTGCGTATTTCGCCTTTTCTTTTTTGCCTTTGCCTTGCGCAATGTACTCTTCCGCCTTCTTCCAGTTAACAGCCATGATAAAATCTTTGTCTTTCTGCGAAGCGTTTACTTCCAGCAAGGTGTAAGCTTGTTCGGTATTGTAGCACGAGAAGAAGAACCAGCCATGTGAGGGCCCTTTGCCTGCACGGCTCAGGTCGTAATTAAAGCCAGGCGAGCGCAGTTGAAAAGCAATGCTCATGTGGCCATCGGCAGGATCTACTTTAATGAAGCTGATAGAACCTTTGAAGTTTTCTTTATAAGACGAGATAGGAACATCTTTACCACCCATGGGTACGCTGAAACGCGTGCCGGCCACCAGGTATTCCGTATTTTCCGTAATGAAGGGCGAAGAGTGGTTACCACCGCTGTTGGGTATTTCAAGAATTTCTTCGGTGCGGAAAGACTTGAGACTAACCCGCGCTACACGAGGTGTGTTGTTGGCATTGGCAAATGCCCAGCGGCCATCGTGTTCTCCCTTGGTGGTAGACAGCGCTATGTGGTGAAGATCGTCCCACGGTACAAAGCCATGCGATGTATTGAGCATAGGCTTGGATTCTTCGCTATAGCCGTAGCCGTTTTCTGGAAATACTGAAAACACAGGAAGAATTTTGAACAGCCTTCCGGAAGGAATTCCGTATAAGCCAATCTGGCCGTTGAATCCGCCTGATACGATATTGTAAAATTCATCGTGCTTGCCGGGTGGAACATACGCCTTGGAAGCGGCATCGCCCAGCGCTGCGCTGGCGGGCGCTTTGGGTTTGCAACCTTGCCATAAGGCAACGGTGGCCAACAGTAGGGTCGCTGTCATTATATGTCGCGACATTGATTTGATTTTCATAGTTATTGGATTTTACTGGTTATTATAAAATTGGTTTCTATTTCTGGGGTGGCAGCAATACAGAATCTATGATATAAACAATTCCGTTCGATCCGCGTGCGCTAGCCAATACGTTGGCACCATTCACGGTTAACTTTCCCTCTTTTTTATTGAGTGTAACATTGTCGAGATTTACCTGGTTAATGGTCATGCCATCCTGAATGCGGTCTTCTGTAAGCACGCCTACAAATACGTGATACTCCAGTATGTTACGAAGGGCATCTTTGCTTTCAGGCTTCAGCAAATCTTCAACTGTGCCTGCGGGCAGTTTGTCGAATGCAGCGTTAGTGGGGGCGAAAACTGTAAACGGACCTGCGTTGGAAAGAGCGTCTACGTCTTCGGCTGTTTTTAGTGCTGTTACCAACGTAGTGTGGTCGGGCGAGTTTACGGCAATGCGTACTAAGTCTTGCTGCGAAACATCGTCCTGTACGGTTGATTGGCCGCCATCGGGGACGGCTGCCGGTGTTTCTGTGGTGGCAGCGGGTTGGCCACAGGAAAACAACAGCAGTGTTGCCATTAGAAATGAAACAGTTTTCATGATGTATGATTTTAAGTTTGAGGAGGTTCTATTTTTCTCCGTCATTCTGGCGCATGTATTCCAGAATATCGCGCGCATCGCCAATGGAAACGTTCTGGTTAGGCATGCGCATTAAGCACAGCTCCAGCAACTTTTGCGCCTCCGGGTCCTGGTCGAGCATTACGTCCACGTTGGTAATCATGTTCATAATCCACTCGGGCTTCCTGTTTTTTGTCACGTTTTTCCAGCCAGGGCCCACTACGCGTTGGTCGTCAAGCCGGTGACAAGCCTGGCACTTCATTTCGTAGATGGCCATGCCGCGCTTCACGCGATCTTGTTCCAGAGGCGTATTCAGCGTTACATTTTTTACAGCACCAATTCCTTTGGTAGGATCGGTAATCACCGACTCCGGGGCCGATTTTTTGGCTTCAGGATATTCTTCCAGGTTTTGTGGCTTATCGGGCGCACAAGCGGAGACGACAACAAACAGGGCACAGATGGCAATGAGGGTTTTCATAATAAATAGCGTTTATGTTAAGGGTTAATAAGTTTTGCCTTATTCCTTTATCGGGTGCAAAATAGAATGCCTCCGATGCCTGCCTTATGACGCGAATCATAAGGGAAAGCTGATTTTTAACGACTACTTATACTATTCCTGCTATACAATTGCCTGCAACGCAATACATGGAATCCGTAATAGCGATTCCGCAGTTCAATGTTCTCCGTGATTCAGAAAACGATGAATGAAATTAAATAAAAATCTTGTGATCTTGTAGCCTTACCTTGCCACTTTCTTCCATTTTTTTAATGGTTCTGATCACTGTCTCCACGCGCATGCCGCTCATGTCGGCCAGTTGCTGCCGTGTAAGCGGCACCAGAAAATCTTTTTCTGCAACTGTAGACTTAGATTTCAGATATTGAAGGAGGCTTTGTATGCGATGCTCCGGGTCGTAGAAAGAAATTTCTGACAGCACCATGTTTTTGTACTTCAGCCGCTCGCAAAGTATCCTGTCCACCTTCAAATGAATGGAAAAGTTGTCTTTCAATAAATCAAAAAAGCGGTCTTTCGGAAGTCTTAATACGCGTGCTGGCCCCATGGCGAATGCAGTGCTGGGGTATTCAAATCCGCAAAACAGGGGTGGCTCACCAAAACTCTCGCCCGTATAAAAAATGCCTTGAATAAATTCATCGCCCCCATCGCTGTAAGTAACCATTTTTACCGCTCCATCTGCTACCTGGTAGAAAAAAGAGGCCTCATCACCTTCGTGAAAAACAACATCGTCTTTCTTGAGTTGAAGCCAGGAGCCTCCATAACGCAATGCCAGATCGTCTGGTATCAGTTTCATTTTTTCTTCTTTTCGTCTTCAAAGAGCATGCGCACAGAGGGGCCGTAGGTATCATCGTATTGGCCTGACTTCATACTCCATAAAAAAGCACCCAGAAAAAACAGCGCCAACGTTAAGCTAATTGATATTAAAACCACAATGATGGTCATGAGCGTAAAATTCTTTGTGCACTGATGTTAACGGCCAGCGTGGTGAACCCCACCACGCTGATACTTGAAATAGGCATGAGTATGGCAGCAACTAATGGTGTAAGATGCCCGCTTACTGCAAACGATAAGGCGATAATGTTGTAGAAGAATGAAATGGCAAAACCTGTTTTGGTAATCAATGTGGCTTTCTTCGACAGGTGCAGAAAACGATCCAGCCATGCAAGGCGACATCCATCCAGAATGGCATCAGAAGAAGGTGTGAAGAAACCGGTATCGTCTGTTACTGATATACCCACTTCGCTTTGCTTCAACGCTCCGCTATCGTTCAAGCCATCGCCTACCATCATTACCTTATTACCCCGGGTTTGTAATTGCTTAATGTAATCAAGTTTCTCATGAGGATTCTGGTCAAAATGCAAAGAAGTACTCTCAGGGAAAATGGCTTGCATTTTAGCCTTCTCAGCCGCACCATCACCTGAAAGCAACGTTAATACATAATTTTTCAGGCGTTGTACCAGCGTGGTAATACCGGGCCGTAAAGTGGTTTCTATTTTGAAATAACCACGCACTTCGTTATCGATAGATACAAACACTTTCGAAGTTAGGTCTTCTGCCTGACCTGTGAAGCCTACATACAGTGCTGAGCCTACCCGCACCACATGGCCATCTACCGCAGCTTGCAAGCCCCTGCCAGGTGTTTCAGAAAAATCAAATAATTCAGCCGCGTAGTTACCTTCAATGGACTGTGTGATGAGATTGCTGAGCGGATGTGATGACGAAGAGGTTAATTTCTTCACCCAACTTAACTCGTTGTCATCCAAAACGCCCACAAACTCAAGCCGACTGGCGCCTTGTGTTACGGTACCTGTTTTGTCGAATACTATGGCATTAACGCCAGCCATACGCTCTACTATGTCAGCATTCTTCAAATAAAAACCATGCTTGCCAAATACGCGCACCATGCTGCCGTAAGTAAAGGGTGCCGCTAACGCCAGGGCGCAGGGGCAGGCTACCATCAGTACAGAAGTAAGCACCAACCACATTTGCGAGGCATCGGTAACATACCAGTATACACCTGTTGCCAGGGCAATTAACAGCACTACCCAGGTAAAATGCCGAGCCGCACGGTCGATCATTTTTTGCGAGTGGTTTTCATCCGTTTTGCGAAAAACCTCGTTGTTCCACAGACTGGTAAGGTGACTTTGCGATGTTTTTTTGTCGACCACCAAGGCAACGGGTTGACCTGCTAGTCGGCCGCCTGCGTAAACCAAGTCGCCTGCTTTTATTTTCACCGGCCGCGACTCCCCCGTAACAAAACTGTAATCGAAGAAGGCATGGTCATTCATGAGAATGCTATCGGCTGGCACTACCTCCCAATTGCGAACGCGTATGGTATCACCGCGCTCCAGGTCGTAGATGACTGTGGGTTTCCAATCTTCGCCTTCTTTGCGTTGAATGGCCAGTGGGAAGTAAGCGGTAAAATCGCGATCGAACGCCAGGCTTTCGTATGTTTTGCTTTGAAACCACCGGCCGATGAGCAGAAAGAAAACGAGTCCAGCCAGTGAATCAAGATAACCAGGCCCAGTTTGGCTCATGATATCGTAAGCACTGCGCAGAAAAAGGGCGGCCAACCCCACGGCTATGGGCACATCGATGTTGATTTGCCGCAGCCGGAAACTCTGCCACGCATTGTCGAAATAATCGCGACCTGCATAAAAAGTAACGGGCAATGCCAGTGCCAGGTTAAGATAAGAGAAGAGGATTTTTAATCCTTCTTCGCTTCCATCCATACCCCGGTACTCCGGGAAGCTTAACAACATAATGTTGCCAAAGCAAAATCCAGCTACAGCCAACTTTGTTACTAACTGCTTGTTGCTGGTGTTTTCGGTTTTCTTCTCGTCAAGTGCTATCTGCGGGGCGTAACCAACGCTATCCATTAGTTGCGCCAGCTTACCCAGCGGCACCAACGATGAATTGTATTCGATGGTGACCTTTTTCCGGGCAAAGTTTACCTGCGAGCGCAGAACACCTTTATCTAACTTCTGTAAGTTTTCCAGTAACCAGATACACGAGATGCAATGAATGGCAGGTACAAAAAATTCTACTTTAGCATAATTGTCCGATTCGAACAGCAACAACTTTTTTCGGATGGCTGGCTCGTTTAACCAAGTGTAGGATTCATCGCTTACTTGTTTGCGAGAAACGCCCGGTGCGGTTTCGTAACTATAGTAGTTGCAGAGGTCGTTGTCGTTTAAAATTTCAAAAACAGTTTGGCACCCATGGCAGCAAAAGTTTTTATCATGACTTTGAAAACGCTCGCTGTCGCACGGCTGGCCGCAATGGTAACACTTTACTTCTTCAAGTATTTGCATGTTTTGCGAATGAAGGGACCAAATGCTACTTGGCTTTGTACGTCCAGATGGGGCACTCCAGGTGGTTCACGATGTCTTCGGCCACGCTGCCCATCATCAGGTGGCTGATGCCCCTGCGACCATGGGTACCCATGGCTACCATGTCGGCTTTTATTTCTTTCGAAAAATTATTTACCCCTTCTTCTTCGCTGATGTCGTTGTACACATTGATGGTGAAGTCTTTCAGCATGTATCTTTTGGCGAATGCCTTCATGGCCTCACGCGTTTCTGAATCGCGTTTGAATAAAGCAGGAGTGTTTACATATAGCAAGTGCAGCCGTGCCTTGAAGAAGTTCTGCAATGCTTTCACTTTCATGGTGAGGTCTTCCTGTTCGCGGCTGAGTACGTTGGGAAACACAATCTCTTTGATTTGTTTCACCGGCTTCTTAATCGCTATCACCGGAACGGGAGATAAGCGTACTATTTTTTCAGTGTTAGAGCCAATCAAAAACTCTTTTACACCCGATGCCCCATGCGTGCCCATTACCACCAGATCTATTTTCTGGTCTTCGATGAACTGGCGTATGGTGGGGCTGGTGGCTCCGTATTCCACAAAGGCATGGATTTTAGGACCGGTGGGGGCCCACTTGTCCCTCATTTTCTTAAAATTCTTTTCCGCGCTTGACTTCAAATCTGTAATGAAAGCTTCTTCGAACGAAAGTGTAGGCATGAGCACCGAATCGTGAAGAACGGGTAGCTCTACTACGTTCAGCAGATAGATTTCGCCCTTGCTTTCCTTAGCGATGTCTACGGCAAACTTAAAAGCTTGTACCGATGGGTCGGAAAAATCGCAGGGAACCAGAATTTTTTTCATACGGGTGGCATTTTGTTGATAGACCAAAGGTAGCCAACCAAGGAGTGGAAGCTACTGATTCCCCTCAAAGGGAAACATGACATTTGTCAGCCTGGATCGGTTTTTTACGCCAGCAGCAAACCCGTGCCGAATAAAATAACAAACAGCAGCGTGGTAAGCGCCATTTGTTTCAGGTAGGGATCCAATTTTTCGGAGGGTAAAGATGCGATGGCCTGGCCGTTGCGAACGAGCAAGAGTGCCACCGGCAAAAACAAGAACTGGTAGGCTGATCGATAGGTGACAAAACTATGTGCCACTGCCGTGCCAAAGCCAGCGATAAGTAATAACCAATGGTAGGTAATGGCTTTGTTTCGGCCAATACGCACAGGTATGGAATATTTTCCGGCAGCTTTGTCGGATTCGATGTCGCGAATGTTGTTGATGTTAAGAACAGCGATGGAGAAAAAACCACAACTGAGTGCGGGTAATACTTCCACCACATGAAAAGTGCCCTTAAAAAGATAAAGTGACCCCAGCACACCTACCAAACCGAAGAACAACAATACGGATAGATCCCCCAGGCCAACGTAGCCATACGGCTTTTTGCCAACGGTATAGGCTATGGCAGCCGCAATGCTAAGCAGCCCCAATGCCAGAAAGAACAAAAATGCCTGTGTATTCCACCCAAAAGCCAACCACAACAAGTAGATGCCGCTTGCCAGCGAGAGCAACACAAAAATTACCACTGCTCTTTTCATTTGTGCTGGCGATATGGCACCTGTTTGTACCGCCCGCGTTGGACCTTTGCGGCCGGCATGGTCGGCACCGTTTACAGAATCGCCATAGTCATTGGCCAGGTTCGATAATACCTGCAGAAAAATGGTGGTGATGCAGCACATGGCAAAGATACCCGTATTGAAGCTACCATCGGCTGCAGCCAGAAAACCAGCCATACCAATGCATGACAATGCGAGGGGTAAGGTGCGAAGGCGAAAAGCAGAAATCCAGGCTTTCATAGTCATTCGTGCACAATAATACG
This sequence comes from uncultured Ohtaekwangia sp., assembly GCA_964602295.1. Classification (GTDB taxonomy): domain Bacteria; phylum Bacteroidota; class Bacteroidia; order Cytophagales; family Cyclobacteriaceae; genus ELB16-189. Next base: position 41,806 of record CAZRQK010000018.1, read on the forward strand.
CTCTTGATTTAACTCAATCAGATTATTGTTTTTAAAAAGCTTTGTGAGTTGTTGAATATTGAGCTCAAAAAGTTTCTTGAGGTCCTGATTGCTAATGTTACCTGTTGTAACTAAAAGCAATTTTTTTGGACGGGAATAAACTAAAAATGATTCGTAAAAGTCACTGTCTTTAGAGATAAGAATCCTGTCCTCCTTCTCTACTAACGCAAGTAATTGCTCATCCGATGATCGGTTCTTGTCGGGAAGAAAAGAGGTATGAATCGATGGAAATCCTCTGTCAGTAAGCCAATGACAAAGGAATACTGGTAATTGTGCATCCAATAAGAACTTCACCCAGTTACCTGATAAATATTTTTGACCTTGATGAGCCTCGCAGCAAAAAGTAAACAAGCCTTCAGGTCATTTTCTTCCAAATCCGGATAGTCAGATAAAATCTCTTGAAAGGTCATGCCTGAACTCAACCACTCCAGTACACTCTCAACCGGATACCGAAGCCCTCTTACAATGGGTTTGCCATGGCAAACATTTTGATCGATGACGATACGCCCAAGAAGATCTTTTTCCATACAACAAAGATACTAAAATACCAGAACGAGTAGACCTCCTTATTTCGCACAAAAAACCAATGTATACATTGACTTCAATCGATCAGTTGATCGAAAACAGCGGGTTCAAACACGGTAGTACCCGATTTGAAATAGGTAACAGTCTTTCCATCTTCTTCCACCAGGTATTTTCCAAAGTTCCAATCCGGACGCTGGCCCGTTTTGGCTTCGAGCCACTGATACAAGGGGTGTTGATCGCTGCCCCTTACCGAAATCTTTTCAAACATCTGAAAAGTAACACCGTAATTCCGTTCACAGAACTCGGCAATCTCTACGTTCGATCCGGGCTCCTGCCATAGAAAATTGTTGGCGGGAAATCCCAATACCTTCACTTTTTCGCCATGCTGCTCGTGCAGCTTTTGCAGATCTGCGTATTGCGGAGTTTTGCCACACTTCGAGGCGGTATTTACAATCAATAACTTCTTGCCTTTGAATTGCGAAAAATCTATTTCCTTGCCATCCAATGTTTTCATTTTAAAAGCATAGATGGTTTCTGCCACAGGAGCGCTCTTACTCTTGCCCAGTTTACCCGATAGAAATGCTGCCAATCCCATAATCAGAATGAATGCGGCTATGTAATATTTATATTTCGTCCACAATTTCGATGGGGTTTACACCAGAAGCAAAAAATTTCACGGTGCCATCAGGCTTCACCAAATACTTGCAGAAATTCCAAGTAGGCTCTTTGCCGGTTTTGTCCTTTAACCATTGATACAACTCATGCTGGTCTGCGCCCTTCACAGAAATTTTCTCGAACATCTGAAAGGTTACGCCATAGTTTTTCTGGCAGAAAGATGCAATCTGCGTATTGGTTCCAGGCTCTTGTCCACCAAAGTTGTTGGCAGGAAATCCCAGTATGGTCAACTTGTCTTTATACAATTCGTGCACTTTTTGCAGATCGGCATATTGCGGTGTGTAGCCGCACTCCGAGGCCGTGTTCACAATCAGCAGTGTTTTGCCCTTGTACTTGGAAAAATCGACCTGTCGCCCATCCAGGGCATTGATTTTAAAATCGTAGAGATTACCTGCATCCATCATGAAGAAAAAAAGTGAAGTGGTGAACAGCAAAGTTTTCATAAGTCATTCAATTTAGTACCTAAAACAGCGATACCAAACAGAATGTTCAAATCAATTGCAGGCGCGGCACAATGGTGCGCGGTTCAAGAATAGTGCCTGGGGAGAGCACGGCATTGGCACCTATTTTACTTTCATCGCCCACCAGGGCACCAAATTTATCAACCTGGGTGTTGATTCGTTCGCCCGCTACTTTTACAACTATGGTTTTGTCTTCGCGCTCGTTGTAATGATTGGCAACAATGGAGCCTGCCTCGAAATTACATCCGGCACCAATAAGGGAATCGCCCACAAAATTAAAGTGTGCCAGGTTAGTGCCATCAAATAGTATCGATGATTTAATCTCGGAACCCGGGCCGATTGTATTCTTGCCCAGAAGATACACACCCCCGCGCAGGTACGCATGCGAGGCTACAAAACATTCCGGACCGATAATGAGGGGCGCCTTCAATACTGCATGTGGCTCTATTCTGGCGGTGGCATGCACGGCTACACCATCCGCAATCGCGTAATCGTTACCTAGCAAAGTCTGCAACTGTGTAATTTGTTCAGGCAGGTTGCCGATAAGATGCCAGGGCAACGTTTCGTTCCATTGCGGGAATTGTTTTTCGAAACCAGCAATGAACCAACTCCATTTAAACATGCCCGCATTCATTGTTACATCTTTTCAGGCACCTGAATGCCTAACAAACTCATCGATTTTTTTAATGATGTGGCCACCATTTGAGAGAAGGCTATACGAAACTGAAGCTTGGCCTTGTCGGCTTCGTTGAAAATGGGAATGGATTGATAAAATTGATTGTACTCTTTGGCCAGATCATACGCAAAATTTGCGATGATGGCAGGTGAGTACTCGCGTGCTGCTTCCTGCAACTTATTGTGGAAGTTATTCAGCATGAAGATTACTTCGCGCTCCGCGGGTTCCAACGATGGCACATCAGCCACTGCAGGCACTATTCCTAACTGTTCCGCTTTGCGCAGAATGGAGCAGATGCGGGCGTGGGTGTATTGAATGAAGGGGCCGGTGTGGCCTTGCAATTGTATCGACTCGTTCGGGTCGAACATCATGCGCTTCTTGGGATCTACTTTCAACAAGAAAAATTTCAGTGCTCCCAAACCCACCATCTCCGACAATTGTTTGATCTCTGCATCAGAGGCATCGTCTATTTTTCCCAATTCACGGGTTTGTTTCTCTGCTTCATCGGCCATCTCTTGCATCAAGTCGTCTGCATCTACCACCGTTCCTTCTCGGCTCTTCATTTTTCCTGAAGGCAAATCTACCATGCCGTACGACAAGTGATAGCACTTTTCGGCCCAGGTGTAACCCAGTTTTTTCAGAATTAAGAACAACACTTTAAAGTGATATTCTTGCTCGTTGCCAACCGTATAAATTTGGCCCTCAATTTTTGGGAAGTCGCGGAAGCGCAGAATGGCGGTGCCGATGTCCTGCGTCATGTACACGGAGGTGCCATCCGAACGCAACAGCACTTTCTGGTCGAGGCCATCGCTGGTGAGGTCTACCCACACCGAGCCATCCTCTTTTTTGAAGAAGATGCCCTTCTCTAAACCCTTCAGCACTTCTTCTTTGCCCAGCAGGTAGGTGTCGGATTCGTAGTACAATTTCTCAAAATCGACACCCATGCGTTGGTAGGTCACATCAAAACCTTCGTACACCCAACCGTTCATGGTTTTCCAGAGCTGCATCGTGTCGAGGTCTTTCGCTTCCCACTTTTGCAGCAGGTCTACTGCCAACTTCATGATGGGTGCTTGCTTCTCAGCCTCTGCTTCGGGCACTCCTTTTTCTACCAACTCTTTAACTTGTGCTTTGTAGTTTTTATCGAACTCCACATAATACTTACCCACCAACTTATCGCCTTTCAGGCCACTACTTTGTGGCGTCTCTCCATTGCCAAAAAGTTTCCAGGCGGCCATGCTTTTGCAAATGTGTATGCCGCGGTCGTTGATGATCTGCACTTTGTGCACCTGGTAGCCGATGGCTTTGTAGATCTCGGCCACGCTCCATCCTAAAAAGTTATTGCGCAGGTGGCCCAGGTGCAGCGGCTTGTTGGTGTTAGGCGAAGAATACTCCACCATGATCTCGCGCCCATTGGAAGGAAGCGACCCATAGCTGCTGTTCGAATAGAGGGACTTGAAAACGCTCACCCATACCGTGTCGGCAATCACCAGGTTCAAAAAGCCTTTCACCACATTAAAGCGCGCAACAATTCCTGAATGGGCCACCAGGTATTCGCCAATGGCGGTGGCAGTTTGCTCGGGGCCTTTCTTCGAAATTTTTGCCAAAGGAAAACACACCAGCGTATGCGAGCCTTCAAACTCAGCATTCGTAGGTTGTATCTGCAGTTGCTCTACCGATTGACCAAACAGGGTAGTTACCGCTTTATGTATTTCTGCTCGTAGTTGAAAATCCAGGTTCATGCAATGAATTCGTTCGTTTCGATCAATGTTTATGAGTGATCTTTCTTAAAAAAATCAGGCATTAGATAAAAGGCTGTGTCAATGAAGAAAAGTGTTCCCCGATTGGTCAATACATTTTCATCATGCAAGTCTTCCAGAATCAATCCTGCCTCCCGATTGAAATAATCATTATTTTTCTTTAGTTCAAATCCGTTACCTGCCAGAAACTCTTTCACCATCTGTGGATTGGTAGGTTCGGTTATTTCAATGAAGGGTTGTTTAACCACTGCGTGTAAAACATCTTTTTCCCTGTAGAAGCCGAGCAATGTATACGCGGTTTGTGGAAATAAAAAATTATGAATTAGAAGACTATAGAAGTAATCAAGCCAGAACTCATAGAAAACAGAATCATTTAATTTGAGTACGAATCGGGTGTCTTCATCCAGGTACACACGCTGTTCCGCGCCTCTCGCAATAAATCTTGTTTCGTCAATTGCCTCTACCCATTTATCCGATCGATCAACCCAATCAATCAACCACGCTGTTTCCTTATCTTTTGTGAACTCATCCGTTTTAAAGCCTCCACTTGCTGTTTTGCTTTCTCTAAGGTGGTTGGCTGCTGCTTCAATAAGATTTCCTGTTGAATTTTTGCCAATTCCTGAAATGAGACTTTGTAATTCATATTTCAAGTTCATTTTTACCAAGATACGGAATAGTTGCCGGTTATTAGTTGTTAGTCCATTGCCAACAACTAATAACCAGCAACTAACAACTACTTTTACATATCCAAAATATACGCAAACATCAAAGGTGCTACGATGGTGGCATCGCTTTCCACGATAAACTTGGGCGTGTCGATGCTCAGCTTACCCCACGTTATTTTTTCGTTGGGCACTGCGCCCGAGTACGAACCATATGAAGTAGTGCTGTCGCTGATCTGGCAGAAGTAACTCCAGAACGGCACGTTGTCTCTTTCTAAATCCTGGTGCAACATCGGCACCACACATATCGGGAAGTCGCCCGCAATACCGCCCCCAATCTGGAAGAAGCCGATACCCTCGGTGCCTGCATTTTGCGTGTACCAGTCGGCCAGCCACACCATGTATTCAATACCGCTTTTCATGGTGCTGGCTTTCAGTTCGCCCGTTACCACGTAGCTGGCAAAGATGTTACCCATGGTCGAGTCTTCCCATCCGGGCACCACCATGGGCATGTTGCGTTCGGCTGCGGCAATCATCCACGAATTTTTCGGATCGATTTCATAGTACTGCTTCAGGTCGCCACTGTTGATCATGCGGAACATGAATTCGTGCGGAAACAACCTTTCGCCTTTGTCTTCCGCATCTTTCCATACCTTGTATAAGTGTTTCTGCAATCTGCGGAAGGCTTCCTCTTCAGGAATGCAGGTATCGGTAACGCGGTTCAGGTGGTTTTCCAACAGGCCCCATTCATCTTGCGGGGTAAGGTCGCGGTAATTAGGAATGCGTCTGTAGTGTGAGTGTGCCACCAGGTTCATAATATCTTCTTCCAGGTTGGCACCCGTGCACGAAATAATGTGCACCTGGTTCTGGCGAATCATCTCGGCAAAGCTGATGCCCAGTTCGCCCGTGCTCATGGCCCCGGCCAGCGTTACCATCATTTTTTTGCCTTCGGCAATGTGTTTTTTATATCCCTTGGCGGCATCTACCAACGCAGCCGCGTTGAAGTGCAAAAAGTTCTTTTCCAGAAAGGCTGAAATCGGTCTGTTTTGGCTCATTTTCTTTATGCTGATTTGGGTGCGAAAATAGGCAATTAGTTGTTAGTTCTTGGTTGTTGGTTGGTAGGATTTTCGGGGCGGCCCCAGACGTTTGCGCTTGCGCACATCCTTTGCTTCGCAAAGTCAGGGTCGGGCTTTCCGCTGCAAGTCCGGCTTCCCACTGGCCCGCGCACTCCGGGCTTTCCGCTGCAATCCCTGCCGCGATGCGGATTCACCTTCATCGAAAGGAAACTTTACTTTCTATGAAGGTCATTTCCTATAGCTCCTTTGAAGAAAAGAATCTAGCCACGGATAAAGAACAAGCAAGCTTGTCTGGGCAAGAGGCACTTATACGCACCCTCGACCTGATGGACTTCTATGCAAGACTTCAGGCCAAAAGGCCCGCGACAACGAAAGAGGATATTGAGTGGATTGTATTACCCCTAAAAACTAAACCTTCTCATGCTGGCCAATGAATCGCAAGAAACCTTGCAAAAAATTTGTGCGGCCGATTTGATTAATAGAATTCTTTACTTTAACCGACTGGCAGCACAACCGTCATTCGCGTGCCTTTTTCTCCGCTCTCAATTTCAAGTTTCCCTTGTATCAACGGCAAAAACTCGCGACACAAGCGCAGGCCCAACCCAAAGCCCTGCTCGCGTTGGGTGCCGGCTTTGGTAAACGGCTGGTCGGTGGCAATAAAATGAATGGTCTCTTCGCTCATGCCCGCGCCCTCGTCTACTACATTCAGTCGTAACTCGCCCCCGGCACGAAAAGATTCTATGACCACCTTGCCTCCGGTCTTACTAAACTTCATGGCGTTCGATAGCAAGTTGCGCATCACGATGCTCAAAATGGATTCATCCGTATTAACCGGTGCAGTCGATACATTTATTTCTATGCGTTGGCCTTTTGCATCGAGTGCTGGCTTCAGCAGGTCTACCACTTCCAACACTAATTGCTGCAGGTCGATAGGTTCTTGTTTCACAGTAATTTTTGCAAAATTCGAACGCGTCCAGGTAAGTAAAGTCTCAAGCAAGTCGAGGGTATGTACCACATCGGCATGCATGCCCAGCATGACCTGCCGCAGTTCATCTGAGGTGAGTTGCTCCTGACGAAAAAGTTTGGTGAGTTGCACCAGGTTGCGGATAGGCCCGCGCAGGTCATGGCCCAATACCGACAGCAGCTTATCCCGATTGGCGTTTTCTACCTCCAGCCTAGCCTCGCTAGCCTTTACCGGGTGAATGTTCACAAAGGCAACTACTTCCACATCGCTTGGGTAGCTGGAGGTAACCTCATACCACAGCGGTCCGCGGTGTTTGGTTTGAATGATAACCTGTAAGGTGGCTTTCGACCGGCCTTCCTTCCGTGCTTCCTCTAACAACTCCTGCCATTTGTTTCGAATACTTTCGCGGTAGTTCAAATCCGGGTAGGCTTTTTCAAACCATTCGTTTATGGTGGGCATATCCGTTCGGTCGTATCCGATTTCTTCCAGGAAACGCTCGTTCATAAAAACATTGTGCTTGATGCCGTTGACGGTACGCGCAATCAGAAACGGGTAGGGAAGGAAATCCAATATCCGTTCCACCGCGGCACTATCAAGGTCAAGCCCCTGTAGCGATGGCAGTTTCTCTCTCACAATTGAATAAACTTACCAATTCCGGTAGCCATTGTAAAGCAGTACTGTTACTTTTAGTTTTCTTAACTACCTGATTTTGGTCATGAAAAAGTTCTGTTACCTGCTTTTTGTATTCATGGTGGGTTGGAGCAGCTCGCTTGCGGCACAAGGCCTTTCGGCCGATACGGTGCAGCAAATCGATGCACTCTTTACCCGTTGGCACAATGGCACACCGGGTGCGGTAATTACCGTAGCCAGGGGTACTAAAATTGTGTACAACAGGGCCATCGGATTAGCCGACTTAGAACACAACATACCCAACACTACCGAAACCATTTTTGAAAGTGGCTCGGTGGCCAAACAGTTTACAGCGGCAGCCATTTTGTTGCTAGCCAAAGAAGGCAAGCTTTCCCTGAATGACGACATCAGAAAATACGTACCGGAAATACCCGTGTATCAAAAGACCATCACTATTCAGCATTTATTAAATCACACCAGTGGTTTAAAAGATTGGGGTGTGGTGGGCAGCCTTACCGGTTGGCCACGCACCACGCGCGTGTACACGCAGGAGCTGGCGCTACAGATTATGAGCAGGCAAAAGTCCACCAACTTTGTGCCCGGCAATGAATATTCTTACAGCAATGCCAACTATTCTATGCTGGTAACCATTGTGGAGCGTGTGGCAAAGCAGTCGCTGGCCACATTTACACACCAACGTTTTTTTGAACCTCTGGGAATGAAAAACACGCAGTGGCGCAATAACTTTCGCGAAGTAGTTCCCAATCGTGCCGTTGCCTACCAGCGCAGCAATGGCCAGTACGAACAGCTGATGCCCTTCGAACACATTCATGGCCATGGCGGTTTGCTTACCACCACCACCGACCTGATACGCTGGAACCAATTATTGGAAACACAGGAAATTTTGGGAGACGAGGCTGCTGCCTGGCGAACCACACCGGGCCAACTTAATAATGGCACGCGCATTCAATATGCGGCAGGACTAAATGTAAGAAGCCATAATGGTTTTAAAGAAATCAGCCACAGTGGTGCAACGGCTGGCTACCGTGCGTGGCTGGCCTACTACCCCGATAAAAAATTATCCGTTGCTCTGCTAAGCAATGATGCCGGTTTTAACCCTGTGGCCAAAGGTTATGAAATAGCTGCGGTGTTTTTGGGTGAGGAAGCAAATCCCAAACCGGTGGCTGCTAAAGCAGTTTTGCTGAGCGAACAAGAATTGAAGCGTTGGGCGGGTGTTTACAGGAGCATTCGTGGTTTCGATTTTTTTTCGATGGAGTACAAAAACGGGCATATAGAATCGAACGGTTATGCACTTACCCCGCTGCACAGAGACACGCTTACAGACGGCCGCTTGAAATGGATATGGAGTGCAAACCGAATTCTAGTAAACAACAGCACCGACACCACCAGCTATGTGCGTGTTCCTATTTATGAAACGAGCGACACATATCTTAAGGCGTTTGAAGGTCTTTTTCACAGCACCGAGGCCGACATGACCTACCACGTGGAATCCAAAGAGGGCAACTTGTGGATACACCGAGCTCCGCATCCTTCCATTGAATTGAAACCGGTTTTTGAAGATGGCTTTCGCGATGAAGATTTTACACTCTATGAATTTAGGAAAAACAAAAGTGGTAAGGTTGTGTCGATGGAGGTAAGTCAGTCGCGGGCGTTGCGTGTTCCTTTTAACAAGATGACATACAAATAGCATAATTCTCCTTTTTTGAAATTCAGTCGATGAGAAAATATAAGTTTGGAATATTAGGCCCGGGCAAAATTGCCAATCGGTTTGCAGAAGCTTTGCAAACACTTCCCCGGGTTCTTGTATATGCAGTGGCCTCGCGCGATGCAGCGAGAGCGTCTACGTTCGCTGAAAAGTTTGGCGCCACCAAAGTGCATACCAGCTATCAAGACCTGGCAAGCGACCCGGAAGTGGATGTGATTTATGTGGCCACTCCGCACACCTTTCATTACGAGCACACGCTGCTTTGCCTTAAAAATAAAAAACCGGTGCTTTGCGAGAAGCCGCTCACGCTCAGTAAAAAGCTGGCAGCAGAGATGATTGATACGGCAAAAAACCACAACACGTTTTTGATGGAGGCCATGTGGACGCGCTTCATTCCGGCAGTAGCCGAAGCCAAGCGATGGGTGGATGCAAATGAAATTGGCCCTGTTCAATTTTTACAGGGCGATTTTGGATTTGCCGCTCCTTACAATCCGCAGGGCCGGGTGTTTAATCTTCAATTGGGCGGAGGAGCACAATTAGATGTAGGCGTTTATCCCATGTTTTTGGCGTTGCTGATGTTGGGCAAACCCACAGAGATCAAAGCATTTGCCAACAGGGCACCCACGGGTGCCGATGCCACCACGGCAGCGTTGCTTAAGTTTCACTCAGGGGCCATCGCCCATATACTTTCTTCGGTAGTAAGCGATTCGCCCAAAGAGGCGGTCATTATGGGCACGGAGGGCTCCATTACGCTGCACACACCTTGGCACAAATCGCAGGCACTTACTCTTAAAAAAAACGATGGCACCACCACGCGCAGGGAGTTTCCCTACGAATCCAACGGTCTGCAATTTCAGGCAGAAGAAGTAATGCGCTGCCTCGATAACGGGTTAACGGAAAGCCCGCTGCTGCCGTGGAGCATGAGTCTGCTGATGGCTGAAGTGAGCGATGAAATTCAAAGGCAGTGCGGTGTTGCTTATCCCGCGTTTACCTGATTATATTGGCACGGATTAATTGATCGTTATTTATTGACATAACGACTTAAACGTACTGGTGTTTGATGATAGCCCGCTTGGTGTTTCCCGTTTTATTGTTGATTCTTTGGTGTGTGCAGACAAATGCGCAAAGCGATCCGGAAGGGTTTCAGTTACTAAAAAAAGAAGAACGCATAGCCATTTACGAACGCTGGGTTTCTTACCCCGGCACCAACCCCCCTGTAAAAGCACGCGAAGTAAAAGGTGAATTCAGAATCAACTCCACCATTTTCGAAATCCTCTCCATTATCAAAGACGAATCGAAAATCCAATACTGGCAGAAGCACGTAAGCAAATTTAAAGTATACCCGCAACCCGACACTACCTATTGGCTGGAATACTCCTACCACGACATTCCCTGGCCGGTAAGCGATCAGGATCATTTTCTGGAATACCAACTTACCGAGAAAAAGCCAGGCGAAATTTTCTTCATCACCTTTCAATCGAAAGTAAACGACAAACTGGCGCCTGTGGATGAAGATGTAACCCGCATGAAGTTAACCGGCAGTTGGGAGTTGAAGCGACTTTCGCCAACGGAAGTGTTGGTGATCTATCGTATCTATTCTATGCCCATTGGCATTCCGCGTATTTTTACCGACCCTGTTATACGCAGCAACCTGATGAGCACCATCAAAGCGCTCACGAGGCTGGCTGAGGAAAAATAGATTTCTGCCAATTACTCGGCCAACACAGGCCGAGCTACTATCGACTTGGCGGTGGCTTCCAGAATTTCGAAGGCACTTTCGGCCATGCGGTTTTCTGTGTCCAGGGTGGGGTTTACTTCCACAATTTCCCAGGCGCATACTTTGGGGTCTTTGCACAAAGCCACGTTCAACGCTTTGGCTTCATCTACGGTAAGCCCGTTGGGCACTGGGGTGCCGGTGCCGGTAGAAATGCGGCTGTCTAAACTGTCTACATCGAACGAAACATAAATCAGGTCGCAATGATCCAGCATTTGGAGAATGCGCTGCGCAATGGCCACAGGGCCACCCTTCTTTACGTCTTCGGTTTCAATAAAGTTAATATTGAGTTTGTTCATCAGGTAGTTCTCGGGCTTTTCGAAGTCGCGCACCGAAACATACACAATGTCTTCCGGGTAAATTTTGGGGCCGGGCACGCCCACATTTTTTATCTGCTCCCAATAGTCGATGGTTTCGCCTTTCGGGTCGTTTACTTTGCATTCTAAATTGTCTATGCCGCAGGCCATGGCCAATGGCATGCCGTGCATATTGCCCGAAGGCGTGGTGTAGGGCGTATGTATATCTGCATGGGCATCTATCCACACTACGCCAAGCCTTTTTTTAGGGTGCGCTTTCTTAATGCCGGCAATGGTGCCATAAGCGGTAGAATGGTCGCCCGCAATTATCAGGGGGAAGAAGTCATCGAACAGCTGTTCGTACACCTCCAGGCAAACGCGTTCTTCCATAATCAGCACTCCGTCAATAAACTTGGCGTGGGCGTGCTCGGCACCGTCAAAAAGCAATTCGTTCACGTTTTCCACTTCCACCGAATCGTACTGGCGGAACAGGTCGGACTTCAGATCGAGGCTGGCGATTTTAATGGCCTCTACGCCTAAGCTTGCGCCACGCGTACCTGCGCCTATTTCAGACTTAACCTCTATGAACTTTATCTCTTTCACAAAACCAGAATTTTAAAACCTTTTTAGATTACAGCAAGCCGGAAAAAATCAGGGCAAAACGACCCAAAAACGGCACAATTAGAAATCGGGCAAGCCGTGGGCTACAGAAAAAATGAGGCTGTAGAAGCGGTGAATCATGCATTGCAAAGATGGCAAATTTATCTCAATATTGCACCCTATTTTTCCTTGTTGGTTATTCGTTGATCGTTGTTAGATTAGGAGATCAAAAACAGGCCGGCAACGAAAAACTTACAACGAACAACGAGTATCGCAGATGAAGAGCTACCGCGAGCTGATAGAGCAAACCTTTGAGTTCCCCCAGAAAGAATTTAAGGTGCGCGACCACGAATTGCTTTTTAATGATGTTCCTTTGATGGACGTTATCAAGCAGTATGGCACACCCCTGAAGGTAACCTACCTGCCGCGCATCAGCGAGAACATACGGTTTGCCCAGGCCACCTTCAACAATGCCATGGAGCGCTTCAGGTACAATGGCAAATACACGTATTGTTATTGCACCAAGTCTTCGCACTATTCCTTCGTGGTGGAGGAGGCGCTGAAGAACGACATCCACCTCGAAACTTCTTCCGCATACGACATTCCGATTATCCGCAGCCTGTACGACCGCGGTAAGATCAACAAAGAAACTTATATCATTTGCAACGGCTTCAAAATGCCGATGTACACCAAATACATTACAGACTTGCTGAACGATGGCTTCCGTAATTGTATTCCTATTCTGGATAACCTGAGCGAGATAGACCACTACGAAAAGAACGTAAATACAACTTTTCAAGTAGGTATAAGGGTAGCTGCAGACGAAGAACCTAAATTTGAATTTTATACTTCGCGCCTCGGCATTCGCTACAACGATATTGTTACTCTTTACAAAGAGAAAATAGCTACCAGCAGCAAGGCATCGCTCAAGATGATGCACTTCTTCATCAACACAGGCATTAAAGATACTGCCTACTACTGGAGCGAACTCAGCCGCTTTATCTTTAAATACTGCGAGCTGAAAAAAATCTGCGATACACTCGATTCCATTGACATTGGTGGCGGCTTCCCCATCAAAACTTCGCTCACGTTCCAATACGATTACAAGTACATGATCGAACAGATTGTGGAAAACATCAAATGGATTTGCGAGAAGAACAACGTGCCGGTGCCCAACATTTTTACGGAGTTTGGCAGCTACACGGTAGGTGAAAGTGGTGCGGTGCTCTATTCCATGGTAGACCAGAAGTTGCAAAACGATAAGGAACTGTGGTACATGATCGATGGTTCTTTTATTACCCACTTACCCGATGTGTGGGGTCTGAACCAGAAATACATTTTGCTTGCCGTGAACAAGTGGGACGACCCCTTCCATAAAGTAAATATTGGCGGCCTTACCTGCGATAGTCACGATTACTACAACTCCGAAGCACACACGGGCGAGGTTTTCTTGCCTATGATTAACGATGAAGAGCGCTTATACATCGGCTTCTTCCATACGGGTGCATACCAGGAATCGCTAGGTGGCTATGGCGGCATTCAACACTGCCTGATACCTGCGCCCAAGCACGTTTTGATAGACCGCAACGAAGACGGTGAAATTTCCACCCGCCTGTTTGCCCCCGAACAAACCAGCGAGAGCATGATGAAATTGCTGGGCTACGAAACCAACGTGCTGCAACCAGTTAAATAATCTCCCATGAAGAGGGGCCAACTACAACGCTTTGGTTTTTGGCTCACCGTACTGTCGTTTCCTGTTCAGGCGCAACATTTCCGGCAAACGGAAAACTCTTACCTTTCGGTAACGGGTACCTCTACACTGCACGACTGGACTATGACTTCGAAAGAAGGCAAGTGCCATGCAGAAATTGAAACATCGCCCGATGGGTTACCATTAAAGATAAGATCGCTTACACTGATGGTGCGCAGCGAAAGTTTGAAGAGTGGCCACAGCGCCATGGATAAAAACGCCTACAGTACTTTAAACACCACCGACTTCAAGCAGATTGTTTTTGAGATGACTGAAGCGGTTGTGGCAGACAAGAAGGTGAAGTGCTCAGGTTTTCTAAAAGTGGCGGGCGCGAGCAAACCTATTACGCTGGATGCGCAATACAAACTGTTGCCCAACCATTCCTTTTTATTTTGGGGAACGCAGCAAATGAAAATGAGCGACTTCGGTATCGAGCCACCCACTTTTATGTTTGGAACTGTTGAAACCGGTGATGTGACTACGGTGAGCTTTAATATGGAATTGGCTCCCTCGCGAAAATAGAAGTCAGGCGTTGCGATCCAGCAACAAGATGAGGTGAAAGTTTACTTTGAAGGCATCTTCCACTTTAATTAGGCCCATCATTTTTTGAGGAGGCTTTAATTCAAAATCGGAGAAGGTAAAATCCCGGCCTCCCTTCAGGTGAATTTGTCCACCCGATTGGGCCTTGATGGAACAGTCCATCTGAAAAGTCTTGGTTACACCACCCAGTGAAATTTTCATTTTACCCTTGAATTGATCTTCCTTTTCGTTGTAGGCGGGTGCGCGTTCGAATGAAATGAACTCAATAAAAATTGCCGGGTGTTCTTGTGCTTTAATGGTTTTGCCAAAATCGGCCGTCAATACCTGCATGCCACAATCGAAAGAGGCTGCTTCCAACCCCACATAACCTTTTTCGAAGAAGGGGCGCCTGGCTTTTCCCTCAATCAGTACCAGCGTGTCTTTGCGTGTGTAATAGGTAGTGGCACACTGAAATTGGTTTACATTGGTGCGCCCGTCTATGGTAAGTCTGCTGGTAGGCAATACAATCAGTCTATGAACCAGCAAAGCCTCTTCCTTATACGAAAAGGCCATTAGTAAGAGCGCTGCGAGTATTAACCAGTTGCGCATACTTTTATGATTGCTTAGTGAAGATACCTATTTAGCGGTTAAAAAAGTTCATGCATAAAAAAAATCGCCCCGACCATTCGGGGCGATTTATGACGAATCATTATTAGAAGCTAATGGCGCCTTGAATTACAAATCCTTTAAAATTGCCCTCGTAAAGCCGATCGGCTGCATCATACCCATCGTAATTCTGATTCACGTACTCGCCTTTCAGCAGCACGTTTTGTGTAATGAACCAGCCACCGCCAAAAGAGGTGCGGTCAATCGTCACATCGTTTCGGGTACCTTCACTTGCAGCGCTCACACCGTTGGCAATCGTAGCAGATACCTGGATATAGCGTGCACCCACGTAGAACTTCTCATTCTTACCAAAGCGGTACAGCAATTCGCCAGCACCTTGGTGCGCAGAACGGTTGGCCACGCTACCCCATGTGGTGCCTTCACCATTTTCGAAAGCATTCTTACCGAAAGCATACTCCCAGGTACCGAATACTTCCAGTCCACCAAACTTCACAAAAGGGTTGATCATGTAAGCCGTAACGTTATCGCGGAACCCGGGATTGAAACGTCCTGAGGTGTAGGCGGTGGTCAAAGTAGCAGATGTGTTATCCATTACATATTGATAGTTGGAGCCTGTGCGGTCGCCACCAAACAATGTGTTGCTGGCAGAAGACTTAGTGGTGTACATAGACCCAGTTAAGCGCACGCGCAGGTTGTCTTGCAGTTGCTTGTCGTAGCCGATTTTGCCATAGAAGGAAGGCTTACGTTTTGCACCATCTGGTACGGGAGGGTCGGCCACGTTACCTTGAATTTCACCATCTGTCATGGCCACCATGGCAATGATACCGTCTTTTTTCCAATACAACTCGGCACCGATTTCTGTGGTAAACTCATCCATAATATTGTTCTCAATCCAGGGGTTCCACAGGGTATGGCCACCATCGCTTCTGCGGAAGTGTGCATCGCCATAGTTGATTTCCATATGACCTACTTTTAAAGTCAGGTTTTTCCAGAGGTTATTCATGAATTCGCTGTTCAGGAAAGCTACTTTATCAACTTGCAAATAACCGCCCTTTACCCAAAACTCGTTGTGGTGGTGAGAAGACATATAAGACACCAAGTTGAGGCTTAAGCCATCATACAGTTGCACATCTATATTAAAGTTGGCTTGCGCAAGCGGAAAACCGCCTGCCATTTGATAGAGCGCGTTCGAATTCGTGTAAGAAGTACCCCCGGCTCCTAAAAAGCCACCAAACACATTAGGATTTGGCACGATACCGGTAACAGGAACGCCAGTGGCACGGTTCACAAAGCTGCCAGAGCCTGGTGCCGTTTCAATAAGCGTTGCACCCGTGGCTGGAACCAATACGGCCCGCGAATTATTGCTGTGCTGTAGGTTTTGATAACCTTGTGTAAATCCCGCGCCAAGGCGTAGGGCAACTCCATTATAAACAATGGTGTCCTCTTTGGTGGTTTCGAAAACATTGATACCCCGCTTATCATACGGGCGGAAATATTGAATGTCTGCACGTTGCGCAACCAAAGGCATTGCGAAGGATAAGAGCATGATTGCACTTAAGAACTTCAGATAGGTGTGTGTTTTCATATTAAAAAGATTAAAAGGGTTCTTGTATTCGATTTTGTTATTAGATTTTATTTGGTATCAGGATGATTTCAAAGTTTACAGTTACATCGGCTCCTACATTGATGGTGCCCATCATGGCCGAAGGAGGTTCCATCTTGAACTCGGGCATGCTTAGCTTGCGCGAACCTGTAAGTACCAGTTGCCCGTTGTTGTTGCGCACTTTCACTTGTAGCGGAATGGC
Organism: uncultured Ohtaekwangia sp.; assembly: GCA_964602295.1. Lineage (GTDB taxonomy): Bacteria > Bacteroidota > Bacteroidia > Cytophagales > Cyclobacteriaceae > ELB16-189. The sequence continues at coordinate 58,368 of CAZRQK010000018.1, forward strand.
CTTGGTTACACCCGCCATCGATAACGAACCTGTGGCGTCAATCACGGTTTCGTTGCCAACTACTTTGCTTTGGTGAGAAGTTACTTTGTAAGTAATGATCGGGTTTTTCTCTGCGTTAAATGCGTCCCAGGTTTTGTTATCCATTATCCGTCCCTGGGTGCTTTTGATGCTTTTTACCGGAATGCTGATTACCACGTTGTTGATTGCTATCTGGTTGTCGGTATTTACGGCCACTACACCGGTCCAGTCTACCTGGGTTACATCCGATGTCCACTCGTGTAGCGTAGAAGTTCCAGATACTGTCATTTTGGTAGCGCTGGGTTTATAGTCAACCTGTGCCATGGTGGGCAGGGCGAGCAGCACTGCGAAAATGAGTGCGGGGGTTCTGTTGGGTGCCATATGCGGTGTTGTTTATAACGATGTAAAAGTAGACCGCACATTACCGTAGCGGCATGACGCGCATTTTGCAGGGGGCTGATCTTTATCAGTGTAGGCGCCTGCTTTTATCAGGTCTTTTGCTGCGCGGGCCGCGCAATTTTATGGGCGTAGCGTGCGGATGTATTATGAAAAGGCCTCAAATCGCTTTAAAAACATCGAAAATGCGGTTAGAAATACAACCCACTTTCGTTTCTTCTTTTAGCCTCTTTTTGGTACATTCATCTCCCTTTCTCTCCGGAATCACTCAATTCATTTTGCACTATGATATGTACTCCGGGATTTATCAGCGCTTCTTTTTTATTCCGGCCGGAGTCTGTTCGAAGTGCGCCAACCCTAACCATTTACCGTTATGAAAGTCTACGATGAAAAACACATCAAAAACATTGTACTGTTGGGCGCGCCCAAGGCCGGCAAAACTTTGCTGGCCGAAGACATGCTGTTCGAAGCGGGTATCACGCACCGAAGAGGTACCATTGAAGGAAAAAATACGGTAAGCGATTACCACGAAATTGAGCAGGAGCGAGGTAATTCGGTTTTTGCTACACCCTTGCACACCGAATGGCGCGACTATAAGATTAACATTATTGATACACCCGGCTTCGATGATTTTGCCGGTGAGATGATTTCTTCATTGCGTGTAGCCGATACATGCGTAGTGGTAATTAATGCACAACATGGCGTGGAGGTAAGCACTGAGTTAATATGGAATTATGCGGAACGTTACCGTAAGCCGGTCATTTTTGCTATCAACCAGGCAGACCATCCTAAATCCGATTTTGATGCAGCGCTGGCCTCGCTGAAAGAAAACTTTGGTTCTGCGGTTACGCAAATGCAATATCCGGTTAACCAAGGCGAAGGCTTCAACGGTATTATTGATTTGCTGAAAATGGTGTATTACAAATTTCCTGCCGAAGGCGGTAAACCAGAAAAACTACCTATACCCGCATCAGAAAAAGAAAAAGCCAATGAGTTGCATAATGAATTGGTGGAGAAGGCAGCAGAGAACGATGAGAAGCTGATGGAAAAATATTTCGAGAAGGGCACCCTCGATGAAGATGAAATGCGACAAGGGCTTAAACTGGGCATGATACACCACGATGTGTTTCCTGTGTTTGTAATGTCGGCCCGCAAAAACATGGGCAGTGGCCGTATGATGGGCTTTATTGATAACGTGGCACCTTGTCCGCGCGAGGCGCATCCTGAACGAACCACACAAGGCAAGGAACTTGCTTTCGAGCCGGCACAGCCAACGGCTCTCTTTGTGTTTAAAACACACCTTGAACCCAACCTGGGCAAACTTACCTTCTTTAAGGTGGTTTCCGGAGAAGTAACCAGCACCTCTGAACTGATCAACAGCCAAACAGGCACCGTTGAGCGTCTGCATCAACTCTTTATCATGGATGGCAAAACACGCACCCCGGTCGAGAAGCTGGTAGCGGGCGATATCGGGGCTACCCTGAAACTGAAAGATACCTACACCAATCAAACCTTGCATGCCAAAGGCTTTGATGTTACCATAGAGCCCATCGACTTTCCCGAGCCCCGCATTCGCACGGCCGTAGTGGCGCACAGTAAGAATGATGATGAGAAAATTGGTGAAGTGCTGCAAAAGATACATCAGGAAGACCCCACACTAGAGGTAGCTTATTCGCGCGAATTGAAACAACTGATTGTGGCGGGGCAAGGCGAGTTGCATTTGATGGTGTGCAAGTGGCTGTTGGAAAACATGTACAAGTTGCATGTAGACTTTGTGCCACCTCGCATTTCTTATAGGGAAACCATTCGCAAACCCATGACAGCCAGCTACCGGCATAAAAAGCAATCGGGTGGGGCAGGGCAGTTTGGCGAAGTGCATCTGAAAGTAGAACCTTACTATGAGGGCATGCCCGAACCCACTGAATACAGCGTACGTGGCAAAGAAGTGATAGACCTGGATTGGGGCGGAAAGTTGGTGTTTTACAACTGCATAGTAGGAGGCGTTATTGATGCGCGTTTCATTCCTTCCATATTAAAAGGAGTGATGGAAAAGATGGAGGAGGGGCCCATTACCGGCTCGTACGTGCGCGATGTGCGCGTGATGGTGTACGATGGAAAAATGCATCCGGTAGATTCTAACGACATATCGTTTAAGATTGCCGGCATGATGGCTTTTAAGGATGCGTTTTTGAAAGCGGAACCTCAACTGTTGGAACCCATTTGCGACCTGGAAGTAATGGTGCCCGAAGAAATGATGGGCGATGTGATGGGTGATCTGCAAACGCGCAGGTCGTTGATCATGGGTATGGACACGCGTGGCAAATACCAGGTTATCAAGGCCCGCACTCCGTTGGCAGAACTCGACCGTTATTCTACCACCCTTCGTTCACTTTCGCAGGGTCGCGGCAGGTTCAGCCAGCAACTGGCAGACTTTGCACCGGTGCCTTACGATTTGCAGCAAAAACTTTCGAAAGAGTTGGCTGTGCTCGAAGCGGCCCAGGTTTGAAGAAATGGCAGGAGGCTGCTTCCGGGCGGCCTCCTTTATTGCATTATCCAACGCTGGCGTTTGCTCTTTTCTTCAGTCGCTTTGGTTAGAATCAGCGAGGCGGCCTTCCAAAGGTTGTCTACTTTAAAATCTCCACTATTTTCAGGCTCTACTTCATCGCCCACTTGTATGGTGTGTATACCTAAAGCCCTGGCGGGTATCAGGTCGCGGCCACGGTCGCCCACCATCCAAGAGTGCCGGGCATCAATATGGAATTTGGCAATGGCTTTCTCGAACATCAGTGTGCCGGGCTTGCGTGCCAGCGAAGCGGTAACAGAGGGGTGACAAGGGGAAAAATAAAAATGATCAATTACATGTTCGCATGCATCCTGCAAGTAAACATGGCACAATTCCATTTGGCGCTGTGTGTAAATGCCTTGCGCAATCCCCGACTGATTGGTTACCACCACCAGGTAATACCCGGCCTGCTTCAATGAATACAAAGCCTCGGGCACCCCAGGTATGATTTGAAAGCGTGTGGTAAGATAGGTGTACTGCGGGTTGTCTACATTCAATACCCCATCGCGGTCGAGAAAAATGCAACGATTCATGCAGTAAATATCATCAATTGCCTATCTACAGCGAAGGCTATTTCAGGAAGAATCAATTTTCTTTAGATTTGTTGTTCACCAAAAGCGGAAAAGTGAGCAACGCACTCGTTATTATTCCTACATATAACGAAAAAGAGAACATTACCTTCATTATTGAGGCGGTGTTGGCCCTACCCAAAGATTTTCACCTTCTGATAGTTGACGATGGTTCGCCCGATGGAACCGCAGAGATAGTGAAAGCATTGCAACAGCAGTTCAATACCTCCGAGACCAAACTTCATTTGCTGCAAAGAAGCGGCAAGCAGGGGTTGGGCACTGCTTACATTGCCGGATTTAAATATGGGCTTCAGCACGGTTACGAATACCTGTTGGAAATGGACGCTGATTTTTCGCATGATCCGAAGGATCTGATACCGCTTTATTTATCGTGTGCTGAAAAAGGCTTCGATTTGTCTATTGGATCGCGCTATGCCACGGGCGTAAATGTAGTGAACTGGCCCATGGGCCGCGTATTGATGTCGTATTTTGCCAGCACTTACGTGCGATTGGTTACTGGTATGCCCATTCGCGATACAACGGCAGGGTTTGTCTGCTATCGCAGAAAGGTTTTGGAGACGATTCCGTTGGATGAAATCAAGTTCATTGGCTATGCCTTTCAGATAGAAATGAAATTCACTACCTGGAAATATGGATTTAAGCTAACCGAAGTGCCCATTATTTTTACCGAACGCACCCGCGGCCAGAGCAAAATGTCGCCAGGAATATTTAAAGAAGCCTTTTTTGGTGTGATACAGATGACCGTGCAAAGCTGGTTCAGGAAATACATTCCCACCGCGCCTTGAGTTAGTATTTCAAATCGCCCCAGGTTCAGCAGAAAAATAAATTTGATTTTAATCGAAGCGGATGGCTTTGATGGGGTTGATGCGCACCACCATGGCCGTGGGCAATAACAGTACTACCGTCACTACAGCTAGCACTAACAAATTGAGCCATGCCACTACTTCCCAGTTCCAATGAATAGGCACATAGCTCATGTAATAATCGTGGGGGTTGAGTTTAATCCATTGAAACTGGTATTGCAGATAACATACTCCCAGGCCCAGTAAGTTACCGAAGAAAAGACCACGCACCACCAGGTGCAGTCCGTTGTAAACAAAAATGGCTCGGATGGTACGATTGGCAGCGCCCAGTGCTTTTAACATGCCCACCATTTGTGTGCGCTCCATCACTAAAATCAATACCACCGAAATCATGTTTACACACACCACGGTTAAGATCACCCCCAACAGAATCAATACCTGCCTGTTCACCAACCCCAGCCATTCGAACACCTGTATGTAAGTATCGCTGGTTTTTTCAATGTAGAGGTCGTAGTCCATGCTTTCGCCAATTTCAATTAAGGCTTCTTCGGCTTTCTCCGGATCTTTGACGTACACCTGGATACCTCCGGCCACACTATCGGCCCAGTCGTTCAGGCGTTGCACCATGCGCAGGTCGCCAATAATCATGCGGTTGTCGAAATAATCGGAGAGGTTGGTTTCATAAATGCCAGCAACCCTCAGCTTGCGAAAGCGGGGTGGGTTTTGGAAAAAGTGAATCACAATGTCATCGCCCACGTTGGCATTGATTTTATCGCTGATGATTTTGCTTAGCACTACTTCGCGAGCATAACCTGAATCGGGAAAATGAATGAACGAACCCTCCAGCATATTTTCCTGAAACCGTGCCTGATCGAAACTTTTTCCCACCCCTTTAAAGATTACACCTAGCACCTCATCGTCCGTTTTTAACAAACCCGGTTTTTGAGAGTATTCTTGCACGTGGTCTACCCAGCGGAACTGCTGCGGATTTTTGAAAAGGTCTATGTTGTAAAAGAAAGGCTGCTCTTCAATAGAATTGTTCATGGTGAACTTGGTGATGAGCAGGTGCGAGCTAAAACTGTAAATTTTGTTTTTTACTGTTTGCTGAAAGCCGAGCATTACCAAAAAAGAAACAATCATGGCGCCCAACCCCACGGCAATAGTTACCACCGCAATTTTATTGATGGTAGCCGAGAAGGTGCCAGGTTGCTCGCGCGAGATTCTTTTAGCAATGAAATAGGAGAGGTTCAATCAGTTTGGCTTAATTTTGGATTTATGCCGAAGCAAAATACAGCAAAAATGTTTAGAATATTTACCTTCCTGCTAACTGCTTGTGCAGCCGTTTTGCAAGCGCAGCCCAGGGTTCTGGTGGGCACCGAACAGTTAGATGAGATTATAGCAAAAACACAAGGCAAGCGCGTGGGGTTATTGGCTAACCATACCGCAGCCATGGGGCACGCACACCTGGCCGACCTGTTGAAAAGCCTGAAAGTAAACCTGGTAAAGATTTATGCGCCCGAGCATGGCTTTCGTGGCAACGTGCCCGATGGCGAGCAGATTAAAGATGGCGTAGACCCACGCACAGGCCTGCCGGTTATTTCTTTGTATGGCGACAACAAAAAGCCTACCGCCAAACAACTGGCAGATATCGATATTGTGTTGTTCGATATTCAAGATGTAGGTACCCGGTTTTACACGTACATCAACTCGTTGCATTATCTGATGGAAGCCTGCGCTGAAAATAAAAAGAAAGTCATCATACTCGATCGCCCCAACCCCAACGGTAGTTTTATCGATGGGCCAGTGCTGAAGCCGGAGTTCAAATCTTTTATCGGCATGCACCCCATACCCATTGCACATGGTATGACTGTGGGCGAGCTGGCGTTGATGATCAATGGCGAGGGTTGGCTGGAAGGAGGAAAGAAGTGCGAGTTGGAAGTAATTACCGTTAAATACTGGAAACACGAAGACCCATTCAAACTGCCCATTGCACCTTCGCCCAACCTGCCCAACAACCACGCGGTAAATTTGTATCCGTATATCTGCCTGTTCGAAGGTACTGCCATGAGTTTGGGCCGCGGCACCCCCATGCCATTCGAGGTGTTGGGGCATCCGGATTTGAAAGATCAGCCCTTTGAATTTACGCCTGTTTCAATTCCTGACAAATCGAAATACCCGCCTCTGGAAAACCAAAAGTGTTTTGGTGTCGATCTGCGCAATGAAGAACCGGAGAAGAAAGTATCGCTGAAGCACCTTATCTATTTTTATAATCTCTTCCCCGATAAAGAAAAATTCTTCACCCCGTATTTCGATAAGCTCGCAGGCAATGCCGAACTAAAAGAGCAGATTAAACAGGGGCTCACCGAAGAACAAATTCGTGCAACGTGGCAAAAAGACCTGGATGCGTTTAAAGAGAAGAGGAAGAAGTATTTGTTGTACCCGTAGGGAATTCAATATTCAAAAACTCAGGATTCAATATTGAGTGATCTAAGGGTTACTGTCAAAAAATATTGAGTCTTGAATTATTAATTTTTAATTCCCAATGACCAAAGCAGATAAGGTTACCGACATTTTAAATATTCTGGAAAAACATTTTCCGGAAGTGGAGGTGCCGCTTCAACACAAAGACGCTTATACCCTACTCATTGCGGTGCTGCTTTCTGCCCAATGCACAGACGAGCGGGTAAACAAGATTACGCCCTTACTCTTCAAGCAAGCCGACAACCCATTCGATATGATCAAGATGACGATGGAAGAAATCCGGGGGATCATCAAACCCTGTGGGTTATCGCCCATGAAATCGAAAGGTATCTATGGGCTTTCCAAAATTCTGGTTGAGAAGTACAATGGGTCGGTGCCTTCCACATTTCATGAGTTAGAAGCACTGCCGGCTGTGGGGCACAAAACAGCATCGGTGGTAATGACACAGTGGTTCGGTCATCCGGCCTTCCCGGTAGATACACACATTCATCGGTTGGCCTACCGGTGGGGTTTGAGTAATGGAAAAAGCGTGGAGCAAACCGAACGCGATTTGAAGCGGCTGATACCCCAGGAGAAATGGAACAAGGCTCACCTGCAGATCATTTATTTCGGCCGTAAGTACTGTCCGGCTCGTGGCCACGATTGGCAGCAGTGCCCCATTTGTAAAAAATATATGCGAAAAGGGCTGAGAGATTAGAGAAAAGCTGGTTTTAGAAACCCCGCAAATTGAAAGTTAGACTTTCAATTTGCGGGGTTTGTTTTTTCACTATTTTTACAATATGGTACTGCTTCGAACAAAAGAGAAAGAGATACGAACGTATCTCAGGCACTTTCCCGCAGTAGCTATAACCGGCCCACGGCAGTGTGGCAAATCCACCCTGGCGAAAGCTATTATCAGTACCATCAAAGGGGCCATCTATATCGATCTGGAAGATCCGGAACATCGTGCACAGTTACGCGATATTCCGCTTTTCTTATCGCAGCAAAACGGAAAGCTGATTTGCTTTGATGAAATCCAGTTTATGCCGGAGCTGTTTCAAGTGTTGCGAAGTGCCATCGACAAGGGGAAAAAGAACGGACAGTTTTTATTGTTGGGCTCTGCTAGTCCGGAGTTGCTACGCCAAACTTCCGAAACGCTGGCGGGCAGAGTAATTTACATGGAGTTAGCCCCTTTCTCTTTGCAGGAAACAATGAGCGATGCAAAGGCGGCCATCCAGAAGCTATGGCTACGTGGCGGCTATCCGGGCAGCTATCTGGCCAAGAATGAAACACTGAGCATGGTGTGGCGCAAAAGCTTTATCCGGACTTTTCTTGAAAGAGACTTGTCTGCCTTGGGCATTGGCGTAGCCCCGGAAAATATGCGCAGGTTCTGGATGATGTGCGCACATCTTCACGGACAGTTTCTGAATTTGTCGGGGTTGGGCAATTCGTTAGGTATTTCACATTCCACCGTGAAAGCGTATGTAGACATTATGTCGAATACGTACATGATACGGAAGCTGGAACCTTATTACGTAAATATTGATAAGCGCTTGAAACGAAGCCCTAAGATTTATCTTTCAGACAGCGGGCTGTTGCATGCCCTGCTGAATGTATCTGGCGCCAACGATTTGCTTTCTCACCCGGTGGCAGGTTATTCGTGGGAAGGTTTTGTATTAAGCCAGCTAACTATGTGCCTAACTGATTGGGAGTTTTATTACGCTACCACGGCAGATCAGGCTGAAATAGATTTTATTTTGAAGAAAGGGAAACGGCTGGTTGCGGTGGAATGCAAGCTTTCTAAAGCTCCGGTGGTAACCAAGGGGTTTTATTATCTCTTAAATGACTTAAAAATAAAAGAAGCATATGTGGCATGTCTGATAGAAGACTCTTTTGCTATCAACAAAGGAGTTACAGCTATAAGCATTGCAAATCTGGTAAAAAAGCTAAGTAAATGAACCCCGCAAATTGAAAGTTAAACTTTCAATTTGCGGGGTTTGTATTTTTATTATTTGATTGCAACTTAAGGTAGTTTGTGTATTCCGCTCAGAAATAAAAGCGTAAAAAATAAGTAGACCCACACTCAATTCGAATGACAGATCAAGTATCATCCGATCATAAACTCCGCATCATTTTTATGGGTACGCCAGAATTTGCTGTGCCCAGCCTGGAAATACTCGTTACAAATCATTTTAATGTAGTAGCCGTCATTACGGCTCCGGATAAGCCGCAAGGGCGTGGACAAAAGCTGGTGCCATCACCGGTAAAAGAATGTGCGCTCAAACACGGCATTCCTGTATTGCAACCCACTAACCTCAAGTCGCCTGAGTTTTTGGAAACATTGAAGAGCTACCAAGCCAATTTGCAGATTGTGGTGGCTTTCCGCATGTTGCCCGAGGTTGTATGGGCTATGCCAGCGTTGGGTACGTTTAATCTGCATGGCTCGTTGTTGCCCCAATACCGAGGAGCTGCGCCCATTAACTGGGCCATCATCAATGGCGAGAAAGAAACGGGTGTTACTACTTTCTTTTTGAAATACGAGATTGATACAGGTTCCATTATTTTTCAAGAAAGTGAACCCATACATGATAGCGATACCGTTGGTACATTGTACGAACGCCTCATGCTTAAAGGGGCTGCCCTGGTGTTAAAAACCGTGCAAGCCATAGAGCGAGGTGAGCATCCGTCCACTCCGCAACCCGAGGGAGTGGTGATCAAACACGCACCCAAAATTTTCAAAGAAACCTGTCAGATTAACTGGAATCAACGGGCAGCAGCCGTGCGTAATTTTGTGCGAGGCCTCAGTCCGTACCCTACCGCGTGGACTGTGTTGAATGGCAAGACTTTTAAGATCTTTGGTGTATCGGTAACGGATGGCAAAGCGTATGGCAAGCCTGGAGAGATAGACACAGATCAGAAATCGTACATCAAAGTAAAGGCCGCAGATGGTTGGTTGCAGTTGGATGAAATACAGCCAGAAGGCAAGAGAAAAATGACACCACAGGCGTACCTGGCAGGCAATAAAATCTGATCTTTGCGCTCATGATCATTTCCCTCATTGCAGCCGTGGCACAAAACGGAGTAATCGGCAAGAACAACGACTTACCGTGGCGTTTACCGGATGACATGAAGTATTTTATGCAAACCACCAAAGGTCACCATGTTATCATGGGGCGAAAAAACTACGACTCGCTGCCCGCCAAATTCAAGCCGTTGCCCGATCGTACCAATTGGGTAGTTACCCGTCAAAAAAACCTACACGCACCGGGATGCAAGGTGGTAGCTACGCTGGAAGAGGCTTTGCAGGGAGCTCGGACTGCTCAAGAGCAAGAAGTGTTTGTAATCGGTGGGGCCGAAATTTACAAACTTGCATTACCGGTGGCGCATCGCCTGTACCTCACAGAAATAAAGTCGAATATTCCTGGCGATGTCTTTTTCCCGGCAGTAGAGAAATCCCTTTGGCAGGAAACATCCCGTAAGGAACACCCGGCAGACGACCGCCATGCGCATGCCTTCGATTTTGTGGTATACGAGCGCAAGAGTTGAAACTCTTTGTTAACTTGCTGCAAACTACCCCTATGGACGCACAACGTTTAGACGGACATAAGAAAGTGCTCGGCATTTTATATGTCATTTCTTCGCTGCTCACCATCATTGGCATGCTAATGCTCAATGCATTGCTTTCGCTGATTTTTTCTTTCGCCCTTGACGAGATGAATCCCGAAGACCAGCGTATCATGGAATTCGTGCTGGCCATAGTTCGCTATGTGCCCGGGTTTGTAATTTTTGTTTTTTCACTTCCTACACTCATAGCCGGCATCGGATTGCTGTCGCGAAAGAGCTGGGCAACTATTTTGGCCCTTATTATTGGGTGCCTCAAGCTTTTTTCATTTCCCATTGGCACCGCCATCGGCATTTACGCCATCTGGATTTATTCTGAAGATCAAAAGCTGGCGCGCGCTGCCGCAAACTAGGTTGAATGAGTTATTTTGAGAACAAAGTTGTCTGGATTACCGGGGCATCTTCTGGTATAGGCGAAGCATTGGTGTACGAATTTGCCAACCGGGGTGCGAGGTTGATTCTTTCTTCGCGAAGAAAAGAAGAGTTGGAGCGCGTGAAGGGAAATTGCCCGGAAAAGGCACAAGCCAATGTGCGCATTCTGCCACTCGACCTGGCGCAGGCCGAAACGTTGCAACTGTGCACCGAAGCGGCTATCCAAATGTTTGGTTACATCGATGTGCTGATAAACAATGGAGGCATCAGCCAACGCAGCCTGGCCAAAGACACTTTGCTGGAGGTGGATAGAAAAATTATGGAAGTAGACTACTTCGGCACCATTGCGCTAACCAAATACTTGCTTCCACATTTCATTCAGCGCAAAGCTGGCCACTATGCCACCATTACCAGCGTTACTGGTATTGTAGGCACACCTTACCGCACGGGTTATGCGGCTGCCAAGCACGCACTGCATGGTTTCTTCGACTCTTTGCGCGCAGAGGTGTGGAAAGATAATATTCACGTTACCCTCTTTCTTCCCGGGTGGGTGCAGACAAAAATCTCTGTCAATGCCCTTTCGGGTGATGGCTCGAAGCACGAGAAGATGGATGCCACCACTTCGCAGGGCTTGTCGCCAGCATACGTGGCCCACCGGATGGCAATTGCCATTCAAAAGAAAAAGCAGGAGGTGTACATAGCTGGCCCAAGAGAAACACTTGCCATTTACCTGAAGCGTTGGGTTCCCGGTATTTTTTCGCGAATATTACGCAATGCCACTGTAAAATAGCGATTCACTATACCACATTCGGGGTATTTTTGATTCGCTCATGTAATCCCGGCTTGATTTTTCACATAGCCGGGTTTATCTTATTAATTGTAACTCCCCCCGTTATGGATAGATTGATTCGTTGTTTGTTATTGTGGCTTTTCTGTTTGGCCTTGGGTAGCCGGGCTATAGCGCAGGATTGGAAAACAGAATACGACCAAGCGGTAACTAATTATCAGGCGGGCAATTACAACGAAGCGCTTGCTTTTGCGCTGAAGGCACACAATGCTTCTAAGCAACTGGATGTAAAGAACCAGGTTTATTCGTTGCAACTGATCACGGTGATTTGCCTGGATGGCAACAAACCGGATGAAGGTTTGAAATGGATAGAAGAGGAGGCCAGTCTTTTTCTAAAAACCGAGGGCCCCAAGAGCAAAACCTATCCAGAGGCACTTCGCAAATATAGCCTGTTGCTTCAGCAAAAAGGTCAGGTGAAAGAGGCAACCGCCAAGTGTGGGGAAGCATTGGCAGCGTTGGAGGCAAGCGAAGGCAAAAGCACAGCAGGCTATGCCTCTCTACAAGCTTACTACGGGCAGTTACTTACCCTTACAGGTGATTTGCCGAACGCCAAAGCCATGTTGGATCAGAGCCTGGAAAGCCTGATGAAATTTCCTGACGAAGGCGAGACCTACGTTTCCACACTTAGTTTATCGGCCCAATTAGATTATAAGATGAACCAGGTAGCGTCTGCAGAGAGCAAATTCAAAAAGCTAATTGCCCTGCTGGAACAAAACCAACTAACAGACTTGCCTGAATACAACGATGCCAAAGCCCGCCTGGCAGAAATTGCACTGGGCAAAGGGCAAACAGCCGAATCGGAAAAAATGCTGGCAGGTGCAGCGGTGGGGGCAGAACAGAAAGCACAGCAATTGCTGCGCATAGCCATTGACTATCAAAACAACCAGCAATTAGAAAAAGCCAACGACACTTATACACAGGCTGCCGCGGCTGTTGCCGAAGCAACATTGGCTAACAACACAGCCTTTTCTATTTACTTGAACTACGCCCGCACCCTGTTGGAGTTAAACCAGCCCGACCGGGCGCAGGCCGAACTAACCAAAGCCGATCAGTTGGCAAAAAAACTGTTTCCACCGGCCAGCACCGAACAGGCTTTTGTTCAATTTACGCAAGGCGATTTAGCCATGCGACAGGGCCAGACCCGCGAAGCCATCGGCTATTTTCAGAAGGCAGCGCAAAACTCCGGCAACATGGCTCCTGCGCTGCGCCTGCGTATGCTTACCGCAGCTGCGCGTAACATGTTAAACCAAAATCAGGCAGAGCCGGCTGTTATGTTGCTGCAACCGGTAGTAAGTGCGGGCAATGTTTCAGACCGCGAGGTTATGGATGTCACGCTTACCTATTGCGAAGCTTTAATTGCGTCCAACCAAAACGACCAGGCCATTTCGGTATTGAGCAAATCGGTAGTGGCGGCTTCGTCCATCGAAACCAAAAACCGCTATGAAATGGTGCTGGCAGATGCCTTGCAAAGCAAAGGTGAATGGAAACGTTCGTTGCAGATTTTGCAAGCCATCGACTTAACGCCCACACTTCCCGATGACCTGAGGGCAAGTAATTCTTTCCGGATGGCGCGTCTGCATCAACAATTGGGTAATTACACGGAGGCAGAGAAGAGCTACAGGGGGGCCATTCAAACTTACAAGCAATTACAACCCGGCAAACCCGATGAGTTGCTGCTGGTGTACAATTCGTTGGCCATACTCTTTATGCAATTGGGTAACTATACCGAAGCCGAGCGTTTGTATGTGGAGTTACTGAAGCAGACCGATACCTTCTCTGGATACTACACTACTTTGCAGCAGAACCTGGCAGGTGTTTACCAGGAAACCCTTCGGTATGAAGAGGCACAAAAGCTTTTGGAGAAGGTAGTGGAGCAGGATAAAACCCGTTTGGGTGAACGCCATCCCGATTACGCAGTGTCTTTGCAGAATCTGGCTGCGGTTTATCAAAAGACCAATCAGTTGGAAAAAGCCAATACATTGTATAACCAGGCATTGCAGATAGACAAAGAAAACGGTGGCGATAACACGCTGGCCTATGCCACCAAAGCGGCAAACCTGGGTGTGGTTTACCAGGAAATGGGCAACCTGAACGAAGCGCAACGCCTGCTGGAGCAGTCTCTAAAAATCCGCGAGGCGAAGCTGGGTAAAGATCATCCCGACTATGTATTTAACGAATACAACCTGGCGGTACTACATCAGCAAAAAGGAACCTGGCAACAAGCTGCTCCGTTGTTCAAGCATGTTTCGGGTTTTTACCTGGGCCAGATACGCGAACTTTTTCCCGCAATGAGCGAGAAAGAGAAGACCGCCTTCTTTAATAAAATCAATGAAGTAATTCTGGCGTATCAGGATTTTGCGGTAGAAAATGCAGCGAAGCAAAACGATTTACTGGGCGATTTGCTCAACTTTCGCCTGGCCACCAAAGCGCTACTGCTCAACGCGTCAACAAAAATCCGCAACCGGATACTTTCCAGCGGAGATGTGGCCTTGTTGCAGCGCTTTGCAGAATGGCTTCAAACCAAAGAGGAATTAGGGAAGCTGTATACCCTGAACGCAGAAGAAAAAAGCCTGAACAAAACACGGATACAAACGCTTCAACAGAAAGCCAACGATCTGGAAAAACAACTCTCCGCACAATCGGAATTGTTTGCACGCGATAACCAGAGCGAAGTAATTGACTGGCAAAAATTGAAAACACGGCTGGCACCCGATGAAGCCGCGATAGAAATAATTCGCCTGCGACTGAACCTGAAGAATGATTCTATCATCTATGCAGCCTTGGTGGTGAAGTCAACTTCACAACAACCTGAGTTGGTTATTTTTCCCGATGGCAGAAAAATGGAAGGTCGTGAGTTTAGCTTCTACCGCAATAGCATTCAATTCCAAACCGATAATGCGCGTTCTTACAATGTGTATTGGAAGCCACTGGAAAAATCCTTGCAAGGAGTAAAAACCATTTACCTTTCGGCCGATGGCGTTTACAATAAAGTGAACGTGATGACGCTGCTCAACACGTCCACCAATCAATACCTCATAGAACAGTTCACCGTAAAACTGCTAAGCAATCTGCGCGAGTTGGCACAGACTGGTCGTTCGGCTACCACCATACAGACGGCCTCCTTGTTCGGTTACCCCGATTACCGGTTGGGGTCAACGATGACTCCGGCTAATCTCTCAGTCGAAGCCACCCGCAACATCAATGCTACCGCGCGTGCCATTGTGAGCGATGGTATTCCCGAATTGCCAGGCACCAAAGAAGAAGTAAACAAAATCAGCGACTTATTGAAGGCAAACAAGTGGGCAGCCAGTTTATATACAGGGGCAGAAGCATCGGAGGCGGCCATCAAATCGCAACAAAATACGGGCGTGTTGCATATAGCTACACATGGATTTTTCATAGAGGGCACAGAAACCGATCAGCCCATTGTACTAAGCCAAGAGTTGGCGCAGGCTGAAAATAATCCGCTGCTGCGTTCTGGTTTAATATTAAGTGGAGCAGAAAAGTACCTGCTGCAGCCAGACAACGAAAGAGCAGAAGATGGCATTTTGACGGCCTACGAAGCCATCAACCTCAATCTCGACCGCACGGACCTTGTTATTTTATCTGCGTGCGAAACGGGTGCCGGAGAAATCAAGAATGGAGAAGGAGTGTACGGTTTGCAGCGCGCTTTCTTGCTGGCGGGCACCAATAACCTGATGATGAGTTTGTGGAAAGTTGATGATGAAGCCACACAGGAACTCATGGTAGAGTTTTATTCGCAATGGAACAAACTGAAGGACAAATCGCAGGCATTTCGCAACACGCAACTGGAATTAAAGAAAAAATATAACTCACCCTATTATTGGGGAAGTTTTATCATGATTGGCGCAAATCCTTAAACTATGAACAAATTTTATGTAGCTGGCATTTTTTTTCTCGGCTCATTGGCTTCGCTGGCACAAGATGGCAGCGACCGCAAAGTGGTGCCGGGCATAAGCACTACACAAAATACAGAGTTTGCACCCACCATCAGTGCAGATGGTAAAGTGATGATTTTCGAATCGGATGCAAACAAAAAAAATGAGTGGGGACTTTTTGAATCCAGGCTAGATGACAACGGGAACTGGACACAACCTGTACCGCTCAAGGCCATCAACGATAAGTGTAATTTTTTGGCAGGGCCAAGCCTGAGTTACGATGGAAATATTTTGTACTTCACGGCTTTTATTGAAGACGTAACAGAGAGTGAAGACATCTACTACTCCGAACGCCTGGACGGAACCAACTGGAGCGAGCCGAAGAGCATTGGGGCACCGATTAACACAGCCGAAGGATATGAAGGATTTCCTTCTATATCAGCCGATGGCAACGACTTGTACTTTATTAGGGTGAATGAAGAGAATCCCTACGATCGTAAGAACAAGGAAAACTGTTTTACAATTTACGTGTCTCATAGAAATGAAGACGGAACATGGGGAGAGCCGGTGGCACTTCCGGCACCTATCAACCTGGGCTGCGAGCGCGACCCGAAAATAATGGCCGATAATCATACTTTGATTTTCTCTTCGATTCGCGAAGGAGGGAAAGGCAAATACGATTTAT
Source organism: uncultured Ohtaekwangia sp. (assembly GCA_964602295.1). Taxonomy (GTDB): domain Bacteria; phylum Bacteroidota; class Bacteroidia; order Cytophagales; family Cyclobacteriaceae; genus ELB16-189. Next base: position 74,622 of record CAZRQK010000018.1, read on the forward strand.
ACCAAACCCGGCTTCAGCCCGATGGCTCATGGACAGAGCCGCTCTCACTCGATTTCATCAATGCCGAAGACAACGACCAGTCGCCATGCATTGCAGCGGCAGGTAAAGTAATGTTTTTCTACAGCCAGAACGATATCTATTCGGTAACCATTCCGCAACAATACCGCCAGATGATCAACGTAACCGTTCAGGGTTTTGTGAAAGCGGAGAAAGCACAAGCACCGCTGAAGGCTGAAATTGAAGTGCATGAGGTGGGAACCGAAAATAAATTTATGCACGAAAGCAATGCCGCAGACGGGTTGTACAGCCTCGTGCTGGCTGCGGGCAAAAAGTACGATATTTTATTCTGGCACAATCAACACCTGCCCGAACGCATTACGCTGGACTTTGTAGGCCAGGAACAGTACCTGGAGGTGAAGCGCGACATTGCGCTAAAATCAGAATATACACTTAACCTTACCGTGGTAGATCGCGACTTGAAAAAGCCCAAAACAGCCCAATTGCAAGTTGCCGGATCGGAGAGCATTTTTAACGACACCCTGAAGGCAGAACAAAATCCTTTGGTGCTGCAACTTCAGGCGGGCAGAGATTATCAATTCGCGTCATCGGCTGCTTCGTTTCCGCAGGTTATTGAGCCATGGAAGTTCAATGCAAAAACATTTTCGCCAACCATGGAGCATACCCTCGAACTTGTTCACGAGAAGGTGAAGTACACGGCCGATGTAACCAACGTAGTATCCAATCAAAAAGCCAAAGTGAAAGTCTACTTCAACAACGAATCGGTAGACGAAGTAATAGTAGCCGATGCTGGCGATGTGGTTTACTTGCGCAAAGGCGACCGTTACCAGGTGATGACCAGCAGCGACAAGGGCTACTTCTTCTCGTCTGCAACGGTAATAGCAGGCGATGGACAACCCGATGGGCAAGGTGGTTACTCCATAGGCCTAACTGTGGTACCTATTGCGGAAGGTGCGCAGCTCACACTCAATCATATCACGTTCCCTTCTAACTCAGCCGACCTCAATGAATCTTCTTTTCTTGAACTCGATCGTGTTATCGAGTTGATGCAGATCAACCCACAGGTAACCATAGAAATTTCTGCCCACACCGATGATGTGGGCAACGATGATTACAACCTGCGCCTTTCTGAAAAGCGGGCGCTCAGTGTAGTGAACTACTTGGCAAAAAAAGGATCGGCCATGGCCCGCATGAAACCGGTTGGGTTTGGTAAAAACCAACCGCTGGTGCCGAACGACAGCGATGAGAACCGCGCAAAAAATAGACGCGTGGAGTTGCGTATTCTCAAGGTGAATTGACACATCTTTGGCTGCACATTTTTTTCTATGCAGCATTGGTATGAATATATTCTGGTAATTGTTGTGGGTTTTGTTGCGGCCTTCCTCAACACGGTAGGGGGCGGTGGCTCATTGTTTACCGTACCCATTCTTACCTTTTTAGGCGTGCCCATTACGTTTGCCAATGCCACTTCGCGCGTGGCCATATTGGCCCAGAATATTTTTGCGGTAGGCGGTTTTGCGAGCAAGAAAGTAGTGTTGCCGCTGCGCTACAGTTTGTTCTTGGGCATATCTTCACTTTTGGGTGGATTTATCGGAGCCATGCTGGCTGCCCACATAGACGATGAACTTTTCCAGCGGTTGTTTGTGGTGGTTATGATCTTCTCTTTGGTGCTGGTGCTTTACGATCCGTTTAAAACGAAGCAGGCGGCAGAAAGAATGGAATCTAAACACCAGTGGCTGGGTACATGCTTGTTTTTCTTTATTGGTATTTATGGCGGGTTTGTGCAGGCAGGCATTGGTTTTTTGGTGATTGGCGTGTTGAGCTTGGTGAACAATTTTAACCTCGTAAAAATCAACTACATCAAAGTGTTTGTTGCGATTGTTTACACAGGTGTTTCTGTATTGGTGTTTGCCTGGGAAGGGAAGATACTTTGGTACACGGGTTTCATTCTGGCCATTGGTCATGCACTGGGCGGATGGTTTGCCAGCCGCTGGTCGGTAACGGCTGGTGAGGTGTGGATCAAACGCATCATGGTAGTTTCTGTACTGGCCATGGCAATAAAATTGTGGTTCTTCTAAACTACTGGTGACGCCCGGTTGTTCTAAACTTTAAAAGACGATTATGCTGAAATGGAGTGATGTACTGCAGTATGCAGGCAAAGGAAATCCGATACCGCCTAGGCGCGTAGCGAAAACAGATCTTGAGTGGAAAGAACTTCTTACCGAAGAAGAATTTTACATTACGCGTAAGAAAGGCACCGAGCGCGCCTTTACAGGTGAATACTGCGAGGCACACGATCCGGGCCTTTATGCGTGTCGATGCTGCGGCACGTTGCTGTTCGATAGTTCACTTAAGTTCGAATCAGGAACGGGATGGCCCAGCTTTACGCAGCCTAATACCATCGATGTGGTGGCCTACCATAAAGATGTAAGTTTTGGGATGGTGCGCGTAGAGGTGACTTGCAATGTTTGCGATGCCCACCTGGGTCACGTATTTCCCGATGGCCCTGCGCCAACCGGCCTTCGCTACTGTATTAATTCGGCATCTATTAAATTAGTGGAAAAGAAATAATATATGAAGAGGCTAGCCGGTTTCGCGTTGCTGGTTTTACTTTTTGTAAAATGCGCCACTCAGTCTGATCAAAAAAGCGGGTCCTACACAGAAAAGTACCGACCGCAGTATCATTTCTCGCCCGCCAAAAATTGGATCAACGACCCGAACGGACTGGTGTTCTATCAGGGCGAATACCACCTGTTCTATCAATACAACCCTTACGGGGATAAATGGGGCCATATGAGCTGGGGGCATGCCGTTAGCAAAGACTTACTTCATTGGGAACATCTGCCGGTGGCCATTGCAGAGTATAATGATCACCTTACCGGTGACAGCACGATGATATTCTCTGGAACGGCCGTGGTAGACAAAAACAACACAAGTGGTTTGTGCGAGGGCAATGATTGCCTGGTGGCCATTTTCACCAGCCATGTGCATAAAGACAACCAGGGATTGCGCCAGCACCAAAGCCTGGCTTATAGCAACGACAAAGGGCGTACGTGGAAATTATATGATCAAAACCCTGTATTAGATATTCAGCGCAAAGATTTTCGCGACCCCAAAGTATTCTGGTATGAGCCGCAGCAAAAATGGGTAATGGCACTGGTGGTTCCCGATTTGTATGTGGTACAACTGTATCAATCAAAAAATTTATTGCAATGGCAGCTGATGAGTGAGTTTGGGCACGTAGGAGATACCACGCGTATTTGGGAGTGCCCCGATTTGTATGAATTGCCTGTTGAGAACGAAGCTGGCGAAAGCAAGTGGGTTTTATCTTTATCGGGTGGGCATCCGGCCGGCCCTACCTTTGTGGGCATGCAGTATTTTGTGGGCACTTTCGATGGCACATCTTTCACCTCTCCGCAAACGGAAGCGCGCTATTTTGATTTTGGGAAAGACTATTACGCAGGCATCATATTTAATAATGTGCCCAACAGAACATTGATGACGGGCTGGATAAACAATTGGACTTATGCGAACGATATTCCAACGGCACCCTGGCGGGGTGCCATGTCCTTACCACGAAAGCTCACATTGCGAAAGGAAGCGGAGGATCGCTACCACCTGTACCAACAGCCACTCGAAGAAGCACAGCAATTGCGGGGCGCTGAAATAAGAAATCTTTCTGATTTCACTGGAGGGTCGGTAGAGTTGGAACTAACGTGGTCTGGCGGTGAAGGTTCCATACTTGAGCTCTTCTCCAATGGCAATGAAAAAACGGTAATTGGAATGGAGGGAAATCGGATATACGTGGACCGCACTCGCTCCGGCCGGGTAGACTTTCAGAAAGACTTTGCCAGTGTTGATAAGACAATTGTTGAAGGAGACACAGTTCACTTGCATGTTTTTCTTGATCAATCCATTTTGGAGTTGTTTATAGATAAGGGAGCATCGGTTATTACCAGTCAAGTTTTCCCTGCCGGAGTAAACAACATGGTATTGCCTAATCCAGACGGTATTGTGAATTGGCGTGGCTGGGAGATGAAATCTGTGTGGGCCAAAAAGGATTGACATTGCTTCTTTATAACCCTTTCCTATTAAACCGTCAGTCCAACCTAAAAAGTGGGTTTTAAAATAGAGGGGTAGGATTAGCCAATAATTCAGCGTATATTTGAGCCATCAATTGAGGATATTAATTATCCTGCCGGTATTCCTTCCGTCTACGCAGCAGCTTTTTACATTTCTTCAATTAACTTCAGTGTGCAGCGAAAAGCCGCTGATTTTATATTGCTGCCTTCAAAAGATTTAAAAAAAATCGTCTTGCAGGAATCGCGATGTTCGCAGGCCATAAGGTATGGCACTGGTATTCTTTTATAACCATTTTATAAATGTCATTTCAACATTTGAATTTAAGTCCTCCTATTCTAAGGGCACTCGAAGAAAAGGGGTATACCGTACCCACACCCATTCAGGCGCAAGCCATTCCTGAAATTTTGAAGGGAAAAGATTTATTAGGAAGCGCACAAACAGGCACTGGAAAGACAGCGGCTTTTTGTCTTCCGATTATTGAACAACTGAGTAAGCAAAAAACAAAAGGACTGAAGGCGTTGGTGCTTACACCTACGCGCGAGTTGGCCCTTCAGATAGCTGAAAATTTTCACTACTACAGCAAACACCTGCAATTGAAGCATGCCGTAATTTTCGGTGGGGTTCCGCAGAATCCGCAAGTACAAAAATTAAAGCAAGGGGTAGAAGTTGTAATCGCAACGCCTGGTCGATTGCTCGATTTGATGAATCAAGGTTTTGTGGACTTGCGCGGGCTTCAAACGTTGGTGCTCGATGAGGCAGACCGCATGCTCGATATGGGCTTTGTGCAAGACATCAAACGTATCATTGCCCGTGTGCCGGTACAAAGACAAACCATTTTCTTCTCGGCTACCATGCCGGTGGAAATCAAAGACCTGGTGGCTTCTATCCTTCGTAATCCTGTAAAAGTAGAGGTGGCACCTGTGTCGTCTACATCAGAATCGGTATTTCAGTCTGTATACTTTGTTGAGCGCACCAATAAACGCGCATTGCTACAACACGTTATCCTTGAGAAAGACATGGAGAACGTACTGGTTTTTACGCGCACCAAGCACGGTGCCGATAAGGTGGCCAAAGACTTGAACCGCTCTGGAATCATGGCAGAGGCTATCCATGGAAATAAATCGCAAGGCGCACGCCAGCGTGCACTTTCTAATTTCAAGAAAAAAACAACACGTGTGTTGGTGGCTACAGATATTGCCGCACGGGGCATTGATGTAACCGACCTGCCTTATGTAATCAACTTTGAATTACCCGAAGTTCCCGAAACTTACGTGCACCGCATTGGCCGTACAGGCAGAGCTGGCGCGCAAGGTATCGCGTTGTCGTTTTGCGATACGGAAGAGAAAGATTATTTGAAAGGTATCCACAGAATTTCCAAAGCTTCCATACAGGTAGTGCAAGATCATCCTTTTGTGTCGGTACAAACGGCAACCACAGTTGCGCCAGTGGCTGCCTTCGCCAATAAGAAGCGAAGATTCAACAACTTCAGAAGACGTTCAGCTTAATAAACAAATAATGACAACAACAAACTCTCCTTCCTTTTCATCTGCACGAAGAGATTTTTCGGCTGCCTTGAACAAACGTGTACACGAGTATTTCAAAACACAGGGTGTGAGCAAATACGCCAATCGCGAAATGATCATCAAAACGGTGGTGATGTTCAGCCTTTACTTTATTCCATACGGATTGATTTTAGGTAACGTGGTTACCAGTACATGGGCGTTGTTGCTGGCCGTGGTAGTAATGAGCCTGGGCCTGGCCGGTATAGGTCTTTCCATTATGCACGATGCCAACCATGGTGCGTACTCGAGCAAAAACTGGGTCAATACGCTGTTGGGTTACTCCATCAATATGGTGGGCGCTAACGCCTTCAATTGGAAAGTGCAGCAC
>CAZRQK010000019.1:0-51121 GCA_964602295.1 uncultured Ohtaekwangia sp.
CCCTTGCCTGGTGTAAACGTGGTGCTGAAAGGCACTACCAACGGTACGGTTACCGATTCAGACGGTAACTTTAAACTCAGTGTCCCCAGTTCAGGTGGAGCGCTGGTGTTCTCCTTTATTGGGCTTCAAACACAGGAAATCCCTATTGGCGATCGAACTGTAGTGGATGTGTCGCTCGGACTCGATGTAACGCAGCTTACCGAAGTGGTAGTAACTGCCATTGGCATAGAACGGGAGAAAAAGGCGCTTGGTTACTCTGTTACCAGCTTGAAGTCTGATGCAATTGCTCAGCGAGCAGAGCCAGACCCTCTTCGCGCCCTTTCAGGCAAAATCCCAGGTGTTAACATCACAGGTGGAGGCGGAGCTCCAGGCCAGTCAACCAAAATTAACATTCGTGGATTCTCTTCTTTGTTGGGTAACACCCAACCGCTGTTTGTTGTGGATGGAATTCCTTTTGACAACTCTGTGAACGCCTCCACTGGAGCAGCTACTAACACTGCCTACTCAAACAGAGCTTACGATATTGATCCCAACAATATCGAATCGCTAACTGTATTGAAGGGTGCAGCTGCGGCCGCTCTCTATGGATCGCGTGCTACTAATGGCGTGGTGGTAATCACCACCAAGGCAGGTAAGAAAAGCTCGAAAAAGGGCTTAGAGGTTACGTTCGTGAACAATACCAACTGGGAAGTGGTTTCTGGTATCCCCAACTACCAAAACACTTACGGACAAGGCTCAAACCAAGTCTATAATGGTGGTTTTATTGGCAACTGGGGTAACCCGTTTGCCGATCAGGTCGATCGCTTAAATGCAGAGTATGGTACAAACTACTCGAAGGTGATCGTGCCGGGTTATCCGGAAGGAACCGTTCCTCACCCCCTTGTTTCTACTGGTTTCGCGATAGCACAAGGTTACCCAACAGTGTTTCCGGAATTGTTGTCTGATGTGGATGGAGATGGTGTTGCAGATGACCCCATGCCCGTTCCTTACCGCCCATATGATATCGTTGGTGACTTCTTTCGCACCGGTGTGGTTCAGGAGAATTCCATTCAGATCAATTCAGGCGGGGAAAAAGCAAACATCAATGCTGGCATAAGCCGCCTGAACAACGATGGTATTGTGCCCAACTCCAACTCAACGCGTACTTCGATCAGTTTTGGAGGTAACGGTCAATTGGAGAACGGCTTGTTCATCTCCGGAAACGTTAATTACGTTAACACCACGCAGGAGAACCCTCCCACCGGCGGGTCGTTGTTTGGTGGCAACTTCGGAACGGCAGATGGTTCGATTTACACACGCTTGTTCTTCCTTCCTCGGAACTTCGACTTGAACGGTTCAAATCCCGAGGGTATCCCCTATCCGTTCGAGAACCCGGTTAATGGAAACAACGTATTCTATCGTGCTCTTGAGAATCCCCTTTGGCTCGCTAAGTACAACAAGTACAGATCGGTCAACAATAGGGCTTTTGGTAGCATGACTTTTAGCTACGACATTACCGACTGGTTGAATGTGGCACTTAAAGGAGGCATCAACTCTTATTCAGAAGAGCGCAGAAATTTCCAGCGCCCTGGTGGTGTGGCCGATGCAAACGGTGAGTTGTTGGTAGATAATCTTGTTAATACTGAGCAAGACTACAATCTTGTTTTTGGCGTCAACAAAGATTTGAACGACCAATTGAATCTTCGTGTAACGGCAGGATTTAACGTTAACCAGCGTCAGTTTAACCGACAGATTGTTGTGGGAGACAACGTTATTTCGCCCACGCTCGATCGCTTGGATGGAACTTCTACCCAGATTGTTACCGAGGACTTCCGGAGGCTGCAGCGATACTATGGAGCATACGCAGATATCAGTCTTGGGTTTAAAGATCAGGTGTTTTTAGGCTTGGTTGGACGTAACGACTGGTCTTCTACCCTTCCCGTTGATGCCAATAGCTACTTCTATCCTGGTGTAAGTCTTAGCCACATTTTGTCTGAAACGGTAGCGCTGCCGTCAGTAATCAGCTATGCAAAGTGGCGTGCTTCTTGGACAAAGGTAGGTAACGAAGCCTTCCCCTATGGTACTGCAACGCCCTACTTCCTTGGGGTACCTTTTACTACAGCGACAGGTACGGTAGCCAATCAGTCAACTTTCTCTAACCAGCTTGGCAATCCTACCCTGAAGCCAGAGTTTACAACCGAAGTCGAAGGTGGACTGGAGATGCGTTTCCTTAACGACCGTTTCGGTTTCGACATAACCTATTTCAAGCGTAATTCAACCGATCAAATTACTTCGCGAGATGTGCCTCGCTCAACAGGCTTTGTGCGCCAGGTAGTGAACGCGGGCGAAATCGAGAACCGTGGTATTGAATTGGGATTGAGCTTGACGCCAATCAAGACTTCTTCTGGATTCCAGTATGACCTTAACGTAAACTTTACCCGAATCCGCTCGGAAGTGGTGAGTGTGGGCGAGGGTGAGGAGCTTTTTGTCGGTGGCTTTAACTCTGCACTAGGGGTTATCCATCGCACAGGCTCTCCCTATGGTCAGATTTTTGGAACCAAGATTGCCAGGTCTCCATCAGGTGCCTACCTGATCGACAAGAACCTAGGCACTACAATTATTGACCCGAGCCCGGATATCATTGGAGATCCCAACCCTGATTTCAACCTTTCCTTCATCAATAATTTCACATTCAAAGGCTTCACGCTAAATGCGTTGATTGACTGGAGGCAAGGGGGAGACATGTACTCCACGACAACTGGTTCGCTGCTACTGCGCGGCCAGCTCCCTTCAACGGAAAATCGTGAAGAAGTCCGTGTGATCCCTGGTGTTTATGGTACCCTGGATACTTTCGAGCCCGTTCTTGATGATCAGGGAAATGAAATCCGTAATACTACGGGTATCACTGCATTTGACTATTATTTCTCGAACGGCTTTGGACCTTATGGGGCTGACGAGACGAACGTGTACGATGTGACCGTTATTCGTTTGCGCGAATTAAGCCTTGGCTATTCTCTTCCTAAGAGTTTGCTTAGCAAAACGCCTTTTGGTTCTGTACGCGTTTCTTTAACGGGCCGCAACCTTTGGTTCAAAGCTCCTAATCTCGATCCTGATATTAACATGGATCCTGAGGTGTTGGCTGAGGTTGCATCTTCGAACGTGCAAGGTTTTGAGTATGGAGCAACACCTACCACACGGAGATACGGTATTAACTTGACCTTAACTTTCTAAACAGTTAACTGCTGAATGTTATGAAACTATTTAAGAAATTCAGTTACGCACTGTTTACCGGGGTGCTTATGCTCTGTGTTAGCAGTTGCGATCTGTTCGATCTAGATATTAACAAAGACCCGAACAACCCGACATCGGCAACGCCTAACCTGTTGCTAACCCGCATAGAAACGGACTTGGCCTTCACCTTTCAGCCCGTAGGTGATAACCTGTCGGGTTTTATGGCGATCTTATCAAGTGCCGATGATTTTGGATTGGCTAACCAGAGCTATAACGGCACGTGGGGTGCACTATATTCTGGCCCGTTGAAGGATTTGGATCTGCTAATTAAGGCTACCGAGGGTACAAGCCCGGTTTACAATGGCATTGCCAAGACTCTGAAGGCCTATGCGTTTACAACCATGGTAGATTTATTTGGTGATGTTCCATTCTCCGAAGCCTTTTTGGGTGACGAGGGAAATCTGACACCCAAGTTTGACAACGGCCAAGCTATTTACAACGCTTGCCTTGCCCTGTTGGATGACGCCAATGGATTGTTGAAACAGCCTTCGCCCGTGGCCGTAAGTGGCGATGTAATGTTAGGCAATAGCGCGGCAGCCTGGCGGAGATTTAATCGAAGCTTGAAATTTGAGTTGTTGATGAAGACCCGCCTGCGCAATGCGAATGCAAAGGCCGAGCTGGAGGCTATTTTGGCCGCATCTGGAACGGATCCGGTTATTACCGCCACCTCACAAGATGTTCAGTTCCGGTTTAGCAGGCTCGTGACTCCTGACTTCCGCCATCCTTGGTACCAGGCTTCGTATGCGGGTACCAATAACTTCACCTACATCCAACAGCCATTTATGCTCCAGATGATACGTGATTTGGATCCGCGGGCGAATTTTTATTTCCGCAGGCAGTCAAGCACCGTGCTAAATATCAACAATCCTACGGACCGAAATACAATGCCCTGCTCTCAGACCCCGGGCTGCAGTTATGGATACTTCCCGCTTAGCGATGCTGTTGCGCAGGCGCTCTACGGAAAGAATGCCTCTGCACTTACGACCACTGAAAGGAGATGGTTAGCAGGGTTTTTCGGCCGAGAGCGGGCCGATCCGGCTGGTGTTCCGCTGGACGGCGGCTTCCGAACGATGCCGGGGGTTTATCCGGCTGGCGGTTTTTATGACCCAGGAGACAAGAACAATCCGAGCACGGTTACTTTCGCATCAAACACGGGTAATGCAAACACTGCTCCTGGTGGGGGTATCTTCCCGATTTTGACCTATACTGACATGTTGTTCTTGCAAATAGAGGGCATCCTTAGCTCGCTCGGAATGAGCGGCAATGCAAGATCCCTTTTTGAAACAGCCATGCGCACTCACATCGCAAAAGTGGTGAGTTTTGGTACGGCCACTGATCCTAGCGCGGTGGCACCCACATCGGCAGCAATTGATGCCTATGTAAACTTGTGGCTCGCCAAGTATGACGCAGCTGTCGGAAATGACGCGAAGTTGGACATCGTAATGCAGCAGTATTGGTTTGCAGGTTATGGACAAGGCTATCACATCTACAATGTGTTTCGAAGAACCGGATATCCGTCCAACCTGCAGCTAGGCATCGCTTACACGCGAAACTTTGCAATGCGTTTGCCTTATCCGCAGCAGGAGACAACGTTGAATCCAAACGCGAAGGAGTACGAGTCTGTTATTTTTGACGTTACTCCCGTTTGGTGGCATGATAAGTTGGCCGCGTTTCCCAAGGTTAATTAAATTGAAAACTGTATGAAGAAACTGTATTTTGTACTAATTATATTCTCAGCAGGTATCCTGTCCTGCCGAGATGAGTCACTCAATCCGGTAAAACCGTTTGAAACAGCTGTACACGGTTACGGCCACCTGGTTAGAGGCAACACCTTTACCGGCTCCTCCACAGACCCAAACACCGGGCTGTTTATTGGTGGAAATGTGAGTTATAATAATGTCTGGGACTTTGTGATGGATTTTCAGTGGATATCCATTGACAAGAAGAACAACGTTGTAAAGGTCGAGATGTACGCGTCCTTCTCGGAGCCTTACAGAGACTCGAAAAGCAACAACAAAACCGCTAATCACGGAACAGTTCTGTTGAAAACTTTCGAAGGCGCATCGGTTCCAGCTAATCGCACAAGCTTCGATGTACAGGTAACGGCTGCTGAGTTGAGGACCGCTTTTGCAGGCGTAACCTTTAATTACGATGATGGTCGAGGTTCGGTAAACGTGTTGAATAACACTAACCTGATTCCAGGCCGCACGCAAGCCCGTAATCCCTCATCGTTGGCAACCCAGTTCATCCCTTCGGATGCGTTTCGCATAACTTGGATTCTGTATACCGAGGATGGTAGAGTTTTCGACTCTTGGTCGGATAGCATTTGTTCTGAGTTTCCCGGGGCCGACTGCTTCGTGGATGTTTCGGTGAAGTAACGAATAGCAGCCGAACGGACGGAGGCTGTCCTGGCGATTGATTTTGCCAATCGAAGGGCAGCCTCTCGTTTTTGTCCTACACGAATTACGTCTTAACCGGATAAATACCTTCCGTGAAAAAATAGGCTGCGAATTTCGCAGCCTATTTTTTTTACACTTACCCCAGAAGCCGGACTCTTCAACACGTGCCGATTGGATCACTCGTAACTATCACGAAGTTGCAGCCTTGGGCCTGATCCGAGGCGAAAGAGAAACCGATTAGGGTATACGTTGATTTTCAATTTGTTTCCATGCGAGCCGTGATCAGTCATTGGATCTGAATTACCGGCTATGTTCCGCAGGTTCTAACTGGCCAGGCACTGCTAGATGCCATTGCCCTTGAGCGAAGAAAGGAACTGATTGGTGAAGGTCATCGTTGGTTCGACCTTAAGAGAACCACCAGAACGATCAACCGACCGGCAACGGATGGTCAACTTTCAGCCACGCCTTTGGTGCTTACCGCTGGCGCGAGAGAATGGACATGGCCTATACCAACCACTGAACTAAAGGCGAACGAAAATATAGCTGGGCAGCAAACAACTGGCTATTAATAATCGCAATTCGACCTAGAAATGAAGAGGCTGCCCTTTTGGGCAGCCTCTTCTTTTTTTGACACAGAATCGACACTGATTTTCGGGAAATGATTTTTTAGACAACCTCTTGTGCTTCGACTCAGTTTTTTCACTCACTCCTCAAACTCTTTACTGGATTCCTCATGGCAGCTTTGATGGACTGGTAGCTTACCGTTAGCCATGAGATGGCCAACGCCAGCGTACCGGCAATTATAAATGTAGACGGGCTGAGCGTGGTGCGATAGGCAAAACTTGCCAGCCACTGGTCCATCAGGTACCAACCCAGTGGTACTGCCAAAGCAAAAGCAACGAGAATGAGTTTGGTGAAATCGCGGGAGAGGAGCAGCACCACCCCTGTTACCGAAGCACCCAATACTTTGCGTACGCCAATCTCTTTGGTGCGCAAACTGGCAGTATAGGCAGCGAGCCCAAAGAGCCCTACGCATGCAATGAAGATGGCAAGGCCTGAGAAAACCGTAAACAGTGTGCCGGCCCTCTTTTCCGATTCGTAGTTGGCGGCTAGCGACTCATCCAGAAAGCGATACCTGAAAGGATCACCATTCGACAATTGCTTCCACTTTTCCTCTGCTTGCCGGATAACGGCCGTAAGATCTTTCCCCTCCACCTTCGCGTAGGCGTAGGCCGCCCCGCCTCCGAAACTCTCGTTGTTCTGGATGCTCAGTGGCGTAATGGGATCGCGCAGCGACTGAAAATTGAAATCCTTCACAATACCTACGATGGTGTATGCCACGGTAACGTTTCCGTTGGCCGTGCGCTGCACTTGTGTAAGCTTTTGCCCGATTGGATTTGAACCAAGGCCCATGGCTTTTACCGCGGCTTCGTTGAGCAACAACGAGAGCGAGTCGTTTGTTTCTTTCGAGAACCCTCGTCCTTCTACTAGGTCGAAACCAACAGTAGCAGCCAGCTCATCGTTTACAACCATCGTTTTGGTTGTTAAAATTTCAGAAGATCCTTCTGGCTGAAATTGAGCACCGAAGTAATCGCCCTCGCGACCGAGCAATGCAAAAGAACTGGCTGCGCTCCGTACTCCAGGTATCCGTTTCAGTTCTTCCACAAACGTCTGGGCTTTGTTGTCCAACGAAAAGAGGCGTTCTATGACAAGCATCTGCTCTTTGTCGTAGCCAAGCGAGAGGCTTTGCATGAATTTCATCTGGTCTGACACCACCAGCGTTCCCACCATCAGCACAATAGAAATCCAGAATTGAAAAATAACCAAACCATTGCGCAGCCAGGCGCCTTTGTTTTGCCCGGCCAGGTATCCCTTCATCACCAACACCGGACTAAATGAAGACAATGCAAAAGCGGGATAGCTGCCCGCCAGGACACCCACCAGCAGAGAAAAACCCACAAGGCCAGTAACAATCGGCACGGTAAACTGCAGGGTAAGTTGTTTGTTGGCCAGGTTGTTGAAGAAGGGCAAGGCCAGTTGCACCAGCAAAATCGCAAGTGCGGTGGCGAGCAAACAAATTACGATCGACTCAACGAGGAACTGCGCCATCAGTTGAGATTTGCCCGAGCCCATGGTTTTGCGCACGCCTACTTCTTTCGCACGTTCGGCCGACCGGGCTGTGGCAAGGTTCATGAAATTGATGCAGGCGATAACAACAATCAGCACAGCCACGCTGATCAGGAAAAAGACGTAGTTGCGGTTACCACCCGGTTTCATTTTGGCCTCGATGTGCCGCGGATCGAGGTGGATGGATGTTAGTGGTTGCAGAAAATAGCGGTATCCATTTCCTTCGCGCTTGTAGTCTTCCCACGACTTGCCTAAGTCTGCCTCTATTTGCGCAGCCGCGTATGTGTCGACCATTTTTGGAAACTTGGCTTCGAGGCCCTGCGGATCTGCACCCGGTTTGAGTAGTACATAGACGTGTGCCGAGAAGGTGGTGAAATTTTGGTTGCGACCTCCGCCAAAGAACTCGTCCGACCATTTGCAAAGAAAATCGAATTTGAAATGGGAGTTATCGGGCACGTTGGCCGCCACTCCCGTTACCTTGAAGTCTTGATTGAAAATGCGCAGCGTTTTTCCGAGCGGATCTTCGCTGCCAAAATAACGTTGGGCTGTAGCTTGGGTAACGACAATGTCGTTAAGGGTCTTAAATACACGCGCGGCATCTCCCTTCAATAGCTCAATAGAAAACATTTGAAAGAAATTGGAGTCGGCAGCCATGATGAAGTTTTCTTCAAATTTTTTCTCATCGCCACGGTCGTCTTTGTAGGTTACCAACACGTTGTTGAAAGGCCCGCCCATACGCACCACCGACTCCACTTCGGGGAAGTCGCGCGGAATTACGTCTGCATAAGAGTGAGGTATAACGGCATAGTAGGTGGCATGCTGCGGATACATTCGCTCGAGGGCGACCTTGTAAATGCGGTCTCCCTTCTCATGAAAGCGGTCGAAAGAAAATTCGTCTGCTACGTAGAGCACAATTACAAGGCAGCCCGCGATGCCCACCGCGAGGCCCGCAACGTTAATAACCGAATAAACACGCTGTTTGAGGAGGTTGCGCAAAGCAACTTTGAAATAGTTTCTGAACATGGAATGGGTATTAGCTCCCATGCCAATAGAAATTTTGTGCCATCTTGATATGGCTATTGAGCCTCCAAAAACGTGTTTTGTCGGGATGGGCTCGTCCGAAAAGAGAAAAAAGCGTTCGCCCGCGGACGGTACCTACTGCAACATTTTCAGCAGTATGGTGAGGCGACTTTTCAGGTTTCTTCGATCGATAATGAAATCGAGAAAGCCGTGGTCTAGCACAAACTCAGCACTCTGAAAGCCCTTGGGTAAGTCTTTGCCTATGGTTTCGCGAATAACCCGCGGTCCGGCAAAACCAATGAGCGAACCAGGCTCTGCAATATTGAAATCTCCGAGCATGGCGTACGAAGCTGTTACGCCACCGGTGGTGGGGTCGGTAAGCAACGAGATGTACGGAATCTTGGCTTGATCGAGCAAGGCTATCTTGGCCGAGGTTTTCGCCATTTGCATCAACGATAATCCTGCTTCCATCATGCGTGCACCGCCTGAGCGCGAGATCATCAGAAAGGGCTTCTTGTGCTTCAGGCTGTGGTCCATGGCGCGTGCAATTTTTTCGCCCACCACGGAGCCCATCGAGCCGCCAATGAAACTAAAGTCCATACATGCCACCACCAGATCCAATCCGTTCATCTTGCCAAAGGCCGTGCGTACCGCGTCCTTCAGTTCGGTTTTTGCCTGCGACTCCTTTATTCTTTTGGGGTAGGGCTTGGTGTCGGTAAACTTCAGCGGGTCGGCCGATTCCATGCTGGCATCCAGCTCGGTAAACTCGTTGTTGTCGAAAAGGATTTCAAAGTATTCCTTCGAACCGATTTTTACATGGTAGTCCTCTTCCGGCACAACGTAAGCATTGTTCTTTAGCTCGCGTGTGTGCACAATTTTGCCGGCCGGTGACTTGAACCATAAACCATCCGGAACTTCTCGCTTGGCTTCGGTTGGTGTTAGGATCCCTTTGTCAGTTCGTTTAAACCAAGGCATGTTACAAATTCTTAGGTTTTATTAAACGATGAGCCAACCTGAGAAGATTGGCTCACCTGTTTGTTGTACGCTTATGCGATATCAATCGATTTATCCAGGTAAACGTCTTGAATGGCCTGGAGAATCTCGACACCTTCTTTCATGGGGCGCTGGAAGGCTTTACGGCCCGAAATCAAGCCCATGCCGCCTGCTCGTTTATTGATCACCGCTGTGCGAACGGCATCGGCCATGTCGCTGCTTCCTTTCGAATCGCCACCTGAATTGATGAGCCCCGCGCGGCCCATGTAGCAGTTGGCTACCTGATAGCGGCACAGATCAATCGGGTGGTTCGAAGTCAGCTCGGTGTAAATACGCTCATCCAGCTTACCGTAGCTGCTGCCGCCTGTGTTCAAAGCCTTATAGCCACCGTTGTTTTCGGCCAGTTTTTGCTTAATGATGTCTGCTTGTATGGTTACACCGAGGTGGTTGGCCTGGCCGGTAAGGTCTGCTGACACATGGTAATCAACACCATCTTTCTTGAAGGCATTGTTGCGTGTGTAGCACCAGAGAATCGTGGCCATGCCCAACTCGCGGGCCTGTTCAAATGCCTTGGCCACTTCCTGAATCTGACGCGTGGCGTTGTCGGAGCCAAAGTAGATGGTGGCACCTACTGCAACAGCGCCCAGGTTCCATGCATCCTTTACCGAGCCGAACATGATCTGGTCTGCCTTGTTCGGGTAGGTGAGTAGTTCGTTGTGATTGATTTTAACAATGAATGGAATCTTGTGTGCGTATTTCCGCGACATCAGCGCCAAGCCACCGTAGGTAGTGGCCACTGCGTTGCAACCGCCTTCAATGGCCAGTTTCACAATGTTCTCCGGGTCGAAATAAATTGGGTTTTTGGCAAACGAAGCGCCCGCGCTGTGCTCAATGCCCTGGTCGATGGGAAGAATGGACAAGAAGCCGGTGTTGGCCAAGCGGCCCGTGCCGAACAGTGATTGCAGGCTGCGCAACGCTTGGGCATTGCGGTTGGAGTTCACAAAAATACGGTCCACGAAGTCGGGGCCGGGTAAGTGAAGCTGCTCTTTAGGAATGGTTTTACTCTTATGGGTAAGGAGCGATTCCGCGTCTTTTCCGAGAAGTTCAGAGATGTTTGCTTTTGCCATACGCACAGGTTGGTGAGGGGGCAAATATAGGGTTCGCAACCTACTCCTCCAAAACGCCCTTGTAGCGGGGTGAGGCAATAAAAAACCCGCTAATTCATAAAAAAAAGCGGGTTTTTGAAGGGGCTTAACCCTTGAATTATGCTTGAGCGGTAGTCGCCAATTTCTCCTTAATTCTGGCCGATTTACCCTGGCGGCCTTTGAGGTAGTACAGCTTGGCTCTGCGCACTTTGCCGGCCTTCAGCACTTCAATTTTTTCGATGCTGGGGCTCAGGATGGGGAAGATACGCTCCACACCAACGCCATTAGATACTTTGCGGACTGAGAACGATTCGCCACTGCTGCTGGTACCTCTGCGGTACAGCACTACGCCCTGGAACTGCTGAATGCGCTCCTTGTTACCTTCGCTGATTTTAACGTGAACGTTGATGGTATCGCCTGCTTTGAAACTGGGGTGCTTGGCACGGTTGGCCGCCAATTCCTGCTCTGCTATTTTCATTAAGTCCGCCATGACGCTTGTTTTAAAAATGGACTGCAAATGTAGGGAAAGAAATCCGAATAGAGAATGTGGCGATTTAAAATTTCAGGAAATGAGGTCTGGCCTGCGTTTTTGGGTTCTTTCAACGGCTTTTTCATGCTTCCAGGCATCTATTTTAGCCTGGTGCCCCGATAGCAATACGTCTGGCACTTTCCAGCCCTTGTAGTCGGCCGGCCGAGTGTAAACCGGTGGTGCCACCAACCCATCTTGAAAGGAGTCGGTAAGGGCAGAGGTTTCGTCTGACAATACCCCGGGAAGCAGCCGGATAACGGCATCGGCCAGCACGGCTGCGGCTAGTTCACCACCTGAAAGCACGTAATCGCCTATGCTGATTTCGCGCGTAATCAGGTGTTCGCGCACCCGCTCGTCCACCCCCTTGTAGTGCCCACAGAGCAGAATCAGGTTGCCCTTCAGGCTCAATTCATTGGCGATGGGCTGTGTGAGTAACTCGCCATCAGGGCTCATGTAAATAACCTCATCGTAGTCGCGGGCTTCTTTCAGGGCTGTGATGCACCGGTCGATGGGTTCGATCAGCATCACCATACCCGCTCCGCCACCAAAGGCATAGTCATCGGTAGACCGGTGTTTGCTGGTAGCGTATTGCCGCAGGTCGTGCACTTCCACCGTAACGATGCCCTTGGTTTGGGCTCGCTTTAATATCGAATCGCTGAAGGGGCTCTCCAGCAGGCGGGGAAGACAGGTAATGATGTCGATACGCATTGGCTAAATTTCCAAAAAACCTTCCGGCAATGCTACGGTAATTTCTTTTCTCGACTTGTTGACATGCTGAATAAAAGGCCCGTTGACGGGAATCATCACTTCTTTTCCATTCGCCTGCAGCACCAGAAAGCGGTTGGGCCCGGCCTCTTCCACGGTTTCCACCGTGCCGAGCAACCCCAGCGTGCCATCGCTTACGCGGAAGCCGATGACCTCATCGTTGTAGAACTCACCTCGTTTCAGTTTGGGCCGATCGGCTTTGGGAAGAAACAACGAACACCCTTTGAGTGCCAGTCCCTGCTCGGGGGTTTCCACATCTTCGAATTTGACGAACGCCTTATCTGGCCGGATGGAAATGGTTTCAACAAAATAAGGTACGATGCCGTTTCTGGTCTCCACAAACAGGGTGCTCACCTCGCTTAGATCGGGGCACTCCGGCATGGGCATAATGGTAACTTCCCCCCGCAGGCCGTGGGTCTTGGCGATGTAAGCTACTTTGTAAAGGTCTTTCTCCGTCATGAAATAAAAAATGCCAACACGCTGAGCGTGCTGGCACCGTTATTTGTTGATAACTAACAACCTTAAGCTTGTGCTTCTGCGGCAGGAGCTTCGCCTTCTGCAGCGGCAGGTGCCTCGGTTGCGGCAGCCGCAGCGGCTTCGGCCTTTTTGCGCAGGGCCTCGGCACGTGCTTCGCGCACCTTTGCTTCGGCTTCTTTGCGGGCTTTGGCCGCATCTTGCTTGGCCTTGCTGAGGTTATCGCGCTTAGATTGAATTTTAGACTCTTTAGAGGCCTTCCAGGCGGCCAATTTCTGATCTGCTTGCTCTTGCGTGAGGGCGCCTTTGATCACCCCGATCTGCAAGTGCTTGCGCATCATAATGCCCCTGTACGACAGCATGGCTTTCACCGTGTCGGAGGGCTGGGCACCTTTCATGAGCCACTCGAACGCCTGGTCATCGTTGAGGTCGATGGTGGCGGGATTGGTGAGGGGATCATAGGTTCCGATTTTCTGAATAAAGCGACCATCGCGTGGTGCTCTGGCATCAGCAACGACTACATCGAATTTTGCCAGTTTCTTGCGGCCTCTGCGGGCCAGTCTGATTTTAACAGCCATTTCTTGGTTTTTTAGTTTTGGATCTCGTCCAGTTTTAAAAGGATCGCAAAGGTAGCACTTATTCGCACAAGTGCCAATTCGCGCCCCGAAAAATGAGGACATGGCCAACTGGCTGCAAATGAAGCGATTTCGCTATTATATTTGAATACACGATTATTCGGTTTTTATAATTTCACCGGGCTATCTACCTTCGTCCACTCACAAAAATAACCATGGATAAGTACTCGTACATTTCCAGTGCTGATGTGGGCTACCTCGATCAGCTCTATCAATCCTATAAGCAAGACCCTGCCTCAGTAGACCTCACCTGGCAAAAGTTTTTTGAAGGCTACGACTTCTCGGTGCAGCGCTTTGGCGAGAACGGCCACACGGCCGTAGCTGAGGATGCGATCACCATCAAAGAAACGCAGGTGCGTACGCTTATCCATATGTACCGCTCACGCGCCCACCTTAAGTCGAATACCAACCCGGTGCGGCCGCGGAGAGATCACAAAGTGCCACTCGACCATAAGTTATATGGCCTGACCGATGCCGACCTGGATGTAGAGTTTGATGTAGGCGTGGAGATTGGCCTCGGCCGAACCACCCTCCGCAAAATCA
Organism: uncultured Ohtaekwangia sp.; assembly: GCA_964602295.1. Classification (GTDB taxonomy): domain Bacteria; phylum Bacteroidota; class Bacteroidia; order Cytophagales; family Cyclobacteriaceae; genus ELB16-189. The sequence goes on from CAZRQK010000019.1 coordinate 13,901, forward strand.
TCGAGAAGCTGGAAAAGGTGTACCTGGGCCCCATCGGCTTCGAGTACAGCTACATTCGCAACCAGGAAGTGTTCGATTGGTTTGTGAAGAAGTGCGAAGACGCATACTACAACAACAACCCGAGCATCGAAGAAAAAAAGAGCATCCTCGCCAAGTTGAACGAGGCGGTGGTGTTCGAAAATTTCTTGCACACCAAATTTTTGGGGCAGAAGCGCTTCTCGCTCGAAGGTGGTGAAAACACCATCCCGGCCTTGCAAACAATTATCAACAAATCGGCTGAACTAGGTGTAAAGGAAGTGGTGATTGGCATGGCGCACCGCGGGCGGCTCAACGTGCTCTCCAACATTCTGGGTAAAACCTACGAACAGATTTTTACCGAGTTTGAAGGCAACGTGAACCCCGACCTTACCATGGGCGATGGTGACGTAAAATACCACCTGGGCTATTCCAGCCAGCACAACACGCCTTCGGGCAACAAGGTATACGTGAAGCTGACACCCAACCCTTCGCACCTCGAAGCGGTAGACCCGCTGGTGGTGGGCTACACGCGCGGGCAGATTGATGATGAATTCAAAGGCGACCTCTCGAAGGCGATGGCCATCCTTATTCATGGCGATGCCGCGCTGGCCGGTCAGGGCATTGTGTACGAAGTGGTGCAAATGTCGGGACTGCCGGGTTACAACACAGGTGGCACCATCCACTTTGTCATCAACAACCAGGTGGGTTTTACCACCGATTACGATGATGCGCGAACGTCCATCTATTGTACCGATGTTGCCAAGATCATTGATGCGCCCGTACTTCACGTAAATGGCGATGATGCTGAAGCTGTAACGTTCTGTGCGAAGCTGGCCACCGAGTACCGACAGAAGTTTGGCAAAGACATATTCATTGATATGCTTTGCTACCGCAGGCACGGCCACAACGAGAGTGATGAACCAAAGTTTACCCAGCCGAAGCTTTACAACCTGATTGCCAAGCATCCTAACCCGCGCGAGGTGTATGTGAAACGCCTGATTGAGCGGGGAGATGTAGATGCCGCTTTGGCCGATGAGATGGACACCAAGTTCCGAAACCAATTGCAAGATCGGTTGAACGAGGTGAAGCAAAAGCCGCTGCCATACAAGCCGCAAAAAATTGAAGAGGAGTGGCACAAGTTGCGCAGGGCACAACCCGAAGACTTTGATCAATCGCCCGAGACTGGCGTAAAGCAAGCCACCATCGACAAAGTGGCTACCGCGCTCACCACCATCCCCGAAGGATTCAAGCCCATTAAACAGATTGAAAAGTTGTTGAAAGATCGCAAGGCTGCCTTCTTTGACGATAAGGTTCTGGGCTGGGCCGAAGCGGAATTACTGGCGTATGGCTCCTTACTTGCAGAGGGCGTGCCGGTGCGCATGACGGGGCAAGATGTAAAGCGGGGCACGTTCTCGCATCGCCACGCGTACTTTTTCGATGCAAACACCAACGAACCTTACTGCGGTCTCGACAACATTCAACCCGAGCAGCCGAAGTTTCATATCTACAACTCTTTCCTCTCTGAGTTTGGCGTGCTCGGCTTTGAATACGGATACGCCATGTCATCGCCCCATGCGCTGGTACTTTGGGAGGCTCAATTTGGCGACTTCGTAAACGGAGCGCAGGTGATGATCGATCAGTTCATTTCCAGTGCCGAATCGAAGTGGCAACGGATGAACGGGCTCGTGATGTTGCTGCCGCATGGCTACGAAGGCCAGGGCCCTGAGCACTCCAGCTGTCGCCCTGAGCGCTTTTTGCAACTCTCGGCAGAGTACAATATGGTGGTGGCTAATCCCACCACGCCAGCTAACATTTTCCACTTGTTGCGCAGGCAGGTGGCCTGGGAATTCCGAAAGCCCTGCATTGTGTTCTCGCCAAAGTCATTGCTGCGCCACCCGGCTGTCATTTCTCCCGTGAAAGAGTTCGTGAAGGGTTCTTTCCGCGAAGTGATTGATGATGACAACGTGGCAGCCAAAGATGTAAAGCGCGTGGTCCTTTGCTCCGGAAAAATTTATTACGACCTGCTGGAGACGCAACAGAAAAAGAAAATCAAGGACACCGCAATTGTCCGCATGGAGCAATTGCATCCGTTCCCCGAAAAGCAACTGGCTGTGGTGCAGAAGAAATACAAAACCGCGAAATGGGTATTTGTGCAAGAAGAGCCTGCCAACATGGGCTACTGGTCGTACATTCTTCGCATGATGCCGAAACAAGGCCTTGAACTCATATCGCGCAAGCCCAGTGCTTCGCCAGCCACCGGTTATACCAAAGTGCACAAGGTGGAACAAGAAAAAATTGTGAACCAGGCATTTGAAATCTAAACATCACTTCAAAAAACATTTGATCGAATGGCACAACAAGTAAAAGTACCTACCGTTGGCGAGTCCATCACCGAAGTAACCATTGCCAATTGGCTCAAGAATGATGGCGACCTGGTGAAGATGGATGAGGTGATTGCAGAGTTGGAGTCGGACAAAGCAACTTTTGAGTTAACCGCCCCGCAGGCGGGAAAGCTGAAGATAGCCAAGGGCAAAGGCGAGACGGTGGCAATTGGCACCGTTATCTGCGAAATACTGGACGCTGCAGGTTCCAATGCAGCAGCACCGGCAACGGCTACGCCACCAGCAGCAGTTACAGCGGCCGCACCCAAGGCTACGGGTGGCGTTAAGGAAATGAAGGTGCCTGCCGTGGGCGAGTCGATAACGGAAGTAACCATTTCTACCTGGCTGAAGAAAGATGGCGATTTCGTGGCGCTCGATGAAGTGATTGCAGAAGTTGAATCCGACAAGGCCACGTTTGAACTGCCTGCCGAAGCGAACGGCATTTTGCGCATCGTAGCCAAAGAGAAAACAACGCTTCCGATTGGCGGCTTGATTTGCCGTATTGAAATTACGGAAGGAAGCCCTGCCGGTGCACCCGCGCCCAAGGCAACCGCTGCGCCAGCTGGTGCGGCTGCCACTAACTACGCGGCTGGCCACCCCTCACCGGCAGCAGCCAAGATATTAGACGAAAAAGGCATCGCAGCCGGCTCAGTACAAGGCACGGGGGTTGGCGGACGCATCACCAAAGAAGATGCGGTACGCGCCCAAGCTGCCCCAGCGGCCAAAGATACCAAGTCGCCTGCGGCACCTGCCACACCTCCTGTGGTTGCAGCCAGCGGAACCCGTGGCGTGCGCAGAGAAAAGATGACCTCGCTGCGCAAAACCATCGCGCGCAGGCTGGTGGCTGTCAAGAATGAAACAGCCATGCTCACCACTTTCAACGAGGTGGATATGAAACCTGTGATGGAATTACGCTCGAGGTACAAAGATCAGTTCAAGGAGAAATACGGAGTGGGCCTCGGCTTTATGTCGTTTTTCACCAAAGCCGTTTGTGCTGCGTTGAAAGAGTTTCCAGCAGTGAACGCCTCCATTGATGGCGATGAGATTGTGTACCACGATTATTGCGATATCTCCATTGCCGTTTCCACTCCCCGCGGGTTGGTGGTGCCAGTGATACGAAACGCTGAGTCGTTAGCCATGCACCAAATTGAAGGCGAAGTGGTTCGCCTGGCAACGCGTGGCCGCGATGGAAAACTTTCTATCGAAGAAATGACCGGGGGTACGTTCTCCATCACCAATGGTGGTGTATTTGGGTCGATGTTGTCTACACCCATCATCAACCCGCCTCAGTCTGCCATTCTCGGTATGCACAACATTGTTGAGCGCCCGGTGGTAAAAAATGGCGAAGTGGTGGTACGCCCGATCATGTACCTGGCGCTTTCGTACGATCACCGCATCATCGATGGACGCGAATCGGTGAGCTTCCTGGTGCGTGTAAAAGAAATGCTCGAAGACCCGGGAAGACTTATTTTGGGAATTTAAGCTTAGGAAAATAACATTATGCAATACAACGTCATCGTTATCGGCTCCGGCCCTGGTGGATATGTGGCAGCCATCCGCTGCGCACAGCTCGGGTTCAAAACTGCCATCATCGAAAAATACGACACGCTGGGCGGCACGTGCCTCAACGTGGGTTGTATACCGTCTAAAGCTTTGCTCGATTCATCGGAGCATTTTCACAATGCCCAACACAACTTTAAAGAGCACGGCATCGATATTTCCCAACCGAAGGCGAACATCCAGCAGATGATTAAGCGGAAGGGCGATGTGGTGAAGGCCAACGTAGATGGCGTTGCCTTTCTGATGAAGAAGAACAAGATTGATGTGCACAAGGGTGTCGGCTCTTTTGTCGATAAGAACACCGTTAAGGTAACAGCCAGCGATGGCAAGGAAACAACGTTGACTACCGAGAAAGTAATCATCGCTACGGGGTCTAAACCAACACCGCTGCCTTTTGCGCCCTTCGACAAAAAACGAATTATATCAAGTACGGAGGCTCTTGAGCTGAAGGAAATTCCTAAGCATATGATTGTGGTCGGTGGAGGCGTAATCGGTATGGAGCTGGGCTCTGTGTTTGCCCGCATAGGCGCCAAGGTTTCGGTGGTCGAGTTTCTCGACAGCCTGATACCTACCATGGATGGTACAATGGGCAAAGAGTTGCAAAAGGCTACCAAGAAACTGGGCATGGATTTCTATCTGGGTCACAAAGTAGTGGCGCTCGAAAACAAGGGTGCCGAAGTGTTGTTGAAGGCAGAAGACAAAGGTGGCAAGGTGGTAGAACTCAAAGGCGACTATTGCCTGGTGAGCATCGGACGCAGGCCTTACACCGAAGGGCTGGGCCTCGACAAGGTGGGTATTGCACTCGACAAAGGAAAAATACCCGTGGACGACCACCTGAAAACCCAAGTTGACAACATCTACGCCATTGGTGATGTAGTGCGCGGAGCGATGCTGGCGCACAAAGCGGAAGAAGAAGGAGTATATGTAGCCGAGCAATTGGCTGGGCAAAAGCCGCACATTAACTACCTGTTGATACCGGGCGTGGTGTACACCTGGCCTGAGGTGGCCAGCGTGGGTTATACCGAAGAGCAATTGAAGGCAGATGGCCGTGCTTACAAGATGGGTAGCTTTCCTTACAAGGCGCTGGGTCGTGCGCGCGCATCGATGGATACAGACGGGTTGGTGAAGATTCTTGCAGACAAGAGCACAGATGAAATTTTAGGCGTGCACATCATCGGGGCTCGCGCTGCCGATATGATTGCCGCAGGTGTTACCGCGATGGAATTCCGCGCATCGGCTGAAGACGTGGCCCGCATGAGCCACGCCCACCCCACCTACATGGAGGCTTTCAAAGAGGCGTGCCTTGCGGCAACGGCCAACCGGCCGCTGCATCTGTAGGTCTCAAGCGATTTGGCACAATAGCCAATTGGTGTAAGCAATTGGCTGTTTTTGCCATTTTCCGATCGGCACGGGCGGGTAGCTTTGTTGTATCTGCCATGCGTAGTGCTAACCCTTCGGTATTACAATTTGTTGAAGAGAAGCGAAATCTCCTCTTTTCGCGTGTCGCCATTTGTGGTACCGTCATCGGGGTTATCCATACCTTTATCGACTCGCTCGATGGTCTGCGCGCAGCACCGATTATCGATGCCGCCTTTACGGTTATTATGCTGTGTGCTTATTGGCTTAATCGCTTGGGTTATCACCAAACGGCCAAATCAGTTGCACTTCTTATACTGAACCTCGGTTTTGCAGCTTACGCTTCGGTGTTACCCAAAGAGGTGGGTGTTTACATTTTTTACCTGCCGCTGGTGGCCGTAGCGGCCTCCGTTTTCGATAGCCACCATTGGGTATTGCGGTACTTTTTTATGATACTGCCGTTGGCCTGCATGCTGGCGCTGTTTCTTTCTGATTTTGGCCTCATGGGGGCCATCTCTATTTCGGCCAGCGATATTCCCCAGTCGTACATGATGAACCTTTTTTCGAGCACCATCTTTCTGTTGCTCTGCGTTCGCTTTCTAATCGTCATCAATCAGCAGTCCGAAAAATTGCTGCTCGACTTAACGCAACAGGTGCAGCAAAAAAATCAACATCTCGAAAAAACCAATGAGGAGCTGGATCGGTTTCTTTACAGCACCTCGCACGATCTGCGCGCACCCCTCATGTCGATTAAAGGGTTGATCAACCTGGCCAATCGTGAGTACCCGGGTAACACCCCGAAGTATCTATCCCTGATGGACCAGCAAACCGACAAGCTCGATTTGTTCATCAAAGAGATCATCGACTATTCGAAGAATGCACGCACCGAACTTCGGGCGGAGGAAGTGAATGTGAGAGAAGTAGCAGAGGAAGTCACCACGCGTCTTCGCTACACGGAGCGAATTTCTTTTAAGTACAACCTAGCGGTTGAACAAGTTGAAACCGACAAAACCCGCCTGCAGGTAATTCTCAACAACCTGGTGTCGAATGCCATCAAATACCACAACCTGACGCAACCGCAACCTGAAATTGCGGTAACCACTGTGCGTAGCAATGGGCATTGGGTTCTGGAAGTTTCCGACAATGGCAAGGGCATTGCTCAGCCATATCACCAAAAGATTTTCGACATGTTCTACAGGGCCGATGAAGCATCGCAAGGCTCAGGGCTGGGGTTGTATATTGTTCGAGAGGCCGTGCAGAAGCTGCAAGGGCAAATCGAACTACAGTCTGAACCCGGCAGGGGCTCCACTTTCCGGCTCACGTTTCCGTGGCACCTGCCTTCGGGTATAACCACCAGCCCAGCAAAGCAGACCGCGTAAACAAGGCCGCCACCAAAGGGAGCAGGAAAACGTGTAGCTGTTGCGGCAGCATCAGCCACCCAACTAACAACACGCCATATACTGCCGCGGCTATCTTGAAATAGTGGGCAACCCAGGGTGCAGTGCGGAAGTAGAAAAATAACACGATCAGGTGTGTGGGCATGGCCCAAAGCAAGTTCATATTTTTCGCAGCCGCCTGATGGTTCGTAGCAATCCACAGCAGCGTGAGCAGAAGACCGATGGTACCGGCTGTGCCGAAGAGTAGGCCATCCATCCATCGCGTTGGGCGGCCACGTTTCCAATCCCGAAAGGATACAGTCGCGATCAACAACAAGACTCCACCCATCGCCACCCAAGGATGCATCCACGATGTTGGAATGCTGGCGGGGCGCGCTTCGTAAACAGGAATCTTTTCTTTGACAAATGGAACCAGTGCGCTGTCTGCCTTGACGGCAACATGATCGAACGACCACTCGATATAATCGGGCAAAAACATGTATTCAAAGACCGATGCTTTTTTATCCATGGGCAAACCGAGGCAAATATCAATACCCAGATCGCCCCAGGGCTGGTGTGTCAGATACAAATCGGTTAGCTGGCGAATGGTGTAGGAAGTTTGGATGAACGTGCTGTCGAAAACGAGGTCTTCTTTCATCGCATCGAAAAACACATCGCGCACACGAGTGGCGCAATTGTCGTAGAAATAGTCGTAGAGGTAGCTCGCATTTTCGGGCAGGGCGTTCCATTCTAGAAAATCGAAAATCTTTTGTTTTTGCGCCTCCGTGAGGTTCAGCACTTGCTCGTGCACATACCTGTTATATGAAATGTAGTGATCGCGAAAAAGCGGATATGGATATACTGCTAGCTTGTAATACGAATAACCCCTGGCAAAATTGAGGTAGAAATTAGGTTGGTCGAAATCGAAAACGCCATAGTTATAGGCCTGGTCGATGCCCAGCGAGGGATCGAACACGCGGATGGCGCTGTGCCCGAATGCTGAATAGAGCTCGCCCTGGTGGGGGCCGCAGGTAATAATCGAAATCCGTGCATCGGGGTGAAGACGGGGGCTTTGGGCGGGCAAACTCAAACTGGCCAGCAGGAAAGCCAAAAAAACAAGGGATTGCTTCATAGATGTTACCCGCAAGTTAAATCCATTTTGGCAACAACCGAAGGAGTTGCCCCCCATCAGTAAGATTCGTTATCTTCGTGACGGAGAGAAATGGCAACGCAATTACTACCCCTTAAGTACTGGTCGCGGTTAAAGCGGCAATACGGGCAGAGCGATGAAGAGCTGTACAAAAACAAGCGAAACATCCTCTTTTCGCAAATTACATTCTGGGGCACCATTCTCGCCATCGCCCATGGCATCGAAGATTTGTTCGACCAGGTGCTGCTGCTGCCGGTAATGGATTTTATACTGGCCGCTTTTGTGTTGGGGGCATTTCTCATCAACGAATCGGGCAGGCACCGGGCAGCCAAGATTTTTCTGTTGGCGTTTCTGAATACGTTCTTCTTTTTCTACTGCCTGGTGGTGCCCAAGGAACTGGGTATCTTCCTGTATTTTTTCCCTTGGGTGGCGGTGGCCGCTGTGGTGTTTGAAAGCGAGGAGCATTTCTGCCGCTGGTTTTTTGTCGGGCTCTCGGTGTCATTGTTGCTCACGTTGTTCATCACCGATTTTTCACTGCTGCAAAGTTTGCGGCTCGATGTGCCGGTGAGTAGCATTTCCTTTGTCATCAACCTGCTCAGCAGCATTGCCGTTACCGTGGCCTCCATCTACCTGGTGGTACGTATGCACGAAAATGCCGAAAAAAGATATCACCAGTTGAACGAAGAAGTGCAGCACAAAAACAAAGAGCTGCAGAAAACAAATGAAGAGCTCGATCGCTTTGTCTACAGTGCATCGCACGACATCAAGGCCCCCGTTAATTCTATCAAAGGACTCACTCATTTGGCGCAGCGCGATTGTACCGATCCCAAGTCGCTCGATTATTTCTCTCGCATAGAGAGCCAGACCGATCGCCTCGGCATTTTTTTGTTGGAACTGTATGAGTACTCGCGCAACCAGCGCACTAATTTAAGGCCCGAAAAGGTAGATTTGGATGCGTTGGTGTGCGAGATCATCGACAACTTGCGCTACATGGATGGCGCTGAGCGAATCGACTTCAAAACGTACATACGCGTTGATGGTGCCATCAAAATCGACCGCGTGCGCCTGATGGTAATTTTAAACAACCTGATATCCAACGCGATTAAATATCATAACTATGAACTTGAAAAGCCGTGGATTAAAGTGATCATCAATCGCGTGGGCAATACCATGCAGGTAATGGTTGCCGATAACGGCCTGGGTATTAACAACGAATTCAAAGACAAAATCTTCGAGATGTTCTTCCGCGCTTCAGACCGGCCCATCGGGTCGGGTCTGGGTCTTTTCATAGTAAAAGAAACAGTAGAGAAGATGGAAGGAAAAATTATGGTGTCTTCTAATCCCGGAGAGGGCGCATGTTTCCGGATTGACTTACCTTTGGTGGCGTGATGCTTCTGCACGACACGCTCCATCTTTCCAACAAGCTTACTCCTACCCGTTTGTGGAATGGTGCCAAGCTGCTGGGCAGTTATTACCGTTCTCGCATTACTTCGCAAGCACAGCATACCGGCTTACCGGTTAGTATTGCGATCGAACCAACCACGTCATGTAACCTTCGCTGCCCCGAGTGCCCCAGTGGTCTTCGCTCTTTTACAAGGCCCACAGGTATGTTGCAGGAAGAGGTGTTTACCAAGGTGATCGATCAGCTAGCACCTACGTTAAGTTATCTTACCTTCTATTTTCAGGGCGAACCCTTTCTCCACCCCAAATTCCTTCCGTTGGTTAATTATGCCGCACAAAAAAAAATATATACAGCTACTTCTACCAACGCACACTACCTGAATGAAGAAACCGCCCGCAAAACTGTTGAATCAGGGTTGGACAAATTGATTGTATCGATAGACGGCACCACCCAAGATACCTACGAGGCTTACAGGGTAGGCGGCAGGTTAGATAAAGTATTGGAAGGCACGCGCCATGTATTGCATTGGAAGAAAAAATTAAAAAGTCTTACCCCGAGGGTTGTTTTTCAGTTTCTGGTAGTGAAGCCCAACGAACATCAGATTCCTGAAATAAAAAGAATAGCGGCAGACATAGGTGTGGATGATTTGGTGTTGAAGACGGCCCAGATTTACGATTACCAAAATGGCTCACCGTTGATACCTTCCATTGACAAGTATGCCAGGTATCGTAAAAATCCGGATGGCAGTTATTCGCTTAAAAATAGTTTAGATAATAACTGCTGGAAGATGTGGCACAGCTGTGTGATAACCTGGGATGGCAATGTAGTGCCCTGCTGTTTCGACAAGGATGCCAAGTTTGTAATGGGCAACGTTAAAGACCAACCGTTTGCCGAGATTTGGCGTGGTGAACGTTACGAAAAATTCCGGCAATCGTTGATGCGTTCGCGCAGTGAAATAGAAATTTGCAAGAATTGTACTGAGGGCACCAGGGTTTTTGCCTAAATTCTTAACTGGAGACCTTTTCAGAAGTCGCACATTTGGCGCATGATCCGCCCACTGCTTTTTTGGGTTTGAACGACATCCATACCATGCGGCCTAGAAAGAAGAGGGCAGCCAAAAAGAGTGCGGCAATGATAATTTGCTGTAACATGTTCGTTTACAAAAACGCGTTTTTACCTGCGCAAGTTCTGTTTTTTGTAGCCAATTGTCCAAATGATGCATCGTATTGACGTTCTTGACGGGTGTTGACACTCGTTTTTTGACCAATTTTGGACTTTCCACCCTCAGATCATGCTGCTTTTTACAACTTTTTCTGTCCGATATCCGTCTTAAAAAAATTCAACCCCATAATAATGATCAGGAACTACCTCACCACCGCATTCAGAAACTTATGGCGTAAGAAGAGCTCGGCCCTGGTAAACATGGCCGGACTAAGCCTGGGTATTGCCAGCAGCCTGGTATTGTTTTTAATGATTCGTCATCATCAGAACTTTGATCGGTACCATAGCAAAGGCGATCGCATTTACCGTGTAGCCATGCAATCGAAAGGCAACAGCGGCAACAATTATACTTCGGGCGTACCTACCGTTTTGCCTGATGCATTTAGATTGGATTTCCCCGAGGCAGAGCAAGTGTTGTTTACATCTTACCGTGCCGGAAGCCTGGTAACAGTACCGCAAAAGGAAGGTGCGCCTCGAAAATTTGAAGAAAGTGCAGGGGTTGTATTTGCCCAACCTCAATTCTTTTTGATGTTCGACAGAGCCGTGCTGATAGGCGATGCACTGAAGGGACTGGATGAGCCCAATGAAGCGGTTATATCCAAAAAATTAGCATTGAAATATTTTGATAAAGAAGATGCAGTGGGCGAAGTAATACGCTACGACAACCATGATTACCATATTACAGCCATTATGGAAGATGCGCCCGACAACACAGATTTTCCATTTACACTGATGTTGTCGTATGCCACTATTCAGAAAGAATCGCTGGAGAAAGGGTGGAATAGCATTTGGAGCGATGAGCAGTGCTACTTCATGTTGAAAGAGGGAGAGACTATTGAAAAACTGGAGGCCCGGATTCCTGAGTTTGTAAAAAAATACCTGGGCGATGACAACCGCGATGAAGCTACTTATTTGTTTCAACCACTGCACGAAATTCATTACGATGACAGATTCAGCAACTATAACTATAATACCGTATCTAAGTCGGTACTACTTTCATTGGGCATTATTGCCATCTTTTTAGTGGTAACAGCCTGTATCAACTTTATCAATCTGGCCACCGCAGAGGCGATCAAACGATCGAAAGAGGTGGGTATACGCAAATCTTTGGGCAGTACCCGCGCACAGTTGGTGCAGCAATTTTTGGGCGAGACTACGTTAGTCACCATTTTCTCAGTGGCCGTTGCCTTGGTAATTGCCCATTTCGGCCTGGGCTTCCTCAATCCGTTCCTGGAACAAAACCTGGCGTTAAATCTGGGCAGCGATGCATCGGTGTGGCTTTACCTTATTGGTGTTACTGTGGCAGTTTCATTGCTATCGGGTTTGTATCCATCTTTTGTGGTTTCAGCGTATAATCCGGTTTTAGCGCTTAAGAATCTGCTCGGCAATAAGAACACATCCGGCTATCATTTGCGAAGAGTGCTGGTGGTAGCGCAGTTCACCATCTCTCAGATCTTTATCATCGGCACGTTGGTGCTGATCAGCCAAACCACTTATTTCCAGAAGAAAGACTTGGGCTTTAGAAAAGACGCCATTATAAATATTCCCATACCTGAACGCGAAAGCCCAGCCGGAGCGGATGGAACCAGCAAAATGCGCACACTGAAAAATGAAGTGGGTAAGTTGGCTGGTGTAGAGTTAGTCAGTCTTAACAGTACCCCACCATCATCGGGAAGTGTGGCAGGTACAGATTTTCAGGTAGATGGAAAAGAAGATCACTTTGGCACGCAGGTGAAGCAAGTGGATGGTAATTATGTGGATTTGTATGACTTGAAAATTTTGGCTGGGGAAAAAATAGCCGATGGAGATACAGCTACCGGATTTCTGGTGAATGAGAAGCTGGTAAAAACCACTGGCTTTAATGATCCGCAGGAAATAATTGGCAAGCGCATTCGCATGTGGGGTCGTTGGCTGCCGGTGGTGGGTGTGGTCAACGATTTTCATACAGTGTCACTCGCTGCTAACATCGAACCCGTTGTATTGATGAATCGTATTCGCGGCTACGAAACACTTTCATTAAGAGTAAATACCAGCAATGTGCAGGATTTGATCAAGCAGGTGCAAGCGCGCTGGGAAACGGCCTATCCTGATCACATCTTCAGCTATGAGTTTTTGGATGAACAAATCCGCGGTTTTTATGATGGCCAGCGGAGAATGTCTGTTATGCTTTCGATTTTTACCTCGTTGGCCATCTTCATTGGGTGCCTAGGGTTGTTTGGCTTGGCTGCCTTCATGGCTAATCAGAAAACCAAAGAGATTGGCGTACGCAAAGTATTGGGTGCATCGGTGCCCAGTATTCTGTATCTCTTCTCTAAAGAGTTTGTTAAACTGATACTGATTGGCTTTGTTTTGGCTGCACCCATTGCGTGGTATGCCATGAACCAATACCTCAATCAGTTTGCCTATAAGATTGAGTTAGGGCCATCGCTCTTCTTAGCTGGTGTTGGCCTTACCTTGCTGGTGGCTATTCTAACGGTAGGCTATCGCTCTTTTAAAGCAGCTACTGTTAACCCGGTTAACTCGCTGAAGTGCGAATAGTATGTTAAAAAAAGAGGCTGCTCCCGCTCAGTCGGTGCAGCCTCTTTTATTTTTTGGATTTACTCTTTTATTTTTTTTCTGGGTACAACACTACCTGCACGTAGTTGTCGGACTTAAAGTAACGTGAGGCGGCCGCTTTTACTTCTTTCGCTGTAATGGCGTTGATTCTCTTTTCACCGGTCAGAATATCGCCCGGTGTGCTGCCTAGTTCTACCAGTTGTTGCAGCTTGTTCAGCCAATAGCCGTTGTCTTTCAAATCTTCGCGGTACTTCTGTATCCAGGTTTCCTTCACTTTGGCGAGATCGGCATCTTGCGGACCGTTGTCTTTCAATTTTTGAATTTCATCGAAAGTAGCCTTGATCAGTTTGTCCACATTTTCTGGTCCACAGGGCATAGAGATCGAAATGGAATAATTACCATAAGGTATTTTCGACATGTTGCCATTTGCACCGGCACCGTAAACACCGCTCAGTTCTTCGCGAAGTGTTTCAATTAATTTGATGTTCAGTATTTCAACCAAGGCTTGCAGGTGAAGCGCGGCTTCCTGTGTGTAAGCGGTTTCTCCTGTAAAGCTGAGCGAAATGTAGCTTTTAGGTTCCGTGCCTTTGTAAACTTCCTTTTTCACCACACCTTTCACAGGGCGAATGCCCAAGTCTTTAAAAGAACCGGTACTGCCCGAGGAGGGAAGGCTACCGAGGTAGGTGGCTGCCAGATCGCTCGCGGCTTTCAAATCGAAACTACCCACGATGAAAAAGGTAAAGCCATTGGCATTGTTGAAACGCTCCTGATAGATTCCCAATGCCCGATCTAAATTGATTTGACCAAAGTCCTCCACTTTAGGGAAACGCGGCCCTCTGGGGTGGTTATTGTAAAGTATCTTTTGCACGGAATCCTGATAGGCAACCTGTGGATTGGCCATCATATTTTGCAGAAATGCCTGCTGCTTGGAAACAAATGAGTTGAATAAGTCTGTGTCTTTGCGAGGTGCTGTAAAGTAAAGATGCGTTAGCTGAAGCAGTGTTTCCAAATCGGCCGAGCCACTTTGCCCGGAAAAACCTTCGCTGGTTTGCGATAAGCGCGGACCGCCACTAACTGTTTTGCCCGCAAAAATTTTGCGCAAGTCTACGGGCGAAAAATCTTTTACACCCATTTGCGAAACAGCTGCCGTGGCATAAGCCGCATTAAATTTATCTTTAATATCATAGAGCGACTGACCTCCAAAACGTGTGGCACTGATCAATACCTGATCATTCTTAAAGTCGGTGGATTTTAAGATTACACGCACATTGTTGGCAAAAACTATATCTGTATAGCCCAGCTCTTTGTTTACAGTCACTTCTTTCACCGAGCCAGCTGCCGGCTTCGTTTCCATCAACGTACTGGCTACTGCTTTTTCTTCGTAGGCTGTTACTTGCAATTTTTCAGCTTCGGCTGCCATTTGCAGCAGTTGCGCAGATGTGGGTATAGTAAACTCTGCTTTTTCGGGGCCATTGAGAATCACCAGGCGGGCTTCCTGAGAAGGGATGTTCTTTGCGGCAAAGGCGTTTACTTCCTCCAGCGAAATAGTTTCCAGAAATTGCTGATAATACTCAAATTCTTTTTCAATACCAGGGATAGCTTCTTCCTCGAGAAAATTGCGAATGTACTCATCGGCATAATTTTCCGATTCAGACTTTTCACGCTCGTTGTAGGCACGTTCTATGGAACGCATCATCGACTTTTTGGAGCGGTCAAGTTCGTTGGCTGTAAATCCAAACTTTCTAGCTCTTTCGCTTTCCTGCATCAGTGCATTCATAGCAGCCTGCGGACCTTCTTTGCTTAGTACTGCGAAACTGCTGAAAACCTCATGGTTGTGCACAAAGCCACCCAGGTCGGTTGCTCCAAACAGGAAAGGAGGATTCGGCTTCTGTGTGAGCTCGGCCAGGCGTTGATTCAGCAATGAATTGAAGAGGCTGCGAACCATTGACCCACGGTAATCTCCTAAAGTAACGTCAGGCTTAGCTGTTTTATAGGAGTAATAAATTTGCAGGAAGTGATTGGTCGCCTCCTTGTCTGTTACCACCACACCTTCCGATTGGGTACGGCCCGGCACTTTAAAATATTCACGGGCACGTGGTTTAGCTGGGTTCTTCAATTTCTCAAAATGGGCGCGAATCATTTTTTCGCCTTCGGCCGGGTCAATATCACCAACGGCAATCACCGCCATCAGGTCGGGGCGATACCAATCTTTGTAAAACCGTTTGATGGCATCGTACTTGAAGTTTTTCAGAATATCGTCTTTACCAATTGGTAAACGGTTGGCATATTTCGATCCTTCAAAAAGTTTAGGATAAATTACTTTGTTCATGCGGTCGTTGGCACCTTTGCCCAACCGCGACTCTTCCAATACAACACCTCTTTCTTTGTCTATTTCAGCATTGTCGAACGCCACGGTGCTCGCCCAGTCTTCCAAAACCAGAAATCCTTTTTCAAGATTCTCTGGCTTATCGGTAGGAATAGGAAGAATGTAAACGGTTTCATCAAAGCTGGTGTAAGCATTCAAATCAGCACCAAATTCAACACCTATCGATTGAAGAAAAGATACGAGTTCGTTCTTCTTAAAATTTTTCGACCCGTTAAAGGCCATGTGCTCGGTGAAGTGAGCCAGACCTTGCTGGTCGTCATCTTCTAAAATAGAACCAGCTTTTACCACCAATCGCAATTCAACCTTTTTTTCGGGCCGACTGTTCTGGCGCACGTAATAAGTGAGTCCGTTAGAAAGTTTTCCTTTTCTTATTTGTGGAGCGATGGGGAGTGCTTCTGTTAAGGAAGGCTGCCCCACGGCAACGCCAGCTATGAGAATGGCAAAAAGGCCGATGAACACGGCCGTACGTTTAATGAATACCTGCATAATTTTTGGGTTTGAACATCTTAAAGAAAAGAATTAAAGCAGCGCGATACAATACCACTTTAGGAGTAGGGTCGTATCTATGAATGGCCCCAAATCTGGTGGATGATTTTTTGCATTTCGGGTTGAACGCCACCTCCGGCTACCAATTCCCTGCCAAAAAGGTAATCGGGCCCGCCTTTGAAATCTGTTACTTTGCCGCCTGCTTCTTCCACAATAAATCCGCCAGCAGCCACATCCCACGGGTTCAAGTTGTATTCAAAGAAACCCTCCAGGCGGCCGCAAGCTACGTAGGCCAAATCAACGGCTGCGCTACCTAGTCTACGAATGCCGTGCGTTTGATCTAAGAAGGTGCGAATGATGGAAAGGTAGGCATCCATCTTCTCGAATTGGTAGTAGGGAAAACCGGTTGCCAGCAAACTTTCGCTGAGCGACTGAATGGGTGAAATGCGAATTGGTTGGTTGTTGCACCAGGCACCGTTGCCTAAGCTGGCATGAAAGCATTCTTTCTGCACTACTTCATACACCACACCTAACACCGGCCGGTTTTTTTGCAGCAGACCGATGCTGATGGCGAATGGAGGTAAGCCATGCGTGAAATTGGTGGTGCCATCCAGCGGATCTATCACCCAGGTAAAATCGTTGGTGCCCTTGATGGAAGTACCCTCTTCGCCAATAAAACCAGCACCTGGCAAAATTTTGGTTAAGGCCTTCACCAATCTGTTTTCCGATTCTTTGTCTACGTACGATACGAGATTGTTGAATCCCTCTTTTTGTTCTATCCGTGATTTATCAAAGTTTTTGCCCTCGGTGCGAATAAAGGCGCCTACTTCATCGGTAAGTACCACCACCTGCTCTTCAATTTTTTTTAGATCGGTCATTTTTTCCGGGTATTACTTTTTACCAGTGCGAACAAGAGAATTAACACCGAAATCCACGCTGCTGTTCTGGACGTCCACTCGCCTCGGTTGATGTATTGGGCAGGCAGTAAATCGATAGCGCCAATGTCATACAAGGTTTCCAGTGCCTCACGGTTAATTCCCGCTGTGTTTAACGAAATGTTATAGCCGAAAGGTGCCACTATCACCACAAAAAAGGCAATGAGAAATAGCCAATTGATTTTACCTTGGAAAAAGGCACGATGCAAGCTGAAGTTCGCTAAAAGAATCCATAAACTAATGCCTAAATAACCAGTATGTATGGTCCACTTTGTCCAATCAGATTTTAACCGAAGGCTGTCGGCAAGAAATGCGGCACGGTCGAAAAGTGAAAATTTCAATAGCAGGTATTCTATCGCAAGCCAGAAGAGCAGCAAAGGCAAGGTGCCGAGCCGTGTGCCTAAGTGTTTTTTAGCGAAGGCAAACGCAACGAAACACAGTGTAAAAGCAATGCCTTGAACCAAAGCCGGCACCAACCCCTCCATCTGGAAAAGAGAGGCAGCCCAATACCCGAGCGACAAAGCAATGGCTATCAGCTCGGCCTTATTCCAGATGTTTGCCTCATCAGCTTGTTCTGCCACTGCCAGCAACGGTGCCAGGGCCACAAAAATAAAAACCGGCAGCGATTGCATTAACCATGCCGCTATCAGTAAACCGGCAGCCATGCCTGCCAGCGCTAAGGGATTGAGTTGCTTATGTTTCTTTTTGGCCATCGATTACAATTACAATTTCCCCTTTCACCTCTTTGTTGGCAAAGTAGGCAAGTACTTCGGAAACAGGCCCTGTACGGGTTTCTTCAAATCGTTTGGTAAGCTCGCGCGAAACGGAAACTTGCCTGTCGGCACCCATAAATTCTACTACTTGCTCCAGTGTTTTTAACAACCTGTGTGGCGATTCGTAAAGTACAACGGTACGCGTTTCAGTTGCCAATTGTTTTAAGATAGTTTGCCTACCTTTTTTGTGTGGCAGAAACCCTTCAAATACAAAACGGTCCGTTGGGAAGCCGGACTTAACAAGAGCCGGCACAAAGGCGGTGGCACCAGGCAGGCACTCCACTTTCAGGTTGTGCTTTAACACTTCACGCACCAACAGAAAGCCCGGGTCGCTGATGGCTGGCGTTCCGGCATCGCTCACCAGCGCCATGGTTTCTCCTTTGTTCAAGCGCTCGATCAGGCTATTTAAAACTTTGTGTTCGTTGAAAATATGGAAGCTCTGTAATGGCCTGGTTATTTGGTAATGCTTGAGCAACAGCCCCGAGGTGCGGGTGTCTTCAGCAAGGATGACGTCTACAGATTTTAGTACTTCCAGTGCGCGAAGTGTAATGTCGCCCAGGTTACCAATAGGAGTGGGCACTATGTAGAGAGATGTTTTTTCGCTATCCACGTGCGGTCAACTGATCGATGGCTTTGGCGAGTTTGCGGTCTTTGTCTGTTACGATGTTCCCGGCATCGTGGGTGCTAAGAGCAATGTGCACGGTATTCCAGGTGTTGGTAAAGGTGGGGTGGTGGTTGTGTGACTCTGCCAGCAGCGCCACGCGCGTCATAAAAGCGAATGCTTCGGAAAAATCGGCAAATGTAAAAGTGCGTTCCAGCCTGTTGTTTACTTCCTTCCACATAGTCTAAAATTACACACAATACTTACGAAAGTATAAGATCGTATCTCAAAAATCGGAAAAGCAGCCCCGGAAGCGCGCTCGAATTGTCAGAGCGCGATTAACCCCTCTATATCGGCAACAGATTGATATACCTCTATCACGGCTTGGGCCGAAGGAAGCATCATCTGAAAAGTAAGGCTGGTGTACTTACCGTTTTTCGAGGGTTTTAACTGAGCCTCGTGGTTGGGAATTCGTGCCATTACCTGCTGCTCGGCCCCGTTTGGCACAATGAACTTAAACGTATACACGGCAGGCCAGGCATAATGCTGGTCCAGTTTCTCGCGAAATTGTGCAATCTGTTCTTCCCTCATATGAATTGAAACGCCCCACCCCGAAAATGATTCGGAGTGGGGCGTTATTTTTCGTGACAATATTTTAATAGAACTTGAAGCGCATGTCTTCAATATCCGCAGTGGCTTTCAGTGCTTCAGAGATAGAGTAGCTGCTCTGCGCATTGGCGGTTTGCACCAATTGGTTGCGGAACATCGAGTAATCGCCTATGGCAGGGGCAATGGTTTTGTTTTGCATTTCAATAATCAACACACCGCTTTCGCCAACGAAAGGCTTCGAGCGTTTACCGTTTTCCAGCGAAAATGCCTTGCCTACGGCTATGGGGTCGAACCCTACGCCAGGCAAAGATCCGGTATTCATTTTCAGGTCGCTGGAGGTGTTAACCACTGCTTCGCTGCCGAATTTTTTCGCCAGGTCATCCAAACTTGTCTGATCATCTAATTGTGAAACTATCTGTTTGCCTTTTACCTGGTTGCGCACCAGGGGAGTAATCTCTTCTTTCACCTTGTCGAAGGGCTTGTATCCCTTTTCTGTTTCTCCCGTCATGACTGCCACCACGTATTGATCTTCCAGATCGAAAACGGTAGATACCTTACCTTCTTTGGCATCGCGGAATAGCCATGTAACCACCTGGCGTGCTTCGCCCAGGTTATTGATGGTGCGCGCACCGGTAGCCACATCGTTGGCATCGAATACCAACAATTTTTGCTCTGTGGCTTTTTTCTTGAAGTCGTTAACCCCGCTCAGGTCGGTAGCAAAAACGTCTGCTTTGCGGAAGGCTTCATTTTGTGTTTCATCGCTGGGCGTAATCTCACGTTCGATGGTAGCCACGGTATAGAAGGTATTGTCTTTGGTGTTGGTTACGCTTATGATGTGATAACCAAATTCAGTTTCTACTACATCATTCAACACACCCGTTTTCTTAGCATCGAACACGGCCTTCTCGAAAGGCTTCACCATTTGGCCGCTACCAAACCAACCCAGGTCGCCACCGCGGGTAGCTGTTCCATCCTGGCCATGCTCGCGCGCTTTGGCTGCGAAGTCGGCACCGGCTTTGATCTCTGCCAGCACCTTGCGGGCTTTGTCGCGCGCTTCTTTTTTGGCTGCATCTGTATCGCTGGTCCACTTGAACAGAATGTGGCTTGCCTTGGCCTGGTAAGTAGTATCGTTTCCGATTTCTACCACTTTCATTACACGATACGTGTTGCCGTCTAACACAGGGCCAATGATCTGGCCTTTGCTCAAGCTTTCGCGTTGGTTGTTCAAATAGGTAGGAAGGCTGGCCACATTGTATTTGTTATACGGATTGGTGCCATCTGTATTCATAGAAGCAAAAACAGAATCTTCCGTTGTATTGCTGAAATCGGCTGTGAGCCTGTTCATCTCTTCGCGTATGGCGGCAGAGTCTTGTGCAGAAGGAATAACCGGGAAGGTAACGTAGCTGAGGCTGCGTGTTTGTTCTGCCTTGTATTTCTCTTTGTTCTGGTTGTAGTAGGCCTGAAGATCGGTTTCAGTAACATTTACGGCAGAATCGCGCAAAGCAAAGAAGGGCACATAAAGGTATTTTACCTCGGCCACATCATTCTGCAGGTGGTAATCGTGTTCGGCCTGGGCTTCGGTTACATAGTTGGTTTTCAGCAACAGGTTTTCATATTTCAGGCGGGCGCGGGCAGGGGCCAGGTCTGCCTTGAATAAATCCCAGCGAATGCGTGGCTCTGACGTTACAGGCATGTTGTCGATAGACTGCAGGTATTGGATCAATCTGGTGCGGTCGAAGTTTCCGGCTGAGTCGGTGAAAGACATCTTCACGTTTTCGTCTACGTTGCGGCCCTGAATCAAATCCCACACCTCATCGGCTGTTACCTGTACGCCAACTTTTTCGAACTGGGGCGTAACGGCATGGCGTGCAATCAGCAGATCCCACGCTTGCTGGCGCAGGGTTACCATTTCGCGCTCGCCTGCCTGGCGACCGAAGTTGAGGATGTAGTTGTTCTCCCTTTCTTGTATCGCTGCCTGAAATTCCTCGAAGGTAATTTCATGCCCTGCAATTTCTCCCACGGTATTGTCTTGTCCGCCAAAAAGTGCGGTGGGTCCGTTTCCAAAAAGGTCGTTCAAAATGAAGGAAACAATGGCCACGGCCACAAAGCCAACCACCCACTTGGTCATTTTATTCCTTAGCGTTCCAATCAATGCCATAAAACCAGAATTGTTATAGTTGTTCGAATTTAAAGAGCCGCAAATTTAAACCGTTTAGCCGATTGAACAAGCGGCTTTATCGGAATAAAGGACAATAAATACCACTGATTTTCAGTGGGTTAAAGAGTATTGGGCGGCCGGAAGAAGGGCTGCGGCACCCTTTATTTTTTTCGCTTGCGATAGGTGTAGGCAAAGAAGAGAATGATGGACAGCATGATGCTCCAGTAGGCATGCCCCACACCCCACCGCATGATTTCGTAGATGCCAATGATGAGCAATGCGGCTGCCAGCGATAACAAAATAGCGTCCAGTAGTTTCATGGAGTGGATCAGTCGTTTTCTTCTACTTCAAACTCACCCTCTGGGCTTTTCAATGTGTATTCACTCAGGTCTTGCGCAGCATCCAGGCCGGTGCCATAAATTACATCGCGTCCCTGGCGTATGGTAACAAATTTTTCGGTGAAGATGCGTTTGGTGCCTGGCTTCCAAAAGAGCTCTTCGGTATTCAATTGGTCTTTCTTCTCCAGGTTTTTTACTTCCACATTGCCGCGCCCGCGCCACTGGTCGTCTTGCTTGAAATAGTAGGCATCGTTGGCCCGCAGGGTAGAGGTAATTTTTCCATGCTCATCATAAAATTCCAGGTAAATGCCTTCGGGAAATTCGCGGTCGCCATTTTGAAACTCCAGCACTTTTTTGGCCACCATCTTCATCTTGAGCAACGATTGCTCGTTGTAGAACAATTCTATGTCGGTAGCTTCGCTCAAGGGGCCATCGTACACAACCACCGGGGGTGTTTCTGCAGGCCCGCAGCTGCTTAGCAGCAGTGTGGTGATGATTGCAAAAAGCGAAAAGTAACGCATGGTTTTGGGCAAATAAAAAGGCTGACGTTGCCGGCCAGCCTTTCTCAAGTGTTTTCTAACTTCTAATCGCGGGTGCGCAGCGAAACGGTTTCGCCAATCCAGCATCCGGTGTTTTTCTCCTCGCCAGCTTTCCAGTTGTACAAGAAGATGTCTTCTTTAGAAGGGAACTGCGCCTTGGCTGCGGCCATCTTCTGGTTGTTGCCGGCACGTGCATACATGTCGTAAGCGGCAATGTATATCAAACGGTCTTGCGCCATGCTCTCTTTCTTGAAACACTCATCCGAACTGCTGTACAAATCGCCAATGCGTTCGTAGGGTTCTTTGTTCGAAGGGTCTGCAGCCAGTGCCTGGCGGTAGTATTCGCGCGCGGCCGATTTAGAGCCAGCTTTCGCTTTCACTGTACCAAGCAACAAAAGCGTTTCACTTTTTTGAGCAGGCTCCGATGTAAGGGTTAGTGCTTCGTTGAAGAATTCCTCTGCCTTGTCGCTGTTGCCCATGGCAAAGTATTTTACGCCCAGATTTTTAGCGAGGCCATAGTCTTTTTCTACTTTGTGAATGGCTTCTGCTGCTTCCAGCCACAGCGGGTCATCGGTACACTTATCGTTCAGCATGAAAGTGAAGATGCGCTTGGCCAACGCAATGTCATCGGGTGTTTGGCGGAATTTGGGTTCCAGGTTTTTCTTCACAAAGGCACAATCTACTGTTACCATCTTCACCAACAAATCGTCAGCAGTAGATTTGAACTGCTTGTACTTTTCTACATCGGCAGTTTTGTTGGCTTGCTGAGCTACTTTGATCTTCTGATCGATTACACCCATCAATTTATCGTAACGGGCCAGTATTTCGTCTTCCGAAAGATTTTTCAACAGGGTATGGTTGGCATACACAATCTTGAAGTACGAATCGAGGTTGTTATCCAGAATCTGCGTGCCGCTGATTTCATACACACGATCCAACAATTTCAGCACATCAGCAGTTGTTTCTTTCTTGCCCCCATTGTAAACCGCAGCGTAAATGGCTTTGCGGTTCAGTACGTTCACCTCATCGCCACAGATGCGGATGCGCTCATCGTACAACCACATCAGCGAATCTACCAACACCTGTCTTTTCACGGCATCTTTTTCAGCTCCGGCCAGGCGGTTGTACACATCGGTTGCTTCGATGTAAAGTTTTGTATTGAAATCAGGTGCGTTTTTCAAAAACCATTGAATGCCGGGCACGGCACCGCGAAAGTTGCCTTGCTTGATGGCATCGCCATAAATAGCTAATTGTTCTTCGGCCTTGGCTTTGTCTTCGGGCCATTTAAACTCTTTGCATTGCGACCAGGCTGCGTTTGTCATCAACAAAATCAGCCCAGCGGTCATCAGGTTTTTCATGTAGTTCAGGTTTTTCATTGCTAGTCGAATCTTCTTTTTATAAACCACTGATCATTAAAAGTCACACCGAAATAAATCTTGAAATAATTCTCCGCTATGCCATTCTCTGAAATGCTTCCACGTTTGCCCCAGCGAAAGGCCCAGTCGAGACTGGAGTAGCGGCTTACTGGTGTTGAGAGTCCAAAATTAATGCCAAAATCATTAACGGGGTTGCCATTTATCAAATAGGGTGCCTCCTCGAAGCTAACGCCTGTTCTGTAGGTAATACGCTTCAGATAATTTCCGAGCGAAACGGGGTTGGGAGTGTATTCCGCACCCACCGCGATTTTTCTGCCTCGCTGAAAGGTGGTGGTTTGTTGATTGAAGCCCACTTCGAACTGTGTAAAGTCTACCACGGCACCATCTATGCCCACCACCCAACGGTCGCCACGGCCAAACGAAATACCCGCCTGCAACAACGGAGGCATTACCGTTTTACCGGGTTGGTTATTACGCAGCACCGTGCTGTCTATTACGCCCAGCACATTGCGCATCTCGAGCGTTTCGAAAAGTCGTGTGTCTACTGTGGCTTTCCAATCGTAAACAACACCAATATTGAGTCTGTAATTTTTTCTGAACAAAGAATCGATATGAAAGGAGGCTGCCCCGGTAAAACTAAAATCGGAATAGCTGTAGCGTTGGTACACCGATGGCGTGAACACGGCCACCTGGTCGGTTTCTTCCAACCGATTGGTGTAGCGGTTTTCAATGGCACTGAAAAGGTAGTTGGCCCGCGCGCCCACTGAAAAATATTTGTGTAATGCTACCCCGTGCGACCACGAGACCTGGTTGATGCCACCGGTACCTTCTTCTGTTACGCGTACGGTGTTTGTACTTCCGTTAATGGCATCGGAATAGCTGAATTTGTAATTAACAGTGCTATAAGGCATCAGCCCTATCGAATTAGACCAGCGGCCGCGCTTGATGGGAAAGCCAAGGATGAGGTAAGTCATGTTACCATTGGTATTCGACTCTGACAGTTCGCTGTTGCTGATGCTTTTGCGCTCGCCCATAAGCCCCCCCTCGAAAGTGGTCAGGTTGTTAAATACCAACAAGGCGGGGTTCTGATTGTTCAGGTACCAGTATTGCGGATTGCTGATGCCCACGCCAGCCATGCCTTGGCTGTGTGCCAGGGCGTTTCCGAAATAATCACCCACTCCAAAGGAAGAAAAGGGGCTGCGGGCACTCTGGGCCGCCAGTTGTCCGGCTGTTGCCAGGAGTATACCTGCTAAAAAGAGCTTAGTTTTTGACATTATGCTGCAAAATCCCGTTCAAACCCATGAGTACTAAATCGGGGGCTACAAATATGGGGTGTTTCATATAGTTTTCAAAGAAAGGGGCATCACCTCCGCACAGTATCACCCGCATGGCGGGGTATTTGGCCACATAACGGTCAATCATGCCATTTATTTCTTCTATCAGTCCGTTGCCTATGCCACTTTGAATGCATGCCTCTGTGTTATCACCCACTAAAGGCGCATCGGCCAGGGGGGCTACCCAGGGCAGGCGCGCGGTAAACTTGTGCACACTTTCGAAGCGCATGCGCAACCCGGGCGAAATGGCCCCACCCAGGTATTGCCCTTGCTCATCCACACATTCGTAGTTGATGCAGGTGCCCGCATCGATTACTAATACGGGTGTAGATGGAAAGATTTGGATAGCACCACAGGCTGCCGCCAGGCGGTCTACGCCCAAGGTGTGTGGCGTTTGGTAGCGGTTTAGTACAGGTAACGGCAAGGTGCTGGTGAGGATCAACCCCTGGCCGCTGTGCGTAATGGTGCCCAATAACTCTTCAGCAGGCATCTTCACACTGCTAACCAGTATATGGGCTAGTCGCTTGCCCTTCACCCAGCCTTGCAGTTCGGCAGGCGTGTTAAAGAAATATTTTTCTAAGAGCGAAAACCCCTCGAACAATGCAGCCTTGCCGCGTGTGTTGCCGTAGTCGATCACCAGGTTCATGAACAAATTCGGTGCAAAGATAGAACAATCGTTTTCGCACATGGCACTGTTAGGTTTTCGACTAAATTTGCCGCCACCAAAAAAGATGTAATGCGCGAACTACTTCAAAAATTTGAGAATAAACGTCCCGAGATCGTATTCGAATGGAAAGATGCCGAATCAGAGGCAGAAGGTTGGGTGGTGATTAACTCGCTGCGAGGTGGGGCCGCGGGTGGAGGAACGCGCATGCGTCAAGGACTTGACAAGCGCGAGGTAGAATCACTGGCCAAAACCATGGAGGTGAAGTTCACGGTGTCTGGGCCGCCCATTGGTGGCGCGAAGTCGGGTATCAATTTCGATCCCAACGATCCGCGCAAAGCGGGCGTGTTGGCACGTTGGTACCAGGCGGTGATGCCGCTTTTGAAATATTACTATGGCACCGGTGGTGATTTGAACGTAGACGAAATTCACGAGGTGATACCCATCACCGAAGATGTGGGCATCTGGCATCCGCAAGAAGGCGTATTTACCGGGCACTACAAACCTACTGAACCACAAAAGGTAAACCGAATTGGGCAATTGCGCAGAGGCGTGGTAAAGGTGATTGAGGATGAGCGTTTCTCGCCTTCGCTGCAAAAAAAATATACCGTTGCCGACATGTGCACAGGCTACGGTGTGGCGCAGGCAGTAAAACATTACTACGAGTTGTGGGGTGGCAGTGTGGAAGGCAAACGAGCCGTAGTGCAAGGCTGGGGCAATGTGGGTGCTGCTGCCGGATTTTACCTGGCACAAATGGGTGCGAAGGTGGTAGGCATTCTGGGGCGCGAAGGTGGATTGATTAACCAGAAAGGCTACACGTTGCAAAATATTACCGATTTGGTTATTGCGAGGCAAGGAACAAAAATCATTTCGCCAGAGCTGTTGCCATTTGAGATGGCTAACCAAAAAATCTGGGATCTGGAGTTCGACATATTTGTGCCCGCGGCCGCCTCGCGCCTGGTTAACAAAGAACAAGTAGACAAAATGGTGGGGGCAGGGGTGGAGGTATTTTCATGTGGTGCCAATGTGCCCTTTGCCGACCCCGAAATATTTTTTGGTCCTACCGGTTTATATGCCGATGAAAAATTCTCTGTCATCCCGGACTTTATTGCCAACTGCGGCATGGCGCGTGTGTTTGCCTACTTCATGGAGAATGAAGTAGGTATGACCGATGAAGATATCTTCAACGATATTTCTACCACGATACGCAAGGCTTTGGAACGTACTAAAGCCATCAATCAGGCAAAAACGCGTATCGCGCAAGCATCGTTCGAGCTGGCTTTAAAACAACTGGTGCGCTGAGGGCTCAGTGTATCAATTGGTAAATAATCAGGTAGGTACCGCAGCCGGCAAAATAGCCCAGCATGGCAATCAGGCTGATTCGTTTGAGATACCAGATGAAATCGATTTTTTCCATTCCCATTACCGCCACGCCTGCGGCCGAGCCAATGATGAGGATGCTTCCTCCGGTGCCTGCACAGTAGGCCAGGTATTCCCAAATAAAATGGTCGGTGGGGTAAAGTTCCATGCTGTACATACCCATGCTGGCTGCTACCAAGGGCACGTTGTCTATTACTGCCGAAAGCAATCCGATTAAAGTAACAATCAGGCTTTGGCTTCCTACTGTCTGATCGAGCCAGGTTGCAAAGCGGCCCAGCAAGGTCATGCTCTCCAACGCTCCCACGGCCAGCAAAATACCCAGGAAAAACAAAACACTGGAAGAATCAATACGCGCCAAGGCGCCTGCGGCCGTGTAAGGCTTACGTGCTGCCTCATCGGCATGCGGGTTGATCAGTTCAGACACCACCCAGAGCACGCCTAAACCTAACATCATACCAATGTATGGAGGCAGGTGCGTGATGGTTTTAAAAACGGGTACGAATACCAAAGCCGCCACTCCCAGCGCCAGCATGGCGGCACTGCCTGTTACATGTTCTTCGGATTCTTTCTTGTGGTGATGGTGGGCATGCGTTTCGCCCAAAGTTCCTTTCAGGGTAAAGGTGAGGTATATCAGCGGCACCAGCAGGCAAAGCAAGCTAGGTACAAAGAGTACCGTCATAATATTCAAGGTGGAGATCTGGCCACCGATCCAAAGCATGGTGGTGGTTACATCGCCAATGGGTGTCCACGCGCCACCTGCGTTGGCGGCAATCACAATCATACCGGCAAAGAACATGCGCATGTCTTTGTTCGGTATCAACTTGCGAATGAGCGATACCATCACGATGGAGGTGGTGAGGTTATCTAGTATGGAGGAGAGAAAGAAAGTTACCCAACAGATAAGCCACAGTAGTGCTTTGGGATTTTTGGTTTGAATGCGATCAGTAATGATGCGGAAGCCATGATAGGCATCCACCAATTCCACTATGGTCATGGCACCGAGCAGGAAGAAAAGTATTTCGGCAATCTTGCTGAGGTGATGCGATAGTTCCTCTGAAACGGGTTCGTGCGAAGCCAGCGCATAAATGGTCCAGCAGAGCACCCCCGTTAAGAGGGCGGAAGCTGTTTTGTTGATACGTATGGGATGTTCGAAGGCAATACAGAGATACCCGATTACGAAAACGGCAATGACAGAGATTTCCATAGGTTTTTTACAGGTAAAGGAAAGTTCTGTAAAAAACAGATGCGCAGGTTTGGCTACCTCAAATATATTTTTGGTGGTGTATCCAGAATCTTTTCCGGCAAAAAAAAGCCGGTGAGCTTTATAACTGCACCGGCTTTCTTTGGCAAGGGAATGGTTTATTGCATCTGCAGGTTGTTAATGTGTTTTTCGTACAAATCTTCCAGTTTTTTGCCGAATTCATCTTCCCCGTTTTCATACATCACCCGCTGCAATTCATTTAGTATGAACACGTTCTTGCGTAGCTCCAGCGTTACGCCATAGCCTTTGCGAATGATGTAGCCCAGCATTTCATCGGCCCGTTTGGTTAACAGGTTGGCTATCTCCAGGGCCTTCTCTTTTTCGCCCACGCGGAAGAGCAGTTCTACCGTGCTGGCCGTAGTGTGATCGTACGGCACCGCTGCATCGGGCATTTTTTCGAGGTTGAAGAGCACCACTTTACGAGCCAACGCCAGTTTATCCTCCGAAGGGCCCTCCGTTGTTATTTTCTCCGTAGCGGCCGATTGTTCCATCTGGTACTCATCGATCAGTGCACTCGCCAACGAGTTAAGCGCGCTGCGGTGGTTCAACACAAAGCCTCGGTAATCTTCGTTGTAATAAATCTTGGGGTTGTCTAATCCGCGGTAAGCGAATTTGTTCACCATGTTATCGTACGTTACCTCGGTGTTCACAAAATCTGTTTCCGGGTTAGGATTTCTAACCGGAATCAACCGGTAGGCGTTACCTTCCTGAATGGCAAACTGACTGAGATCGATGTTGATTTGCGAAAGCGAAGTGTGGTTAAAGTACAAAGGTCTCTCCCAATTGTTGGTTACAATCAGATCGAGGATGGCAAGGTCTTTCTTCTCCAGGCCGCCCTTCAGCAGACGGAACTGCATCTGGCTCTCGATTTTATCTTCCAGATTCTTTGGAACAATGTTCTGGTTGATGACGTGTTCGCGGTCTACACCCAGCGTAAATACTTTGCTCGGCACAATGTTGGTGTTCTCATACTTCAGCTGTGCATAATCTTTGCTCAGCAAGCTGATGTACTGTGCAGCATCAATGGCCGGAATTTTGAGATCTGTGAACCGTAGGTAGTCGTTCGCCCCGCCTTGCTGGTACTGTTTCAGAGAGAGGCTGTATTTAAATGCCTCCGACTCGTACGCCTTGCGCATGGTTTGATCGATGTACCAATCGGTATTGAAATAGCTGAGCACCACTACACGCACATCGGTGCGGAAACCTTCTACCTCTTGCACATACCAAAGAGGGAAGGTGTCATTATCGCCACCGGTAAACAAAATGGCATTGGGTGCGCATGAGGCCAAATAATTTTTGGCCGAGTCTACCGAAAAGAAGCGGTCGGAACGGTTGTGGTCATCCCAACCTTGTGCCAGCATTACGGTTGGTGCTGCCAGCCCAATAATGGTGGCCACCACGGCTGCGATTTGCATTTTCTTGATGGCCTTGCCCATCCAATCGGCCAGGGCAATTACCGACAGGCCGATCCAGAAGGTAAAGGCATAAGTAGAACCCGCATAAATGTAATCGCGTTCGCGGGGCTCTTCGGGTGGCGAGTTGAGGTAAAACACAATGGCAATGCCCAGCAGCACAAAAATCATCCCCACTACGGCAAAGCCTTTGGTGTCTTTGGTGAATTGGTAGAACATGCCAATGAGGCCGAGCACAAAGGGAATCATGAAGAAATTATTGCGACCCCTGTTGTTAGCCAGGGCTTCGGGCACTTCTTCAAACCAGCTGTTTGGCCCAAGCCAATCGGCACCTTGGTCATCGCTTTCGCGACCCGCAAAGTTCCACATGAAGTAGCGCATGTACATGGTGCCTACCTGGTGCTTAAA
The DNA here is from genome assembly GCA_964602295.1 of uncultured Ohtaekwangia sp. Taxonomy (GTDB): domain Bacteria; phylum Bacteroidota; class Bacteroidia; order Cytophagales; family Cyclobacteriaceae; genus ELB16-189. Next base: position 43,581 of record CAZRQK010000019.1, read on the forward strand.
CATGTAATAGATGTTTTGGGCAAAAGTGGGCTTCTCGCCTTCCTTCAAACCCAAAATGCGTTGATAAGCCGCTTTGTGTTCGGGATTCCAGGCACGTGGCAGAATGGTTTGCTGGGCAGGATCGTATTCGTACTCCAGCTTTCTATCGGTAATCTCGTATTTGTCTTTGCCTTTGGTGTACACGGGTGCGCCTTCTTTCAACCCGATGATGTCGGCAGTGAAATAAGGTCCGTAAAGCAGGGGTCTGCTTCCGTATTGTTCGCGCTTGAGGTAGCGCACGAAAGTCATGACATCTTTGGGTGCGTTTTCGTTGATGGGCGGATCGAAGTTCGAGCGGATAACAATAGTGGCGTAAGAGCAATAGCCAATTAAAATGAAGGTGGTTGCCAGAAAAAACGTGTTCAGCAACGGCTTGTTTTGTTGATGGCTGAAACGGATGCCAAATACCAACCCGGTAATAAGCAACGCCACAAATACAATTACACCCGAGCCGAATGGCAGCCCCAGGTTGTTAACAAAGAACACTTCGAAATGGCCGGCCAAAGATGGCAGCCCAGGAATGATGAAATCGTTGATGAACAACACCAGGCCGCCACTAATGGCCATGGCAGTGATAATGCCCCACCGTGAAGGTTTATACTTTTTGAAATAATAGATCAACCCCAGGGCCGGCAGCGTAAGCAGGTTGAGCAGGTGGAAACCGATGGACAACCCGACCATGTATGCCAGCAGAATAAGCCAGCGGTTGGCTTTTGCATCGTCTTCAATCACCTCCCATTTCAGCACCATCCATACTACCAGGGCCGTGAAGAAAGCCGACATGGAATAAACTTCTGCCTCTACGGCCGAAAACCAGAACGAATCGGAGAAGGTGTAGGCCAATGAGCCCACCAGGCCGGCACCCATCAGCACCCAGGTTTGCCCCTCGTTCAATTGCGATGGGTTGGTGATGCCCATGATTTTGCGGCCCACCAGGGTAATGGACCAAAAGAGGAAAAGGATGGTGAAAGCACCGCCCACTACGCTGAGGGCGTTGATCCAGTAGGCCACTTTGGTAACATCGCCAAAGGCCAGGAAAGAGAAAAGGCGGGCCACCAGCATAAACATGGGGGCACCGGGCGGGTGAGATACTTCCAGTTTATAAGATACGGCAATGAACTCACCGCAATCCCAATAGCTGGCTGTTTCTTCGAAAGTGAGCCAGTAGGTGAGGAGCGAAATACCGAAAACAATCCAACCTGTAAAGTTATTGGCCTTTTGAAAAGTCATGTATGCGAAATTTTAACGATCGAATAAGGGGCGAAAATAGTCAATAGAACAACGTTTGCCGCCCGCGTCCATGGTTATTTGCGGCCAGATTTCTGTTCAAATTCCGGCCATTTTGGTTTAGGCTACTTGTAAACGGCCGTATAGAACCACAGCCACAACAGAAAAAGCAAAACATAAGACGACAGCACAATGTACCAGGCAATCGTTTTCTGCTTTCGGGCGAAGTGATGCACCCCCGCCACCAACGCCCACCAGTAAAGCGGCTCGAAAAGATTGAGGGCGCGCAAGGGGTAGGCATAGCGGGTATCCATTTCTTCGTAGTCGAAAAAATTCATCAGCGAAAGCGGGTAAAAGCCCCGTATGTCGTTGTAGGTGGGGTCGGGTACGAAAAACAGAAACCAGCCGATTTTAAGTAGTTCGGGTACCAGAAAAACAAACTCCGAAACGATGGCAATGCCCCAGCACTGGCTGAAGGTTACGCGGTAGCCAAACAGAAAACAGCCTACCCAAATCACGAAGCCAATCACCGTAAACTTCCAAAGGTAAATAACAGGTACAGCCACAAACTTAAGAGCGCTGATCAGTTGCAGAATTGCGCCTTCGGGCCGGTCGGCCAGAAACTCGAAGGCAGCGGTTTCGTTTTCGAGGAAGGCCACCTTGACATACAGTAACAAAAAGGTTGACAGGCAGAGCAGCAGAAAAGTGAGCTTTTTATCGGCAGCAAATAACGATTTGGATTCCAGAGACGTTTGCATGAGTTTGGATTAGTGCATTAACGAACAAATGTAAAATGGGGCGGTTTTCGTTTCTTTGGGCCGGTTTATGCAGGGCTTAATTAAAAGAGGGGCAAGGTATACAGTGCTGGCGTGCGTAGCAACGCTGGCTGCATGCGCGCTTGCATTGGGGCAGCGCAAAGACACCACCATCATCCTGATATCGAACATACAGATACAGATTGAAACCACACAGGCCTTGAACGACCTCTACAACTTTAAGTTCGATGTGGCCGAAAAGCAGTTCAGGTGGTTCATGCAAAAATACAAATGGCACCCGCTTCCTTATTTTTTGATTGGCCTGGGTGAGTGGTGGAAGATTATGCCCGACACCAAAAACAAAAGCCACGATGACCGCTTCCTGGCTTACATGGACAGCACCATTCGGGTGGCCCGCAACCTGCACAAGAATTACCCGGAGTACAAGTTAGAGGCAGCCTTCTTCCTATCGGCCGCGCATGGTTTCAAAGGTCGCCTGTATTCGGATGAAGAAAGACAGAATTGGCGCAAGGCAGCCTCGGAGGGCAAAACCGCCCTCGACTACCTGGAAGAATGCAAGGAGAAAAATTACCTGAGTCCTGAGTTGCTCTTTGGCGATGCATTGTACAATTATTTTTCAGTTTGGGTGCCGGAGAATTATTCGGCATTAAAACCCATCATGTGGTTTTTCCCTAAAGGCGATAAGGCGTTGGGGTTGAAACAACTCAAGGAAGTATCGTACAATGCTTTTTATACACGTACTGAAGCCATGGTGTGGCTGATGCGCATTTTAAACAGCTACGAGAACGATCCTGTAAGGGCATTTCAATTGGCCGAATACCTGCACCAAACCTATCCCGACAATCCATACTTTCATCGTTACTATGCACGGATGCTTTATAGCCGTGGTATGTTCAACAACATGGAAGTGGAGTCAAAAAAAATTTTGAACCGCATTGACAGTGGCTACGTGGGCTACGAGGCTACCAGCGGACGTTATGCGGCATTCTTCCTGGGGCAACTCAACGATGTGCGCAAAAACCTGGACGAGGCAAAAAAATACTATCAGCTGGCTGCCAAATATGCCGAGCAGAATGGAGCAACCGAAACTGGGTATTATCTTTATTCGCTGATTGCGTTGGGCGAGATAGCCACCAAACAGAAAGACAAAAAAATGGCCGAATATTACTTTAAAGAAGTGAAGAAACGCTCCGGCCGCAAAGACGAAGCCCACAAAGACGCCAAAAAGCGACTGAAGGAGTTAGAGAAGGGGGATTGAGATGGGTCACCGGTTAGAAAGTACTTTAATGTCTTACCTTTGATGGCACATCAACCTGCCTGCGCGTGGAACTGAGGGATTTTATAGTTACCCCCGCAATACTGCTAATCGTTTATGGGGTTGCCTACTTCATTCGGCCATGGGCCAGCAATTCAACAATAAGGAAATATTTTATACCTGCGTTAACGGTCAAGATCATTGGAGCATTGGCCGTTGGACTTATCTATCAGTTTTACTACAACGGTGGGGATACATTCAATTACCATACACATGGCAGTCGACACATTTGGGAGGCTTTCATGGATTCTCCATTAAAGGGTATTCAGCTTTTGTTTGCAGATGGAAACTATCAAGGGCAAACGTATGAGTATGCAAAACAAATTTGGTATTACCGCGATTTGGCTTCGTATTTTGTAATACGGGTTGCGGCCGTATTCGATCTTTTCACCTTTTCCTCGTATTCAGCGACAGCCGTTTTATTTGCTTGCTTAAGCTTTTCCGGGTTATGGATGTTGTTTAGAACCTTCTATCAATTGTATCCTGAAATCCACAGTTGGTTGGCTGTTTCCTGTCTATTTATCCCTACCGTTTTTTTCTGGGGTTCAGGCATCTTTAAAGATACCCTTACCCTTACAGCACTAGGCTGGGCAACGTACTGTACTTACCAATTATTTGTAGAAAAGAATAATAGATGGATGTTGTGGAATGGGTTCCTTCTGCTGCTTTCATTTTTTGTGATCTTTTCGGTCAAAAAGTATATCCTGCTTTGCTTTTTACCTGCTGCATTGTTGCTGTTAATAGTGAGAAATCTATACAAGGTTCAAGGGGTGGCGCGCGCTTTATTGATTCCGTTTGCAGTTACTTTATTTGGCGGTCTTGCTTATTTAGCAATTAACCAGGTAGGAAAAGACGATCCCAGATACAACATTAGCCGCCTAGCGGTTACAGCCCAGGTTACAGCTTATGACATTCGCTATGGATGGGGAGCCCGCACTGGAGACGGTGCTGGTTACACGCTTGGCGAATTGGATGGAACCTGGCAAAGGATGATTGAATTGGCACCAGCGGCTATTAATGTATCGCTGTTTAGGCCGTATCTGTGGGAGGTGAAGAACCCGCTGATGTTACTCTCTGCATTGGAGAGCCTCGGGCTTCTTCTTATAACACTTTATGTAATATGGAAAATCAGGTTAGAAGTTTTCAGGTACATATTAATTCGAGAGGTGCTTTTCTGTTTAACCTTCTCATTGATATTTGCATTTGCCGTTGGTGTTTCCACCTTTAACTTCGGCACACTTTCCAGATACAAAATTCCTTTAATGCCGTACTATTTGGTTGCTTTAAGTATTGTATGGCATAAACACAAGAAGCGGAAGTCATTATCAAGTGAGAGTTAATCTTAAATTAAGAAAATAAGGAATAAAAATTATTGCTATTCGATTGAACCGAGTAGTGGTTAATTACTTTTTCTCTTCCTGCCATCCCCATTTTCTTTCGAAGAGTTTCATCTTCAATCAATCGCGATAAGGCCTCCACCCATTCTTCTTCGGAATTGCACCAGAAACCGTGAACTCCGGGTGTTACAATTGATGTGTTGACGCCTACTGGAGAAACAACAGCTGGTATTTCGAGGGCCATATATTGCAGCGCTTTAAACCCGCATTTGCCCCTGGTCCATGCATCATCCGGTAGTGGCATAATGCCGATGTCAGCGGCTGATAGATCCTCGATTTCTGTTGCCTGAGACCATTGCCTGAACTTTAAGTTTTGGATAGTGAGTTGAGGGGCCTGGTCAGCAATTACCAAGTAAGAAACGAATGAATATTTTCTCCCAATCTCTTCTAAAGCTGGAGTAAGCAGTTCGAGGTATTTTAAAGTAGAGCGCGAGCCTGTCCAGCCAATCGTAATTTTATCTCCACTTTTTTTAGCATTTTTTCTACCAGTCAAAGTCTTTTTTTTCAATTCTTTGTTATGCGTTTTTGAGGTATCAATCGTGGTGGGGTTTATTACCACACAGTTATTGAATTGAGCTGCATAATCAGCTAGATAAGTATTTCCGCACGATACTTTGTAGCTCCAACGACAAATGGAAGCCACCTTACTTCGCCAACGAATGATTTTTTCCAGCTTGGGTTCATCTGTTTTATCCGTAAGCCAGATGGCATCATCAAAGTCGTAAATGATCTTTTTTCGAAGCACTTTTGCAAGTAGCCACTCGGTTATAGGGGGCCCTACCGGAGCAACCTCCCGGTGAATAAAGATGTAATCGGCTGTGGAGGCATATGGAATTCGTGAAAAAGATATGAAAAATCCCCTCACTAGTTGCAAAAATTGCCAGAAAGCCGGTTTGGTGTAAAGCTTTTTCCATGCCGATTGACTGTAGAAGCTGAAAAGTGTAATTTTGAATCCTTTACCCTCAAGGAGTTCTAAGTATTGCTCATAGCGAAAGCGTTGAGAAGGCGCTTCGTTGCTCGGATAGGGAGCAAAAAAAACAAGCCTGATAAGATGTCGCCTCACCGTATTATTGTTGACGCAAATAAAAGCAGGTTTTCCCTCAATCTAAAAGAACTTCTGCTTTACAAAGACCTTTTCCTGATTTTGGCTTATCGCGATTTAAGAATTCGCTACGCGCAAACTGCCTTAGGTCTGTTTTGGGCATTTATACAGCCAGCTGCAACATTATTGATTTTTACAGTGGTTTTTGGTAGAGCTGTAAAGGTGGACACTGGCCCGATACCTTATTCTGTTTTTGCCATCTGTGGCATGACTTCCTGGACCTATTTCTCTTTTGTATTGAACCAATCAGGCAATTCTATCATTGGCGCGCAAGAGATGATCAAAAAAATATATTTCCCACGCTTAGTAATTCCCCTGTCGAAGGCCTTAGTAGGTCTTGTTGATTTTGTAATATCCTTTGTCATCTTAACGGCACTTATGGTTTTTTACAGAACCTCTCTTTCTGCTAATATTATTTTTCTTCCAGTGTTTATCTTACTTACCATAGTGGCCGGTCTTGCGGTAGGCATCTGGCTTAGTGCCCTTACGATACGGTATAGAGATTTCCAACATGTGGTTCCCTTTTTGGTTCAGTTTGGCTTATATGCCACGCCCATTGCTTACCCCAGTGAAACTATTATTAAGAACTTACCAACTTGGGCTACAGCATTGTATTACCTCAATCCGATGGCGGGCATTGTGGAAGGTTTTAGGTGGTCTATACTGGGAGGGGAAATGCCTGTTGTTTATGCATGGCTGTCATTTGGGGTAATGATTGTATTGTTTATATCCTCTTTATTTTATTTCAAAAGGGTTGAGCGTGTAATGGCAGATATTGTATGAGTCATGTGGCAATAAAGGTGGAGGGCTTGAGCAAGAAGTTTGAAATCGGGCATCAGGTACCAGGGGACCTGAGGTCTTCAATGATGACCAAGTTCCAGCGGATGCTTGGAAAAATCGATACTTCGAAAGAAGATTTTTGGGCTTTGCGCGATGTTTCCTTTGAGATAAAGCAAGGTGAAGCAGTCGGTATTATCGGTGGAAATGGCGCAGGTAAAAGTACTTTGCTGAAAATACTTTCTCGCATAACCGACCCCACCAAAGGACGTTTTGAAATCAACGGGCGCGTATCTTCTTTATTGGAGGTTGGAACAGGTTTTCACCAGGAATTAACGGGCCGCGAGAATATATTTCTGAACGGCACCATCTTGGGCATGAAGCGAAAGGAAATCAAAAGCAAGTTCGATGAAATTGTGGCCTTTAGTGGAGTAGAAAAATTTATAGACACACCGGTAAAACACTACAGCAGCGGTATGAAGGTGAGGCTGGCTTTTTCGGTAGCAGCTCATCTAGAACCAGAGATTCTCATCATAGATGAAGTATTGGCGGTAGGTGACGCAGAGTTTCAAAAAAAGTGTTTGGGTAAAATGGATGAGGTGAGTAAGAATGAGGGGAGGACAGTATTGTTTGTGAGCCATAACTTAGCAGCGGTTAGCCAGTTATGTCAAGAAGCAATCCTGCTAAGAGATGGCAAACTTAAGGAGGTGGGTAAAACAGATTCAATCGTTCATTCCTACATTACATACAACAAGAACTCGAGAGATGAAATTGGCTTATCAAATCTTCCCTTACGTAAAGGGACTGCCAGGTTTCAGATAGTTAGTATAAGGTTACTTAATGAGAAAAGGCGACCTGTTGCCATTGCTCGAACGGGAAATGAAGTCATCTTTGAGGTTCGGTTAAAC
>CAZRQK010000019.1:51131-59044 GCA_964602295.1 uncultured Ohtaekwangia sp.
ACATGAGAGTTGGTTGGTTTAGTTCTGATGTAGTTGTTAGCGCTATCAGCGATCAGTTTGAAATAATATTTTTACGCATTCCTCGATTTATTCACGGTGGAGGAAGGTACTATTTGACATTCTACGCGACTTTAAATGGAAATGTTGAAGATTATATTCATCAAGCCTTTCCTTTTGATGTCGAAGAAGGTGACTTCTTTGGTACGGGAAAAAGCATACCAACGTCTCAAACTTTCATTTACACAGATCATCAAGTATTCTCGGACTAATGAAGTTTTCACAATTTATTTATAGACAAAGACAAAAGTTGAAGTATCACCTAACCAAAGATTCCTTTGAGAAAAAGGTTGCTGAGATAAACCAATATTATGAACGAGTTAAGGTACAGACATCCACATTTACAATTGTTGGATGTGGGTTAAATTTTAGCAGAAAAGATCATTCATTTATAGTCAATCGTTTTGAACTATTTCTTTCTTTACTTAAAGGGGAGGGTACATTTGTGATCCAGGAAAAGATGCTGTTGTTTAACATCCATTCCATTTATCTAAGGGTAACCACTGCGGAGGAACTTTTTATAATCAACGAAATATTTATCAATGGCTGTTACAGAGTATTTAATCAAGAGAAATTTAATGTTATTGACATAGGAATGAATGTTGGATTTGCCAGCTTATTTTTCGCAAACAACTTAAATGTTGAAAAGGTAATTAGTTTTGAGCCCTTTCAGTTTACGTATCTTGATGCGTTAGTAAATTTTTCCCTAAACCAGCATAGTTCAAAGAAAATATCACATTACAATTTCGGACTTGGCCTCAATAACAGAAAAGTACGCATGTCATATTCTTCTCATCTTAAGGGCAAGAACACAATTTTGAGAGAGGAGGCAGAGGGTGTGGAGATTGAATTGAGATCAGCTATTGAAGTTTTTGATAGAATACTTATCGAAAACAGTGAACATTCTTTTTTCGTAAAGATGGATTGTGAAGGTGCTGAGTTTGAAATATTTGAGAGCCTAGAAACGAAATCAATACCAAAGAAAATATTTGGATTTATAATTGAATGGCATGGAAATAGTCCCCAACCAATTATTGATACGCTACTGCAGAATGGATTTAAGATCCAGCAAACTGGTAGTTCGAAAATTGGTTTGATAGTAGCTTTTAGGTGAAATGAGAAAATTAATTAACATACTGGCAAGTAAGGTTTCTTCGCTGCTTGGCACTTCTCAGATAAAAAGTATTCATGAGGATGTTGTAAGGATCAAAGATGTTAGTGATGGTATTTTAATTGAGAGATTTCTAAATGAGAGCCTTTTTCAAAATCGGAAGTATAGCCAATCCAAAAGGATTACTCATTTTCATAGGAGCGTTTTTACGCAAAACGGTGAGGATGGTATTATTGAGGAAATTTTTAACAGGATCGGGGTTACAAATGAATTTTTTGTAGAATTTGGTGTACATGGTGTGAAAAACAATTCAACCTTTTTGTTGGTAAAGGGTTGGAATGGATTGTGGATTGGCGGCAAAGATGAGGGAGAGAAATTGGTATCAAAAAAATTTAGGTCGATGATTGAAAGAAATAAATTGTTATATCGAAGATCATGGATAACTAAAGATAATATTCAAGATATATTTCTACAAAGTAATGTGCCCAATGAGTTTGATTTCCTGTCTATTGATTTAGATGGAAATGATTATTGGGTTTGGGAGTCAATCAACAGATTTTCTCCTCGCGTTGTTTGCATAGAGTATAATGCATCCTTTCCTCCAAACGTATCATGGATAATGTCTTATAATGAGAAGCATCGTTGGGATCAATCCAATTATTTTGGAGCGTCACTCAGCGCGTTAGAGCATCTTGGAAGAAGGAAAGGGTATGAGCTTGTTGGTTGTGATATTACGGGTTGTAATGCTTTTTTTGTTAGAAAAGATCAGAATTTAGATTTATTCGAGAGTCCCTTCACTGCAGCTCATCATTACGAACCCCCTCGCTATCATCTAAGAAAAGCGAGTGGTCATAAGCAGAGCTTTGGTCCCTTTGAAAAAGTAATATGAAGATTTTACTTTTCTCCACACAATGGCCAGAGTACATGATTGAGCTGTCCAATTCGCTTGCCTATCACGGTGATGTTATCTTAATGATCCCCGATAATCACAGGTTTACAGAAAAGCATTTTGAACAAATTGGCCCCACTGTTAAGGTTGAATTATTTAAAGTTGTATTGTATAAAAGTCTTAGTAGTAATTTCAAAATGCTTTTCTTTATTCTAAGAAAAGTATGGAAATATAGACCTGAAATTCTTCATGTTCAAGCCAACGGGCATAGGCTTTTTTACTGGATTTTCCTTTTAAAACCACGAAGAACAAAAATTGTAAACACAATTCATGATCCTGTAAAACATACTGGCGATAAATTGTCGCATGCTATTGATGATGGTTTCGTTAAAAAAGCAGCACGATTTTTTACAAAAAAATACATTGTTCATGGAGATTGGTTAATACACCAGCTGGAGAATTCACATGGTGTGCCAAAAGATCGGATTGTGAGCATCCCACATGGAAATTTTGAAATATACAAGAGGTTTCAAACCACGCAGGTCGAGCAAGATGAGAATGTTATTTTATTTTTTGGTAGAATCTGGGCCTATAAAGGACTCGAATATTTCGTTCAAGCAGCCAATATCGTTAGTGAAATCAAGCCGGACGCAAAATTTCATATCGTAGGCGTTGGAGAGGATCTAGATAAATATTTGCAGCAAATTGAGCACACGGAAAAATTCGTTATCGTAAATAAACGAGTTTCTATTGACGAAGCGGGGCAGTACTTTCAAAAGTCTAGCATCGTTGTTCTGCCCTACATAGAAGCTACCCAAAGTGGTGTAATTCCAGTGGCCTACGCCTATTCAAAGCCAGTCATAGCTACTAATGTAGGCGGTCTACCAGAAGTAGTTATTAACGGAAAGACGGGTTACCTGGTGGAGCCTCGGTCATCGGAACAAATAGCAGAGAAAATCATCTTTCTTTTAAATAATCCCGATATCAAAAATGAAATGGGCAAGGCAGCGTATGAATTTGCAGCCCATGAACTATCGTGGGAGCGAATTGCGAAGCGGCATTTTGATCTTTATAAAAGTTTAAAGTGAAAATACTTTTTATTGCAGACCCTAATTCAATTCATGATGTAAAGTGGATTGCTACATTGTCTGCTTTTGCAACAAATGTGTTTTTACTGCCACGTAAAATTCACTACTCAAATGCAGCGTTACAGGGAATAACCATTTTGCCACCTATTTATGATTTTTCGATTGTTCGATTCTATAGAACATTGGCGGAAGCATATCAAATAAAAAAAATTGTACGAGGTAGTAAAATTGACTTAATACATATTTTATACGCGGAGCCTAATGCGTTGTGGTGTTTTTTCAGAGATTATTTTAATGTTCCAATGATTATAACTACGCGTGGTACTGATGTGCTCAAAACAATACCAGAGGCTTTTGAAAAGAAAAATCTGATAAATTTCTTTGTGGCACCACTCTATAAATTTTCTTTCTATCGCGCTGATAGAATAACAGTAACTTCCGAGAAGCAGAAAGAAAGTATTCGAAAATTTTCAGGGAGAACAAATGGGATAGCTATCGTAAGAACTGGTGTAAACGTAAAATTGATTGAAAGCATGAGGGGTAGTTCTTCAAATCTTGGTGAGCAAAAATTTATATTATTTCCACGGTTGGTCAAACCAATTTACAATCATGAATTTTGTTTAGAGGCAATCCAACGGTTGAATCCAATGGTTCAGCGGATGTATGCAATGGTTTTTGTTGGAAAAAATAGTGGAGATAAGGCCTATCAGGAATTTTTGGAGGCAAGAATGCACGAAATGCCAACAATCAATTTTGTTTTCTTAGAAAGTCAAAGTCAGGAAGAACTCATCAAACTTTACTATCATTCCTCTTTGGTAGTTATGACGCCTAAATCAGATGGGAGTCCAGTGTCTGCCATGGAGGCCATGCTCTGTGGAACCAAAGTTGTGTTAGGCCCTTTGGAGTATGACAGTGAAATATTTTCTTCTGTAAGAAAAATAAGTAAGTGGGACCCTTTGGAACTTGCGCGTGCTATGGAGGAAAGCTTGGCACAGGTATTTCGGGAAGTTTCAAATTCAACAAAGCAGTTGATGGACACTGCTTATAATATGGATAAGGTTAGGGAGATTTACAGAGACTTAATTACATGATGTTAAAGAATAGAAATGTGCTCCTTATCTCGCCAGAACCATGGGATCATATTTTTGTCTCAAAGCATCATTATGCCGTGCACTTGGCCGCACTTCGTAATACCGTTTATTTTGTAAATCCACCATCATCTTCTCAAAGAATTTCGAAAACAAATTATTCAAATCTTCACATCATTGATTACACAGGTTTTGTAAAAGGACTTCGATTTTTTCCTGTTGGGCTACAACGTTTGATCATAAGAAGAAAGTTTGAACTTTTTCAACATCTTGCGCAAACTCAGTTTGATGTCGTTTGGTCTTTCGACAACTCGGTTTTTTTTGATTTCAGCGCATTACCAAAAGGAGTCCTGTGTATCTCTCACATTGTCGACTTGAATCAGGATTTCCAAACCAAGCAAGCAGCTAGTACTGCTACAATTTGTTTGGCATGTTCTGATGTCATAGTAAAAAAATTAAGGCAATATCAAAATCGTACCTTTAAGATTAATCATGGTGTTAACATCATGCCTGAGGAGCCGAAACCGGAATTAAGAACGAACCAAAGACCATTGGCGGTTTACGCTGGTAATTTATCTATACCCTATATTGATTGGGCTTTAATAAAAGAAGGAATAGAGACTTTGCCCAATGTTGATTTTCTTTTTTTTGGTCCCTACAAAGAAGACAGTCCGTTTATTATTGAATTAAAGCAATTCAGTAATGTTAATTTTAAAGGTGTTGTTTCAGCTAACAATCTCCAAGCCGAATACTTAAGAGCTGATGTTTTATTGATAGCTTATAAAGCAGAAGAGTTTGCAGATCAGGTGAGTAATCCGCACAAAATGATGGAATATTTGATGAGTGGAAGGGTAATAGTTGCGACCTTTACGAGGGAGTATTCAGAGGAAGCTAATCGTGAATTGTTGGTTATGGCAAGTCATCGAAATGAATTTGTGCCATCCTTAAAAAGGGTAATTAAAGATTTGGCTTATTGGAACAATTCTGCGCTTCAAGGGGAACGCAGAGCATTTGCGAGAGATAATTCTTACGCTAAACAGATAGAGCGAATAGAAGAAATAATTGGAAAGTAATTCTATGAGTAAAGAAAAACCTGCTTCCTATTACGAGGACCATTTTAGTGAGAATATTGGATTTCAAGTTCATTATAAAAGTTCTCACTACTATGTACCATGGACACAAGTAATCGTATTCTTAAGAAAAATTAGACCTCGTCATATACTAGAAATAGGTTGTGGTACTGGGCAATTAGCAGAATACTTGAGAGATGAAGGGTTTACAAGTTACGAGGGGTTTGATTTTGCCCCAAAAGCAGTAGCAATGGCACGGCAGCGGGTAGAGATGAATTTTTACATTGGGGATGCGTTGAATAAGGAACTCTATGCCAAAGATTTTTCTGTAGCTATTTGCCTGGAAGTCTTAGAGCACGTGAAAAGGGATCATGTCGTGTTAGGGAATATTCCTGCAGGCAAGGAAATTATCTTTAGCGTTCCTAATTTTGATGCACCAAGTCACGTAAGATGGTTTACATCTGAGCGTCAGATCAAGAAACGTTACTTTAGACAGATTGACATAAAGGAAATTATTCCCATAGGAAATCTGTATATATGTAGAGGTATAATTTCTCCTTTTAAACCCTCCGTATTCCAATATTTTCTTGCTACAAGAGCACCAGTTGGACTTTCTTCATTTTGGGTAAGAATTAAGCATCGGGTGAAGAATTTTTTCAAGTTAAAATTTATTTGATTTCAATCGCATGAAGAAGATACTCCGTGTTCTACGTAAGAACAGATTGACAAATGCAGTTGTAAGGAGAATGCTTCTTGCGTTAAAGTTACTTCTTGATAAAATGATTACATATTGGCATGTTTCGGGTGTAATTGAATATGTAACTAACGGGGAGCGTATAAAATTATATGCAGAAGCAGATGATGCCTTGACATCCAAATTGTACTACAAACAAAAATGGGAGAATCATATTTTGCAATGGTTCATTTTCTTTTGTAAAAGATCATCATTTATTATAGATGCCGGAGCCAACGTTGGACTTTTCTCATTAGCCGCACACAAAGCAAACCAAGCCGCAACGATTTATGCTTTTGAACCAAATCCAACCAATCTGAAAAGATTAAAAACTAATATTAATTTGAACGATGCAGGTTCGCAGATCAATGTCCAGGCATATGCTTTGGCAGAGAATGAAGGAACAGTTTCTTTTCATATGTCCGCTGGAGACACGATATCTGATGTTTCTTCAGTCTATGCTGGGCACTCACGTTCGTTTAACCATTTTGAGCAAGTAACAGTATCAGTGCCTTCTGTATCACTGGATTTCTTTTTTAAAGACAGAAAGCAGAAAATTGAACTGATTAAAATTGATGTTGAGTTGTACGAGATATATGTATTAAGGGGAATGAGAGACATATTGATAAAAGATAGACCTGTTATTTTTTGTGAAATTTTTAATGATATAATTAAACGAAAGCAAAATCCCCTAATTGACAATGAGATACCAAAAGGTATAACAGTTCAAATTGTTGAGTTTCTTCAATCAGTCCAATATTATTTTTATTCCGTAACCTCAGAAGGTCTCATCAGAGTTTCCGATTTTTCGTTCACGCCAATGTCTTCCATGTATTTGCTATTACCCATAGAGCTTCAATCCAATCATTATCTTTTCAAAGAATGTGAACTGGTAAAATCGCAATTGTGAAAAAGCTGCTCATTCTATCATATCATGCCCTACCAATGGATGTGGTATCCTCCTATAGGGCGAAAGCATTTTGCGATCATCTGCATTCTTTTGGTATCTACCCCACACTTCTAACTCATCGTTGGGAATTAAATGACGAGAAGAAATGGAAGTTTCATGTAAACTCAGATAACGAAATAATTGAAAGGAATGAATTCTTCACAGTGATTCGTTTACCACGATTAAAATCAACTAATCCTAAACGAAATGTGTTGAATACTATTCTCAATTATTTTACCGGAGACTTAGAGGCGGACCTTGAGCAAAGCTATGTTACTTTTCGGAAGTTTCTTTTAGTGCATTTAAAAGAGAACAAGTACGATGCCATACTAACAATATATAGCCCTCATTTTCAAATGAAAATCTCAAATGAGATGAAGCAAAAATTTGGAATCCCTTACATTACTGATTTTCGAGATCTCTGGGATAATGAAGTTATTACCAAAGCATATAGGCCAACATTGCGCAAGAAGGTTGTTGATTTCGCAATCAGATTTTGGTGGAAAAAGTGGATTCAAGATGCTATCTTTTTCTCAGTGACAGGTGAACAATGGAGAGAGTATTTACAAAAGCTATCAGGTGTTCAAGGTCTAGTAGTAAGAAATGGATATGAAGGGGAAATGGAGGGTATTATTTCTGAGCCGATATCAAAAGATGAATTTGTTATTGCTCACTTTGGAAAACTATATCCAAATCAAGATCTCTTAACCTTTCTACACGGGTTTCAGCTTTTCGTTAAAAATCATCCAAACTCAAAAATAAAACTGATTATTATCGGTCATAAACCTCGGTTAGGTGTTAATATTGATGATATTCTCTCCATACTGCCAGCTGATACATGGAAAGTTTATCCCTATTTAAAAAGGGAAGAGTTATTTAACTATTGCAAAGCAAAAGTATCGGTATTTTGGATGCCGGGATTTATAAA
>CAZRQK010000019.1:59054-76182 GCA_964602295.1 uncultured Ohtaekwangia sp.
CCTGTAAAAGTATATGATTACCTTTTACTAGGCATTAACATTCTTTTTGTTCCAAAAAATGATTCTGATGTGGAGCAAACAATTCGCGCAGCCAATGCTGGGGCCATTTGCAAAACATCGCGAGAAGTGGAAGATCAGCTCACAACATGGTATGAGTCTTTTATAGCGAATCGCCACCTATTATACTCTGGAAATGAAGTTGAAATACAAAAACATCGAAGAGTTAATCAGGTTAAAATTTTAGCGGAGAGAGTGCATGAATACCTTAACTAATAATGCTTATGATCTCCCTTTAGTTAGCATTATAATGCCCGTTTATAATGCTGAGGCTTTTTTAGACGAGGCGATAAATTCTGTCTTTAATCAAACCTATCCTAATTGGGAATTAATCGTAGTGAATGATGGGAGTACTGATAATTCATTGGCGATTATAGAACGCTTGCAAAACGAAAAGGTTCGGTTTTTTACGCAACCCAACGCAGGCGTAAGTGCGGCCAGAAACAGAGCAATGAGTGTCATGAAAGGAGATTATTTTTGTTTCCTTGATGGTGATGACGTATTACCTCCCAAAAGTATTGAAGCCAGAATTGCACTATTCTTAAATAATGAATCAATAGCTTTTGTTGATGGCACAGTACAGTATATGAATAAACCATTAACTGAAACTATCCGAATCTATAAGCCTAATTACGAAGGCAATCCATTGAAGCAACTTCTGATTCTCAGTAGTAAGTGCTTTGCAGGATTGACTTGGATGATTAAACGCAGGTCTGTACACATCGCTATGAGGGAGAATATTCGTTACGGTGAGGACCTATTGCTTTTTATGGAACTAGCTCGAGATGGAGGTCTATATACCTACACAACCGAAGTAGTTTTGTACTACAGGCAACACGAAAATTCCGCTATGAAAAATCTGGAGGCGCTAGAGAACGGCTACTGGAAAATTTATGAACACATAAAAGACTGGGATCAGTTCTCATTTTTTGCAAAAGGCATTTATAGGTTGAAGGTCAAGAAATTTATGTTTCTGGATTATATGAAAGCTGCTAAACTTAAAAATGCAATGTTAGTACTACTAAAATGAATATTTTATTCCTTGGCTATTGGAATCTAAATGATCCGCTAACAAGATCAACTATTTACCCACACCTTAAGGTGTTACAAGCATTTCCACAAGTTAAATTGATAGTGTTTGTCAACACGGAACGTTCTACTAAGCAAGGTAGTTTTTCACCAGACTATCCAATTTCAAAAATTATTTATGTGCCTATAGCATCTCGCTCCTTAGGTATTAATTTGATTACAAAAATTTATGATTTTATCCACTTTCCTAAAAAGATAAAAACGCTTATAAGGAAATATTCTATCGATGTAGTAATAGCAAGAGGTGCACCGGCAGGATCTCTTATATATTTAGTTTGGAGGGAGTTGCATATTCCTTACATGGTAGAATCCTTTGAGCCACATGCCGAATATATGTTAGCAAGCGGAACGTGGAGTCGAATGGATCCCCGCTATTTATTTCAAAAGCTTTGGGAGAGTAAGCAAAAGCAAACGGCTACTTTATTGGCAACCGTTTCAAAAAAATATAAGGCTCTGCTTTTGCGGGAAGGCATTGATTCGGAAAGGGTGCATGTATTGCCATGCTCCACAGATACAGCGCAATTTTATTATTCAACAGCGATCAAAGATACCTATCGGGAAATACTAGAAATACCCAACCAAGCTATTGTAGGAGTTTATGCGGGCAAATTCGGAGGATTGTATTTTGAGGCCGAAGCTTTTAAACTATTTAAAGGAGCTTTTGATTTCTTTGGCAGTAGCTTTTACTTATTCATTCTAACCAGTATTGATAAAGAACACTTGAAAAGACATGCTAAACTAGCCGGATTACCTTTGGATCGTGTTAAAAGTATGTATGCACCCTTTCAGGAAATGAATAACTGGCTGAATGTGGCTAACTTTGGATTTGCTCCTTATAAAGAAACTGCTGTAAGCGCTTATCTGTCACCCGTAAAAATTGGTGAGTATTGGAGTTGCGGATTACCGGTAATGGTTACGAAAGGTGTAGGGGATGAGGCTGATTTTTTAGAGCCGGAAGGCGTTGGTGTTCAAATAGGTAAAGACGCAATATTATCAAACGAAATGAAACGTGAATTTGAAAAAATAGAACAGCTTATAAAAGATCAGAATACAAAATATCGCTGCCTGAAAGTAGTTAAGAAGTATAGAGGCGATGAAGTTGCCAAAGAGGTTTATAGTCTTTTATTAAATATGTGCAAGAAGTGAAAGCTCTAGTTTGCTTGTGGGCGGGAATTTTATTGTTATCCTCAAAACTATTGTGGGCTCAGTGCCCAACGGCTTCATTTAACCTTCAGAGTTCAGCTTGTTTGCAAGAAAGTCTATTTTTGGACAATACCTCAACTGGGGCAGAATCATATGAGTGGTTATTCTGTAGCACAGACTACAAGGTAGCACCATCATTTGCCAAACAAATAACCACCATTGAAGGCACACCTGTGGGGCCTGTTTTTTATTCAAAAATTTTGAATCTTAATGGTGAAACTTATTTATACTTCATTGGGAATTCAAGCAATAAATTATTTGGTGTTAAAATAATCGACTTGGAGGCTTTTGCGTTTGAGGAATATACGGTAATAGATCTTTCTTCCATCATTACGAATGCCGGAGGCTTCGATATAATAAACGAAAATGGGAATTGGTATGGTTTGATAACAAGAACAACAAGCCCATTCTCGTTGATTAAAATAAGTCTTAGCGCTGATTTAAAGTCAATTAGTGCCTTTACGGACATATCTTCAGGGCTAACTCTTGCCACCACCTTTGATGTTAAAATCCGAAAAAGTAATGGAAATTATTTCGCGTTTATTGCAAATCAAACGGCCCCATTGGCGGAACAGATTCTACGATTATCTTTTGGAGCATCACTAGCTAACACGCCCATACCATCTTATATACCAATGCCCAGTGTAGCTACGTCTGCAAGCCTTGATTTTTATGAAAACTGTGGCACTTGGACCAGTTTTGTGACATCGAGAAACGGAAAGATGTTTAGAATAGATTTTGACTCTGATTTGGGAAGTGCAGCTACTGCAACAGAACTAACTTTAGGATTAACACTGAACGATCCTGGCGGCCTGGCCCTGATAAGAGAGCATGACCATTTTATAGCCTTAGTTTCATCGAGAAATGGATTTTACTATTCGGTAGACTTTGGATCTTTAATTACTAATAATTCACCTACTACAACGGCAATAGGAAATTTTAAAAGTACAAGTAGAGACTGGGATCTTGAAGTGTTAAGAGTAGGTAATCAATATAAAATTGTATCAAGCAATTTTACAGGAGGTTCAAATGGTGGACTTTATTTTTTATCGTACCCAATTACTTGTAATGCCTCCTTAAGTTATTCTCAGAACACAAATGAAGAAATAATGTTTGCTGAAAATGGAGTGAAGAAAATTACTTTAGTGGCAATGGGTGCAGGCGATCAAGAAAGCTATGCAACCAAGGAAATTTCAATAAGCACTTTAGTGGCGCCACAATTAACCATTAATAGCGTTGATGTTTGGTGCTTAAACTCAACGACACAATTTCAATTCACATCAGATGTAGAAATCACAAGTCAACAGTGGACGTTTGGGGATGGCAATCAATCTATCGATGAATTTGCTACGACACATTACATAACCACAGGCACTTTTACTGTTGAACTTGATGTGGTGGCAAGTAACAGCTGCCATAATGTTGAGCGGAGGGATATCAAGATCTACCCTCCACCTTCGCCCTCCTTCACCCTTCCCACCGGCCTCATCTGTACCAACAACGAATTTACTTTTACAAATACCACCACCGATAACTTTGAAGGTAACCTTTCTTTTCAATGGCTTGTAGACGATGTTCCGGTGGGCACACAACGTGATTTTCTCTACACCTTTCCCACAGGAGGCGATAAGAAGATTACGTTGCAAACTACAATTCCTGGGTGTTCAAGTGAAGCCATCCAAACGATAGCTGGGGTGGGTGAGGGGCCAGTGGTAGACTTTACAGTGGATGGCATTTGCCTTGACGAAACGGTACAACTTGCAAACGCTTCGCAAGGGGATATAGCCAGTTACTTTTGGAATTTTGGCGATGGACAGACATCGACAGAACCCAGTCCAGTCACAACATACGCTTCGGCAGGTACCTATGCCCTTTCTCTCGAAACATTTGGCACCAATGGATGCGTCAGTACCAAAACGATAAACCATCAAATTTTCTCAGCCCCCCAACCCAATTTCACACTCGACCTACCCCCCTTCTCTTGTTCTGGCTCGCCATCTCAATTTCGCGATGCTACACCCGTGCCTGACGATAGCAATTTGCAGGAGTGGACGTGGAATTTTGAAGGCGATGAGACTACCGATGGCAAAAATCCTACCCACATTTTTCAAGAGGCGGGCGACTACAATGTTTCACTAACAGTTACAACCGACCAGGGTTGTAGCGCTACCGTTGTGCAGCCTGTTACCATTTTACAGTCGCCTGTTGCTGATTTTGAATTCGATCCATTATGCGTTAACCAAGTTGCACGTTTTCGTGAGGCAAATGGTGGCAATTTGAAGACCTGGGCGTGGCAAATTGCCAACTCAACCTACACAGTACAAGAGCCTACACACGTGTTTCTCTTCCCTGGCACCTTCAATGCATCGCTAATGGTGACAGCACAAAATGATTGCATAGCGCAGTCTGCACAAACCGTTACAGTGCCTGAGGTACCGACCTTGGATTTTGACGCAGCAGGACTTTGCGCCAACGGTGAGACTACACTTAGTAGCCTTGTTGAGTCAGAATCGGACCCGGTAGTGGAAGTACGCTGGGCTTTTGACGACCAGGAAATTGCAGGGTCAGTAGTAGCGTATAATTTTACGACACAGGGAACACTTCCGGTGAGCATGGTGGTGAAGAATGAATCGGGGTGTGTGTACCAATTGGTTAAAAATATCACCATTAACCCACGACCAACTGCTTCATTCATTGTCTCCGCCATAGAAGGTGCGGCACCGCTCGAGGTGGCATTCACCAACACTTCTACGGGTGCTAACCAATTCCAATGGTTGGCAAACAATCAACAAGTTTCAACGACTGCAAATTTAAACCAAACTTTTAGCGAAGTGGGTGGCTATGTGGTAGACTTGGTGGCCGTCAGCCCCGAGGGGTGCACCAATACTTTTTCGCAGCAAATCAATGTAATCATCCCCAGAACAGAATTGGCCCTTGCGCAATTTCAGTTGCTTACCGATGAGGCAACGGGCGCACTACGTAGTCAATTACAGGTAACCAACAACAGCAACTACACCGTTCGCGAGTTCGCTGTGAATGTGGATCTGGGCAACGGCACCCGCTTTCGCGAAACAGTAAACGCAAACCTTGCTCCCGGCACTACTTCTTCTATCTTATTGAGCCAGTCGCTGTTGGGTGTTTCGTCTGGCTATGTGTGTGTGGAGTTGGTTGCTGAGAATGATGAACTGACTTTCAACAACGCACAGTGTACTTCGCTTCAGGAAGAACCGGTGTTGTTTACACCTTACCCCAACCCGACAACGGATTACGTGCAATTCGATGTGGTGGCAAAAAGCCAGGGTGTAATTACCATGCAGATGGTGGGTTCTACTGGTAATGTGGTGGCGTGGCGGGAGGCAACCGTTCAGCCGGGTCTAAATCAGTTCCGGTGGGATATCCGCGAAGTGAATGCCGGGTTATACATCCTTATTCTTGAAACCGGCAGTCAGCGTATTCTCCGCAGGCTGGTTGTGCGCGAAAAATAGGTTACTCCGGGCGTTTTCGCGACAGGCTATTTTGTCCTATCTTTCTTCCCAAATTCAATCGCTTTTAACAGTATGAAGATAAAGTTAGACGCAATAGATCGCAAAATATTGGAGTTGCTGCAAACCAACTCGAACATTACCAACGCACAACTGGCGCAGGAAATTGGTCTTTCCCCCGCCCCTACACTAGAAAGGGTTAAAAAACTCGAAACCGCTGGCGTCATTAAGAGTTACCATGCAGTGATAGATCCCAGCACGGTAGGTTTGGGCGTAAGCACTTTTGTGATGGTAACGCTGAAAGGCCACAACAAAGAGAACATTGAAAAATTCATGAAGGCCATCCGTAAAATTGATGAAGTGGTGGAGTGTCATCACGTTACCGGTCAGGCCGATTTTATACTGAAGGTAGTAGCTGCAGACATCCCTGCTTATCAAAACCTGATGCTGGAAAAGGTGACCAATATTGAAGTGGTAGACAGCCTGCAGTCTACCGTCATCCTTTCCACATTCAAAGACAGCAAAGTATTGCCATTGCCATGAGCGAAGTGGACGAGAAAAGCCTGATTTTGGATAACGACCAGGTTACCCAGAAGATAAAACGCATGGCCTTTGAAGTGTGGGAACATAATTTCAAAGAGAAAGAGATAGTATTTGCCGGTATTGATGGACAGGGTTATGTGTTGGCCAAGCTTCTGGCCGCTCAGTTCGAGGCCATATCTGCCATTCCAGCCCGGCTGGTAAAAGTAAGCCTCGATAAAGGTGCCCCTCAGCAAAGCCCGGTAGAGGTAGATGCGGATGCCAAAGAGCTTAAAAAGAAATGCGTAGTGTTGGTAGACGATGTGTTGAACACTGGCAAAACCCTGGCCTATGGCATGAAACCTTTTCTAAACCTCGATGTGAAGAAGATGGAAGTAGCTGTGTTGGTAAATCGTAGTCACACTACCTTTCCCATTATGCCTACGTACACAGGCTATGCTTTGGCCACCACACTAACCGACCATGTGGAAGTGGTGCTGGGAAAAAAGAGCGCAGTTTACCTACACTAAATTCGTTCACGTGTCTGTTCATAAAAAATCCGACATTAAGAAAATCACTACGCACCAACTTCAGGAGATGAAGAACCGGGGCGAAAAAATTGCGATGCTTACTGCTTACGATTACAGCATGGCAAAAATTATTGATGGAGCCGGCATTGACGTGATTTTGGTGGGCGATTCTGCCTCGAATGTAATGGCGGGTAACGAAACAACGTTGCCCATCACACTCGATCAAATGATCTACCATGCATCATCTGTTGTGAAAGCCGTAAAGCGCGCATTGGTAGTGGTAGACATTCCATTTGGTTATTACCAGGGAAGTTCGGGCGAGGCGCTTCGTTCTTCCATTCGCATCATGAAAGAATCGGGGGGGCATGCAGTAAAGTTGGAAGGTGGCAGCGAGGTGAAAGATTCTGTGTTGCGTATTCTCAGTGCAGGCGTGCCCGTTATGGGTCATTTGGGCTTAACCCCGCAGTCCATCTATAAGTTTGGCACTTACTCAGTGCGTGCCAAAGAAGAAGCAGAAGCCAACAAGTTGTTGGAAGATGCGTTGCTGCTGCAAGAGTGTGGCGTTTTTGCGATTGTTTTAGAGAAGATTCCTGCAGAGCTGGCAAAAAAAGTAGCCGGTATGCTTCACATTCCCGTTATAGGCATTGGTGCAGGGCCAGATGTAGATGGTCAGGTATTGGTAATGCAGGACATGCTGGGTATCACCCAAGAATTTAAACCTCGCTTTTTAAGAAGGTACGCCGACTTGAATACGGTAATCACTGGAGCAGTGGGAAAATACGTGGAGGATGTGAAAGCAAAATCTTTTCCCAACCAGGACGAAAAGTACTAACGGCAGCGGGTGGGCTTTTCCTCATCCTCTACTTCGCCAAACCACACCACCCCATACTCTTTGTAAAACCCAATACCCACAGCTTTCCATTCAACTTTACTCCAGGTGCCCAGGTTCACCATTACGGGGTTATGGCCGGGGCTTTTCTTCCAACCTTCAATGCCTTCAACAGCATTGGCACCCGCAGAGCTGTAATAGGCTATCTCATAACCATTGCCATTGTAGCCGGCAATTTCTTTGGGTTTATCCCACATGCACTTGGCCTGCTGATGATCGTTGGTGTAGCAGCAGGCTGTCCACACGCCTTTGTCAGACCAACTATGTGGATTGCATACCGGGTCTTCTTCATACACATAGTTCTCGGCCAGATCGCGCACATGGGCCTGGGCTACTTGTGTAAGTTTAGCCGAAAGGGGTATGGGCTTTAGCTTTTTAGACTTGCGGTATTGCATCAACAAGTCGTAGAGTTTTTGCTCTTCTGAATTCAGGCAAACCTGCTGCGAAAAGGCATTTCCGGCCAACAAAAAGAGGGCAATAAAAACAATCGATTTCAGGCGCATAAGGTGGTGGAAATGGTGCAATAACGATGCCTATAGTCCTTAAATTTCTTTCAATCTGAGGTTATTTTCCTAATTTTCGCACCCTTATTCATTCCAGTTCAACAACTTTTTAACTATAAACCGATATTTCAGACATGAGCGATCAGAAAATCAGCATCAGCAACGGAAAGTTAACAGTACCCGATAACCCTACTATTCCCTTTATTGAAGGCGATGGTACCGGTGTGGATATTTGGCCCGCCTCCCAGCATGTGTTCGATTCTGCCGTTGCCAAAGCTTACAATGGCAAACGCAAAATTAACTGGAAGGAGGTGCTGGCCGGTGAGAAAGCTTTTAACAAAACCGGAAGCTGGATGCCCGATGAAACGCTGGCTGCCTTCAAAGATTACCTCGTAGGTATCAAAGGTCCGCTTACTACACCTGTGGGTGGTGGCATTCGTTCGCTCAATGTGGCCTTGCGCCAGGATCTGGATTTGTATGCTTGTGTGCGCCCGGTGCGTTGGTTCAAAGGCGTTCCTTCGCCCGTTAAAGAGCCACACAAAACCGACATGGTGATTTTTCGCGAGAATACAGAAGACATCTATGCGGGTATCGAATTCCAGGAGGGCACCGAAGACAACAAAAAGTTTTTGAATGCTTTCAAGGAAGCGTTCCCGAAACTTTATAAAAAAATCAGGTTCCCCGAAACTTCAGGCATTGGCATTAAACCTGTGTCGAAAGAAGGAACGGAGCGCTTGGTAAGGGCGGCCATTGAATTTGCCATTGCGCACAAGAAGCCGAACGTTACTTTGGTGCATAAGGGTAACATCATGAAGTTTACTGAGGGCGGCTTCCGCGATTGGGGATATGCACTAGCCAAAAATGAGTTCGGTGCAAAGGAAATTGATGGTGGCCCGTGGATGGAAATTAATTCGGGCGGACACAAAATAGTGGTGAAAGACTCCATAGCAGATGCCTTCCTTCAACAGATTTTATTACGCCCGGATGAGTATTCAGTAGTGGCTACACTTAACCTGAATGGCGATTATGTTTCTGATGCGCTGGCGGCTATCGTAGGTGGTATTGGTATTGCACCCGGTGGAAACATCAACTACAAAACCGGTTTTGCTATTTTCGAAGCCACGCATGGCACGGCTCCCAAATATGCCGGTCAGGACAAAGTAAACCCTGGCTCTGTAATTCTTTCGGGTGTAATGATGCTGGAATACATGGGCTGGCAAGAAGCAGCCGACTTAATCATTAAAGGTCTGGAAGGAGCTATTTCTTCTAAGAAAGTAACGTACGATTTTCACCGTCTGATGGAAGGCGCCACGTTGCTGAAGTGCTCAGAGTTTGGCCAGGAAGTAATAAAAAACATGTAACACCTGCCGTTGTTTATCGGCAACAGGCCGACCCTCGCATGGGTCGGCTTTTTTATTTTCCACCAAATTCAATTATTTTTCATAGCCTGAACCCCGGCTTTGAAATTGGTAACGTTTGAAATGCCATGAACCTTACACCTGATAGTGCTGCGTTGGCCATTGGGCGCGCACTCGTATTAACGGGGGCAGTGGTGGGTTTCATCATTTCTTCGTTACAAGCACAGCCCGATAGTGTAGTTGTTCAGATCAACAAAATGGACAAAGACACTGCCCGTGTTCACTTCCTTAACGACCTTGCCTTTTCATTGTGGAGCACCAACCCACTGGCCGGTGTTGCTTATGCGGAGCAGGCATTGCAACTGTCCGATAGTCTGCGTTATCAGAAGGGCAGAATAGTCTCTTACAAAACGCTGGGTGTGTGCTACTGGTCGTTGGGTAGCTACGAGCCTGCCCTTCGCGCTTGTTTCGATGGGCTAAGCATTGCTAACGAAACGGGAGACCAGGAGAACGTAAACCGGCTTGAACACAACATTGCCTTGATTTATGGGGAAATGAAAAACTGGGACCAGGCGATTTATTATCTGCGCAAAAATGTAGCATGGTATCAACGCACAAAACAGTGGGGCGAACTTCCGCGTGTTTACAACAATTTGGGTAGTACCTATTTTGAAAGAAGAATGCTGGACTCCAGCCTGGCGAATTACCAAAAGGCGCTGCGTGCAACACCGAATGGCGAAAACATAGATGAAGCAAAATACATCTACGTCAACATGAGCGAATCTTTCTTTCACTTAAAAGATTTCGACAAAGCATTTGATTATGCGCACAAGGCACTGGCCCTTTACCAGGCGGTGAACGATAAAAGTGGCATGATGGAATGCCACACCACGCTGGGCGACCTTCATTTTGCCAATAAACAATGGCAGCAAGCCAGAGATAATTACAACACCGCATTTGCGCTGGCCCGCGAAGGTTCCTTCACCCATTACTTCAGCAGGTTGTTGCGTTCGCAAGCAAGACTTGATTCGGTAAACGGCAATTACCGGCAGGCCTTTGCCCGTCTGCAAAGAGCCTATGCCATTCGCGACAGCCTGAATAACTTTAAGCAAAAAGCCGATTACGACAGGCTGCTGGTGCAGCACCGAACCGAACAAAAAGAGAAAGAAAATGAATTGCTGAAGCAGGCCAACGTGATTCACCAAATGAAGGTAGAAGACAGTCAGCGCCTGATGTGGATAGAAGCGATTGCCAGTATCCTGATTATTTCACTGCTGATTATCTTTTACTACAAGCGCATGCAGTACCGCAAAAAACTGGAAGCTGCCGCCCTGCAACATAAAATCAAAGAAGAGAAAGAGCGCATTGCCCAAGATCTGCACGACAATATTGGTACACAACTTACCTCTTTGTCGTTGGGGCTAAACAAGCTCTCTCGCGAGCTTCGCGAACCTACCGATACCCTGAACGAATTAAGCAGCGGGGTAGCCTCTACCATGGCCGAACTGCGCGATACCATCTGGGCCATGAACAAGGAGGAAGTTACCGTGGAGCAATTGGGTGATAAAATCAACAACCTCTTCTGGCGCATGCGCAAAACGTCAGAGCAAGTGGACTTTCAGTTGAGCTTGTGCAGCCAATGCCCCGGCATACACCTTAAACCGATGCAGGCCATTAATCTGTTTCGCATTGTGCAGGAGGCTGTACACAACAGCTTGAAGCATGGAGAGGCCACCCGCATAGATGTATCCTTGAAAAAAGATCCCGCAGGGCAACTGGTGGCATGCATTACCGATAACGGCCGCGGTTTTGCTCCGGCAAATGAAAGCACCGATGGGCACTACGGGCTTCAGATCATGCAAAAAAGAGCACTCGAAATCGGGGGCGAACTACAAATTCAATCGAAGGAGCAACAGGGCACCATGGTCGATCTTAAATTTGCGATTTAAGAGTTAATGGATGCGCTCCGTCTTTTTGAGTGCCTCTACCTTGTTCTTTACTTGCAGCTTATCGAAAATGTTCATCATGTGTTTTTTTACTGTTTGGGTGGAGATGAACAACTGATTGGCAATAACCGGGTAGGTGAGTCCTTTGGCTACCTGATCGAGAATTTCTTTTTCCCGAATGGTAAGCCCTTCATCTTTGTCGGCCGTGGGTTTGGCAACGGTTGCTCTGGGCGCCAGGTACTGAATAGCTTTGCGTGCAATGCCGGGAGACATCTGCGCACCTCCGTTTTTCACATCGGTTATGGTTTTTAAAATGAAAGCAGGTTCTTCACTTTTTAGCAGGTAGCCCATGGCCCCGGCCTTGAAGGCTTCAAAAATCCTTTCGTCTTCGTCCGTAATCGTAAACATGATCACTTCAATGTCGGGAAAGTCGGATTTGATCTGCCTGGTAGCGCGAATGCCTTCATCGGGTAGCCCCATGGAAATATCCATCACTATTACATCGGGTCGGCTGGCAGGTGGCATGGTAAGCAAATCCTTGGCAAACTTTAAGCCGCTATTGCTGCATATTACCGAGTCAATCTCATCGAATTCCAGCAGGGCTTCGCGCAAAGCGCTGGCAATGCGTACGTCATCGTCTACGATGGCCAGTTTATACATGCATGTAAGATACCACACCTATGGGTGGGCAGGCAATACTTCTTTTGGGTAATCTTTGAGCCGTCAGAACGATAGCATCTTTACAGCGGTAATGGCCGCCTCTTCGCCCTTGTTGCCAAATTTACCACCGGCCCGGTCCTCAGCCTGTTTTTGGTTGAGGGTGGTGAGCACGCCAAATATCACCGGTTTTTTCGATTGGATGTTTACTTCTGTAATGCCGTATGCCACCGCCTGGCAGATATAGTCGAAATGAGGTGTTTCGCCTTGTATTACACAGCCCAGGCAAATAACGGCATCAATGTCTTTGCGATCGGCCATCCAACGGGCACCCAGCGTAAGCTCGAAACTGCCCGGCACATTTTTACGCACTATGTTGCTCTTCTTCACCCCGTGTGCCAGCAACGAATGGTAGGCGCCCTCGTACAGGGCCTCGGTAATGCTTTCATTCCATTCGGCTACCACAATGCCGAATTTCTTTTTCGAGAGGTCGGCCGTTTTTACTTTGCCAGAAGTGAGTGTGCCTGCCATATAAGTAGTTCGTTTAAAAGTCAAGTAATAAAAAAGGGACGGTTTCTGCCATCCCTTTATTTGCAATGCTGTAATTCTTAAGAATTCGTTTCGAGGCGCGCCTTCAGTTTGCGTGCGTTTTGATATTCAGTGCTGTCCCAGAATTCGCTGATGATGCGCTCGTAGGCCTTTATTGCCTTTTCATTCTGGTTCAATTTTTCGTAAGCCAAAGCTTCTTTCATAATGTAGCCGGGCGTAAAGAACTTGTTGGGTTTGTGATTGGCTGCCTTGTTATAATATTTGGCAGCTTCGTCGTACTCTTTCAACTCCATGTGGGCATCGCCACGAAGGCTGTAGGCGCGCGCCTGTACCAGTATATCGTTAGAGCTGAAGTCTTCCAGATAATAAACGGCCAATTGAAATTTACCCTGCTTCAGGCTGATGGCTCCGGCATAGAAGTTGGCCAGATTGGCGGCCTCGGTAAGTCCGTAGTCTTCAATAATCTGCTCGAAACCCAGGTTGTTGCCATCGCCTTTCATAGCAAGGTTCAAACTGTCGGCTTCGAAGTAGCGTATGGCCTGGAACATTTCGCTTTGCGCTTGTTCGTTTTGGTTGTCTACAAAATAGCGGAAGCCAAAATAGCCACCCACTAACAGCACGAGCGCGCCTAAAAACCCCACTACTATTTTTGGGTTTCTTTCTATCCAATGCTCAACACCTTCTACCTTTTCGGCAATGATTTCAGGGTTCTCTAATAATTCCTGGTTGGTCTCTTTCTTGGCCATGTTATCTAATTAAAAAGTCCCGCCTTTTCAAGCGGGACGCAAAACTAAGAATTCACTGTTATTAATCAAAAGTAGGTTAATCCAGCACGAAGGGGTAATTCGGCTCGGAGTAGATATCGCTGAGTGCCTCCGATGCATCGGGAAATTTCGACTCTTCTGCAAACCGAACGCTTTCGTCTACTTGTGCCATTACTTTGGCATCGATGGCTTCCAGGTCTTTTTCGGTGGCCATTTTATTGTCAAGAATGCGTTTTCTCACAATTTCAATCGGGTCGCGCTGTTTGTATTCTTCCACCTCGTCTTTGCTGCGGTATTTCTGGGGGTCGCTCATGGAGTGGCCCTTATAACGGTAGGTACGGAACTCCAATAGGGTAGGGCCTTCACCGGCACGGGCGCGTTCTGCAGCGCGGGCAACAGCTTCGTGCACCAATTCGGGGTTCATGGCATCAACGGGTTCCGAAGGCATGTCGTATGCCTCGCCCAAGGTATAAAGGTCGGTAACGTTAGAGGAACGCTGCACAGAAGTACCCATAGCGTAGCCATTGTTTTCTATCACAAAAATCACCGGCAGTTTCCACAACATGGCCAGGTTCAGGGCTTCGTGAAAGGCACCTTGCCGCACGGCACCATCGCCCATGTAGCACATGCACAGGTTTTTGGTCTTATTGTATTTTTCCGCGAAAGCGATACCGGCACCCAGCGGAATCTGGCCACCCACAATGCCATGGCCGCCAAAAAAGTTACGCTCTTTGTCGAATATGTGCATGGAGCCGCCCTTGCCTTTCGAACAGCCGGTTTCTTTGCCATACAGTTCTGCCATTACGGCATTGGGCGAAGTGCCCAGGGCGAGGGGGTGTGCGTGGTCGCGGTAGGCGGTAATCCACTTGTCGTCTTTAGTAAGGGCAGAAACGGCCCCGGCCGCGCAAGCTTCCTGGCCAATGTAGAGGTGGCAAAAACCACGAATTTTCTGCATACCATAAAGCTGACCGCATTTTTCTTCAAACTTGCGCATCAACTGCATGCTTTCGTACCAAAAAAGGTAGGTTTCCTTGCTGAAGGTTGTTTTTTCTTTGGTTGCTTTGCCTTTGGCCGAAGTAGCTGTAGCCATAAATGATTGTTATTGAAGTTGCGAAAATAGCCTTTATCTGCAGCAAATTCCAAACGAATGTTGATGAGCCGGAAAACAAGTGCCGCAAAGCGGGATGAACGAAACTGAGTAACGGGTGCGCCTTCAAAAAATACAACTTTATAATTACCGCAACTACGAGGCGCTGCAGCTAAGCCTGGAGGGAGAAGTTTTTTGTTTGCTGGGCAAAAACGGCAGCGGCAAAACCAATTTGCTCGATGCTATTCACTATTTGTCGTTTACCAAGAGCTTTTTAAATGCCACCGACAGTTTTAATGTGCGTACGGGCGAGTCGGTATTTTCTATTAAAGGCCAATTCTTAAGAAATCAACGTGAGGAGGAAGTGTTTTGCTCGGTGCAAACCGGCAGCAAAAAAATTGTGCGCGAGAACGGCACCGACTATCAAAAACTATCGCACCACATCGGCAAATACCCGGTGGTGTTGGTGGCCCCCAACGATATTGAGCTGATTTGGGATGGCAGCGAGGTACGAAGAAAATTTGTAGATGGACTTATTTCGCAGATAGACAGTGCCTACCTCGATCAGTTGATTGTTTACAACAACTATCTGAAAATGCGCAATGCCGCTTTGAAACAATTTGCGGAGCGCGGCAAAACCGACTACGACCTGTTGGAAACGTACAATCGACCGCTCATTACTGCTGGCGATTTTATCTGGCAAACCCGCAAACAATTTATGGATGTGCTGCGGCCCGCGTTGCAGAAGTTCTACCGGTTTATTTCTAACAACGGTGCAGAAACCACCGATGTGCAATACAAAACCGATGTAGACCAGGCCACCATGGCCCAACTACTTCAGGCAAACCTAACCCGCGACCTGTTGATGCAACGCACCAGCAGCGGCATACACCGCGATGACTTTTCTTTTCTATTAAATGGCCAAGAGTTGAAACGTTTTGGCTCGCAAGGCCAGCAGAAATCTTTTTTGATAGGATTGAAATTGGCAGAGTTCGAAATCATTCATCAGAAAAAAGGTTTCAAGCCAATTCTTCTGCTCGATGATATTTTCGATAAGCTGGATGACGACCGCATTGCGCGCCTCATTCAGTTGGTAAACGAAGAAACATTTGGTCAACTGTTTATTACCGATGCCCGCCCCGACCGAACCCGGGAACTGGTGCGTAACGTTACCAGAGAGATAAGACAGTTGTTGGTAGAGGCCGGCATGGTTCGCCTCGCTTAGATAATTAAGACCTCATTCCGTAAATTTGGATATGATTTTGCCAACCACCTTGCGGGGAGCTTATATCGAGCAAATGACAGACGATGAATTTTTTACGTTTTGTCAGGATAATAATGAGCTAAAATTCGAGCGTACATCTGATGGCCAAATTTTACTTATGTCGCCCACATTTTTTATTACCGGAGACCGGAATGATGAGATTCTTTTCCAGTTGAGGCAGTGGAATAAGAAATACAGACTAGGTCGTACGGTGGATTCGGATACCGGTTTTTACTTGCCAAACGGTGCCATGCGCAACCCCGATGCCGCGTGGGTAAGTCACGAAAGGTTAAGTAAGGTTGATCCGGCCGAGTTAAGGAAGTTTCCGCACCTGGTTCCCGATTTTATTGTGGAGCTGATCTCATCTTCCGACCGGCTGGAAGAGCAGCAGGCGAAAATGAAAGAGTGGATGGACAACGGCTGCCGCATGGGATGGTTGATAGATGCCGACCGAGAAGTTGTTTACGTCTATCATCAGAATGAAATCATCCAACACACCGGCTTCGATACTAACTTATCGGGCGAACCTGTTTTGCCCGGTTTCGAAATGATACTTTCCGAGTTGCGTGTTTAAATTCCTTGCATGGCACCCAAGCGACAAAAAGAAGAATTCAAGCACGTGGGCGATGCCATTCAGGAGCTGCTGAAGTCCTACCACATTAAATCCAAATTCGATGAGGCCAACCTGGTAAGCTCGTGGGAGCGGTTGGTAGGCAAGCCCATTGCCAAAAGAACGCGCAAAGTCTTCATCAGAAACAAAGTGCTGTTTGTTGAACTAGACTCCTCGTCCATGAAGCACGACCTGAACTTTCACAAAGACCAAATTATAGGGGTTTTTCAGAAAGAGTTTGGGGCCGATGTGGTGAAGGAACTGATAATCATGTAAGCTTTGCGAAAAAAGCCGCAAATCTGCCGGTGCGCGTTTGTCTAAACCGAAAAAGCGTATAATTTTGCACTCCTATTTTTTTGCAACAGCCTAAAAATAGTAGAAAAAGGCCCCAAAAAGGGCCTTTTGCATCGTTCTAAGATTTGTTGAAAACCGGGGAGATACTCAAGCGGCCAACGAGGACAGACTGTAAATCTGTTGACTTATGTCTTCACAGGTTCGAATCCTGTTCTCCCCACAAGAGAATGACGAATGTTGAATTCGAAAATTCCGAATTCGTCATTTGAAACGCGGGAGTAGCTCAGTTGGTAGAGCGGCAGCCTTCCAAGCTGCAGGTCGCGGGTT
>CAZRQK010000020.1:0-74331 GCA_964602295.1 uncultured Ohtaekwangia sp.
TCGTACATGTATTTAAAGTATTCATTGTGTCCGCCCTGGTAGCTGGTCATGGCAATGGCCTGGGCATCTTCCTGAATGGCGGTGTTCACCACTTCTTCCACACTACGGTCGTGGCCCAGGTGTATCACTTCGCACCCGGTAGCCTGAATGATTCTGCGCATGATGTTGATGGCGGCATCGTGGCCATCGAAAAGACTCGCAGCCGTAACTATCCTTACTTTGTTTTTTGGCTTATAAGGTTCGGGGGCCTGGTGGCCGGCCAGGTTGGGTGTTGGTTTACTTTTCTTTTCTGCACGTACGGTTTCAGAGCTCATTCCATTTGAATTAAGGCATCAAAATTAATGAAGAACCGTAGATTAAGCTAACGGCAGTTAGTCTAATGGCCGGGGCGATTTACCTTGAAAAAAACCATGGTTTTACGCGGACTGGGCGTTTTATCTGCGCAATATGACAGTTGTAGACCAAGCCCGCAAGCAGGGTATTCCTGGTTTCGTTAGGTTGGAATTTTTTGAAATAACTGAAATCTTTTTCAAGGCTTATCGCCATTCCGGGAGCGAGCGATGCCTCTCGTATGAAAGTAATGGGAGATGTATTTTGCGCCCGGAGTGATGATAAGATCTTACAACACTTTTTTTTCTTTCATCAATTTTCGGATGAGCCGCCAATATTCAATGCCATAGCCAACCAATATCTCTTCGCCTTTGCTGATGTGGCGCCTCGCTTCAATGTAGCACCTTAACCCATCCACCACATACTCGGCATTGTTGTTAATGCCAGGCACGCGGGTAAGCCCTTTGGCATCGTTGGCATAGCGCCCCAGTGTGCGGGTAGCTGGCCGGGCATCAATGGCCATGGTTCTGCTTACGCGAAGCAGGTATCCGTTGTAACCATCTTCCGCTTTCACTTCGCGCCATTTACACAACCTACCTTTGTACTCTGTTATCCTATCTCCCTTTTCAAAATCAACTTTGGCGAACAAGCCATAGCCGGCACCAGCCAGCTTCGATTTCTTCACCTTTAGATATTTGTTTTCCAGGCCCATTACTGGTTAATGCATTTTGGCGGCAAATATCATAGAAGTTTCAAGATTGTGCTGATATTGATCAGGTTTTCACCGTCCGGAGCGCATTACTTTCGTACCATACTAAAAGATCATGCAAAGAATTGCCTCCTTCGTTCTACTGGTGTTGGCTACCAGCTGTAGCATTAAAGTGCAAACCTTGTACGATAAGAAGGTAGACTTTGAAAAATATAAAACCTTCTGCTGGATGAAGGGTTGCGAGTTTCAATTTACCGGCCCCGCTTACCTTAACGACCCAGAGGTAAAACAAAAAATACAAAATGCCATTATTGAAGAAATGGCAACCAAAGGTCTTGTGCTCAATTCCGATCAACCCGATTTACTGGTGGATGTGCACGTTACTTTGGAAGATGAGAAAATACAAACCTACCATCGTACAGAAGACAAAGAATTGTATTACAGATTATTCGATGAACCAACAGAATTGCTTTTGCTGAAGGGCACGTTGGTAATAGACATGGCCGACAAAAATGAAGGCCGCATGGTATGGCGTTCTGTGGCTGTTTCTTACCTCGATGTGCATCCGCAAATGACCGAACGCAACATCAAACGCGCCATGAAAAGAACCTTGCGCGATTTCCCTCCACCTAAAAAAGCTACTTCACCAGCACCTTGATTTGCTGAAGCGTTTTTTCAATCTCTTCTTCAGTGTTGTAAACGGCCATGCCAATGCGCGTTACACCTCCACGCTCCAACAGGCCTAATACTTCCATGGCGCGGATGGCGTAAAAATGACCATCCCAGGCAAAAATGTTTTCCAGGGCCAGGTGCTTGCAAACTTCCGTTGCCGATTTTCTATCCATAGCAAAAGAAACTGTAGGTGCCCGGTGAGGCGATGAAAAATCTTGCCCTACAACGGTTACCCCTTTTATTTCAGAAAGTCCTTCATAAAGCCGTTTGGCAAGCATGCGTTCGTGCTCACCAATTGCCTGGTAAGCATCTTCGAGCTTTGCGCGAAGGGTGTTGCCTTTACCCAGCGAAGCGAGGAAATCGATAGCAGCGCTTACTCCGTGAATGGCCGCGTGGTTGAGCGTGCCGGTTTCAATCTTATCGGGTGCCACCTGGCCTGCAGTGCGCAGTCGGTCGGTATCGAGTCTGTCCAACAACCCCGGGCGGCTGTACAATAAGCCGACATGCGGCCCGTAAAACTTGTAGGCTGAGCAAAGCAGAAAATCGCAACCCAGCGCTTGTACGTTGATGGAAAAATGGGGGGCATAGTGAACAGCATCCAGCAGCAACCAGGCACCCACCTTGTAAGAAAGTTCGCGTGCCACTTTTACCTGATTTATGGTGCCCAGCGCGTTCGATGCCATCCCCACAGCCACCAGCCGGGTGCGCTCATTTATTTTTTCGGCCATGTCCTCATAATCCAGTGTGCCGTTGGGCAATAACCTTACCTCGCGCACCTCAATATCAAACTCCCGTAGCATCAGCCAGGGCCCACGGTTTCCTTCATGGTCTAATTGTGTAATCACCACCTCATCACCGGGCTGCAGCGAACGGGCAATGGCACGAGCCAGCGCGAAGTTAAGTGTGGTCATATTTTGACCAATCGATATACATGAGGCACTTTCTGCACCCAAAAGGGTGGCTGCTTGCTGGCGCATGTGGTGCACCACGTGGTCTGTTTCGTGGGTGGTAAGAAATTCTCCGTGTGTGTTGGCATTCGATTGTTTATAATAGTCGCTGATGGCATCAATCACTGACTGAGGTACCTGCGTACCGGCAGGGCCATCGAGAAACACCAGCGGTTTTTGGTTGTGTATGCGTTGCAGTGAGGGGAACTGGCTGCGCACGTGCGATGAGTTGATCATGGTAGCGGCTTTATGACTGAAGTGTTCGGTTTTTCTTATGTCTATAAATTGACTTTGGCAATTTCATTGCGCGAGATGGAAATCATCTTTCGGCCTTCCAGTTTTTTCAGGAGTCGCGAGATGACTTCGCGCGATGAGTTCAGGTCGTCAGCAATTTCCTGATGGGTAACGGTGAGTGGTTGGCCTTTGCTGGCATTGAATTGGCGCTTCAGGTAAAACTCCAGTTTTTCGTCCATCGAGTGGAAGGCAATTTGGTCGATAACTGTAAGCAGTTCTTCGAAACGATTGCGGTAATTTTCCAAAACAAAATAATACCACTTCCTGTAGTCGCGCATCAGTCCATCCATGTGTTGCAGTGGTATCGTAAGTGCTTTCACTTTCGTCATGGCCTTGCCCTTGATTACGCTGGTTTCGTTGCGGGTGGCACATATCATAGACAATGCACAAGCGTTGCCAGCTTCCAGGTAATAGAGAAAGAACTCCTCACCATTTTCTCCTTCACGGTATAGTTTTACGCGCCCATCCAAAATCAACATCGCATTTTTAAAATATTGGCCGGTGCGCATCAACATGTCGCCTTCTTCGAACTCAGCCACCTCACCAATCTTTTCCAGATGCGTAATCAATTCAGGGTCGAACTGTGGAAATATCTTTTGAAGATCAGTCATAGATGAATAAATATGGGTACAATATACTTTGCAGGTAGCTTCCGCTCAATGCTATAAGATTGGCTAACGCTACCGAATAGAAAAGAATTCAAGTATCCACTTAATTGAAGTGGTAAAGAAAGATGATGGTGGCCGTAAAAGCCGGTTTCGGATTGTCTTTTATCTCCAGGGTTACGTCCATTTCGGTTTTGGTGATGCCGCGCAGGTTGGTGAGGGCTTTCAGCTTCACACGCAGCCTTACTTCGCTGTTTACCGGCACGGGTTGGTTAAACTTCAGGCTCTCAATGCCATAGTTGATCAGCATTTTGTAATTCCTGATATCGGCAATTTGTTCCCATAGATAAGGCACAACCGACAGTGTGAGGTAGCCGTGGGCAATGGTAGATTTGAAGGGGCTTTCTTTGGCTGCCCTTGCAGGGTCAGTATGTATCCATTGGTGGTCGAGGGTGGCGTCTGCAAATAGATTGATTTGCTCCTGGCTGATTTTCAGGTAATCTGATATCCCCAATTCTTTTCCGATATACTGTTCAAATTCGGCAAAGCTGCCGATGGTTACTTTTGGCATAGCGTCTTTGAAAATCCGCTTTGAATGTACTTTTTTTTATCGGTACAAAAAAAAGGAGCCATCGTGCGAACCTTATGCGATAAAACATGGGTTTTTACGTCTTTGGTAATCTATCTCCGTCTTTACCCCAGTTATGACAAAAACTAAAAAACAGAAAATATCTCTCAGCAAGGTATTCCGAACCATTGTAGCACCCCGTTGGCGCATCCTCACAGTGGGTTTTTTTCTGATCATCATCAGCCGGCTGGCCGGCCTGGTGCTGCCGGGCGCTACCAAATACCTGATGGACGATGTGATCGGCAAAGGCGACATGCCATTGTTAAAGATATTGTTGGCAGTAGTAGCCGGGGCCATTCTGTTGCAGGCAGTTACTTCATACTTGCTTACACAGTTGCTCAGTGTAGAAGCGCAGCATCTTATTTCTAAGCTGCGGGCACAGGTGCAACAGCATGTGCTCCGCTTGCCTGTTCGCTTCTTCGACAATAGTAAATCGGGTGCGTTGGTCAGCCGTATTATGAACGATGTAGAAGGCGTGCGAAACCTGGTGGGTACAGGTTTGGTACAATTGTTTGGCGGCATACTTACCTCGGTGATTTGCCTGGTGCTGCTCATTCGTATCAGCCCGATGATGACCCTGTATGTGTTGGTGCCCGTGGCAATTTTTGGTGCCATATCGCTCAAGGCCTTCTCTATCATCCGCCCGATTTTTAGGGAGCGCAGTGTGATCAATGCTGAGGTTACGGGCCGTTTGACCGAAACATTGAATGGCGTACGTGTTATCAAAGGTTTTAATGCAGAACCCCAGGAAATAAAAATATTTGAACAAGGTGTAGATAAGTTGTTTCGAAACGTAAAGAAGAGCCTTACCTCCACCAGCCTTGTTACGAGTGCAGGTGCCTTTCTTTTGGGATTGGCCAGCACAGGCATTATGGGTATTGGTGGCTATATGATTATTCAGAACGAACTCACACTGGGCGAGTTTCTCTCTTTTACCCTGTACCTGGGTTTTATGATTGCACCCATTGTGCAGATGAGCAACATCGGCAGCCAGCTAACGGAGGCCTTTGCGGGGTTAGACCGCACCGAAGAACTAATGAACATGGAAGTGGAAGATGATGGAACGGTGCGCACCGAGCAGGTAGGCAGAATTAACGGTGACATTGCGTTCGATAAGGTGTCGTTTGCTTATGAAGAAGGTAAAGAGGTGGTGAAGCATGTTTCGTTTCAGGCACCAGCGGGCAGTGTAACAGCCCTGGTGGGCACGTCTGGATCCGGAAAAACAACCATTGCCGGGTTAGTGGCTACTTTCCTTAACCCGGTGTCGGGCACGATTACGGTAGATGGCAAAGACCTGTCGCGGATTTCACTAAACAGCTATCGTAGCCAACTGGGTGTGGTGCTGCAAGATGACTTTTTATTCGAAGGTACTATACGAGAGAATATTTTATTTCCCAGACCGAATGCTACCGAGCAACAATTAATGGAAGCGGTGAAGGCAGCCCACGTGGATGAGTTTACCGACCGCTTTGAGAAAGGTTTGAACACCGTGATAGGGGAGCGGGGCGTAAAACTTTCGGGTGGGCAGCGCCAGCGCATTGCCATTGCCAGGGCCATATTGGCCGATCCGCGCATATTGATTTTGGATGAGGCAACTTCTAACCTCGATACCGAAAGCGAATCGTACATCCAGCAGAGTTTGAAGCGGTTAATGGCCAACCGAACCACTTTTGTGATTGCACATAGACTCAGCACCATTCGCCAGGCCGACCAGATTCTGGTGATAGAGCATGGCGAAATTGCGGAACGAGGCCGCCACGAGGAGTTAATTGAAAGAAAAGGAAGGTATTTTGAACTATATACCTACCAGGCGCGGATTTAATCAAGGCTGTTACCGAAGATTTTTTTGATCCAACTGCTTTTGGTGGCGCGATGCTCTATCTCATCGAAGGCGCTGCGTAGCCTTACCAAAGAGGCGGGATCTTTTTCGATAAAGTCGAACACACCTTTGTGAAGGGCAGAGTCTTTAATGGCTCTGTCTTTCTCGCTCGTCATGTAAATTACCGGCACGCCAGGCATTTTTTTTCTGAGCTTGCCAAGTATCACCAGGCCGTTTTCCTTTTCATCTGCCAGGTTATGATCGAGTAAGATGGCATAAGGCCGCTCGGGCAGGGCGTCAACCTCGTGGCCTGAAAAAATAGATTGCACTACATAACCCATGCTGGTCAGGTGGTGGTTCATCATTTTTTGAAAAGTAGCATCGTCATCAATAATGCAAACAGTCTTCATATCTCAGTTTTGCGCAACTGACAGCAAGGGCAATGCCGTTGCCGGTTTTTGCCTGAACTGTTGAAAAATCACTTTGATTCTTCCCGAAAGTGGAGCCCGCTTTCCCGATAAGGGAATGGTTTGTATTAATTTTGTTTTTATGGAAGTCACCTACCCGGTTCTGGAAATTGAAGAAGAGCTGAAGAAAAAATTAATCGACCAACCGGTGGTTATTTTACAGGCTCAACCCGGTGCAGGTAAGTCCACCGTGTTGCCATTGCGCTTGCTGCAAGAGTCGTGGTTAGCAGGTCAGAAGATCATACTGTTGGAACCCCGCAGGTTGGCTGCCCGGTCTGTGGCCACCCGGCTGGCTTCGCAATTGGATGAAGAGGTAGGCGAAACGGTTGGCTACCGCATCCGGTTCGAAACGAGGGTAAGCAGTCGCACGCGCATTGAGGTGGTTACGGAGGGAATTCTCACCCGCCTTATTCAAAACAATGCCACGCTGGAAGGAGTTGGCCTGGTTATTTTCGATGAATTTCATGAGCGAAGTTTGCAGGCCGACCTGGCCCTGGCGCTCAGCCTGCAGGTGCAGCAAATGCTGCGCGATGACCTGCGCTTGCTGCTGATGTCGGCAACGTTGGATGGAGAACAGCTCTCTGCAAAACTAAATGGAGCGCCCATTATCACGAGCCTGGGGCGGCAACATCCGGTAACGTTAAAATATGCGCCAACAGATGGCGATTCACATTTGTCAGTCAAGGTGGCCTCGGTTATTCGCAAGGCGCTGAGTGCTGAAAAGGGCGACTTGCTGGTATTCCTTCCCGGCACGGGGGAAATTCTGCGAACCCAACAAATGCTGGAAGAGGCAGGTGTTGGAGCGATAGTGTTTCCGTTGTATGGAGAGTTGCCTTTTAAGCAACAGCAGCAGGCCATTCTTCCCGACCCATCGGGCGCGCGAAAGATTGTGCTGGCTACGTCCATAGCCGAAACCTCGCTTACCATAGAAGGAATAGGAGTGGTGATTGACAGTGGCTGGGCGCGTGTGCCACGCTTCGACCCACGCAGTGGTCTCACCCGTTTGGAAACAGTAAAAGTATCGCGCGATGCTGCCGAACAGCGCGCGGGCCGTGCCGGGCGTTTAGGCCCTGGCGTTGCGTACCGCATGTGGCCAGAAGCAACACATATGTATTTGGTTGCCAACCGGCCACCCGAAATTTTGGAGGCCGACCTGGCACCACTTTTACTTGAGCTTAGTCAGTGGGGTGTAAAAGATTTGAATTCACTTACGTGGATAACATCGCCACCGGTTGGAGCTGTTAAGCAAGCGCAAGACCTACTTATACAGTTAGACGCGTTGGACGATGGCGTTATTACCACACGTGGTCGCGAGATGGTAAAGTTGCCCACCCATCCACGCCTCGCCCATTTGCTGTTAGAAGCAAAGAGCTGGTCGCAAAAGGCGTTATGCCTCGCTACCGATGTGGCCGCGTTGCTGGAAGAACGCGACCCGCTGCCGCGTGAAGTCGGGGCCGATGCTTCGTTACGTGTGGAAACACTGCGTAGATGGCGCGCAGGCGAGCGTGTGCCAGCAGATAAGAATATTATGGACCGCATTGAGAAACTAGCGGCTTCCTGGCGCAGGTTGTTTAACATTCCTATGGATAACTCCATTGTTGCCGACAAAGAAGTAGGAGAGTTATTGGCTTTGGCCTATCCGGAGCGAATTGCCCGGCAAACAGAGAAAAACAGTGAGCGATTTAAGTTGGCCAACGGGCGCGTGGTGAAATTGCCACCGCACGATCCGCTTACCCGGGAGAGCTGGCTATCAGTGGCGCATTTGGATGCAGGCGGGGGTGAGGGAAAAATATTTTTGGCGGCACCCTTAATGGAGGCTGACCTTGAACACCTGGCCACAGAGCATGAAGCGGTACGTTGGGATGACGCACGCGGCATGGTGGAGGCCGTGAAAGAAAAGCGCATTGGCAACCTGGTTTTAAAAGCTACGCCAATGAAATCCATTCCCCCGGAAAAGAAGTTGGCTGTTTTGTGTAACTACATCCGTACCAACGGACTTAAAGCCATCGGTTGGAGTGAAGCCCAACAAAATTGGCAGGCTCGTGTGCTCAGTCTTCGGCATTGGCGGCCAGACGAAGAGTGGCCCGATGTGAGCGATGACACACTGCTGGCCAGCTTAGAAACCTGGCTCGCTCCCTTTCTGGAACAGGTAAGCAGGCAACGCGAATTGGAATCGTTGGACCTGAATGCCATTACCACCACGCTGCTGCCCTGGGCATTGCAGGCACGGCTAGACGAGTTGGCACCGGCACGGTTGGAGGTACCCAGCGGATCGATGATCAATGTTGAATATTTTACCGATGGCCGCGCACCGGTAATGGAGGTGCGCCTGCAGGAAATGTTTGGATTGCCCGAAACGCCCACCGTGAACCAGGGACGCACGCTCGTGCTGCTCCACTTGCTGTCACCGGGGTATAAGCCCGTGCAGGTTACGCAAGACCTACGTAGCTTTTGGCAGGTGGCTTATCATGAAGTGCGCAAAGAGCTACGCATGCGGTATCCTAAACATTCCTGGCCCGATGATCCATGGACAGCCCCCGCAGTGCGCGGAGTGAAGCGAAAAGTGCAATGAGTCAGAAACCCAACGCGGTTTTGTAGTCGTGCAGGTAGCGTTGGAGTTGCTTACGTTTGTATTGCATGATGAATCTCGGATGGGGCAATGCCTTTATCTCTTCAAACCAATGGTGCTGCGCATTTAATTTCTGCAGGAAGTCAAAATTCTTTCCTTCACCGATACAAAAACATAGACTGCGGCTCACTGGCAATTTCATCAAACCCTCCATTGATTCAACAATAAAAGGCAAGGCCGCTTTGGCCAATCCCGGGTCATCATAATAGTTAATGTTTTTTCCATCCTTCAGAAAACCCAGGGGCGAAACTGCCGTGATAAAATAACGTTGGTAAAAGGTCTTTGGCCCGCCACACAGTTCAATCATTTGATAAATGAAATCGCTGGATAGTTCGGGCTTTTTAGGAAGTGGATTATCAATACCACAATCTTTCGCCAGGCGGATAGGGTCGGTAAACGAAATGCCGGTAGTGCCAGAACCAAAACGACCGGGGTTAATGCCCAGAAGTACCCTTCGCTGGTCAGAGTCAGTGTAGAACTTACGAAAAAATTGCGTACACAGCGCAAATGTTTCTGCGTGGTGATAGGGGTTCATTACCGCCATGTCTGTAGGCAATCGACTTTTGAAGTCAAGCTGGGCATAGTAACTAAGAGCGGCATCGCAGAATTTCATGATTTCAATTTCGGGTTAATTGTACTGAAAAAAGCGCAGTCGATTGCAAATAAAAAAGCTCAGGGATAATAATGGTGTCGTGCATAAAAGATGTTGAAAACATTCAATAAATAATGTATGTTTCCTTATATGACTATGAGTGCGCAGAGATGGCTTTGGGCTTGTTTAACGATGTTCGGAGTCATCTCTTCGGTGTCGGCCCAGGTGCGTGTGGCCGATAGCCTCCAATTGTTGCTCAAAAAATCTACCGATCCCAAGGAACAGGTGGATTTGATGAACGACATTTCTTACCGCCTTTATGATTTCAATGACAGCCTCGCACTTGATTATGCCAAACATGCTTATGAGCTGGCTCTCGGCATTAACTACACCAGGGGTTTAAAAAGTGCTTACAATAAATTGGGTATCGGCTATTTTGCCAAAGGTGATTTTCGGGAGGCCTTGCGTCAGTATCAGAACTCATTGTCTATTAAAGTAGATCTGTCTGAGGAGGACGATGCCTATTCACTTCAGATGATTGGCAAGCTAAAATACGAACTGGCCGAATACGATTCTGCACTCTTTTTTTACAAAAGAGCGCTGGCTTTACCCGGTGTATCTTCTGATGCTAAAAGAACTTCCACCCTCTACCGCAACATGGCGCAGGTGCTCTTGATGCAATGGAAAAATGAAGAAGCATTTGAGTTGTTGAAGAAGGCAGAAGCGCTTCTTACCGAATCTTCGCCCGATGATGCTTATCTCTTTGCCGAACTGTGGACGCTCCTGGGAATTTATTATGAAACCAAATTGGACTTTAAGAATTCAGAGATTTTTTACAATAAGATGTGTGCTCTGGCCAACAAAGAGCGCGATTACTTTCATCTCATTAAATGTCAACTTAACCAGACAGAGTTGGCCTATCGGCTAGGCAATTACCCCAGCGCACTGGCAAGCGTTAGTGAGGCGTTGGAGTTGAGCGAACAATACACCTATCCTCCGCAACTGGCTGAAATTTACCTGAAGTTTGCGGAAATTTATGCGGATCTCTCGCAACACGAAATTGCTGTAAAATATCATTTCGAGGTGTTGCGCATTTCTGAAAAGATTGGTTTACGGTACATCACCGCACGATCATACGCTGATCTTTCGTGGATATTCATGGAGCGCAAAGATTACGAACGTTCTGAAGAATACATACGCAAAGCACAGGCCATTCGCGAAGGCATTGGCGACCGAAGAGGAATAGGCAATTGCTATAATGTGCTGGGGTTGCTTAGGTTAGAACAGAAGAAAATCAGCGAGGCGATTCCCGCGCTGGAACAAGCCTATACTATTTGGTCTGACATTGGTCATGAAGAAGGTGTTTCTGCGGCCCTTTTCAATTTGTCGCTGGCCTATATCCAACAGAATCAACTACAGCGAGCACTTGACTATCAATTGCAAGCCATTGAGGTGGAGAACAAAGTTATGAATGAGAAAAGCCTGGGCGTTAGTTATAATATTCTGGCCGATCTGCTGCTGAAGATGAAGCGGTATGATGAAGCCAAACAATACCTTGACAAAGCGCGTACGTTGGCAAATATTACTGGTTCGCTAACACAAAAAAGAAGCAATCACCAGGTTTTTGCTGCTTACTACGCGGCCATTGGCGATCATAAAAGTGCATTTAAGGAACAATCGCAATATATTCTTTACAACGACAGTATTTAC
This sequence comes from uncultured Ohtaekwangia sp., assembly GCA_964602295.1. Lineage (GTDB taxonomy): Bacteria > Bacteroidota > Bacteroidia > Cytophagales > Cyclobacteriaceae > ELB16-189. The sequence goes on from CAZRQK010000020.1 coordinate 11,403, forward strand.
CGCGATGTTGCGCAGGTGAAGATGGCAGAGATGGAGGCGCTTTACAAAGTCGACCAGAAAGAGAAAGAAATTGAGTTACTTAATCAGCAGGCCCTGCTTCGCGAGAATGAAATGGCGCTTCAGGAATCGCAGTTAAAAACACAAAGAAGCATCACCTGGGCCTCGGTTACTGCATTTGTACTTATTTCTGCGTTGGCCTATAGCACCTATCGCTACAACCGAAACATACGCAAAGCCAACGCGAGTATTTTGGAGCAGAAGGAAGAAATTCAAGCACAGGCAGAAGAATTGACCGAGAGCAACGAGCTGCTTTCAAAGCTGAACCGCGAAGTTACGGAAAAGAATGAGGAAATACAGGCACAATCGGAAGAGTTGATAGAGGCTAATCAAACAATTTCGCAAATCAACCTCGACCTGGAGAAAAAGATTGAAGAAAGAACCAACGACCTGAAGCAGGCCTTCAAAGAACTAGATACTTTTTTCTACCGCTCCTCGCACGATTTCCGCAGACCACTTACTACTTTTTTGGGACTGGCAGAAGTAGCGAACATAACGGTAAAAGACCAGAATGCGCTGGAGTTGTTTGCCAAAGTAAAAGAAACCGCCCACAACCTCGATAAGATGCTGGTGAAATTACAGTCTATTTCAGACGTGGGCGCACAGCATTTGGTGTATAAGGAGGTGCTGATGGATCAGCTGTTTGAGGATATTAAGCAAGGTTTTGAAGAAGAGATCAAACAACGGCATATCAGGTTGGAGTTTACGATGGCAACAAAAAACTCCATTACCTCCTATCCGGCTTTGGTTCGCATTATTCTCGAAAACCTGATTGAGAATGCCATCCATTTTTGCGGAGTAGAAAGTCCTCACATATTAATCATGGTAACAGAAGCGGAGGGCGAGGTTGAAATCCGCGTTACCGACAATGGACAGGGGATTTCTCGTGAAGTAGAGGCGAGGATTTTTGACATGTATTTTCGCGGCAACGAACGATCTAAGGGCAATGGCCTGGGATTATATATCGTGAAGAAAGCCGTGGAAAAACTTTACGGTCGTATTCGCTTCGAAACTAAACTACACCAGGGCACCACATTTATAGTAAACCTGCCCATGTCTTACCCTGCCTGATAATCGAACGCGCTGCGGTAAAAGTCTTTTTGTTGAACAAACTCTATCAATTGCAGGTAAAAGGGGTGAGCACCCAGCGTTGCACTGTCTCCCACCATGATGAGTTTTTTCTTTGCCCGGGTCATGGCCACATTCGTTCTGCGAATATCGCCCAGAAAGCCTACTTCACCTTTGCTGTTGCTGCGAACAAAACTAATGGCAATCGCATCGCGCTCCTGGCCCTGGAAAGCATCTACCGTGTCAATGGAAATAAGCTCGTGCAAGGCATGAAGTATCGCGCTGTTTTCCGCCAGCTTTTTCAACAAATCCACCTGTGCCCGATAAGGTGTAACGATACCCAGCGTGATTTTTTCGCTTGCCCATCTTTCACTTTCCACTTCATTCACCAGGTTCTCCACCACTTTTATCAGCAGGTGGGCTTCCTCTTCGTTGTATCGGCTTAAGGTTTCCGCATCTTGCTTTTCGTCAAAACCACAGCCGGCAGTGTCAATAAACTCAACAGGCGACTGATCCGGCCGAAGCAACTGTCTTTGCACCGACTCATGTGCTTGTAGTTGGTCATCATAAAAGTAGGCTGACGAAAAAGCCATGATGTCTTCATGCATGCGGTATTGCACTTGAAGCATGGTGGCTGCTTTTGGATGTTGGGCGATTCCTTTTTCAAACAGCGTAACCGCAAGGCCTGCACGTGCGGCTTCGTTCGATTTAATGGTAGGTGGCAATTGCTGGTGGTCGCCAGCCAACACAACTTTGTGCGCCCGCAGCAGCGGAATCCAGCAGGCAGGTTCCAGTGCCTGCCCCGCCTCGTCAATAAATGCAGTGCGGTATTTTCTGCCGCGCAATACCGGGTGCGAACTGCCAACCAGTGTGGCACAGATTACCTGTGCCTGCTGCAGCACATCGTTTACAATGTAAAACTCCAGCATGTCGGCATCGGCCTTCAGCATTTTACTTTCTTGCAGCAACAGCCTGCGTTGTTCTTTCTCGTGATAGCCGAATTTGCGTTTGTACTTCAATGCCTGGCTGCGGGCCTGCTCCATTTGCCTGCGCAGCGATTTCAATTCGCTGTAGTTGGCGTGGTCTGCAATTCGCGCATCCAGTGTTTTGCGAAGGGTTTGCTCTGTTACCCGGGCGGGGTGGCCAATGCGTACTACATTCAATCCTTTTTCACTTAGTTTTTCTACCAACAGATCTACGGCCGCGTTGCTGGGCGCACACACCAACACCTGGTTTTCAATTTTTACCATTTCGTTGATGGCCTCTACCAGTGTGGTGGTTTTGCCTGTGCCCGGAGGGCCGTGAATGAATGCAACGTCTGCTGCACTCATTACCTTTTGCAGGGCTTCCTGTTGACTATCGTTGAGCAAACCCGCAGGTGTTTGCAGAACAGCCGAAGAGGTATTCGCAGACGCATCGCCCAGCAGCAATTCGCGTAGTTCAGCCAACCGATTGTCTTCCGCTTTCATCACCTCGCGCAAAGCGAATTCCATTTCGCGGTAGCTCATTTCATCAAACATCACATCCACACCCAGCAGACCATCTTCCAGCCAATCGGGTAATTCTTCGCTGTTGAGCGTGATAACCATCGTGTTGTCGCGTACGTAGTTGATGACTCCACCCACATGTTCTTTTTCTGGTTTGCCGGTGGCATTGGAAAACACACTCACCGATTTTCCACTCTGGAAGGCATGCGGCTGCTCCAGGTGGTTGGTACGTTCAATTTCAATAACAAAGCGTTCGCCCGTACCAATGTAATCGCGTTTAAACGTTACCGGATACCAGGTGGTGCCCTCCTGCGTACGTTGGTGCAACGAACGCAACAAAACTTTCTGGCGGTAATACTCCAGGTCCGCCTGGCGCTCCATCTTAATCAGCTCAAGCGTTTTCTGAAGTTCGGTAACACTTTTCATAAAAGTGGCAAAGATAACCTTCTTCAAAACTCCTTCTGTATCATTTTACTGTGAAATGTTTCGATACATTGTTATTATTGACCATGAAGAATTTAGTAATCCGCTGTGGCCTTTTGTTTTTGTTTCTCCCCGCCATGGGGATGGGCCAGACTTTCGACCTGCTTATCAAAAATGGAAAAATTATTGATGGCACGGGCAATTCGTGGTTTTATGCAGACGTAGGTATTGCCCAGGGAAAAATTGTAGCGGTGGGCAAATTGCAAGGTGCAGCACAGCGCACCATCGATGCAAAAGGTCTGATTGTGGCGCCCGGTTTTGTAGACGTGCATACACACATTGAGGGAAATGATTTGTTGGTGCCCACTTCCCCTAATTTTATTTTAGATGGCGTTACTTCGGTGATAACGGGAAATTGTGGTGGTTCTCATGTAGACGTGGCAGCGTATTTCCGAAGCATCGACAGCGTGAAAAATTCTGTGAACATAGCCACGCTGATCGGTCACAACAGTGTACGCAGAGAGGTGATGGGTGAGGTGCAACGCGACCCCACCGCGACTGAGCAAAAGCAAATGGAAGACCTGGTGGAGCAGGCCATGCGTGCAGGAGCGGTTGGACTATCTACAGGTTTGATTTATGTGCCTGGTACTTACTCTAAGACAGATGAAGTAATAGGACTAGCGAAGGCCGCAGCGCGTCAAGATGGTGTGTATGCCTCGCACATACGCGATGAAGGCGATCATGTAACGGAAGCCATTGAAGAAGCCATCAACATCGGCAGGCAGGCAAACCTACCCGTGGAGATTTCGCACTTCAAAGTTACCTACAAGCCCAACTGGGGTAAGTCGGTAAGCACGGTGGCACAGGTGGAGAAAGCACGGCAGGAAGGTATTGACGTAACCGTTGACCAATATCCGTATGTGGCCAGCAGCACTACGCTGAGCACAACGTTGCCTTCTTGGGCATTAGCGGGTGGATTTGATTCGTTGAAGTATAGGTTGTCGCAGGCTTCCATACGCAACCAAATAAAAGAGGAAATGCTAAAGGCTTTAAAGAAGAAACAGTTGGCTAACTATAGTTATGCGGTGGTTGCACGTTACCTGCCCGACTCCACACTCAATGGAAAAAATATTTCGCAAATCAACCAACTGCGTGGGCGAAAACCCAAAGCAGCGGATGAAGCCGAAACTATTCTGGACCTGGTGGGTTCCACCGAAAGAGTGCAGGTGGTTTATTTCAGCATGAACGAAAACGACCTGAAGACCATTATGCAATACCCGTTCAATATGTTTGCATCCGATGCGGGCATCAATCGTTTTGGTGCCGGTGTGCCGCATCCGCGTGCCTATGGCACCAATGCCCGTGTGCTCGGTCAGTACGTGCGCGATTTGAAAATCATACGACTGGAGGAAGCCGTCCGCAGAATGACATCGCTGCCCGCACAGAAATTTCAGTTGCGCGATCGTGGCTTACTGAAGGAAGGCATGGCAGCCGACATCGTAATTTTTGATGAGCGAACCGTGGGCGATGCAGCTACTTTTCAACAGCCCCATGCTTATTCAAAAGGATTTCATTATGTGTTGGTGAATGGAAAAGTAACAGCCGAAAACGGTAAACATACGGGCGTGCGCAACGGTGTGGTTTTGCGCGGCCCGGGTTTCGGCCAGTAGCACTACTTCAAAATGTTCAATAGTTTTTGAATCTGCTCCTGGTTCTGTTCAGAATAGATGGCATTCACTATTCCTTGTTTCTCGCGGGTGGTTAGCCGCCAACTGAGCGAGGCGCGGGCACTGTTCTGTCGCAGGCTGTCCATCTTCTGAAGATCGGGCAGGTAGCTGTCTGCCTGGTATTGCAAGTCTACCCGATGTATGGGTTTGCTAAACCAGGAGTGCGCATGGCCAATCAGTAAATCGCTGTTGATGTCCTGAAAGTTTTCGAAATTGTTGTACACACTGCTGATGGGCTGCGTCAAGTCATCCATAATGGTTTGCCCTGCCTTCGCATTGATTTGCCGCACTTTGGGTGAATCTCTGATGGAAAGAAAAACCACACCCGATGTATTCTCGTCTATCCAATCTCTAAAAGCGTACATAAACCTAACCGCATCCGATACGCCAAAGTTGTCGGAGATGCCCGCATCCATAATTTGAACAGCGGGCTCTGTGGGCAGCGTGGTATTGGGCGTTATGTACGGAAAGGTGGCACTCATTCGCAAAGCAGAAAGAAACCGCAGGCTGTCGGCACCTTGTTGGGCAAATAGCCGATGGAAGTCGATACCACTGTATTTGGTGCCCTCGTAACCGGGCAGCGTAAGTACATCGGAGTTCATGAAAGTAACGGAGCGGGAGCCAATATAAAGTTTGCGCCCATCGTTGATAATGGTGGGGGTGAGTATGATCATCGGTATGTCGCCTTTCATTTCCGGTTCGCGGTAGGCGCTGATGGGTTTGTCCATCAACCCTTCGGTTATCTGATTCAATTGCTCTTCGAAGGTGTAGGCGCGGTCTTTCCTATAGAAGTTCCCTGCATAACGGAATTCCGTGAAGCCAACAAACAAATCGTTGGCCAGCAGACTGAAGATGAGTGGGTTTAGGTTGTCGGTAGAAATTTTATCGCGGTGGATCGCTGCGTACGGCATTATATCTTGTCCATTAGCATCGCGCAGTTTCAGCTCTCTGAAATAGCTGGCACCTATCAAACCACCTGAGGCACCTGTTACCAACACGCTGTTTCGCATCAGCTTGCCTTGCGAGGCGCTGTCGCTTTTTTGCAGGCAATTCAACGTCCACAAGGCTGCGCGCTTGCCGCCACCACTTACACAGAGAAATACCATCTTGGGTGGGGCATCGAATTTCTGGCGCCAGTTGTTCAGCATGACCAAGGTGGCTTCGCGGTCGGCTTTAATAGAAGTGCTGTCGTTTAGCTCCTTTAATTTATCTACCGTGTAGGGTGCAGGCGTGGTGGCATAATTCAACCCAAAGGCTTCGTATTTTTTGGTAAAGAACTCTTCGCCCACCAAGTGGTTTACCACCAGAAACAATACCAACGCTGCCGTGGCAGACCATCCGCCAAACCAATATTCGAAGGCGCCCTCCAGCATCACGAAGATGGTGAGAAAGATGATGAAGCTGGCGGCAGCCGGCAGCTGAAAAGCAGCAAAGTCTTTAAAGATGCCTAAGATCAACACTAAAGCAAATATCAGTAGTTCAATCACTACCAGGTTGAAGTGATTCTGATCGAACACCTGTACAATGGTGGCTTTGTCGTAAAAGGGACTGTCGTCTACTTTTTGAAAACGAAATTTTTCATCGAGGTAATAGTCTACGCGCACCTGTTTTTTACGGGCTATATCCAGCTTCTTCATGGCGCTGGCGCGTGTAACCTTTACATTCGATTTTATTTTTTCATCGATGCGGCACACCATGTACTTAAATATGTCTTTATTGGTGAGCCTGAAATAGATAAAGAAAACAACTGTCATCGCGAGGTATCCTGCAATCAACCCCGCTACATTCAGCGCCAACTCTGTGCCTGTTATGTATTGGTTGTTTTTTTGGAACGATAAAATTTCCGACAGGTAAAGAATAAAGAAAATGGCCGGGATGATGCTGTTGTTGATAGCGAATTTGGTGAAGGGCCTTGGCAAGGCACCCACAAAAGAAAAGCGGTGGCCATCGTTGATGTAGCCCGTGATGTGAAAGGCCGTGGCAAAGCCGGCCAATGTGGCTCCTAAAATGAAAAAGCTGGTGAAGTTGACCTGGTTCAGGTATTCGGGATCGAGAAACAGATAAGGGATGCCGAGATATTTGCCGAAGTTGCCCGTAATCATGGCAAACAAGATGATCCAACCCAATATCAACACCTGGTTGCGCCTCAGGTTATTTAAAAAAAGTTGTATCGGGAAGCTATAAAATATCTTAGGAATCAGAAAGTAGAGTTTGCGCAACATAGACCTTACTACAAGGTACATTTTTCTTTCGGCAATCTCTTAAATTCTTTTTCAGCCCGCGGGTGAAATGGTATAATTATTTTTGCGCCCAGGCATTTTGGTGTGGCACCAAAAGAATGTAAATAGCCTGTCGTAATTTTAGTACAGGTTAAACCAGGTACATGTTGGATAAAACTTTTTACGTTTATCGCTCTTCGGCTGGTTCTGGCAAAACACGCACGCTTGCCAAAGAGTACATCAAACTGGCGCTTCGGTGGGAAGGCGATTATTTCAGGTACATTCTGGCAGTAACATTTGCCAACAAGGCCACGCAGGAAATGAAGGAGCGCATTCTTCATTACCTGAATGATTTCGCCAACAACCGGCCTAACAATTTAACCAAAGAAATTCAGCAAGAGCTAAGGTTAGATGCGCAACAACTGCAGCGCCAAAGCCAGTTGGTGCTGTCTAACATTCTGCATCATTACTCTCAGTTTGCCATCAGCACCATCGATGCTTTTTTTCAGCGCGTGATTCGTTCGTTTACACGCGAAGCCGGGGTGCTTGGCAACTTCCGGTTAGAAGTAGATAATGAAATGGTGCTGGACGAGGTGCTGGCTTCTTTGATGGACGAGTTGGGGCATAACCACCAGCTTACCCAGTGGGTGGTGCAATTTTCGCGCGACAGGTTGAAAGAAGGCGACAACTGGGATGTGATGAAAGCCTTGCGTGGATTTCTGCAAGAGATTTTCAAAGAGCAATTCAAAGCCATTGAAAACGAGGTGGTGAAGCCAGGCTGGTCGGCTGACGACCACCAGCGCATTTTGAATGTGCTCAATAATGAGTTGGCCCGGTACATGCAATTTATGAGGGCGCGTGGTGAGCAAGCGATGACAATACTGGCCGAGAACCATATTTCTGTAGACGACTTTAATTTCAAAGACCAGGGTACCGCTTACAAATATTTTTTATACCATTCCAGAGGGGTTTATTTTAGTTCAGAGGGAGCGCGTGTGCAAGAGGCTTTAGTAAGCAGCAAAAGCTGGCCGTCTAAAAAATCGAGAAACTTCAACACCCTGGTAACATTGGCAGAAAATCATTTGATGCCTTTGTTGCGCGAAATGGCCGACTTTGAAAAGAAGAACCTGGTAGTTTATAAATCAGCAGAAAGGGTGCTGGAATACTACTATGCTTTTGGTTTGATAACAGATGTTACGCGGAAGCTACGCGAATACAAAGAAGAAAATAACCTGATGCTCTTGTCGGATGCCTCTCAATTTTTGAACGGCATCATCAACGACAGCGACACGCCTTTTATTTATGAGAAGGTGGGATCGTACTTTAAGAATTACCTGATAGATGAGTTTCAGGATACTTCCGGATTTCAATGGAAAAATTTTGTTCCGTTATTAAAGGAAGCGGGCGATCAGGGCAATGCCAACCTGATTGTGGGCGATGTGAAACAATCGATTTATCGCTGGCGCGGTGGCGACCTGGAATTGTTGCAGAACGAAGTAGTTAATGAGTTTGGCGATGCCAGGGTGGACGTTGTTCCCCTAAATACCAACTACCGCAGTGCAGGCAAGGTCATCGATTTCAACAATCAATTCTTTAAGCAGGCCGTTTCGCAGGTTTCCGAAGCCATAGAGCATCCGTTGCCAACAGAAGTTTACAGCGATGTAAATCAGCATGTTTCGCGTTTGCCCGACCAGGGTTTTGTGCGACTTCATTTTATGGAGGATGAAGAGGGTGACGATTGGAAAGAACAGACCCTCCGCGCCTTGCCACAGTGGCTGGAGCAGTTGCAAGATGCCGGTGCAGCCCTGAAAGATATAGCTATTTTGGTGAGAAGAAACGATGAAGGGCAACGCATTGCCAACTACCTGCTGCAGTTTCGTCATTCAGCCGAAGCCAAGCCAGGCTATCATTACGATGTTATTTCGAACGAATCGTTGCGGCTTGATTCTGCCTTGTCTGTAAATATCATCATCACGGCCATCCGCTATCTCAAAAACCCTGACGATGCCGTGGCCAGAGGGCAGTTGGCTTTCGAGGTTTCGCAACACCAGGGCTTAGACCAACTTTTTGTAAAAGCCAAGGCCAGGCAGCTGGAAGATTTGTTGCCGCCAGAATTTTTGCAACGATCGCGGCAGTTGCTGCGCCTGTCGTTGTTCGAACTTTCAGAAGAACTGGTGCGCATTTTTCAATTAGGCAAGCAAACGGAAGAACTGGCGTACTTGCAGGCATTTCAGGATGCGGTGCTCGAATTTTCCGCTCGCGAGAAAACCGATATTGGCTCCTTTCTGGAGTGGTGGGAAGTCTACAAGGAGAAAAAATCCATTCAGGTTTCGGCCAGTGTAGATGCGGTGAATATACTCACCATACACAAGTCGAAAGGATTGCAGTTCAAGTTTGTGATTATTCCCTTCTGCGATTGGTCTATGAACCATGAGGGTTTCAAGAACCCGTTATTGTGGGTAGACAGCAACCGCGCGCCCTTTAATGAGTTGGGCAAAGTAGCAGTTAAGTACACCAGCGACTTGAAAAACACGTTGTTTGAGGACGCGTATCGGAATGAATACACCAAAGTGCATCTCGACAATCTTAACCTTCTTTACGTAGCCTTTACGCGGGCAGAACACGGGTTGATTGTATTTACAAAAGGCAAAGACAACAAGTTAACTACAGTTGGCGATTTGATATACGGATCAGTAGGCAATAGTGCGCTTCAGGAAAAAATAAAAAATGGTATACTGGAGTGGGGCGAGGTTCAATTTGCACGTGAGCCGGCCGGAGGTGAAGAACCAGAAATGATTCAACTAACTGGCTACACTTCGCACGACTGGCGTACCAAGCTAGTAATCAAGCGGCAGGGCGCAGAATTTTTTGAAGATGAAATCTCTGAAGGGCGCAGCAAAATCAACCGGGGTATTTTGGTGCACCAGGTATTGTCGCGCATAGAGTATAAAACACAGGCAGAAGAAGTGCTTACACAATTTTTGTTAGAAACTGCCTTGCCGGAAGACGAAGCAATAAAATTAAAAGAAGATGTAGCCGCGCTACTGGCGCATCCGCAGATAGGCGGCTGGTTCACGAAAGACTGGAAAGTGAAAACGGAAGCGTTGGTATTGTTGCCTGGTTTTGAGCAAAAGCGCATCGACCGGATCATGTTTGGTCATCATCGCACGGTATTGGTGGATTACAAAACAGGTAAGAAAAAAACGGCAGACAAAGATCAGGTAGAACGATATGGCCACGTGCTGGCACAAATGGGCTATCCCAACGTACAGGCGTACCTGGTGTACCTGGATGATTTGAGAGTAGAAGAGGTGATCAATAAATCGAACCTGAGTTTGTTCTGAGTCTTTAAATTAGAATGCGAGGTATTATTAAGTTGATATGGTGCCATTTTTAAAAGAGCTGGCTGAAAAATACGCAACAGGGCCTGCGTTGGAGGAACATACTTTTGTTTTCCCTAACCGCAGGGCTGCTCTGTATTTTCAACATTACCTCTCGCAAGCATTGGCCCGGCCACAATGGGCGCCACAGATTTTGAGCATAGAAGAATACTTCCGTGCGCAAAGTACATTGAAAGAACCCGATCGGCTTACACTTATCCATAGGCTCTACCAGGTTTACGGACAGGTATTGAACCTTACCGAGCCTTTCGATCGCTTTTTCTTCTGGGGCGATATGTTGCTGCGCGATTTTGATGAGTTGGATAAATACATGGTCAATGCGCCCCAACTTTTCAAAGACCTCAGTAAAATCAAAGAACTGGACGAAACGTTCGATTACCTGACGGAAGAGCAAAAGAATTTTCTTCAAAGCTTTTGGCTGCATTTTGAGGAACGCCCCAGTAATACCAAAGAGCAATTCTTGCGGCTGTGGCGTAAGCTGCCCAAAGTGTACAGCGAGTTTACCAAACTGTTGAAGAAAGAGGGCTTGGGTTATGAAGGCATGATACATCGCGAAGTGGCCGATCGCATGCTGAAAAAAGGACTAAACCATGCGGCAGACAAACATGTTTTCGCTGGCTTCAATGCACTAACCAAAGCCGAGGCGGTATTGCTTACACACGCAGTAGAACAGGGCGCAAAAATATTTTGGGATGAGGACGCCTATTACTCCTTTAATTCCATACAGGAAGCCGGGCAGTTTATGCGGCAATACCGCCAGCACCCCATACTAAAACGAACGTTTGAAGAACAGCCACCTGAACACTTTCTGAAATCGAAGAAAAAAATTCAGTTAACGGGGGTGCCTCAAAAAATAGGGCAGGCCAAACTGGCTGGAGCATTGGTGAAAGAAATACTCGATACGTTGCCAGAAGAGAATCGCGCCCTTGAACTGGCAAAGACCGTGGTGGTATTGCCCGATGAAAGCCTGTTGCTGCCGGTGCTGCACGCCCTGCCCGCAGAACTGCAAGATATCAACGTAACCATGGGCTTCCCCCTGCGCGAAACACCGTTGTATAATCTGCTTGATCTCGCCATTGAGATGCAAACCCGAAGAAGAGGTCAAACCTTTGGACACAGAGAAGTAACGGCACTACTTGGGCATTCGTATGTAGAAAGCCTGGCAGGTAAAGAGGCAGAGGAAAAGTGGGATGAGATCATTCACAAAAACCGGGTATATGTTACGCAAGAAGAACTAAAAGGGGAGGCTGCGATATTTGAATTCCTGTTTAAACCCATAGAAGCTGGCGAGGCTACCTCTTACCTGTTGGAGTTGGTCTCTTACCTCGGTGCCACCTTCAGCGATAAGCAGAGCTTCGACAGAGAATATGCGTTTCATTTCTACCAGCACCTGTCGCGGCTGCACACCATTTTTTCAGAGTCTTCTTCCGCGCCCGAATGGCGAGGGTTTCAAAAATTATTCCGGCAGGTGGTGCTTTCGCAAAAAATTCCTTTTAGTGGCGAGCCGCTTCGGGGTTTGCAGATCATGGGTGTGCTGGAAACGCGTAACCTCGACTTCGACAATGTTATCCTGCTTTCATTGAACGAAGGTATGCTGCCCGCAGGCGCCAAACAGGGAACTTATATTCCCAATGCCATCCGCAAAGCCTATGGGTTGCCCACGCACGAGCACCAGGATGCCATGTATGCTTACCTGTTCTACCGGGTGCTGCAGCGGGCTGGCCATATTCATTTTTATTATAACACCGAGCCAGATGTAATTGGCAATGGCGAGATGAGCCGCTACCTGCAGCAGGTGCTGTTGGAGTCGAAGCTGGAGGTGCACAAGAAGGTATTGCACAACCCAGTGTATGTTCAGCAGGCGCGCCCGATAGCCATTCCCAAAACTCAGGAAGTATTGCGACAACTGGAGAAATACGTGGTGCAGGCAACTGGAGAGGCGCTCAGCAAGTTGTCGCCCTCCAGCCTGAACGATTATATAGAGTGCCCGCTGCGCTTCTATTTAAAAAGCGTGGTGCGCATGACGGAAGCCGAGGAAGTAGAAGAAGACATGGATGCCCGCACGTTTGGCAACGTGGTGCACGATGTGATGTATTGGTTTTATGAAGCATTGCGCGATAAGGATCACGGAGTGATTACAGAATTGGCAATTGCAGAAGCAGAATCTCAGGTGGACGCATTGATTGACCGCGCCTTTCGAAAAAAGTTTCATCTACCCGAAGAGCAGGAAGTGGTGTACGAAGGCCAGCGTGTGGTTGTAAAAGAAATTGCACGATCGTTTGTGCAGCGTATCCTCGAAATAGACAAAGCCCATGCGCCATTCGAAGTGCTGATGTTGGAACACACCTTCGCTTACTTTATTGAGTTGCCCAACGGAAAAAAGGTGCAGGTGGGCGGCAACATAGACAGGGCCGATCGCAAAGAGGGCCGCGTGCGCGTAATTGACTACAAAACCGGTCGCGATGATTTGGGTTTTGAGAGCATTGAGTCGTTGTTTGCCCGCGACCAAAAGCATAACAAAGCAGCGTTTCAAACTTTTCTTTACGCCTACGTCTATCACTTGCAAAATCCGAAAAGCATGGAAGCCATACAGCCCGGGTTATTCAATCGAAAAAATCTTTTCGAGAAGAGCTTTACCTTCGGCCACGTTATGAGCAAGCAGCCCATTACAGATGCCAAACCCTATTTGGTTCAGTATGCAACGTTACTCCACCTGCTTATTGAAGAGATATTTGATCCCAGCAAACCCTTTTCACAAACAGAAGACGACAAAAAGTGCCAGTATTGTCTTTACAAATCGATGTGCCGCAGGTAGTTGGGGTTCAATTGCTTAGCTTTGAATGATGGATATTGAAGGTTTTAGACAAAAAGCATCGCGGCAAAAGGCAGAGAATAAAAAGTTTCTGCTCAAGCTCAAGGATAAGGACGCGCGAGAGGTAGACGATGTCTTTCACACATTGCACGAAGAAGTTTTTGAAGAGATTGATTGTCTTACGTGCGCCAACTGCTGCAAAACAACCAGCCCCATTTTTTATCAAACCGATATTGAACGCGTAGCCAAGGCACTGCGCCTGAAGCCAGGCGACTTCATTGAAAAGTACTTGCGTGTAGACGAAGACAAAGACTATGTGTTGAAATCTTCGCCTTGCCCTTTTTTAGATGCCGACAATTATTGCAGTGTGTACAACGACCGTCCCAAAGCCTGCAGGGAATATCCACACACCAATCGAAAGAAAATGGTGCAGATTATGGAGCTTACTTACAAAAATACGTTGGTGTGTCCCGCAGTACTCGAAATGGTGCAGCGGCTCAAACAACAAATCAAATAATCGACAGGCCTACTTTTATAATGGCCCAGCCGGTCAGGATCATACCCAGTATCTCGAAAATGTTGGGGTTTCTATCGTTTCGTTTTTGCATAGTGGTCATCGTTGTTTCAGTTTCTGGTTAGACATTAGTTTTGATTAAAAAGTTGGAAACTGCCGTTGAAACGAAACCTTAGCCTGATAGTTACGTGGCTGCCAGAAAAAAACTGAATGAAATTGTAACCTTTCCTATTCTTTTGCGTGATATTGGAGTCTTTGTAAAACATCTACGAACCATGAAGTCAATCATCGCTCAACGAATTCGAATAGCCTGACCCACAGGTATCGTTGAGATTTCTTTCCGATGCGTTTCCCCCGAATAGGGTGGTTTCTGGTTTTTATTATCATTTTTAAATTCTAATTGTATGAAAGCTTTTTTTACAAAAGCACTGTCGATATTTCGTTTGTTCAAAGAGGCGCTGCAAGGTTCCGAGCAGGTATTTACTGAAATCGGTATCAACAAAGCTATCTTTCTGTTGTCCATACCTATGATAGTGGAGATGGGCATGGAGTCCATCTTCGCGGTGGTAGACATTTACTTCGTAAGTAAGCTGAACAACAGCACGGCTGTGGCTGCCGTGGGCTATACCGAATCGGTGCTCAGCATTTTGTATTCACTGGCCATGGGTCTGGGCATGGGTGCCACGGCCATCGTTGCCCGCAGGGTGGGCGAGGGCGACCATAAAGGTGCCGGAATCGCTGCCGTACAGGCACTTTATCTGGGTCTGTTGGTATCGGTAACAATCAGCGTAACGGGTATCTTTTTTTATAAAGACATTCTGCGACTGATGGGCGCTTCTGCCGATGTGATCACCCACAGTTCATCATATGCGCTGTGGATGTTTGCGGGCAACCATACCGTTACCTTTCTGTTTCTGATCAACGCGGTGTTTCGTGGTGCGGGCAATGCAGCCCTGGCCATGCGTGCCCTGTTGTTGGCCAATGTGCTCAATATTATATTAGACCCCATCTTCATTTTCGGCTGGGGTCCTGTGCCGGCCATGGGGGTAGAGGGTGCTGCCATTGCCACCAACATAGGTCGTGGCGTAGGGGTGCTGTTTCAACTGTACTACCTTTTCAACGGTAAGGCTATTGTTCGCATTACGTCTGCCAATTTCGGCTTCAGGCCAGATATCATCACCAACGTAGTAAAGGTATCGGGTGGAAGTATTCTGCAGTTCATCATTGGCTCTGCCAGTTGGATTTTTCTGATGAAGCTGATGTCAAGGTTTGGCGACCATGCCGTGGCTGGTTACACCACCGCCATCCGCATCTTCATCTTCACGTTGCTGCCTTCGTGGGGTATGGCCAACGCAGGGGCAACGTTGGTGGGGCAAAACCTGGGCGCGCAGCGCCCCGACAGGGCTGAAACTTCGGTGTGGCGCGCAGCTTATTTCAATGCCATCTTCCTGGGGTTGGTAATGATCTTGTTCCTCACCATCTCTCCGTGGATCATTGGAATTTTTAGCCAGCAACCTGAAGTGGTTTATTATGGTGTGCAGGCGTTGCGTTATGTAAGCCTTGGCTACATTTTTTACGGTTATGGCATGGTGATAGCCCAGGCGTTGAATGGAGCGGGCGACACGTACACTCCCACTATATTAAATGTGTTCGGCTTCTGGGTTTTCCAGATCCCCTTTGCCTACCTGGTGTCCATTCAATGGGAGTGGGGCCCAAGGGGTGTGTTTGTTGCCATTGCCCTGGCCGAATCGCTGATGGCCGTGGCCGCGGTAATTATCTTTCGCAGGGGCAGATGGAAGACGGTTAAGATTTGATGGGGAAAGAAGTTATTGGTTGTTAGTTGATAGTTGTTGGTGGAATACTTAATTCTTAACGCCAACAACTATCAACCAATAACTATCAAGTTTTGTCGTTCTCCGTTTCCCTTTTCTTAAAAGCAGTTTTAAAAGCTTTCTCCAATTCTTCGCCCGCCTTTTTCAGGCTGGCTTCCACCTCTTTCCAGCGCTCTTTGTTTTCGGCTTCGTTCTTAAATCGTTCGGCTGCGGCCTTCAACTCATCGTATTTCTGTTGAAACTCAACCTCCAAACGGCTGCCCGCCTCGCGTGCCTCTACCACAAACTCGTCTAAGCGCTTGCCAAATTCTTTCATGAACTTTTCGGCTTTTCCTTCTTCACTTGTTTCCATGTACTCTTATTTTTTGTCAATTTACAAAACCAAAACGAAACGTGTATGACCGAAAAAGAACGCGACCCGCTCGATTATATCAAGGACCTGCTCGAAAGCAAGTCCACTGCCAAGCAGGTTACTTACAAATACCTGCTGGCAGCCTTTCAGCTATTAAAGAAAGAATCGAACCGGGTTATTGCGGAATTAAAAAACCGGGTGAAGCCGGGCGATGAGGACGTAACGGTGGGCTTCACAATTGTAAATGACCATGAGTTTCATGTAAAACTGGCGGGCGATCTGCTGGTGTTTGTGCTGCACACCAACATTGTAACACTGATGGACGATCACCCCGTGATGCAAGATCCTTACATCAAACAAAACGAAGTAAACCGCTACTTCGGCCAGATCATGATCTACAACTTCATGAGCGATTCGTTGAAGTTCAACCGCATCAACGATCCGGGCTACTTGCTGGCGCGATTGCTCGTCAACCACGAGGGCCGTTATGTAATTGAAGGCGATGGTGCATTGGCGGCTATGTCGAACAAAATTTCGAAGGAACCCATTACCGAACTGGAACTGAATGTGCTGGTGAAACTCGCGTTAACTATGGCCATAGAAAACGACCTGATGGCACCCCCTTTCCCCGATGTGCGTTTCATCACCCTTCACCAGAAAATGGAGAAAACGCAGGAGTTAGGCGCAGGCCAGAAGATTGGTTTCCGCATGAGTTATCAGAATAAAATAGAATAGTACCATGAACTTCACTGTTGATTTTTCTAAAGTTGACAGGCTGGAGATGAAAAGACGGGGTATCTGGCCAGATGAAGTAAATTCAATACTTGAAAACGATTCTTCATTTCATGATTTTAGTAAGGAATTGATCTATTCCTTGGGATTTCGCATCGAAGAAAGTTCGTTAAGTTCGTTTATGTGATTTCTGAAAATAGTAACTTTGACATTGAGATTCTACAAATAGATTTGCCTGATGAAGAAGACATTAAAAAAGAGTGGTGCAGTAGAAACAAACGGTGATTCCGATTACTTCAATGAGAGAAAGAAAAACCCACATGTTTGGTCGGTAGGCACTCGGGAAGAAATAGAGAAAAGAATTTCGTTGCGCGATCAAAAAATTAAAAAAGCTTCCTGATGCGCGCTTCCCGCTGGTTCATTTTTGCAGTAGTAGTTTTTTTGTCATCGTGTGCTTCATCACGATCGCATAAGCATAAAAAGTTAAAGCCCGGCAAACCCATTCCTTGTCCGCTAAAGGATTGTTAACATGCGGAAGATCGTTATCGCAATAGATGGTTACTCGGCTTGTGGTAAAAGCACCACTGCCCGCGAGGTGGCCGCGTTATTGAATTACACCTATATCGATTCGGGTGCCATGTACCGGGCTGTTACCTACTATTTTCAGGAACACCATGTAGCCCTAACCAACCCGAAAGCAGTAGCCCGCGCACTGGCCGATATCAAAATAACATTTCCATTGAACGCCAATGGCCTTTCCGAAACCTTTCTGAATGGATTGAATGTGGAGAAGAAAATCAGGAAGATGAAGATTAGCGAGCAGGTAAGCCAGGTGAGCGCCATTAAAGAGGTGCGCGTGGCCATGGTAGAGCAGCAACGTAGGATGGGCAAAGTCAAAGGCATCGTAATGGATGGCCGCGACATCGGGTCGGTGGTGTTTCCGGAAGCAGAATTGAAACTCTTTCTCACAGCCGATATGGAGGTGCGCGCCTTCCGCAGGCAAAAAGAATTGTTGGAGAAAGGCGACCTGGTAGAGTTGGACGACATTATTGCCAACCTGAAAAAGCGCGATGAAATAGACAGCAGCCGCAAAGAAAGTCCGCTCGTCAAATCAAAAGATGCCATCGAAATCGATACCACCCATGTTACCATCGATGAGCAGGTAGACGAGGTGGTGCAACTGGCCGTTGGCAGGCTGGTTTCGGGCCTGAAAACGGGCCGATAATACCGTTGAAAAAACGCTGTTAACAGACCTTTTTCTTTGAATCCTTTATCCTTTGCTGGATGGATTTAATTACTAATTTTGCCCCGTCCTAAACTATAATTGTGCCGTTCAGACATGGGCAAATTCATCCGACTCAAGAAAGGTTTTAACATTAATTTGGCAGGCAAAGCGGCCCCCAAAGTTACCGAACCCGAACTGGCAGAAACTTTCGTGATTAAACCCACTGATTTCCATGGGTTGTACATGCCCAAGCCGGTGGTAAACGTAGGCGATAGCGTGAAAGCGGGCTCTCCGCTTTTTCACGACAAGCGTCATGAAAATGTGTTGCATACCGCTCCCGTTAGTGGCGAAGTGGTAGAGATAAAGCGGGGCGAAAAGCGCAAACTGCTGGAAATCAAAATCCTTGCAGATAAAAAGATGGAGTACGAAACGTTTCGCAAGTACTCTGTTTCCGAAATCAACAACCTGCCTGTTCAGGATGTAAAAGACCAGATGCTGAAGGCGGGCGTGTGGCCCAACCTGGTGCAACGTCCGTTTGGCATTGTGGCCGATCCCTCCGTTACACCCAAGGCCATTCATATTTCTGCGTTCGATTCTGCGCCCCTGGCAGCCGACTATAGCCTGCTCTTCAAAGGGCAAGAACATTTCTTCCAGGTAGGTATAGATATACTTAAGAAATTAACCAGCGGTGCGGTGCACGTAAACGTGCATTCCACCAGCGAAATATCGCCCGTGTTCTCGCAAGTAAAGGGCGCGGAAGTAAATAAATTTGCCGGCCCGCACCCGGCCGGTTGCGTGGGTGTGCAGATTCACCACATCGATGCTATTAATAAAGGCGATGTAGTGTGGACCATCAATCCTTTCGGTGTGATCCAACTGGGCAAACTTTTCCTCAATGGCGTGTACGATACGTCTCGTATCGTGGCACTGGCAGGTCCCGAGGTAAAGGAGCCACAGTATTATAAAGTGTACACGGGCTCTTCTATCAAGAAGTTGGTGAAGAATAACCTGAAGAGCGACCATCTGCGCTACATTTCGGGTAACGTGTTAACGGGTACCAGCATTGGTGCAGAAGGCCACATCGGTTTCTTCGATCACCAGGTAACCGTGTTGAAAGAAGGCGATGAATACGAATTCCTCGGATGGATTCTGCCCGGTGCCAACAAGTTGAGTGTGCAACGTGGCTTTGGCCTGTTCTCTTTCTTAACACCCAGCAAAGAGTATGTGTTAGATACCAATACTCATGGCGAGCCTCGTGCGTTTGTACAAACTGGTGTGTTCGAGGGTGTAGTACCCATGGATGTATTGCCTACTCATCTGTTGAAAGCCATCCTGGCGGAAGATATTGATGAAATGGAGGCACTGGGTATCTACGAAGTAATAGAAGAAGACCTGGCGTTGTGCGAGTTTGTGGATGTATCCAAACACAATGTGCAGGAGATTCTGAGAGAAGGTATCGACTTGGTTCTAAATAGCTAATAGGCAACATGAAGTTTGTAAGGAAACAGTTAGACGGAGTAAAGCACCACTTCGAAAAAGGAGGCAAGTGGGAGAAATATTACTACATCTTCGAGGCGTTCGATACATTTGCATTTGCACCTAATTCTACCACTGCCACCAAAGGCGTGCAGGTGCGCGATGCCATGGACATGAAGCGCCTGATGATGACGGTAATCATTGCGATGGTGCCCTGCTTGTTGTTTGGCATGTGGAACGTAGGCCACCAGCATTATTTGGCCATTGGTGAAGCAGCGTCTTTTGGCGATAAGTTTTTATTGGGGTTGTGGAAAACCATCCCCATTGTAATCGTTTCTTATGGAGTAGGTCTGGGCATAGAATTCATCTTTACCATCTTCACCCGTCACCCGGTGAACGAAGGTTTCCTCGTAACAGGTATGTTGATTCCCCTGGTGATGCCTGCGGACATTCCGTTGTGGCAGGTAGCCTTTGCTACCGCTTTTGCAGTAATTATTGGTAAAGAAGCATTTGGCGGAACAGGTATGAACGTAGTGAACGTGGCCCTCACCGCCCGTGCATTTTTGTACTTTGCTTACCCTACCGATATTTCTGGTGAGGTGTGGACCCACTTAGGCGAAGGCGCCAAGTTGGTGCAAGGTTACTCGGGTGCCACTCCGTTGGCAGTGGCTGCAGCTTCCACAAGCAATGCCGTGGCCGATCTGAATGCGTTCGGTGGCGGATGGGCGAATGACATTTACTCCTTCACAAACATGTTCATCGGTGCCATACCCGGTTGTATTGGCGAAACATCTACACTCATGTGCCTTATCGGTGCGGCCATCTTAATCATGAGTGGTGTAGGTAGCTGGAAAATTATTGTGAGTGTGTTTGCCGGTGCCTGGGGCATGGGTTTGATTGTAAATGCTTTCGGTGCATCGCCTTTTGCACAGTTGCCTGCGCACTACCATTTGGTAATGGGTGGCCTGGCCTTCGGGGCTGTGTTTATGGCTACCGACCCCGTTACAGCTGCACACACAGAAACGGGTAAGTGGTTTTATGGCTTGTTGATAGGAATGCTCACCGTGCTGGTGCGCGTGTTTAACCCGGCATATCCGGAAGGAATTATGCTGGCGATATTGTTGATGAACGTGTTTGCTCCACTCATCGATTATTTTGTAGTAAGTGCTAACAAATCTAGAAGATTAAAACGTGCGACAGTCTAACGGTTACATTGTAATGTACGCTGCGGCCATTACCGTAATATGCGGTGGCCTGCTGGCGTTTGCTTCTCAGGGTCTGAAACCTTATCAGGATGCCAACATCGAGTTGGAAAGAAAGTCCAACATCCTGGCTACTGTGATGGAGTTGAAAGAGGGGGAGGATATTAATAAGATCTATGCCGAACGCATTAAAGAATTGGTGATAGATGCAGAGGGCAATGTGAAGGAAATGAAGGCCACCGATGTAGACGTGGCGAAAGAATACAAGAAGGCACAGGCAGAAAGGTTGTTGCCGCTCTATGAGTTCCGTAATCCTGAAAACCCGGAGAAGATTGACTTTGTGGTGTTGCCCATGTATGGCTTTGGTTTGTGGAACGACATCTGGGGTTTTGTGGCGCTGCAGTCTGATCTGAGCACCATACAGGGTGTGAAGTTTCAGCACAAAGGCGAAACCCCGGGTTTAGGCGCGCGCATCGAAAGCGAAGAAATTCAGGCGCGCTACAAGGGCAAGAGTGTTTTCGAAGCCCAGGAGATGGTGAGCGTTCGCATGATGAAAGGGGAAGGCAACGATTATTCAGACGATACGCACAAGGTAGATGGCATGTCGGGTGCAACACTCACGGCCAATGGCGTTAACAACATGTTGACCGACTACCTGAACTGCTATCAGAAATATTTGGTTAAGAACAGACAAAACATCGCTTCCAGTATATGAGCACCGCAGTAGCAGAAAAAGAAGCAGTAGTAGAGAAAAAGGCAGAGCCTCTTTTCTCGAAGAAGAATAAGAAACTGATCACCAACCCGCTCGACATCGATAACCCGATTACGGTGCAGGTGTTGGGTGTTTGCTCGGCTTTGGCCGTAACCACGCAGATGAAGCCAGCCCTGGTGATGGCCATTGCACTCACTGTAGTAACAGCCAGTTCCAACGTACTTATTTCTACCTTACGAAACACCATCCCCTCACGAATTCGCATCATCGTGCAGTTGGCCATCGTTTCGCTGTGGGTAATTTTGGTAGACCAATTGCTGAAAGCCTTTGTGTACGACCTATGGAAGCAGCTTTCCGTATACGTAGGTCTCATTATTACCAACTGTATTGTAATGGGTCGCCTCGAAGCGTTTGCCATGGGTAACAAGCCTGGGCCCTCTTTCTTAGATGGTATTGGTAATGGCTTGGGTTATGGTATGATCTTACTGATTGTTGCCTTCTTCCGCGAGTTGTTGGGTGCCGGTTCCATTTTTGGATTTAAAGTATTTGAAGCCATGGGCTTGCACTACCAGGGCAATGGTTTGATGTTGATACCGGCTGGGGCCTGCGTGATTGTAGGGCTGGTGATTTGGGTGCAGCGTTCGTTGAATGGTCATAGGGAATCTCATTAATTAATAGTTCGCATCATGGAAAACTTAATCAGCATTGGTGTTCGGTCGATCTTTGTCGACAACATGATCTTTGCCTACTTCCTGGGCATGTGTTCTTACCTGGCTGTTTCGAAAAAAGTATCGACCGCTTTCGGCTTGGGTGTTGCAGTAATATTTGTTTTGGGGGTAACCATTCCTATCAACTGGCTGATTCAAAATCACATTCTCGCTCCAGGTTCGCTGGCATGGATGGGTGGCGAGTTTGCTACCATGGATCTTACCTTCCTTCAATTTATTGTGTTCATTGCCGTAATAGCTGCCATGACTCAATTGACTGAAATGGCGGTGGAGAAATTCTCGCCTGCGCTGTACGGTTCGTTGGGTATCTTCCTTCCGCTCATCGCGGTGAATTGTGCCATCTTGGGTGGCTCACTCTTCATGGTAGGCCGCCCTTACACACTGGCCGAGGCTACTACCTATGGGTTCGGCTCCGGTATTGGATGGATGTTGGCAATTGTGGCATTGGCAGGTGTTCGTGAAAAAATGAAATATTCCAATGTGCCCGGCCCGTTGCGCGGTCTGGGTATCACTTTTATTTTGGTGGGCCTGATGTCGCTGGGCTTCCTCAGCTTCCTGGGCTTCTCGATATAAAAACGACAGATCAGGTAAAAAAGAAGGCTTCCGGAAATAAACCCGGGAGCCTTCTTTTTTTATGGTGGCGATTGATCACCATGTTAAATTCGGTGGGAGAACCATGCCCAGATAACTAAAGGCAACTTCTTACCCTTATCGATTAGAGAATAGGACAAGGCCTTGACATTGAATGCTGACTTGGCTTTGTTACGCAGCAAAATGAAGTTGCGGATTGAGGTTCAGTTTGATCTGTTCATCAATCTCCAGAAAGAAACAATCGTTTTTAAGTTTGGTCTCTTCTTTCTTCATAATCTCTTTAATTAACGGCTGGTAGAAGTCTATGTCTACACTGCGCCTCTTAAAAGCCAGCAACCGGTCGAATATCAGCGCCAGGTCTTTTCGGTTGGGTTGCTGATGAAATCTAAAGTCGATGTAGGTGGGCAGGTCTGCCAGAATCCGGTCTACCAGCGCATCGCGGTGCTGGTCTAACACATTGCGAATCTGAAAAAGCTGAATGTTGGGTTCGCTGGCCCGCACCAGGCGCGCCCCAATCAAGGTGGATTTAATTACTCTCATGGCCGTTACGTTTAACAGAATAAAGTTAGCGATTACTAATTAAATTAGCAAAGCGAAAAGCTAAATAAATTAGTAATTAAGACCCTCGCGACTTCCTGCTAGCTATTCCCAACCGCGGCTGCGCGCATACTGACTTAACTGACTGATATTATGTACGTTGAGTTTTTTAAGGATGTTTTTCCGATGCGTTTTTACGGTGTGCTCAGAAATAAAAAGCTGCCCGGCAATCTGGCCATTGGTGCTGCCCTTCACCAATAGTTTTATAATTTCTATTTCGCGGGTGCTCAATTTTATTTTATCCTGGTCAGATTCTGAGCGGTCGGGCAGGAAGTCGAAGAATGATTTGCCCTCCATGATGCGTGCTATGGCTTCGCGCAGTTCGCGGCTGCCTTTGCTTTTCAGTATGCACCCGTGGGCACCTGCATCAATCATTTGGTTTACCAGACTGCGATCATGATACATGGTGAGGAAAAGCATTTTCAGGTGAGGAAATTCACGCTTCAAGATGTAGGCACACTCCAGCCCATCGTGGTGGGGCATATTCACATCCAGAATAACCAGGTCGGCCGGCTGCGAACGCGCCAGGTCGAGCAGTTGAAGTCCATCGTGTGCAATTCCTGCCACCGTTGTATGGGGTATGGTCTTCAAAATTTCCTGAACACCTTCTACCACTATGGGGTGGTCATCGGCCAATAGAATGCGGATGGGTTGGTGCGTCATGATTTTAAATTTACTTCCATAATCACCGTGGTACCTTTGTTTTTGGCAGCATCGATGGTGAGGCTGCCCTGAATTCGGTCTAACCTTGCCCTTATGGTTTGCAGGCCGATACCGTTGGCTGGCTGCGAAATATCAAAGCCGATGCCGTTGTCTTCAAAAATAATACTGAGGTATTCACCCTGAATTTCTGAAATTTCCAGTTGCACATGGGTGGCGCGTGCGTGCTTCAGCGTATTGGTAAATAACTCCTGCACGATGCGATAGACGTTTAAGGTTATTTCACCGCTAAGCCGGGTGGTTACATCGATGGAGGTATCTATTTGCAGACGATGCGATTGGCGAATGGCTTCGCAGAGTTGCTCAACGGGTGGCTTTAGGCCTGCCTGCGCTATGGCCCCTGCACTCAGGTTGTGCGAAATTCTTCGCGCTTCTGTGGCGGTTTGCTCGGTAAGGCTGGCGATACGTTCAGCCAACCGTTTGGTCTCGGGATCGGTATTTTTCTCTGCCAGCAAATCGCTGTAGAGCCGCAACGTGGCCAATATGCTGCCCAAGTTATCGTGCAGGTCTTCGGCAATGCGTTTTCGTTCTGCCTCACGGCCTTCTATGAGCAGGTATGCAGATTTAAGTTCTTGTTTTTTTAAGAGTAATTCAATCTCCCGATAGGCTTCCTGCTTTTTTACCATTTTTCTTTGGTAGAGATAAACGAATGTAATAAAGAGTGAAAACAATAGAATCATGGCCGTTGAGCCAATCACTAACACATAACCGTTTACCGATTCGCCTTCCATATACCAACGGAAATTGCAACGTTTTTTAGAATGTTGGATACATGAACGAATGCATAAGAAGTTAAAAGCGTATCCTTTCGTATGGAGCCCTTCAAAATATAGTCTGCCACCAAATGAGTAAATATTCCCATGATAAGGTAGGTCAATATGCCTACAACAAACCAAAAAGATGGCTGGCTCTCAAGATGTTGAACTGTTTCCTCCGAAAAAACTTTATAAAAAAAACTTGAATACAAAAAAATTAGAACCAATGAAGAAACTGATCTAGACACTGAATTATAACTATTTAGGTCTTCCCATAAGAAGGGATTAATCAGTAGATACATTACAACAGAAAAAATAAGAAACCTTACCAAAATCTTTTTGGAGCCATCCAACAGGCCTACGATTAAAATCGAAAGGGATAAAAATTCAAATAAGGTGTATAGATGAAAGAAAGGCAGGTTTCTTATTTTTAGAAAACTTGTTACATAAAAAAAAAGCTCGAAGGCAGCCGAACCCGACACAAAAAAAAACAAGGCCCGAAATCCGATGAAGTGCTTCTTCCAAGCCAAAAGAGAAACTAACGGGACTAGAATAGAAAGGGCTGATATATGAGCTATGAATAAGAACATTGCTTACTTCTGATAGAGACTATTGCAGTGATCTGGACAAGGAAAAGAGGAGTTGAGAATGCCTTCATTTCTCGTTCCTTGCACGCGTCCATTTTCATCATGCGGAATTGGTACCCCCGGCTTTCTCACATGCTCCTTAATTGCAATCATGTCTTTTCCGTCTTGGGTGGGCATTAGAAATACATCTCTATACTTCCTGACTTTGTCACCAATCAATCCTCGGCTTTTGCAGAAATAAATCCGGAACCCGTTGCATCCCTCGCGCGACAGGAGTTCCATCACTTTGCTTTTTGAAAAGTAATTTGCGGTAACCGTGTAATGCCTCTTATCATCATCCGGATCACGGAGTATGGCATTGTCAGACCTCCACTTTTTGTGACCACGCCCAGCCGTTTCGGCATCAATGAACTGGCCTGCTTCATCCCACTTCTCTCCAAAAATGTTACAGAATGAATTGAGGCTATTCTTTTCATCGCCCGTTAGTTTGGCTGTGGCCTTTTTAGCTGGTTTTGACTTTCTCTTAGGACTCGGTTTTTTTGGTTTTTTTGCCATCTTTTTAAGTTTTTAGTAAAGGGTTGAAAAATTTACTCCACAATCTCGCCATCTGTACCAGTTATCTCAATACCCCCAAGGAGGTATTATATCAATTCGGCACGACTTGAAGTTATTTTTTTTAATGCAAAATCTTTCAACTTAGCAGAGTTGATTCTATGAAACGCACTGTTCTTCTTTACGCTTTGGCTTTGGCGGCCCTCGTCTTCCTGCTCAAATTCCTGGAATACCGCCTCCTCATCCGCGACTTGTCTATCGAGTTTTATGTGGGCACGGTGGCGATCTTTTTCACGGCCCTGGGCGTGTGGGCTGGTTTAAAGTTAACCCGCAAAAAGGTGGTGGTGGCCGCGCCCCCCTTTATGTTCAACGAGGCAAAGCTGAACGAACTGGGCATCAGCAAACGCGAGTTGGAAGTGTTGCAACTCATGGCCGAGGGACTCTCCAACCAGCAAATAGCCGATAAGCTGTTTGTGTCGCCCAACACCATTAAAACGCACTGCGCCAATCTTTTTCTAAAGCTGGAGGTAACCAAACGCACACAGGCGGTGCACCGCGGGCGCGAATGGCGCTTGATACCTTGATCTGCCGTCCTCCTTTTGTACTATTTCACTTAAATTTCGAAAGATCATCCTTTCGGGTGAAGGCAAATGAGAGAGCGGTGACTTGCTTTGGCAAAAAAATCAAACGCACATGAAAAAAATTGCCATTACCTACGGCCTCATTGCAGGCGTTATTGTAGGCGGCCTCATGCTCGCCTCCCTGCCTTTGTGGAAAAGTGGCGCCATTACTTTCGACAATGGCGAGCTGGTGGGCTACACCACCATGGTCATTGCCCTGTCCATGATCTTCTTTGGCATCAAATCCTTCCGCGACCACCATGCAGGCGGAAGCATTACTTTTTGGAACGGGTGTAAAATCGGGTTGCTCATTACGCTGGTAGCTGGCATTCTGTATGCACTGGCGTGGGAAATTTCTTTTGCCAACATGGGCGATGAATTTTCAACAAAAATGACCGAACACCATTTTGCAGAAATGGAAGCGGGTGGCGCCACCGAGGCAGAAATGCAAAAAGCACGCGAAGATTGGGCCGCGTTCAGCGAGTTGTATAAGAATCCGTTGGTACGCTTTCCCATCACTATACTCGAAATTTTGCCGGTAGGCATCATCATTACTTTGCTCAGTGCAGGGTTGCTACGCAAGAAAGAATTCCTACCCTCGGCAGAAACCAACAACGTATAACTACCATGCAGTCTGAATCGAAAACTCCCGATGAATACGTAGCCAGCTTACCCGATGACCGGGCTACCGTGGTGACGGCACTGCGCAAGGCCATCAGAAAAAATCTACCCAAAGGATTTGAAGAAACCATGCAGTACGGCATGATCAGTTATGTGGTGCCGCATAAGCTGTATCCTGCGGGTTACCACACTAACCCCAAAGAGGCACTGCCATTCATCAGCCTTGCTTCGCAGAAAAATCATGTAGCCATTTACCACATGGCCGTGTACGATGGCCCGCTGCACGATTGGTTACTGAAGGAATGGAAGAAGGTAAGTGATAAAAAACTGGATATGGGTAAGTCGTGTATTCGTTTTAGAAAACCTGCCGACATACCCGTAAAACTTTTCGGTGACTTGGCCGCTCAAATGACTCCGCACGAATGGATAGAGCGGTATGAAAAATCTCTAAAGAAAAAATAATGAAACGAGTAACAGGTTTAGGAGGCGTTTTCTTCAAAACGAAGGATCCGAAAATGTTGGGCGAATGGTACCAGCGACATTTGCATTTACCGGTAACTGAATTTGGGGCTGTCTTTAAGTGGAAAGATTTAGATAACCCTGATGCAAAAGCACCTGCCATCACGGTGTGGAGCCCGTTCGAAGAGAATACGCAATACTTTAGTCCCAGCGAAAAACCATTTATGCTTAACTACCGTGTGGAAAATCTGGAGGCATTGCTACATGTACTTAAAGAAGAGGGCGTACAGGTAGTGGGCGAAGTGCAGGAATATCCTTACGGAAAGTTTGGATGGATTGTAGACCCGGAGGGAAATAAGATTGAACTCTGGGAACCGAAAGACGATGGATTTTAACCGTTGGCAGGTGCCATGAAGGTAAGTTAAGGCGACCTGATTAATTTGGTTGCAGTATCTTAACTTGCCTTCATGAAACAGATGAAACTTCGCCTTTTGAGCGGTCTGATGCTGTGGGCCGCTGCCCTAAATGCGCAAACCACAAACATTCCGTTGCCTGAACATCCGCGTCCTGATTGGGAGCGGGCACAATGGCAAAACCTGAATGGCAACTGGCAGTTTGCTTTCGATTCGCTAGATCAGGGGCAAACCGAGAAGTGGCAAGAGGGCCGTTATGCATTTCCACAAACCATCGCAGTACCTTTTCCGTGGGGCTCTAAACTCTCGGGCGTGGCCGACAAGGCAGACATAGCCTGGTACCAGCGCAACATTACGGTGGCAAGCGCCTGGAAGAATAAACGCGCTTTCCTAACCATTGGTGCCAGCGATTGGCACACCACGGTTTGGCTTGATGGCATATATGTGGGCGAACACCAAGGCGGCTATGTACCCTTTTCATTCGACCTTACACCTCTATTAAAATATGACCAACCGCAACGCATCACCATCAGGGTGGACGATAAGCGGAGAGATTTTACCTTGTATGGCAAACAGGGCTACGGCAACGCACGCGGCATATGGCAAACCGTTTACCTGGAAGCACGTGGCACCGACTACCTGCAGTCGGCTCAGTTTGTTCCCGATATCGATAACCAGACCGTAACCATTACGGCCTACCTGCCCGAAGAAACCAACGAGCAAAAGAAGGTAGCGGTAACCATACTAACCCCACAAGCGCCCATAAAGCATGAATGGTTTGTTGAAAAAGGAAAAGATAAAGCCATTGCTACTATTCCTATTCCTAACGCCAGGCTTTGGTCGCTGACAGACCCTTACCTCTACCAGGCCGAGCTAACTGTAGGCAACGATGTAGTGAAAACTTATTTTGGGATGAGAAAAATTTCGGTGATGAGTCTGCCAGGCACCGAGTTTCCTTATGTGGCACTGAACAACCAACCGGTGTATCTTCAGTTGGCGTTGGATCAATCCTACCACCCCGATGGCTTCTACACTTTTCCTTCCGATGACTTTATGCGCCAGGAAATTGAACGCACCAAAGCCATTGGGTTAAACGGCATCCGTCCGCACATCAAGGTGGAAATTCCACGCAAGCTGTATTGGGCTGATAAGCTGGGCGTTTTGGTGATGGCCGATTTGCCTAACAGTTGGGGCGAACCCGACCACCGTATGCAACAGGAGGCCGAGTACACACTACGCGGCATGTTATCCCGCGACTTTAATCATCCGTCTGTGTTCTCCTGGATTCTGTTTAATGAGACGTGGGGCCTGCGTACTGCGGTAGAAAAGAACGGCAAAAAAGAAAACGTTTATTCGCCAGCGACCCAACAATGGGTGGCTTCCATGTATTACCTCACCAAATCGCTGGACCCTACACGGTTGGTGGAAGACAATTCCATTTGCTGCAGAGCGGGGCACACGGTTACAGACCTCAATTCATTTCACGACTACCTGCCGGGCTGGGAGTGGGAACCGCATTTGAAAAAATTAACTGAGCAGAGCTTCGAGGGAAGCACTTTTCAATTTGAAGCCGGTTTTAAGCAAGGCAAGCAACCAAAAATAAATTCTGAGTGCGGCAATGTGTGGGGTTATGAAGGCAGCACGGGCGATGTAGACTGGAGTTGGGATTACCACCGCATGATGAACACGTTCCGTAAATACCCGGAGATAGCAGGCTGGCTCTACACCGAACACCACGATGTGATCAACGAGTGGAATGGCTACTGGCGCTTCGACCGATCACCGAAATTTACTGGCGTTGAGGAGTGTGCACCAGGGATGACTTTGAACGATCTGCATGCACCTGTTTATCTTTCGACAGGTAATGAAATCTGCCGAACGGTATCAGCGGGTGAGCAGGTAAGCGTACCTCTTTTCCTCTCTTCCATGTCGGGCGAAGATTACGGCAACACCTTGAAGCTTGCCTATCAAATGCAATTAACCAATTCCGTGGGTGAAAACGTGCCCGTAGGAAATGGCGAAGTGGCCATTACCTATCAACCCTACTTACAAAAGGAGCTTAACCCATTGTTGCTTACCATGCCGAATCAGGCGGGGTTGGTTGCGCTAACGTTTGCCCTGTCAGATCAAAAAGGAAAAGTGCTGCACCGCAATTTTATGCATTTCGAGATTACGGGTGGTGCCGCCATTGCCAAAACGCAATTAGTAGCACAGGCTGCGAATGCATTTAGTAACGCCAGTTGGAGCACCAAACAATGGCAGGTATTGGATGGTCTGAAAGTATGTGGTGCAGGTAAAGGATTTTTTGAGTATACCTTTGTACTCCCGCCAAATGTGAATACGGGTACCGTCAAAGAAGCTTATTTCCTGGTAGAGGCCTCGGCCAAAGAGTTATTTGCCAAAGACAGGGAAACGCAAGGCAACATGGATTTGGACTATATGTTGGGAGCTCGTGCTTTACCAAGTGCCAACCCCAATGCTTACCCCATGACGGATGAACAACGTTTTCCTTCGGAGATTGAAGTGTTGATAGATGGTGAAAGAGCACTTACCACCACATTGCAAGACGACCCAGCCGACCACAGGGGCGTGCTGTCGTGGCATCACCAATTACAAGACCGCAAGTTGCGCGAGGCAGGCTCGTATGGCTATCTGGTGAAAGTGAAGGTAACACCTGCCCAGTTGAAGAAGGCTGTAGCCAACGGTAAATTAGTAGTGCGGATGCAAACCGAAGGCGAGGGCGGTTTAGCTATTTATGGCAAATCGTTTGGCCGCTACCCGGTCGATCCTTCGTTGGTGCTGAAGATGAAGTGATGAGTTGTTTGGAATTATTGTGAAGTGGGGCGTTGCCGCCCAGAGTTTCAGGTAAAGACCATTCATCGGGTAGATGTAACGTCCATGCGTATGCGCCAGTTAGGTGGATACAAATTGTTAACACGGTTGCCCAATTGATTGATCCAGCCCAGCGCGTTGCCTGCATAAACCAATAAGGCGAAACCTTTATCGGTTGAGAATGGGGCCAGTGTATCTTTACGCAGGTATTGAATAGCCTGTTCTTTGGTGACTTCGATCTGGGCAAATTCAGCCCGGTTCAAGTCGACTGACAAAGCCAGCGCATGTTCAGGTATCCATTTATCGTGTTTAACGGTGGCAACAGCCACCCCTTTGGTGATCACCCGCAGTCTTTCACTGATAAAAAGAATGTCTGGGGTAAGTGACAAGGGCCATCCTATTACCAGGTCGTCTTGCTTTTGCAAATGGAAATGGGGCGGCAGCCACTTCGATTGAATAACAGTTTTGTTGGTGTCTTTCTGAAATTTTCGCCTCGCTATTTCGTGCGCTTCTTTTTTTCTCATCACCGAAATAAAAAAGCCTTCACCTTTTATTTTGTGTGGGTATAATCGGTAGCCAACAACGCCCGGCTTAGGCCGAACTTCTTCAACACCTTCTGGCAAATCAGTTAGCTCGATGAATTCCACCGATTGGTTGGCATCCATCCAAACCAGGATTGCTTCGTTCTCGGCCGCGCTATACGTGCAGGTAGAATAAATCAACAAGCCATCTTCGCGCAAGGCAGGCCACACATCGCTCACAATTCTCTTTTGTCGTGCCGCGCAAAGTTGCACATGCTCCTCCGACCATTCGTTCATGGCCTCCGGCTCTTTACGGAAGAGTCCCTCGCCTGAGCAAGGCGCATCAATCAGCATTACATCGAAGAATCCAGGCAGCGCAGCAAAGTCGGATGGGTCGTTGTTGGTTACTACTACATTGGCATGGCCCCACTTTTGGATGTTTTCAGCCAATACAGAAGCACGACTTCTGATCACCTCATTACTTACCAACAGGCTTTCACCGTGCAACAGGCTGAGTAAGTGTGTTGACTTGCCCCCAGGGGCGGCACACAAATCGAGTACACGTAAGGGGGTGTTGCTTGCTGTTTGTTTGATGGCTTGTTCTAAAAACATGGAACTTGCCTCTTGCACATAGTAAGCCCCCGCATGCAGCGCAGGGTCTAATGTGAAGAGGGGGCGTTCAGGTAAGTAATAGCCGTTGGTGCACCATGTAATTCGCTCGGAAGGAGTGGGATATTTTTTTTCAGGATTCAGGCGAATGCTGGTAGGTTGTGTCTGGCGCAGGCTTTCGCGAAACGCATCCATTTCTGCGCCTAACTGTGCTTGCAGGCGCTGCTCGAACATTTCAGGAAGGGCAAACAATCTTTCCAACAAGGTAAAATTCGCTTGAAAATGCTGATAATCCTGACTTGTTTTGAAAAAAAGTTATTCATGATTGCTGCCAACAATCCACAATTAAAAAGTTGGGTGGAGGTTCCTCGTGGTTCCGACTTCCCCATTCAGAATCTGCCGTTTGGTATTTTCAAAACAAAATACCTTTCAGCAGTGGCTGGTGTGGCCATTGGCAACCATGTGCTCGACCTGGTGTATCTGCACGAACATGGCTACCTCGATGGATTGGGCTTACCTGCAGGCATTTTCAATCAACCTTACCTCAACGACTTTCTGGCGTTGGGCCGAAAGAAAGGTAGCGAAGTGCGCAACCGCATTTCTGAATTGTTGCGCCATGATAACGATGAGCTGAAGGGCAATGCTGCTGCACGCGAAATTGCGTTGGTACCCATGGAAGAAGTACAAATGCAGATGCCGGTAAAGATTTACAACTATACTGATTTTTATAGCAGCGAGGAGCATGCTACCAACGTGGGCTCCATGTTTAGGGATCCGAAAAATGCACTGCTGCCCAATTGGAAGCACCTGCCTGTGGGCTACCATGGCCGTGCTTCGTCCATCGTTGTTTCCGGAACACCGCTGCATCGGCCTAAGGGACAAATTAAACCGCCCGATTCAGATCTGCCGGTGTATTGCCCCACGCGCAAGCTCGATTTCGAATTGGAGATGGCATTCATCACCTGTACCGATACAAAGTTGGGCACCAGCATCCATACCCGCGAGGCAGAAGATCACATTTTTGGTTTTGTGCTCTTCAACGATTGGTCTGCCCGCGACATACAGCAGTGGGAATATGTACCGCTCGGCCCCTTCCTGGGAAAAAATTTCGGTTCTACTATTTCGCCCTGGATTGTTACCATGGATGCCCTGGAGCCATTCCGCACTGCGGGCCCCGAGCAAAACCCGCACGTGTTGCCTTACTTATCGTTCGAAGGAAATAAAAATTTTGACGTAATACTGGAAGTGTTGCTACAACCGGCCAACGGTGAGGCTACCACTATTTGCCGCTCTAACTTTAAGTATTTGTATTGGAATGTATGCCAGCAATTGGCGCACCACACAGTAAATGGTTGCAACATTCAGGTAGGCGATTTGTATGCATCGGGCACCATCAGTGGGCCTTCTCCGGGCTCGTACGGTTCTTTGCTGGAGCTGACGTGGAACGGGCAGAAGCCGCTGCACCTGAGCGATGGCACGGAGCGAAAGTTCATAGAAGATGGCGACACCATTGTGATGAAGGCCCATACTGAGAAAGAGGGGGTTCGGATTGGTTTTGGAGAATGTAAGGGTAAAATATTGCCAGCTTTGTGAAGTGAGGTGAATTAATCCAAAGAACAATGATCATCAACCCCAAAGAAATTCCGGTACCCAAAATGCATGGCTACTTGCTGGGTGCTGTGGCGCCACGCCCCATTGCTTTTGCCAGCACGGTAGATATGGATGGAAACGTGAATCTAAGTCCCTTTAGTTTCTTTAACGTGTTCAGTGCCAATCCACCCATTGTGGTTTTTTCGCCTGCGCGCAGGGGCCGCGATAACACCACTAAACATACTTACGAGAACGTGAAGGCAGTGCCAGAGGTGGTGATCAACATCGTAAACTATGCCATGGTGGAGCAAACCTCGCTCGCTAGTTGCGAATTTCCGAAAGGGGTCAATGAATTCATCAAAGCAGGCTTCACGGAAGTGAAATCAGATGCAGTGAAACCGCCCCGCGTAGGCGAGGCCCCGGTGGCGATGGAGTGTAAGGTAAACCAGGTGATTGAATTAGGTACGGGTGGGGCTGCCGGCAACCTGGTAATTTGCGAAGTGGTGCGCATGCACATCAAAGACGAAGTGTTAGATGAGCAAGGACGCATCGATCCTTATAAGATAGACCTGGTGGCGCGCATGGGGCAAGACTACTATTGCCGCGCGCAGGGGGATGTCATCTTTGCGGTGGCCAAACCCAACGAAAAATTGGGTATCGGTTTCGATCAGATTCCGCTGTTCATCCGCAACAGCGGTAAGCTAACCAACAACGAATTGGGGAAGCTGGGGAACATCCAACAGTTACCCGGCAAGGAGAGCATCCACTTATATAAGCAAAGCCCAGCGTTGGCGCAAGCACTCGCTAATGGCGTTGAATCCGTTTACACACTGGCCAAAGGTCAACTGGCGGCCGGCAAAACAGAAGAGGCCTGGAAAACATTGCTTGCTCTCCAGGCCTCGGACTTTTAAATAAATTCTCTCTTAGTCGCGGTACATTACCGCTTTCACTGCCTTGATGGTTTTGGCCACATTGGGCAGAATTGCTTCAATTAATGTTGGCGCATAGGGTAGCGGTGCATCAAAACTGTTTACACGTTGAACGGGTGCATCCAGGTAATCGAATGCGTGCTTCTGAATATGGTAGGTAATTTCTGTAGCGATAGACGATAACGGCCAGGCTTCTTCAACAATCACCAGTCGGTTGGTTTTCTTCACCGATTCTACTACGGTAGCATAATCGATCGGGCGCA
Organism: uncultured Ohtaekwangia sp.; assembly: GCA_964602295.1. Taxonomy (GTDB): domain Bacteria; phylum Bacteroidota; class Bacteroidia; order Cytophagales; family Cyclobacteriaceae; genus ELB16-189. Next base: position 46,029 of record CAZRQK010000020.1, read on the forward strand.
CAGTGCGTAGATCTATCACTTCGGCTGAAATGCCTTCTTTCTCCAACTCTTGCGCGGCAGCCAGTGCCACCTTCATAATTTTTCCGAAAGACACAATGGTAACATCGGTGCCACTGCGCTTTACATCGGCCACACCCAGGGGAATGAGGTATTCTTCTTCGGGCACGGCACCTTTATCGCCATACATCAACTCCGACTCCATGAAAATCACCGGGTCGTTGTCGCGGATGGAGGTCTTCATCAAGCCTTTGGCATCGTAGGGATTAGAGGGCACTACCACTTTTAGGCCCGGTGTGTTGGCAAACCAGTTTTCGAAGTTCTGCGAGTGTTGCGCTGCCAACTGACCGGCATTACCCGTGGGGCCGCGGAAAACAATCGGGCAGTTGTATTGCCCACCCGACATATTGTACACTTTCGCAGCAGCATTGATGATCTGATCGATGGCTACCAACGAAAAGTTGAAGGTCATGAATTCAATAATGGGGCGGATGCCGTTCATGGCAGCGCCTACGCCCACACCAGCAAAGCCCAATTCGGCAATAGGGGTGTCGATCACCCGCTCGGGGCCAAACTCGTCCAGCATGCCCTGGCTTACTTTGTAGGCCCCATTGTATTCGGCCACTTCTTCGCCCATCAGGAAGATTTTGGAGTCTCTTCTCATCTCCTCGCTCATGGCTTCACGCAGGGCCTCTCTGAATTGAATTTCGCGCATAATAGTATGTGTAGAAAGCCCGTAAAAATAGGACGGGAACGCTCAGAATAAAAGGTTTGGCGGCTAAATTCTAACAACGGTGGAAACAAAAAAACCCTCCCGGTTTGGCCGGAAGGGTTTTTCTATCCCTGAGAAATGAGGTATGTCTTATTTCAATGCGTTGCGGAAAGCCTCGGAGGTAGCAAACTTGCTGAACTCTAGGTCGGTCAATGCTTTTTCCTTCAATGAAGGGTCTACTTTAACGGCATTGGTCAGGTTGCTCACCACGCCATCGGCATTGCCAGAACGCGCAGCAGCAACAGCGGCACCGTAGTGCGCAATAGCGAAGTTGGCGTTGGCCTTGATGGCATCGTTGAACGAAGTAGCCGCATTAGCGTAATCTTTGTTCAGCAACTGAGCCAAACCTTTGTTGAAAGAGTTTACAGCAGAGGCAGCGGCAGAAGATTCTGAGCGCACTGCATCGTTGTATTTAGCCATGTAGATTTCGCTGGCGCCTTTCACACCGTTTACACCGCGGGCCACATCGCTGCTGGCACCGTTCAGTGACTTGCTGGCGTGCGCATAGGCTTTGTAGGGGTTACCTGTCCACAAAGCGATGGTGGCCAGGTTAGCGTGTACTTCAGGTGTTTCCTTGATTTTGGCTGCAATGTTCAACTGGGCAGCAGCCTTGTCTGCATACTCTCCGGCTTTGGAAGGGTTTTCCATTGCCATTGAGATGTAAGCGGCCGCCAGGTTGTTGTGTGCGTTCCAGAAAGAACCTTTCTTGGTAGCCGCTTCGTAGATGGCAGCTTTCTCTTCCAATGAAGGGGTGAGGGTAGCCGCATACATCAGTTCTTCGAAAGAAAGTGTATCAGCCTTTACGCCATTTTGTGTGATCTGCTTGGCCAATACAGACATTTCTGCATCGGTCTTCTTCTTCTTCACCGTCAGGATTTCAGTCTTGGCAGTACGCAAGCCAGGATAGATGTCTTTGAATACTTTCTTATAAGTACCCAGTTTCTTCAATTGCTTCTCTTGCTCTTCGAAAGAACCGCCACCGTTAATAATATTCAGGTAAGCAGATTTTTCGTCATCGCTAATGCCGGTGTAAGCGGCCAAAGCTTTTTTGAATTCGTTCCAATCGTCTACAATAGGCTTCTGGATGAATTTGATTTCATCGGCCATGCCCTGGTAGTCGTACTTCTTCATTTGTGCACGGTAGTACTTCTCGATAGCGGCAGCGCGCTCGTTAGCCAAACGGCTGTTGATGCGCTCAGCACCTTCAGGAGAGTGGGTACCGGTGATAGTTACAGTGCGGGTTACGTTTTTGGCTGCGATGAAGGCATCCAACTGCTTGCCCTTGTCGCTCTTAATTTCAGAGGTTCTCAATACCGAACGACCTTGTTCGAAAATGAAGTCGGGGATAATTACCGGAGTAATTTCTTCCTGGTTGTTGTAACCATGATCCGCGAAAGCGGCATAGTAGGAGTTTTGAACCAGCTTGGAGGTGGTGATCAGGCCAGTGGCCACATCCATGCGGGGAGTGGTTTTGGTCTTCGCACCTTTCGCAGCCACACCTTCTACCTGGAGGGTGCCGGTTTTGTACTCAGGCTTATAAGGGAATGTGAAAGTCTTGGTTGTTTTGGGCTGCTCGGTTCCTGCATTGGGATAGTCTTCAGCCTTGAATGGAATCGGATCCAGTGCCAATTCGCTGTCGCCATATTTATAGAAAGAGTTAAGGGTATAAGCAGTACCCTTCTTCAGCATTTTAACCGGCAAGTTGGCAGACATTTCGTAGGTTACGGTGTCTTTGTGCACTTCCAGCGGGTTGGGGCTTACGGTCAGGTTCTGTTCCTTCGACATCTTGATCATCTGCGGCAGGGTACACCCAGTGAAGGTGAGCGAGCCGATGATTACAAAGGCGTACAATAATTTTCTCATGGATTTTGATTTAAAGGGTTAGTTCAAATGACTGGCAAAACTAAGTTTATACCTATTTTTTTGCAATAATAAGCCAAAAAAATCAGAAACGGGCCGTTTTTTGCAGGGCTACTACCGCTTATATTTGCGAGTTGATTTATTTCTCGGTAAAGAGTCGTTTACTCAGGTAAATTGTAGAAAAGCAGGCGATTATGAACGATTTGGTGAAGAGAGTGCAGCAGTTTTTTGAGGTGTATGCCTTTGGTGTGTGCACGTGGCTGGGCGAAAAGCTGGGGATTGCCACTTCCTCCATTCGCCTGTTCTTTATTTATGCCTCATTTCTCACTTTCGGGTCGCCTGTCATTATCTACCTGGCTTTGGCTTTCGTTATGAACATGGGGCGCCATTTACGCAGGCGCAGCACCATTTGGGACTACTAGAAAGGCTTCAGACGGTCGAAAGTACCTTTTTTTAGTACAAAAAAATCGAATACAATCAGTCTGGGGTAATAGCTACGGGCGGTTAACCAACCCCACTTGCGGGCGAAACGCTTTCTTTTTGCACGGGTTTTTCTCCAACCCAACAGAAAATGCCAATGTGCCTTTACGACCGCAGCCCCATTGGCAGGCGATTCAACCACGAATCGTGCAGCGGCTACCCAATCCAACAATAACCTCAGTGGAAATTTCCACCACAGTTGATGCGCTGGCAAATGCTGGTAAATTAAGGCCAATCCGTTGCGGAAGTTGAGGTAGGTTTTGCGCGGATGGGTGGCAGCCAGCGTTCCACCGCCTACGTGGTACACCACGCTTTGGCCTGTGTACATAACTTTTTTCCCTGCCCGTTGCATGCGCCAGCACAGGTCTATTTCTTCCATGTGGGCAAAAAAATCTTCGTCTAAGCCGCCTGACTCATGAAAATCTTTGGCGCGCACGAATAAGCATGCGCCCGATGCCCAGAAAACCGGTCGGGTATCGTTGTACTGACCACGGTCGGGTTCTAATTGATTGAAAATTCTGCCCCGGCAGAAGGGGTAGCCCAGCGTGTCGATAAAGCCACCGCCCGCTCCTGCATATTCAAAATGATCTTTTTGGTGATAAGAAAGTATTTTGGGTTGTGCGGCTGCAATAGCGCTATCGCCTTCCATCAATTCGATAACCGGGGTGAGCCAGTTTTTAGTTACCTCTACATCGCTGTTCAGCAACACATAGTAATCCGCTTGAATTTGTTTCAGCGCCTGATTATATCCACCACTGTAGCCTTTGTTTTCGGGCAGGTGCAGACACGCTACTTGCGGGTAATTTTGTGCTAGCCATGTACGCGATGTATCGGTGCTGTTGTTATCGGCCACGATTACTTCTGCGTTCGTGCTGAACTGTAGTACCGATGGTAGAAATTGGCGAAGCAGGTCTTGGCCGTTGTAGTTCAGAATAACTACGGCAACGCGACTCATCGCATAAAGCTGCTTAAGTCGAAACCGGGAATGTTAGGCAATATTCCTTCCGTACTTTTTTTCAGTTGCTCCTGTGCCAACACCTCGGCATCGGCAGACGCTTTGTTAACAGCCGCTACCACCAGGTCTTGCACCAGCACTTTGTCATCGGCTTTCAGGATGGCCGGATCGATATCCAGTGCGATGAGTTGCTTTTTTCCATTTACTGTGGCGCGCACCATGCCTCCCCCCGACTCGCCCTCGGCTTTCACTTTGTCCAGGTTGTCCTGCGCTTCCTTCAGTCGGGCTTGCATTTCTTTCACCTTGCCCATCATACTCATCATGTCGAACATACGCGGTGGTTTAAATAGTAGAATTCAGATTAAGGCAACAAAGGTAAAAATTTTGGGCAACGGCTTACTTGCGCAGCAACACCAGCGTGCCTTCGCGCGAAAAGGTGCGGCCTGCCAGGTCTGTAATTTCTGCTTTCCACACGTAGGTAGACTCGGGCATGGGCAAGCCTCCGCGTGTGCCGTCCCACGGTTCGTTGTTTTCGCTGCCATATACCAAGGCACCCCAACGATCGAAGATACGCATGTTCATTTTAGACACGTATTGCCCGGTAACGGTGAACAAGTCATTTAACCGATCGCGATTGGGTGTGAAGGCCGTGGGGAAAATCAGGTTAATCTCTTTGGTGAAGCTAACGCTGTTGGAACGCGAGGCCGTGAGGCCTGCCTGGTTGGGCAGTGCGCGCACACGGTAACTCACCACCTGGTTGTCCAGGTCGGGTTGGTCGTCCACCAGCACGGTATCGGTGCCTACATTAAAAGTGCGGATAAGGTTGCCTCCCTGGTTGTATTTTTCTACCACATAGCCGGCCACCCCGTTTTGCCATCCCCGGTAACGGGTCCAGTTTACTGTGACAATGTTTTTGGCATCGATCGAGCCGAACAAACGCACTGGGCACGTAATGATGCCATCTAAGCTGTTGTTGCCACACAAGTCGTTGTAATTTACCTGGTAGCAGAAGGCGCCTTCAGTAAAATAATTGGCATCGGTAAAGGGTGCGGGCTCGGCTGTGTTACTGATCAGCGTAAGCGGCCCCGTACCAGCCGAGCGCCTGATAAAGAAGTTGCCAATGTCAATCAGCGGGTCGGTACTCCAATCCAGCGTTACACCCTGATCTACCTGAGCGGTTACGTTAGTGATGGCTGGCCGGCTGGTGTTGATGAATGAGGTGCCACATTTTTCTAAAGAGATAGCCCGGATGCCATTGCCGTAGTTAGCAGTAAGGGTGTAGCAATACGTTACATTGCAATCGATGTCGGCATCGGCATAGGCATTTTGAAAACCTATTTGTGTACTGAAATTGGTGTTATCCGAGCCAGTGCGCGAAATGGTGAGACTGGTAACGGCCGTGTTGGCCGTATTCCAACGGAAGGTATTCAGTGCGTTGGCGATGGTGAGGTCTACATCGGCACTGCAGATGGTATTCGAATACGTATTTTGATTGGTGCAAGGGTTGTAGGCGCTGAGGCGGAAGCAATAAAAGTTATTTTCGAGCAGCAGGTTTGGCACGGTAAGGGTATTGGTTTCGTACAGTGTGCGAAATAGCTGGAAGCTGTTGGCATTGTTCACCGCTATTTCAAGCCTGTATTGTATTTGGTCCTGAATGTTGAAGTCCAATTGCAGCGAAGTGGCATCCAGCGCGGTAAGGGTTTGAATGGTGGGGGCGGGCAGCGTGGCTCGTGGGGTGAAATTTTCCTGTTGCGTGGCGCAGTTATCTGCCGAGTTGAGATCGCGGCCACGCACTTTGATTACTTGTGCGCTGTTGGTGCCATAGTTGAATTGTGCCACCGCATTGTTGCTGAACGGTATGATGGTTTCGGGTACATTGTCGTTGTTGAAATCGATCACGTATTGATCGTAATGATTGTCGGTTACTTTAATGGAAACGCCATTACCCGCACAGGCATACGTTTCGAAAGGAGGGGCGATGTTTTCGTCTACGGTGATGACAATGTCATCGGCACCTATACTTTGGTAGAGAACAGAAAGTGTAAAGGTACCGGGATTGGGATAAGTGATGGTGAATTGATTTTGTTGCTGCGGGGTTCCGTCACCTGGCGTCATCAAGCAGGGCTTGCCCGGTGTACAATCATCCACAGTAATCAGGTTGGTGTCGGTAATGGTTACGGTAAAAGGTGCACAACCTTTTCGTTGGTCTACTTGAAATCTCCCCAGGCGACTCGTGAATTGCGCCTCTGCCTGTAAATTCGGCAACAGCCAAACCAGCAGTATGATCACCACACTTCTGGTTCGTATTTCTTTCAGGAAATGGGTCAACCTTCTCTCTTTCACACCCCTAATTTAGTCTCCTTCAGGAATTTCTCCGCTTTCTGCATGTCGTTATGCAATAAACGATCGGTTTCGATAAATGGTACATGCTGCCGGAACTCTTGTACCCACCTTTCCAGTCGCGGACTGGTTTTCAGGGGCCTGCGGAAGGCGAGGGCCTGCGAAGCGGTAATCATTTCAATGGCAAGGATGGAATAGAGGTTTTGCACCACGCGGTAGAGTTTGGTGGCCGCATTGGCGCCCATGCTTACGTGGTCTTCTTGCCCGTTCGATGAAACGATGCTATCCACTGAGGCGGGGGAGCAGAGTTGTTTGTTCTGGCTTACCAAAGAGGCGGCTGTGTATTGCGGAATCATCAGGCCCGAGTTGATACCTGGATTGGCCACGAGGTAATTGGGCAGATCGCGCGAACCGGAAATTAACTGATACGTTCTGCGTTCGGAAATATTACCCAGTTCGGCCAATGCTACGGCAAGAAAGTCTAAAGCCAGCGCCAGCGGTTGACCGTGGAAATTGCCGGCAGAAATAATCGTGTCATCATCCGGAAATACATTGGGGTTATCGGTGACCCCGTTTATTTCGGTAAGCAACACTCCGGTGGCGTAATCGATGGCGTCTTTGCTGGCCCCATGCACCTGTGGTATGCAGCGGAAGGAATAAGGGTCTTGCACGTGCTTTTTCGACTGCTGAATGATTTCGCTGCCCTGCAGCCATTGGCAGATGGCTTGCGCGGTAGCCTGCTGCCCGGCATGCGGCCGTATCTGGTGCACACGGTCGTCAAACGCTTCAATGCGTCCATCGAAGGCATCGAGTGAAAGTGCACCGATAGCGTTGGCCAACTGGTAAACATGATGCGCATGCTGCACCGCCCAAATACCATAGGCGCTCATAAACTGGGTGCCATTCAGCAAAGCCAGCCCTTCTTTGGCTTTCAAATGGATGGGCTGCCACTTCATTTGTTGCAGCAACGCTTGCCCTGTTAGCAGTTGCCCGTTCAGGTAAACTTCACCCTCGCCAATCAGCGGCAACGTTAAATGGGCCAGCGGGGCCAGGTCGCCCGAGGCGCCCAACGAGCCCATTTCGAATACGCGGGGCAAAGCCCGGTGGTTAAAGAGGTCGATCAACCGTTGCACGGTTTCCACCTGCACGCCCGAGTAGCCGTAAGCCAACGACTGCACTTTTAAGAACAACATCAAATGCACAATCTCGTGGGGCACTTCGGGGCCGGTACCACACGCATGCGATTTCACTAAGTTCTCCTGCAGCTTTTCTAGCTGGTCTTTCGGAATATTTTTGTTGTAAAGCGAGCCAAAGCCTGTGTTGATGCCATATACCGGGCTTACGGAGGTGGTGATTTTCTCATCGAGGTATTGGCGGCACTTCTGGATTTTCTGTGTTACTTCATCCGACAGCGATAACGTTGCGCCCTGATGAGTGATCTGCTCAATGTCTTTTAAAGAAAGCAACCCGGTGGATATGGTGTGGAGGGAGGACAAGTTTGTTGGGTTTGTTGTTGGTCAATGGTCCACAGTCCACAGTCCACAGTCTGTAGACCATCGTCCTGTCGACTATGGACTATTGACCGTGGACCATGGACTGTTGACTACTTTATCGTTTCTACAATCATTTCTATTTTCATTTTCACCTGCTCTCCGGTCTGCATAATCTTCAGCGCCAGTTCACCGGTGCTCATTTCTTCGGAGCCAATGACCATGGTGTAGGGCACGCCTTTTTTGTTGGCATACTCCAGTTGTTTCTTCACCTTGGCGATATCGGGGTAGACTTCGGCCGCAATGCGGTGTTTGCGCAGTTCGTGCGCCACGCCTAAAGCATACCGTTGGCTGGCCTCGTCCAGGTGGCAGATCAATACTTTCGATGCAATCTGTGCTTCTTGCGGAAAGAGCTTCAGTTCTTCCATGGCATCGTACAGGCGGTCGATACCAAAAGAAATCCCCACCCCCGACAATCTTTCTTTCGAGCCGAACGCCTGCGTGAGATTGTCGTAGCGGCCGCCCCCGCTTACACTGCCAATGGCTACGTTGTTGATCTTCACTTCGAAGATGCAGCCGGTGTAGTAACTCAAGCCCCGCGCCAGCGAAATATCAAAATCCACGTGCTGGTGGTCGGCACCGTAATCGGTAAGTAGCTGTAAAACGTTCGAAAAATCGTTCACGCCTTTTTGCCCTTGTTCGGAGGAGGCAAAACGATCCTTTAATAATTGAATTTTTTGCTCGTTGCTGCCGGTGAAGTTCAGTATTTCGAATACGGTGGCCAGGCTCTGATCGCTGAACCCTTTGCTGCGCAGTTCTTCCTTCACTTTCTCTTCTCCGATTTTATCCAGCTTGTCGATGGCTACAAACAAAGCCGTTTCGTTGCCTTTGGCCCCGGCCAGTTCTGCCAGTCCCGATAATATGCCCCGGTGGTTTATTTTAATAGAGTAGTCTTCGATACCCAGCAACGCAAATACTTCTTTGATCATGAGGATGATCTCGGCTTCGCAGATCAAAGAATCCGTACCCACCACATCGGCATCGCACTGGTAGAATTCACGGTAGCGGCCCTTCTGCGGTCGGTCGGCACGCCACACGGGTTGTATCTGGAAACGCTTGAAAGGCAAAGCGATCTCGTGGCGGTTCATCACCACATAGCGCGCAAAGGGAACCGTGAGGTCGTAGCGCAGGCCTTTTTCGGAGATTAAATCAGTTAGGTCTTTTGTCCTTAGTTGTTGAGTTGTGAATTCGGCAACATACTCTGAAAGTTGGAGTGGTACTTCTTTCAAAATTGGATTTGACGAAAACCTTTGGCTAAATATGTTTTCACTGATTTCATTACCATCGTTAGAAAGCCTTCGTAGTGTTTCAATAATCCAATACGAAAAGAAAGGACCATTTATCTTTATGAAAGACAAAATGAGTTTTTTTTCGTTTTGGGAGATTGCTAGGTCTTCGAAACAGGCTTCTAATTTATCAGATGGCTTAATATTGTCATGTAAAAGAATTTCAGCGGAGTTGTCGTTAGATAGGCCACTTCTTTCCCTTTCAAGGGAAGATCCTTTATAAATATTCCACAATACGTGAGTTAACGCTCGATACAAATGACCAATCCTTTGTGGAGTAAGATCAACACGAGTCTCTTCGATTACTATTTTTTGAGCTTTTTCAAAATACTCACCTGAATTCAAAATCTTAAACAACAACTGATCTCCTTCTTCGCCATACTTCCCCGTAAGGGTATCGAGGTTTTCCATGGCGGGCGTTTCCAAGGGCTGGAAGCCGTAGTTTTGAAATACCTGGCGGATGCGCTCTATAATATAGTATCGCTTGGCCATCTGTGCGGGGCCAAAATCGCGGGTGCCTTTCGGGAGAGAGGGTTGTGTCATGCGGGTCTTTAGATTCACTGCCGTCAGACCGCTGAATGCTTGCGCTAGGAGCGGTCAGACGGCTGCCACGGTTTTAAGAATGCCGGCAATTTACGTAGGAACCCCCATATTCATGAGATTTTGCCACAATTTGGCTTTTGCCCATCAAAAGCGGGCTAAATCTTGCAATACAATAATTTCTCTCCTACTTTTGCAGCCCTTTAAAACACGAATAGTCATGTCAGTAACCAGACTTAAGCGCAAGAACCGTAAGGACAAGGCAGCCGCAGCCCGCAGACGCACCGACCTCAAAAACCAGAATTTCAAGCCGGTGATGAAGTCTGTGGACATCGAAAAGATCAAAGAAGAATTCAAGGCTAAGAAGAAATAACCGCATTCCGGTTTACCCGGAGTTGTGATTGAATAAAAAAAGCCAATGGAGTGCTTCCATTGGCTTTTCGTTTTTGTGCGTGTGCAGTCATTTTTTCAGCACGGCACTGCCCGAGCCGGTGCCAATGCTGATGCGGTTGGTAGCATTGCCTTTCGTCACGGTTTTTTGGATCACTATGTCATCGCCCCAGCCGTCTAATTCTTCGGTTTTGTCGAACGCAAAAGGAGCCACAATGTCGCCCCTGCGCTTGCTGGCCTTCATCACAATTTCACCTTTTATCTCGTTGCCGTTAAAGTCCAATTCGGCATCGCCCGAACCGCTGTTTACTGCAAGGTCGTGTGTGGGTGTGGCACCCAACACTACGAGGGCATCGCCCGAGCCCGTGTTGAATTTACACGAACCTTGAGTCACCAGGTTGCGCACCCGTATGTTACCGCTACCGGTGTTGGCCGCGATGGCCGCTTTGTTATTATCCAGGCGCAGGTTGCCTGAGCCGCAGTTTAAGGAAATATCGCCCGTGCTGTTTTCCACCAACATATTGCCACTGCCCGTGTTGGCGCTGAAGTCGCCACTGAAGTTTGCCAACTCCACATCGCCCGAGCCGGTGGTTCCGTTTATGTCGCCCTTTACCTGGCTAAAGATGAGGTTGCCTGACCCCGTGGTGGCTTTCAGGTCAATGGTTAGGTCAGCTATTTCCATGTCGCCCGAGCCAGTGCTGTAAGCAACTGTCAGTCCATCGGGTATCGTCAACGTCCACTGAGAATTGCCGCTGTTGTTGCCCCGCTCAAAGCGTTCGCGTATCACCAGCACATCGCCCTCTTGTTCCATGCGTGGTTCGTAGCTTTCTTTATCGAACGTGTAGCTTACCTCTGCTTGCACAGCGTTGCCGGTTCCTTTCTTAATGCGGCAACTGCCCGAACCGGTGGTCATCCGTATTTTCTTTATGCCATTGAAGGATTTGCTCTGCGTGGTCTGCGCCTCTGCAGCCTGCGTTATCAGCAGTAGCACCGCGATTGCACCTATCCATTTAAATGTTTTCATAAGTTGCCTGGGTTGGTTTGTGTTGAATACAGGCTAAAGATGCAAGGGTTACAACAAGGTTGCTGCAAACCGAAATTTAATTTTTCCTGATTGCGAAAATTCAAAGTGGAGAGGGTTATCTACTCCCAAACGCCAGAACAAAAATGGTTCAATGGCGGGTTTAGCGCCCCCTCTGCGGGAAGGCCACATGGAAAGCCGACCCTTTGCCGGGCTCCGATTCGCACCACACGCGGCCGCCCATCAGTTCCACGTATTGCTTGACGATGGAGAGCCCTAAGCCGGTCGACTTTTCGCCATCGGTAGGGTGAGTGCTTAGGCGCTGGAATTTTTTAAACAACAACTGCTGGTCTTCTTCCGAAAGGCCGGGGCCCTGGTCGATCACGCTGATGCGCACATCGTTTCCTTCTTCGCGTATCACAACGGTTACCTGTTTGTGTTTGGGCGAGAACTTGAGCGCGTTCGAAATGAGGTTTTCGAATACCTGTATGAGAAAGAGTGGATCGCCAAAAATAACAGGGCTGCCCGCGTAAGGTTGCAACACCAACGCCATCTCTTTCTTTTGTGCCTGCTTGTCGAAACTTCTGATCACCTTTTGAAGTAAGGCTTTGATGTCTACATTTTCTGCTAGAATTTTGATGCGCTTGTTTTCTGCGGCATCGATATCCAAAATGTTCGATATCATTTTGTTGAGACGCAGCGAGGCATCGGTAATATTCTGAATAATCTGCTTTTGGTCTTCTGGCAGTTGCGGATTGCTGAGAAGAAACACCTGCGCTAAACCCTGCACGTGGTTGATGGGCGTGCGCAGGTCGTGCGCCAGAATTTTAATGAGGTTGTTTTTTTCTTCGTCCAGTGCCACCAGGTGTTCGTTGCGTTTTTCCAGTTGCTCGTTTTTAAGGGCAATGCTCTGGCGTTGGGCTTCAATTTTCTCTTTCTGCTCGTTGCGCTTTCGGTACATCACTACGATAATCAACAGAAAAGTGCCCACCATGCTGGTGATGGCAATCAGGTATTTGCTGGTGCGCGTTTGCTGGGCCAGTTGCACCGATTTGCTCAGCAGGTCTTCGTATTGAATTTCTTTTTCTTTGTTCAACAATTCCAGCTCATCGTTCGATTCGCGGGCCAGTTCTTCTACAAAGCGGTACAGCTCCACATCTAAGTATTTGCCGATAATGGGTTCGAAATTGGATCGTACCATCGAGAAGTATTCGTCTACCGGCACTTTCCAATCGCTGTGAAGCGGGTAAATGATGGAGTAACCCCTGCGCTTTACCGGGTAGTGGTTTTGCCTTTTCACCTTCATGGAAGGGTCTGCGCTGAACAACATCATGTATACGGGCAGATCAATAAAGCCAAAAGCATTGTCCATCGACTCGATGGTGAGCAGAATATTTTGGTAACTGGGAATGTATTGTATGTTGAAATCCACGCCCGATTCTTTTTTCAGCCGAAGCAAATCCTGCTCGTAGGTAGTGCCTTTAATAGTGATGGCGGTAAGGCCGTTGAAAACTTCTTTGAAATCGGAAACGCTTTGTGTGGAGCGCACATTTTGGCTGGAGATCAATACCGATATGTCGGCCATGTAGGGCGGTGCAAATTGTACCTCGGTTTCGCGCTGACTGGTGATGGAGAATGCCGACACACCAAAAGAGTGTTGTGGGTCTTGTTGCACCGTCAGGTAAGTGTTTTGAAAATCGTTGGCCTCTTTCCAGTTCAATTTCAGGTTCACGTTATACCTGTCCTTCAGGTATTTCCGAAAACCCTCCATCAGGTCGTACTCCACGCCATCTAATTGCTCTGTGGCATTGCGATAGATAAACGGCTTCGACTCGAACCAATACACGGTTATTTCGCCAGATCCATTTTGCCGGATGTGCTCCCACGAGGTGGCTGAGTGGCTGAGCGCCTGGCCACTGGCTGTGCTCCATAGAAGGAGTAAAATCAGCGTGTATATCCACGCAAGTGGCCAGCGATTCGATAGCATCAGACTAATGTAAACACATGCCATTAAAATAAGAAGCGGAAAGATGCTGCCCGCGCATTTTATTTTTCTCATCTCATGCGAAGCAATTTCTCACACACTGATTAAAATCAGCTTTTTCGCTAAGGTCGATCATGCGCGTCCGGATGGGCAGCGGTCTACTTTTAACCCCTGAAAAACCTACATAAACTCCGGCACCATGGAACTGGAAAAAATCTATTACGACAACAAAATTGTCAAAGCCTTCATCATCGCCACGGTTATTTTTGGCATTGTCGGCATGACAGTCGGCTTGCTGGCCGCCATTCAGCTATTTTATCCCGTCTTTAATTTCGATCTGCAGTACACCACCTTCGGGCGTATACGGCCGCTGCATACCAACGCGGTGATCTTTGCCTTTGTGGGCAACGCCATGTTTGCCGGAGTGTACTACTCCATGCAGCGACTGCTTAAAACGCGCATGTTCAGCGATGCCCTCAGTTGGATTCACTTCTGGGGTTGGCAGCTGATCATTCTCGCTGCAGCCATTACGTTACCGCTGGGCTACACCACCTCTAAAGAATATGCAGAGTTAGAGTGGCCCATTGATATTGCCATTACCATTGTATGGGTGGTGTTTGGCTGGAATATGATTGGCACCATCTTGCGCAGGCGCGAGAAACACATGTATGTAGCCATCTGGTTTTACATCGCCACTTTTGTTACGGTAGCTGTGCTGCATGTGGTTAACTCGTTCGAGATGCCCGTTACGCTCTTCAAGAGCTATTCGTGGTATGCGGGCGTGCAAGATGCGCTGGTGCAATGGTGGTATGGCCACAATGCGGTGGCGTTTTTCTTAACCACACCCTTTCTGGGCATGATGTATTACTTTCTGCCCAAAGCGGCCAACCGCCCGGTTTACTCTTACCGTCTTTCCATTATCCACTTCTGGTCTTTAATTTTTATTTACATCTGGGCAGGGCCACACCACTTGTTGTACACGGCCTTACCCGATTGGGCGCAATCGTTGGGAACAGTTTTCTCCATTATGCTCATCGCACCTTCATGGGGCGGTATGCTGAACGGCTTGCTGACATTGCGAGGGGCGTGGGACCGCGTTCGCGAGGACGTGGTGCTGAAATTCATGGTGGTAGCTGTAACTGCATATGGAATGGCCACCCTGGAGGGCCCCTTGCTCTCTTTGAAAAACGTAAATGCCATTGCACACTTTACAGACTGGATTGTGGCACACGTGCACGTGGGCGGTTTAGGATGGAATGGCTTTCTCATCTTCGGTATGCTCTACTGGGCTATTCCGCGCATGTGGAACACGCAGCTCTATTCATCAAAGCTGGCTAACCTGCACTTCTGGCTGGGAACGTTGGGCATCATTGTGTACGCCTTGCCGATGTACACAGCAGGTGTGGTGCAAAGCCTGATGTGGAAAGAATTCACTCCCGATGGCTTCCTGAAGTATCAGAACTTCCTGGAAACATCCACGCAGATTCTGCCTTTCTATATGATGCGTGCCGTGGGTGGTACACTGTACCTCACGGGGGTGTTCATCATGACCTACAACCTGATGAAGACGGCTTACGCAGGAAAGTTTATGGCCAATGAAGAGGCCGAAGTAGCACCCATGATTTCCTCTGCGTCAACGGGTGGCTACTGGCACCATGTGTTGGAAAGCAAGCCCGTACTGTTTACCGTGCTTTCACTGGTGGCCATACTCATTGGTGGCATTATCGAAATGGTGCCCACCTTCCTTATTAAATCGAATGTGCCCACCATTAGCAGCGTGCAGCCTTATACTCCGCTGGAGTTGCATGGCCGCGACATCTACATACGCGAGGGCTGCGTAGGATGCCACTCGCAGATGGTACGCCCGTTCCGCAGCGAAGTGCAGCGTTACGACCCTACCAACGCAGAATATTCCAAAGCAGGTGAGTATGTGTACGATCATCCATTCTTGTGGGGATCTAAGCGCACCGGCCCCGACTTGCAGCGTGTGGGCGGCAAATATGCCGATAGCTGGCACTACCGCCACATGCTAACACCAGGCGATGTTTCCAATGGTTCCATTATGCCCGCCTACCCATGGCTGTACGAACAAATGATTGACAAAGAGGAAACCGCTGGTAAGATCAGCGCCCTACGCACCATCGGAGTGCCTTATGCCGATGGATATGAAGAAACGGCCAATCAGGATTTGGACGCACAGGCCAGGCGCATTGCCGATAACCTGAAGTTGGAAGGTTATGAGGTAGTGCCCGAAGCGGAAATAGTAGCACTCATTGCCTATCTGCAACGCCTCGGCACCGACATCAAATCTTCGAAAACAGCCAACAACCAATAACCAAGTAAAGCCATGTACAAAGACATACTTAGGAGCATCGACCACGTAGCCATCTGGCCCGTCATCTCCTTCATCATATTTTTTCTCTTCTTTCTCTTTCTGCTGTGGTGGACATTCACCGTGGATAAAAAATTTATCCGCGACATGAGCGAACTGCCCTTGCAGGATGGAGCAGAAAGTACAAATGCCAACGCCAAATCCTGATCGCCATGAAAAAATTAATAACCATTCTGTTTTTCTTATCGGGTGCGCCACTGGCCATGGGCCAAACAGAAACGGCATCCGTGTGGGATGACCCCATGATTTCATTTTATGTGGTGGCTGGATTTCTGATAGTAACTGCGTTGCTGGTGTTGGCAGTGGCCACCTATATGCTGAAAGTGCTGAACATATTGGCGCGCAAGGCGGCCGAAGAAAGAGCTGCCCGCGAGGGTAGGGCTTTTTTACCGGAGCCATCGCTGTGGCAACGCGTGTGGGACAAACTCAACGGTTTTGTTCCGGCAGAAAAAGAGGCTACGTTGGTGATGGACCACAACTACGATGGCATCAGAGAACTTGACAATCATTTACCGCCCTGGTGGAAATGGTTATTCTATGTCACCATTATCTGGAGTGGCTTCTACCTGTTGGCCTACCACGTTTTCGATTCCTTGCCGCTTTCGCGGGGAGAATACGAAACGGAATTGTCGGTGGCAGAAGAACAGGCCCGTGCGCAGAAGGCAGCCAACCCGGGTCCGCAGATAGACGAGACCAACGTAACGCCTACCCTTGATGCGCAAGCGCTGGCTGCAGGTAAAACTACCTTTTTAGGAACCTGTGCTTCTTGCCACAGACGTGATGGCGGTGGCGACATTGGACCCAACCTTACAGACGAGTTTTGGAAACATGGCGGCTCCATAAAGGATATCTATAGAGTTGTGAAAGACGGTGTGCCCAACACCAACATGGTGGCCTGGGGCGGTGTAATGAGTCCGGAAGCTATTCGCAATGTGTCCAGCTATGTGCTGTCCATACAGGGCAGCAACCCGCCCAATGCCAAGAAGCCTGAGGGCGACCGTTACGAACCGGCTGCGGCACCGGCCGATTCAACCAAAGTGCAGTCGGGAATGTGAGTAAGAAATTTGTTTTGGGTAACGCAACATGATTAAAGAACAGGAAAACCTTTACGCTTACGATGAAGAATTTCGCGATGCCCTGGCTACGGTAGATGCCAGTGGCAAACGCATCTGGATGTATCCTAAAAAACCTGCCGGTGCCCTGCACCGGTGGCGTATTCTGGTTACGGTTGTCCTGTTGTCGCTGTTTTTTATTGGGCCGTTTCTTACCATGAACGGCCACCCGTTTCTGCTGTTGAATGTATTCGAGCGCAAGTTCATCTTGTTCGGCCAGGTATTCTGGCCACAAGATTTTTTTCTGCTGGCACTTACGCTCATAGCCCTTTTTGTTTTTGTGATTCTGTTCACAGTGGTATTTGGGCGTGTGTGGTGCGGTTGGGCGTGCCCGCAAACATTGTTCATGGAAATGGTATTCAGAAAAATTGAATACTGGATTGAAGGCGATGCCAACGACCAAAGGCGTTTAGACAAAGCCCCCTGGGATGCAGGTAAAATAACGAAGAAGGTGGGTAAGCAGGTAATCTTCATTGCTATTTCAATACTGATAGCACACCTTACCATGGCTTACCTTATTGGTGTTGAGCAGGTGAAAGAAATTGTTTCGCAGCCACCTACCGAGCATTGGGCCGGGTTCCTCGGATTGACAGCATTCACAGCCGTATTTTATGGTGTATTTGCACGCTTTCGCGAGCAGGCTTGCATTGCGGTGTGTCCTTACGGAAGGTTGCAGGGGGTGTTGCTGGTGAAAGATTCGATCGTTGTGGCCTACGATTGGCTGCGAGGTGAACCCCGCGGTAAACTGAAGAAGCATGTGGTGGATGAGAAGAAAGGCGACTGCATCGATTGTAAGTTGTGTGTGCATGTTTGCCCTACGGGCATCGATATCCGCAATGGCACCCAACTAGAATGTGTGAACTGCACTGCTTGCATAGATGCCTGCGATGAGGTGATGGTTAAGATCAACAAACCGAAAGGGTTGATACGTTACTCTTCCTTCAATGCCATCAAAGAAGGCACGCAGCGTCTGCTCACTCCACGTGTAATGGGTTACTCTGTTGTGTTGGCAGGACTGTTGACGTTGCTGGGGTACCTCATCTTCACCCGCCAGGATATTGCCGTTACTATTTTGAAAGCACCCGGCACTTTATACGCCCGCACCGATGACGGTCAGATTTCCAATGTGTACAACTTTGAGTTTCTTAATAAAACTTTCGATGATGTGCCCCTGACCTTGCGCATTGAATCTCCGCAAGGCGCCTCGTTGGCAAAAGTGGGCGAGGGTGGTATTACCGTTCCGCACGAGGGTATTCTGAAAAATTTATTCATCGTGAAAATACCTGAAGAAGAACTCACCTCGTTGCGTACCACCGTAGAGGTGGGCATCTACCAGGATGGTGAAAGAATTTTGGTGAAAAAAGTACGCTTTGTTGGGCCTATGCCTAAGGGCGCGCAGCAGATAAAAACAGTAAATTAAAGGTTATGCACTTTGGAAAGTGGATTGTGGTGGCATTCGTACTCTTCGCTGGCTTTATTACCACACTGGTTACGGTGTGTATGCGGGCAGATGTAAACCTGGTTTCAAAAAGCTATTACCAGGAAGAACTCAGGCACCAGGATAAAATGAACAAGGTACGGCAAACTTCTTCCCTCACGACTCTTCCAAATTTAACAGCCACTGAAGGAAAAATAAAATTGCATTACACGGATTTCGCTAAGGTAGAAGGAGGCAGCTTGAAAGTAGTAAGACCCAGCGACCCATCGCTCGATCAACATTTCGATCTGTCGGTGTGGAACAGCGAAACCCAAGAATATGAACTGGCCCATTGGAGTCGTGGGTTGTACCGCCTCACCCTGGAGTGGACCATGAACGGAACGGAATATTATCTGGAAAAAACAGTGGTATTGTAATGCTGTACGCAGCTCTTTTGTTGGGATTAGCCGGAAGTCTTCACTGTGCGGGCATGTGCAGCCCGCTGATGTGGGCGGTAACGGCACGTCAACCGTTTTTGATCACGAAAGTAATTTATAACACTGGCCGCATTACCACTTACACATTATTGGGTGCGGCAGGTGCCGGTTTGGGTACACTCTTTCATTTTAATCAATACCAACAAATTTTGTCGATAGGTTTGGGCGGGTTGCTGATAGCTTTGGGATTGGTGGGCATCAGCGGAGTGTCTGTTCCCATTATTTCTCCTCTTCTTAACAAAGGTACCAGTTGGGTAAAGAAACAGTTTGGTACCTATCTGGGTAAGGGCACTCTTTTTTCCAGATTTGTGCTGGGTGTACTCAATGGTCTGCTGCCATGCGGGCTCACCTACCTGGCGCTCACGGCCACCTTCATTTTACCCGGTGTTTGGGATGGCATGCTTTACATGCTGGCATTTGGCTTGGGCACCTGGCCGGTGATGATTGGCGTTGGGTGGCTGATGCAACGACTTACGTTTTTACATTGGGTGCAACAACCTCGTGCGTATCGCTGGGCGTTTGTGATGGCCGGAGTTTTGTTGATGGCCCGCGTATGGATGCATGCACCCGTGGCGGACGGGCATACGCTTCGTGCGGGTGTGGAAAAAGAATTGCTCTGTCCCTGATTCCGTTTTTATTTAGGCGCTAAATATTTACTTTTACTTATACCCAAAAGAATTAAAGACAATCCCATGAAAAAAATTCTTGTTCCTACCGATTTCTCGAAAACTGCTGCCACGGCAGCCGAAGTAGCAGCCGATATTGCAGCCAAGTATGGTGCCCAGGTAATCTTATTGCACGTAATTGAAGAAGTAACGGGTGGTTCATTCAATGTGTCTGGCCAGGTTTCTTTCGATGATATGGAAGACAAGCTTTTCAACATGAAGATGATAGAGAAGGCACGCAAGCAGTTAGAGAAAGCCGTGAACGATCCCAAGCTGAAAAATGTGCGTGTAGATGGTGAATTGCGAATGGGAAACCCCTTCCATGGCATGCGTACCATTATTGCCGAACATAAGGTAGACCTGGTGGTGATGGGCACTGCCGGTCATACCAAAATGGAAGAGATGTTGATAGGCTCTAATACCGAAAAGGTGGTGCGCACCTCGCATTGCCCGGTGCTAACCATTAACAAGAAGCCGGCCACTACCAATTTCAAGAATATTGTGTATGCCACTGCCATGTCGAAAGATGAGGAAGTGTTTTCGCGTATTGTTAAAAAGGCACAACAGACCTACGATTCAACACTTCACCTGGTGCGCATCAATACGCCTGGCGATTTCCAGCGCGACTACGTGGTGAAAGGGTACATGGAAAAATTTGCCAAAAGCCTGGGGTTGAAGAACTATACCATCAATGTGTACAACGATTTGAATGTGGAAGAAGGTATCATCCGCTTTGCCGACTCCATCAATGCAGATATGATTGCCATGGCTACACACGGACGCACGGGCTTTGCCCACGTATTGGCAGGCAGCATGGCCGAAGATGTGGTGAGCCACTCCAAACGACCCGTGCTGACCTTCGTGGTGAAGCACCACTGATAAAAGCTCAGCTCGACATAAGCCCTTGCGTTAGCAGTAATGGGATTCGGCCTAATCTGGCCATCTGACGGATGACATTCTGTTAACAAAGATCTCCCAAGACTCAGTGCACGGCATTGGGACAATCTGGACTTTAAAAAAATAACGTTAGACAAATGAGAAATATAACAGGCGACCCATCGCAATTTTTAAGAAGAATTCCCTCAGTAGCCCCTGCCCATTTGGCGCTTTTGAGTGCCAAAACCTTTATTTTTAAGCTGAAAAACAAGATTCTTATACCTATATTTGAAAATTCTGGACTTAAATGATTTTTGGGAATGTCTAAAAGGATAGCAGGATATGGCAGAAAAAGACCACAACTAAATATACCTATCGAATTACTTGATCTTGATTCCAAAAATCCGCGGTTGGCTAACGAAAGTCAAGGCGACACCCAATTAGATTTATTAACTACTTTATACGGCAATTTTGACATTGAAGAACTTGCTTATTCAATGGCCGAAAATGGATATTTTGATGAGGAGCCAATAGTAGTTGTTCCAGCGAAATTTCCACAAGGGTTTAAATTATCTCCAGACATTGAAGTTCAGCAAAAGCAAATACAAAATTTAATTGATACTAAGTCGACTAGGTTTGTTGTAGTCGAGGGCAATAGAAGAACTGCAACATTAAAACTTCTGACGGAAGATTCACTTCGAAAAAAAATTAAAGTAAGTGATGACTTTCCAAGGCCAGCGTCAAAGCAGGTTGAAGAAGACCTCCAAATAATCCCAGCTATATTTTATCCCAACAGAAACGAAATATCTGCTTATCTAGGAGTAAGGCATATTGCCGGTCTTTTAAAGTGGGAAGCATATGCAAAGGCCGTTTTTCTGGCAAGTAGAATTGAAGAGGGTGTTAAGAGAAAAAAAACGGTAGAGGAAAGTATCAAGGAGGTGCAACGTCAGACTGCTGACAGATCAGATGTTATTCGTAAGCAATACTTATGTTATAAGGTTCTTAAAGAGGCCGAAAACGATTTGTCGTTTGATATTTCTCATATCAAAGATCGTTTTTCTTTAATAACAGTTGCGCTTAATGCACCCAGCATTCGTGAATTCATTGGAGTCAAATCCTACAGGGAAATAGATTTTTCCAAAAGAACTGTTCCCTTAAAAAAGCTTGAAAACTTAAACAGACTCCTTACTTGGATTTATGGCAATAATAAAGAGAAACAACCAATATTGACTGATTCAAGGAAAATTACTTCACGTCTAGCACCCGTACTTGCTGACGAAGATGCAACTGAATATCTGATTAAATATGACCTGTTAGAGGAGGCTTATGAGCGAAGCGGAGGCGAGAAAAAGTATCTAATGAAAAAATTAAATGACGCAATCAAAAATCTTAGAAATGCCCTGACAATAGCATATAAATATAAATCCAGTGACATAAAGGCTTTGGTAGAGGAAAGCATTTCAGCTGGTGAAGAACTGAAACGAATGTTGAAATGAAGATTAAGCCACCTAGTTCAAATCATATTGATAGGGTTGCTGACTGGATTGAATTGTTTGTTCTGGCTTCAAACAAGGAGATTTCCAAGTCCAAAATTTTAGCTCTCCTTGAAGCAGAGGACGTCAATATAGCTGAAGAAGACGTTGATAGCGCTATTGGCGAACTATCACGGAGATTAACTTTATACGGAACTGTTAAGCCATTTAAGATTGTTGGCAATAGAGTTTTGCCAAACTTTGATTGGAAAAAGCATCCTGAATTGGCTCTTTGCCTCTATTACTCAACTTATGGTGTGGGCAAACTAAAGAAAGGACAGAAATCTGATGAGGGAACAAAACTATTCGAACATATTACTAGACGTTGCTTAGATAATTTCCTCAATACAAATTCTTATCTATTTGGCTTTCCAGCTTCAAAACCGTTTAAGATTCAATTGGATGAATTTGCGGCATTAATTAATGAAAAAAGGGATGAGGACCCAGGGCCACACGATAAAGATAGGGACGTAGATTTAGTTGTATACAAAAAGCTTGACGACACCAGAACAAATTCGATCCTTCTTTTCGTACAATGCGCTGCTGGTAAGAACTGGGATGAAAAAAAGGCAGTGGCCATCGAATCATATAGAAGGTTCGTTTCATTTAATCAAAAAACAACCATTCCTAGTTTAGCTACAACTCAGGTGATTAGTATAAGTGATTGGAGAAATGCGTGTGATGACTATGGCATAATCGTGGATAGGGCTAGGCTCTTTAGGATTTCCTGCCAAAAGAATACAATACCAAAAAAGTTAAAGGACGAAATACAAGATTGGTTTAAGACTAAACTTAATTGATGAAATTTATTGATTTGTTTGCTGGACTTGGAGGTTTTCATAAAGCGCTTCATGAACTTGGTCACGAATGCGTATTTGCTAGTGAAATCGATGCTACTTTAAGAGAGGTTTATAGACTTAATTGGGGAATTGAACCTAAAGGAGATATTAAAGAATTGGTCAAGAGGAGCATAAATACGATACCTGACCACGACATACTTTGTGCAGGTTTTCCATGCCAGCCCTTTTCCAAGGCTGGTAAACAATTGGGGCGTCAGGATACAGAAAGGGGAAACCTCTTTGATGACATTATTAAAATATTAAAATTCAGAAAGCCCAAATATTTTATACTCGAGAATGTCCCATTCATAGCTAAACATGACAATGAAGAGACATGGAACTATATACGAAATAAGCTTGAGAGTTTGGGATATGAGGTTGATCATCAAAATTATTCCCCCCATCACTTTGGAATTCCTCAACATCGACTTAGAATATTTATTGTGGGCTCACTAAGGGGATTAGCTCATTTTAGTTTCTCAGAAATTGATGCAATGAAGACTCAATTAATTAATATAAACGAGTACATAGAGGACAATCCTGTTGACATAAAAAAACTTCCAAAGGCAAACTTGGAATGTATCAAGGTCTGGCAACAGTTAATAGATGCAATTCCTTTGGATACTAAACTTCCAGGCTTTCCAATATGGAGTATGGAATTTGGAGCTACATATCCATATGATGAAACATTTCCTCATAAACTCACATCTGAGGAACTCGGTAAATACAAGGGGAGTTTTGGTATTAGTTTAAAAGGGTTATCAAAGAGGGAGCAGCTTGAAAGGTTGCCTAGCTACGCACGAGTTAAAGGTGAATTTCCCTCATGGAAAAAAAGATACATAAGGAGTAACAGAAAGTTTTATAATGACAATAAGAAATACATTGAATCCATGGTTTCTAAACTAAAAGAGTTGACTTCTCAAAGTTGGCAAAAATTAGAATGGAATGTTGGTGAGAATGAAAGAGTCATAACGGATTATATATTGCAATTTAGAGCCTCTGGGATACGAATTAAGAAAGCAGACTTTTTCCCCTCGTTGGTATGTGCAAAAACACAGATACCAATTATTGGCTGGAAGAAAAGATATATTACAAAAACTGAAGGACTAAAGTTACAATCCCTCGAAGGAATACAGCTTAAAATGAATGATAACGCTGCATTCAGAGCGCTTGGTAATGCTGTTAATTCAAAAATCGTTAAATTGATAGCTGAGCGACTAATAATTAAAGCGCCCCTTAAAGTATTGAGACCTTCAACTAAAATCGAGGGTCTAATAATTCAAAAGAAGATGCTTATTAAAGAGTATGTTCACTGATTTACGCACACTTTGTCTGGCCACGCTTACAATCCATACCCGAAGCCAGTCAATAAGATTACTCCCAGCTTAATGCAGGCTGACAACAATGAAGTTATTGAAGAATGTCCTAGCGCATGGCTTAAGCTAAAAGAACTACCCCAACGCTCCACGCTTCCCTAACTCAATCACCTCCATATTTTGGAGTTGGCCGGCTTTTATTTCGAAGCGCACTGCTGTACGTAGGTGGTGAAACCCGTGGTTGCCGGCTGCGCCAGGGTTCAGGTAGAGCATTTGCCCAAAGGCTGGGTTACGTTTGATGCGCAAAATGTGTGAGTGCCCGCAGATGAAGATGTCCGGCACTTTTGTTTTCAGTATTTTTTTGATGCGTGGGTTGTAGTGGGGTGGGGCTCCGCCAATGTGGGTCATCCAAACAGTGAGGCCTTCTATGCCCATCCAGATATCTTCCGGGAAACGGACCTGCAGGTCTTTGTCATCAATGTTTCCAAAAACAGCGCGCAATGGCTTAAAATTGGCCAACCGGTCGGCCAGTTCCATCGTGCCAATATCACCCGCATGCCAAATCTCATCGCAATGTTCAAAATGCTTGAATAGTTTATCATCCAGGTAGCTGTGCGTGTCCGATAACAAGCCTATTTTCATTCTCCGGGTCTTTCAAAATAATTGTGTAAGAAAGAAAGCGAAAGCATGGTTATTTTGCAATTTGATAAATCTTGAGTCGTTTCGGATTGGCTATGTTGATTCGCAGTTTGTTGGTGGCATCGGTTACACTTGCAAGTGTTACAACCTGGGGGCAGGTACAACCCGAGCGCATGAGCGGCATGGTGGTGGACTCGGCTACTTATGTGCCGTTGCCTTATGTCAGTATCCAGGTGAAGAATACTTCCAGGGGGACTATTTCGGATTCGAAAGGCAAGTTCTCCATTCAGGCGCAGCCTACCGACACGCTCCAGTTTTTTATGCTGGGTTACGAGCAAATAGAAATACCCCTGTACGACTGGGAGACCAACGTGGTGCCTTTGGCCGAACGAAGTACCATGCTGAAGCCGGTGGTGATTCAGGATTCAAGACTGGAAAATTCCTATGCCTTGCTTTTCAGCGAAGAATATGCAGCCTGGAGAAAATCGAACCGGGCTTTGCCTTTCTATTACTCCCGGTGGAAGAAAGAAAAGATTTTGGTGCGCAGGGCGCAGCAAGAGCAAATACGCACACGCACTTACGTAGATGTGGTAATCAGAAACCCCGACACGAAAGAAGGCCTGATGAAGAAGCATGGCCTAACGGAAGATGGCTACTATGAGGTGCTCACCAAATTTAACGAAGAAAGCCACACCTTCATGTATTACCTCACCGCGCCAGAGTTGTTAACCACACTCCATACATTTTTCGAGCAGGAAGCACGCACCCGTTAAGGTTAGAGAATATTTTCAAATCGCTGCGAAAGTTCCACCGAGCGTTTCAGGTTTACTGCCGCCATGGCTTCCACAAAGTCGGGATAAATACCTAAAGGCGCTTCACTCAGTTTTTTCTTCTTTTCTTCAGGTAAAGATTCGAATGCGGTAAGCGGGCAAACAAATGCCATATACGATATCTTGGCCTTGATCAGTCTGGGAATGTATTCCATGTAATAGTTGCAAAGTACGTGGCGCACTTCATCGTTGGTTTGCGAGAAGTCTGATACGAGGTAGGCTTCTTTGAATTGCTTCCGAATGGTTTTTGCCAGTTCAATCTGTGTTTCGAAGAAAAGAATGGCCTGCGCCTCGGAGGCTGGTTTTTTAGAGATGAGTGTAAAAACGTTGGGAGAAAGATTGTCGGTCCACACTTTTCCGAAATCTGCTTCAAAAGCAATTTTCATTTTTTGTCTGTAATCTATTAGGGTCTTACGAACGGTTTCATCCCCCAAAGGATGCAATGGTCAACACTTACTTATACAAATGATTGTCACCTTTTTAGTGCCAAATACAAAAGGTGCCAATGCAAGGTGGAAAACGATTTTCTACTGCGATGGTAGAGAAAGGATCGCTTTGTGAGAAAGTGAAAATATAATGTCGGGCGGTAGGTTACCCGTGGGCAAACCGTCCAAAAACCCATTGGGTTTACCCCTTCGAGGCGCCAAATATTTACTAAATTTGTAAACAATAGGTAAAGGATATGCGAACGCTAAATGTTTCAGTCTCTGATCTTGAATTGGATAAATTCGGCATAAAAAAGGACAATATGTCTTTCTCTGAGTTTGTGGAAATAGTGAGTAGAGAATTAACCAGGCAGAATTTAAATAAATGCATAGAGCTGGCTGAAAAATATGGTCTTTCTAAAATGACAATAGAAGAGATTACCAGAGAAGTTTCGGCCGTGAGGAAGCATGCAAAAAGTCGTCATTGACACCAACGTATTAGTATCGTCCATCATTCAGAGAGGATATCCTTACCTCTTGATAAACGAATTATTTATAGAGGGAAAGATTTCATTGTGTACCTCTGATGAAGTGCTTCAAGAGTATTATGATGTTTTGAGGAGAAGAAAATTTGCCCGCTATTCTGATTTTGTGAATAGAGCAGAGCTTTTGATTGCAAGTATTGAATCCAGATCAATCAAATTTTCGCCTGTTAATAAAATCGCGGTTTTGTCTGATAAAGATGATAATAAGTTTCTGGAACTTGCCTTCGAAAGCAAGGCCGACTTCTTGATTACCGGGAATACAGGTGACTTCACCATCAAGAAGTATAAACGCACAAAAATATTGACTCCAAAAGAGTATTGGGAAAATTACAAGCCTGACTGAGTATTGCCCTATTTGATCGGCTGACGAGAAAAGAATCAACCAGACTGCGGTCAATTCAAATGAAAAGGCTGTTGAGCCAATGGCAATCGCGATGCTAGCAACAAAGCCAGCACTATAATTCCCAGCACAA
The DNA here is from genome assembly GCA_964602295.1 of uncultured Ohtaekwangia sp. GTDB lineage: Bacteria > Bacteroidota > Bacteroidia > Cytophagales > Cyclobacteriaceae > ELB16-189. Next base: position 72,762 of record CAZRQK010000020.1, read on the forward strand.
TGGCCAACGCAATCTGCACTTGCGAGAGCACTTCTGTGTTGGCACGCAGCATCTGTGCATCTTGTATCAGCTCCTTGCCCACGTTGGTTTGAATCTGGGCCAGTTCATTCAGGTAATGAATGGTTGTATGCAGGTCTGCCTTTCCTTTGGCCTCGTACATGGCCGCTGCCTCGCTTTCCGACACTTCTGCCAGTGCAAGAATCTCCTTTTCCACTACAGCGTAATGCTGTAAGTGCTGTTTTAATTGTGCCAGGTAATACAATTCTTGTGTTATAAGGTAAGTTTGTTCAAACTCTTTTAATCGGTTATCCATATTGGCATTTAAGGGTGCCAAACGTGTGCGCAATTCCGAAACGGAGAAGTTGGAATTGGCCTGCCAGGCTTCCATCAGCAATCTTTTTTGGAATAGATTCTCGGTGAGATAAAAAATATCGGTGGCCGGAATTAGTCTGTCGTAATAGATAGATGCGAACGAACGATTCAAGGCGCTGGCATTGCGTTGTTCCAGCACAGCGATCAACGCAATGGCACCCAACAATGTGGTAAGCACCAGCGAGGCTTTTATTTTCTGACTCATCACGTACGTCCATTTCATAAGCGTTATCTTTAATGCCCCGCGAAAAAATCGCACAAGTAAAGATACCGAATATTACCATGGAAAGCCCGCAAAAGTGGATCACACAATTCAACCTGCAGCCGCATCCGGAAGGAGGTTTTTTTCGTGAAACCTACCGCGCCAGCGAAGAAATAACAACGGCAGGTTTACCAGCCAGATTCAATGGCCCACGTTCATTCAGCACAGGCATTTATTTTTTGTTGCGCTCGCAAGACAAGTCATTATTTCATCGCATCAAGTCCGATGAAATGTGGCACTTTTATGCAGGTTCATCACTTTCCATTTATGTGCTGCACCAAGGGAGGCTGGAAGTAAAAATGTTGGGTGCCAGGCCCGAAGGTTATTCATTTCAATGCGTGGTACCGGCAGGTGCATGGTTTGGCGCACACGTAAACGAACCCGATAGTTATGTGCTGGCTGGTTGTACGGTAGCACCCGGCTTCGACTTTCGCGATTTCGAACTCGCGAAGCGAAATGAATTACTGATTGAGTATCCTGCACACAGGCAGATCATAGAAGAATTAACCCTTCCATCGTAACAACTTTTTTCGAACCCACCTCCGTACTTTTCGATGGCGATCAGTCAGGTTTGGTGCTGCTTATTTACCAGGGTTGTTACCCTGCAAAATAAGCCAGGTTTCAAGTGGCGGAAGGCTTCTTCAAAAGGAAGACATCCCGCTTTTAGGGTGAACTGTTCCCGGCTTAAAAGACTGGGCACAAACAAAAAAGGCCACTCTCGTAAAAATCAGCACCAAATGTGACAGGCATCGTTCATCTTCCCATAAAAACGCCCTGCTTATGTTTCGAAACTACTTGCGCATAGGTTTCCGTAACCTCCTCAAAAATAAAGTATACACTTTCATCAACATCAGCGGTCTGGCCATTGGGTTGAGCTGCTTTATCCTCATTTCCATTTATATCAAAAATGAAATTGGCTACGATAAGTTTTACACC
>CAZRQK010000021.1:0-66528 GCA_964602295.1 uncultured Ohtaekwangia sp.
AATTAATACCGGCCAAATAGTCTCTAATGGTACTATTTGATATCCAGTTGGTTTTATCATTCGATTTAGCATCTGACGGCAACCAATACCCAATTTTGATTCGTTCATCCCACACACCATGTCCAGCGTAAAATATTAACAGATTATCTTCTGGCTTGATTATAGAAGCAAGATTTTCTAGTTGCTCGATTATTTGTTGCCTTGTGGGATTCCTTAGTAAAATCGAATTATTGGGTGCAAAATTGAATTTATCGACAAGAATATCATTCAGATTTTTGGCATCACTAACAGCATTATTCAAGTCTTGAAGTCTCATGTCATTGTACGAATAATCATTTACTCCGATGATTAAACTATAATACTTAGGCAACTTAGTTTCTAGTTCGGGTATTGATACATCATTAGCGGTACTTGCCATTGTTGCTCTTACTTCAGTTTTTTTATTCAAGTCTACAGGTACCATGCCAATTTTCATTTCAGTAGCAGAACTTAAACCAGAAAAAGACTCACCCCTTCGAATGTTGAACTGAACTGGCTTACTAACGGATGATGCTTTTACCGATTTCAATGGAATTTCAAAGGCACTCGGTTTACTAATTCCAACTAACACTTGTGCTTCAACCGACAAAATTTTAAGTGTAAATAGAAAAAAATATACAATTGCCTTCATTCGATTGGTATATTCTTAAATATGAAATCGGTATCACTTATGTTAATTTTCAATGCAGGTATCACTAAATCTATCGTCTCGGGTGCGAATACAAGTGAACCTTTTACTGGAATGCCCCTAATACAGTCAACATCATCACCTCCATATCCAGTAACAGTTTTACCTCCGAAAACTCCCGAAATGGCATTAAACTCTGTTCCACCAGATGATATTAATCCAGATCTTTTCCGTAGGTAGCGGCTGCTTCGCTCATAGCTTGTACTTGTATGGGTAAATGAAAAAGTAACGTGTACTTCATCAGCCACTCTCTTAATACTTGTTAACTCAACAGAACCCCAATCATAGGATATTGGCTTCGGTAAAGCCTTTCTTGACTCAGCTTCTACTTTAAAGATTACAGGACCTGAAAGAAAGTTTACTTCCTTGTCAGCATACCACGTTATCTTCTTTCCATTGCCTGATCGAACGCCACTCTTTACATCCCCAGAAACTTGTGACAATTCTCCGCTAAAAGTCTGGCCTCCATCAATGGAGTAATAGACTTTCACAAAATAACTGCTTGTTGTGTTTCCATTAAGGTCATAAGTAATAATGGCGCTGTTACCTTGTTGAATCCCAACAACGTTTGAAATCGATTGAGCAAATACTAGGTGAGAGCAAAATAAAAGTGTTGCACAACAAAAGGTAATCCTCATATTAATTTTAAGTTAAAACCTATTAATAGGACAGGTACAAAAAGCAATACCAATTGAATCACAAAGAAACAATACATTCTGTTCATATATCTATCTCTATCCCTGGTGTTCCATGCACCAATAGTACCCGCTAAAACAATAATTCCCATTAGTATAGAGGTTATGGTAAGAATGGCTCCCGTTTGAGTTGCCCAGTTGATGGTCTTGTTATCAACAATTAAATAATAAGTCGTTGCACTGGCAAAAGTGAGCGCGGTGTTATTGCAATTTTTTACGCTCTCAGGAAGTCTTTGAAGTTTTTTGTCGGTCATATGGTTGTCTATATTAAATGAATGGTCAACTCAAAAATACAAACTTCACTCATACCTTGTCTACAGCCTGCCCCATAAAAAACCCCGGCCGTTGTGGTCGGGGTTTTTACGCTACTTGCTTTGCCATCTGCTTACGTTTTGGTGAATACTATCGGTAGTGCTGCCCGGTAGGCATCGCTGCGCAGCCCAAACGTGGCACGCAGGTGGCTCTTCACCGCACGCGCGGTATCCACCAGGTTGTTGGGGCCGGTGTACACCACCTCGTTGCGCTGCTTGCGCGCCAGTTGCCAGCGTACCGTGGCGGCCATCACCGCACCGTTGGCCTGGCGCAGCCGCGTTAACAGGTCGCGCAGGGCGGGCAACTTCAGCGCAGGCTGTGTGGGGCGGTAGTTCTTTTCGTCCTCCAGCGTTTGCAGCAGCTTCTCGAAGTGCGATACCAGGCTGCCATAATCCAGGCCGCGTGCCTGCCGCCCACGTTGCGGCTCGGTAGCTTCTCTGGGCACTGGCGCTCTGTTCTTCACAGCCCTGCCCACCAGGTAACGCGCAGAGGCCTGCGCATCGCTCAGTGTTTGGGCCATCGCCCCGCTGGCTCTCAACTCGAACAGGATGCGCGAGGCCGTCATCCGGAGTTGTTCAAAAAGCACCTCCCTTTGGTTGGTGGCATCTTGATAATCGGTCTGCGACTGGTGAACTTTCAGCAGCGCTTCGCGGGCGTTGTGCAGCAGAATGTTCAACTTGTCTTTCTGGAGATTTGGGCGACCGGGATCGTACGATTCTCCATACCCGGAGCAGAGGCCTAAGAGCTTCTCGAAGGCGTCTACGTTTTTGATAGTGGACATAAAACTTACTGTTTAATTTGTTAAGTGAATATACTACTAACGTATGCTCTTTGTTTCAAGAAAGAGATTAGAAAAGTATTAGAATTTTCTAATCGACAAAGCACACCGTTGAACCGACATTAGCGCAGACGAAAGGAATCAAATTTCAGATGTGAGATTTTTAGAATTTTAGATTGGAGGGTTGGGCGTTTTAAGCAGTGCCTACCAGCGCGTACCGAGGTGGTGGCCAGACGCGCTCCTCTGCCGATCACGGTTCCTAACAGTTAACAGATACGCACACTACCCACCGGCACGCTACTGACATGAGAGAGGTATCTTCTTATCTGGCCATGACGCCTTCTGACTAGGTGGGGTTGCGGGGCGATTAGCCATCATCGCCCTCTTACTTTACCCTGCCTCTTCCCTACTTGCCCAAGCCGCCCTCCTACTTCCTTCGCGCCCCTCCCGACCGGGTAGCTGCATGTTCTGATTAAGGTGCAACTGGTTCTGACTATATATATAGTGTCTTCCTACTCGTGTAATGGGCCTTATTACTTTTCGGAGTTGGTCACCTCCAAGTACTACCACACCTTGTGATTGGTATTGAAGCAAAGCTGTTCGCTTCCGTACAACCCCCGTTGCGTCCTTCCCCCTACAGACATTAAAAAGCAACGTTTTCATCTTTGGCACAATTATTAATACTACATTTAGGAATTAATTCTGAGCCATGAAGAAATACCAACTGGGCGAATTTGAAGAAGTGGTGATGCTGACCGTGGGCGTGCTGTACGACCAGGCCTACGGTGTAGCCATCAAGAAAGAAATAGAGCAACGGCTGAAACGCAGCGTAAGCGTGGGGGCTTTGCAAACCGCTTTGAAGCGCCTGGAAGACAAGGGCTACCTGAAATCGCGCGAAGGCGAAGCCACAGAAGAGCGCGCAGGGCGGCCGAAGAAATATTTCACCATTACCGCCTATGGCAAGAAAGCCATGGAGTACACCCGCAGCACGCGCGAAGAACTGTGGAGTGCCATACCGAAGGTGGCGTTGGAATTGAAAGTTGTTAGTTCTTAGTTGATGGTTGTTAGTTCTTGGAAATGAACAATGGAAAATGAACAATGAGCAAATGGTAGAGGTAATTTACAATTATCCATTATCAATTTTCAATTGAAGCCATGAAACAGCTGCCTCCCAAACTCCCCCTCCGCTTCTTCCGCTGGTTCTGCCACCCGAAGTTGCGCGATAGTATTGAAGGCGATTTGATGGAGTTGTATGCAGAGCGAAAAGTCAACAATGGAAAGTGGAAAGCAGATGTGCATTTTATAAAAGATGTACTGCTGCTATTCAGGCCGGGGATTATCAGGCCGACAGAGGGAACACAAGCACTAAACGCCTACGGTATGTATAAAAGCTATTTGAAAGTGGGGTGGAGAAATCTGGTACGCAACAAAGGGTTTTCATTGATCAACATCAGTGGCCTGACCATCGGCATGGCGGTAGCGTTGTTCATTGGCTTGTGGGTTCACTATGAACTTAGCTTCAATCGCACGTTTGACAAATATGAAAGATTGGGATTGATGTATCACAACCTTACGTTTGGTGAGGAGATCATCAGCTATGAGGGTGTTCCTTATCCTTACGTTCAGGAGCTCAAGAACAATTACAGTGAATTTGAGGAAGTAGTTGCGTTTTTTAACAAGGGTGAAAACGTGGTAGCGATTGGAGACAAAAAGTTTTCCCGACCATGTTATTTTGTAGAGCCAAATTTCACAGAAATTTTCTCAATACGAATGCTACACGGTACGCAGGATGGTCTGAAAGAGAAGTATTCCATCCTGTTATCAAAATCGCTGGCCGATGCACTGGTGGGCGATGATCCGATAGGCAAACTCGTGAAGTACAACAATCGCGATGAATTGGTTGTCACCGGTGTTTATGAAAACTTCCCTGAGAATTCAGTGTTCGCGGGCATCCAAATGCTGATTCCTGTTAAATATTATTTCACACTGAATGACTATTCGAAAAATCTGGAAACCAGTTGGGGCGCACTGGACGCCAGTATGTATTTCGTGCTGCAAGAAGGCGCCTCGTGGGAAGCTACGGAAACCAAAATAAAAGATTTCCTATACAGCAAAACAACCGATGCAGTGAAAGCCGTAAAACCACAGGCGCTTTTACAGCCAATGTCGAGAATGAATCTTTATGCGGAATTTAAGGATGGAAAGAATGTTGGCGGAAAAATCCGCTTTGTATGGATGTTCGTAATCGTTGGCTCATTCGTGTTGCTGCTTGCCTGTATCAATTTTATGAATTTGAGCACAGCCCGTAGTGAAAAACGATCGCGCGAAGTAGGTATACGCAAAGCAATGGGTTCTTTGCGGCAACAGCTCATTAGCCAGTTTATAAGTGAATCATTTTTAGTTGTATTAATGGCATTTGCACTAGCACTTGGAATAGTAATATCACTGATGCCAGCATTCAACGATCTGGCTGGAACAAGAATTGAAATTCCATGGACAAATCCTTATTTTATTAACGTAATAATCGGCTTTATTATAATCACCAGTTTTTTGGCGGGCAGCTATCCTGCCCTGTATCTTTCTTCCTTCCATCCCATCAAAGTTTTAAAGGGATCCTTCCGAACGGGAAGCAACTCAACAATCCTCAGAAAAGCACTGGTCGTTTTTCAATTTGCTATTTCAACCGTACTCATCATCGGAACAGTTGTGGTGCTCCAACAAATTCAATACGCTAAAGACCGGTCAGTTGGTTTCGATCTGTCGGGTATTATTTATATCCCTATCAAGACAGACGATATTGCCAAAGCCGACTACAATTCCATTCGCCACGACTTACTGGCCACTGATGTAGTCGACAATGTTGCTAAGTCAGATTTTCCCATCACGGGTGGCATGACCGCAGAAGCAAACATGACGTGGCCTGGTAAAAATTCTGATCAACAATCTATAATAGCTTTAAACCGCGTTAGCCACGACTTTCCCGCTACCAATGGCTTTCATTTCATTGAGGGTCGCGATTTCTCTCGTGATTATATAACCGATTCATCTGCAATCATTATCAACGAAATGGCTGCACATCTATTCTCACCTAACGAAAGCGCCATTGGTAAAAAAATATCCGTGGCCAACCGTGAACACCATATTATAGGAATTATCAAAGACCAGATACGCTGGACACCTTACAGCAAACAATCACCCCATATTTATTTGATAGACTATTATGGATCGGGTGCATTGACCATTCGTCTTAAACCGGGTGAAAGCATGCGCGAGACCTTAATGAAAATAGAGTCTGTGCTGCGCAAGTACGATCCTGGTACACCATTTGACTACAAATTTGTTGATGAAGATTATGCCCGGCTCTTTAAGAGTGAAGAACAAATAGGCCAACTCGCCAGCATATTTTCTGCACTTGCCATCTTTATCAGTTGTATCGGTATTTTTGGATTGGCTTCTTTTGCAGCCAGTCAGCGCACTAAAGAAATTGGGATACGTAAAGTCTTAGGTGCATCTGCCTTTACCGTTTGGAAACTGTTATCGCGAGAATTTGTCATACTAACAATTATCGCCCTTGTACTTTCATTTCCCGTTGCGTTGTATCTATCGAACGATTGGCTGCAGCAATATGATTACCGCATCGACCTGTCGTGGTCCGTTTTCATTTGGACAGGTTTGATGTTGTTTGTCATCACGCTCGCTACAGTAAGTTACCAGGCACTGAAAGCGGCATGGGCTAACCCGGTGAAAAGCCTTAGGAGTGAATAATGAACAATGGAAAATGAACAATGAGCAAATGGTAGAGGTAATTTACAATTATCCATTATCAATTTTCAATTGAAGCCATGAAACAGCTGCCTCCCAAACTCCCCCTCCGCTTCTTCCGCTGGTTCTGCCACCCGAAGTTGCGCGATAGTATTGAAGGCGATTTGATGGAGTTGTATGCAGAGCGAAAAGTCAACAATGGAAAGTGGAAAGCAGATGTGCATTTTATAAAAGATGTACTGCTGCTATTCAGGCCGGGCATCATTAAACCAACAGAGGGAACTCAAACACTAAACACCTACGGTATGTATAAAAGTTATTTGAAAGTGGGGTGGAGAAATCTTTTGAGAAACAAAGGGTACGCCTACATCAACCTGGTGGGCCTCACCGTTGGCATGGCGGTAACCATTCTCATTGGCGTATGGGTATACGATGAGGTTTCGTTTAATAAGCATCATGCCAACTATGGACGCATAGCGGAAGTGTATCAACACAAGGGCTCGAGTGGCGAAATACAAACAGGTGCTGCACCCAGCCCCCTGGCGGTTGAATTGCGTAACACATTTAAAGATGACCTGAAACAGGTGGTGCGCATGTGGTGGCCAACCAGCCACACGTTGAGCACCCAGAACAACGAAGAACTGAAAATGCCACGGGTGGGTACGTTTATCGACAAAGAAGCATTGGAAATGTTCACCTTCCCTATGATAAAGGGATCGTGGCAAAGTCTGAACGACCCTGCGTCCATTGTGCTGGCAGAGCCCACTGCCATTGCTCTTTTTGGCGATCAAGACCCCATCAACCAAATGCTGCGAATCGATAATAGGGTAGATGTGAAGGTAACGGGTGTATATAAAGAACTGCCCAGGAACAGCAGCTTTCATGGTTGGCAGTTTCTGTCGACTTGGGAATTGTGGACCTCGGTGAATAGGTGGATGCTTGATAATGAAGCCGACTGGAATGAGGAACTAAGAACGTTTGTTGAACTTCGGCCCTCCGCCTCGTTCGAATCTGTTTCTGAAAAAATTCAGAAAATAAAATACAGTCATCTCTCGCCCGAGCAGGCCGCCAAAGAGAACCCGGTTCTTTTCTTGCAGCCTATGAGCCGCTGGCATTTGTTTGCGGAGTGGAAAGATGGAAAGGAAACCGGCACACGCGCCCAACTGGTTTGGTTATTTGGCACCATCGGTTTCTTCGTGTTGGTACTTGCATGTATCAACTTCATGAACCTGAGCACCGCGCAATCGCAAAGTCGCGCCACAGAAGTGGGCATCCGTAAGTCCATTGGTTCGGCTCGCGGGCACCTTATTGGTCAATTCTTCACAGAAACATTCTTAATTGTACTGCTATCTTTCATCGTGGCTGTTGGTGTGGCTGCCCTGGCCATGCCGTGGTTCAACGAATTGGCCAACAAAAACATGTCGATACCGTGGTTAGAATATCCTTTTATTTTGGCGTCACTCAGTTTTGTGTTCACCACCAGCCTGCTGGCAGGCAGTTACCCGGCTTTGTTTCTGTCTTCGTTCCAGCCGATTAAAGTTTTGAATGGCACTTTCAAGTTGGGCCACTTATCGCCTGCACCACGCAAGGTGTTGGTAGTGCTGCAATTTGTTGTTTCCGTATCGCTGATTGTGGGAACCATTACAGTGTGGAGACAAATTCAATTTGTGAAAGACCGGCCGGTGGGGTATACGCGCGAGGGATTGATCATGATACGGAAATCAATGGGGCAATTCAGGGGCAAGATCGAGGTGTTAAGAGACAAACTTAAAACAGCCAATGCCATTGTAGAACTGGCTGAGTCGGCAAGCCCGGTAACGGAAAACTGGTTTACGAAAAGTAATTTCAGTTGGCAGGGTAAAGATTCCGATGCCAATATCGATTTCACCTATTCGGCCGTAAGCCACGATTACGGCAGCACCATGGGCTGGAATTTTGTTTACGGCAGAGATTTTTCGCGTGCACACGTTACCGATTCCTCTTCCATAATATTGAATGAAGCCGCTGCGCGATTGTTGAATTGGCAAAATCCGCTTGAAGAAGAAATAATTTTTGAAGGAGAAAAATATAGGGTGATTGGCATTGTACAAGATGTAGTGGCTGATTCTCCTTATGAAACCGTTAAACCGGGTGTTTATTTTTTACAACACAGTCGCACGTTGAATTTAGTAGGAAGTAACTGGCTTACCCTGCGGTTAAATCCTGCCCTGAGTACGCTGGAGGCGATAAAGCGGGTAGAAAAAGTTTTTCAATCTGTGTTACCGGCCGTTGCGTTTGACTTTAAGTTTGTTGACCAGGAGTATGAAAACAAATTCTCGAGTGAGAAACAGATGGGCAAGCTGGCCATTCTGTTCGCCCTGTTGGCCATCTTTATTTCATGCCTCGGGTTATTCGGGTTGGCGTCTTTTGTAGCACAGCAGCGAGCCAAAGAAATCGGGATAAGAAAAGTAATGGGTGCTACCGTGCTGCATGTATGGAGCATGCTATCGAAGGAATTCGTTTTGTTAGTGGTTGTTTCCATTGGCATTTCAACTCCCATTGCCATCTACATTATGAATACTTGGTTGCGGGGTTTTGCGTATAGAACGCAAGTTTCGTGGTGGGTATTTGCGGCCTCTGGCTTGGGAGCGCTTTTGATAACGTTGGCTACAGTAAGTTACCACGCATTGAAAGCCGCTTGGGCCAATCCGGTAAAAAGCCTTAGGAGCGAGTAGTAACCAGCTGGCAGTGGGCAGTAAGCAGTCAATGGTCTGATTCGCTCTGCCGGACGGCATACTATCCATTTGCCTAGCTATTTTTTTGTTGGTTTTTTCGACAACGCTTTCGATAGCTTTTATTACCGTGCGGTATGGGTGGGCTAACACCTAAATTGCCAATCCACTGAAGCGTTTGAGAAATGAATGAACTGCTGGTAAATGTTTGTTTCTGTAGCAGCTTCAAAAAACTCACCCAGGAACACACGCGCCCAACTGAAGTGGCCAGGTCGATGTTGGGAAGTATCGACACAAACTTTTGCCCTTCGGGCGATTCGTTTATATGACTGTTGTTACCAACAACGATTCATCAGAAACTTACTTTGTAATTGAACACCGGGAAAACATTAGAGCGTTCTTCATCTTGCTCATTGAAAGAGTATTCTTGTATTTTGGGTGGGTTGCCTAATTTTGCCTGAACGAATCGAATACCATAGATGTTTTGTTCCAGTAAGTTAAGAACATCAAACTTTAGCTGGTGAGAGGCTTTCTTCCTTTCCCACTTGTAGTACACGCTAAAATCCAGGCGGTAGTAGTCGCTCAGTTGTTTGGAATAGGCCTCCTCCTCTATCTCCACTCCGTACCCTGCCTCAATCGACTGTTGTAGATCGATAGGAGTTACACGCTTTCCACCTGTAAACGCACCTCGCAGATTGAGACCCAGCCCCCGTTCACTCGAAGTATTTTTGCGCAGCCGAAATTCTTTTCCTCCAATCAAGTTTGCTGCATAGCTTACGTTGTATCTCGTGTTGCGCCAAATTCCATCGAGCGCTTTATACGTGGCATCGAACAAAGAACCAGTTGTTAGCAGATAAAAATCGTTCGAGTAATTCTTCTCCAATGTTAATTCAATACCATAATTCCTTCCCACTCCCTTGTTTACAAGCTGCCTGGTGGTGAACGAAACATCGTGATTGATCGATGAATAAGAACTTGCAGGGTCGTCTTCCACAGGTACATCAAATTGTTGTTGATAGTAGGCCTCGGCCTTTACATGAAGATGATTACTAAATGATAAATTATAACCCAGCACCCAGTGAGCCGATCTTGCCAATTTCAGATGTTGATTGGGATATACTACCTGGCCATCTCTAACACCTTCTCCAAAATAGGTGGCGATGCTTTCGTGCCGGCTGTGCAGGCCCATGCCTACGCTAATTGTTTGTAAATCGCTAAGGCTGTACTCAACACCAAAACGTGGTTCAATCAGTAGCTGATTATTTAATGAAAAGTGAGTAGCATGCCCCCCACCATTGATAACCCAGTTGTTAGATGGCCTCCATTGCCACGAAAGAAAGCCTTGCGTTAGAAAAGCCTCGCCTCTTTTATCAAGAACACGGCTCACGCTACCTGTAGGTAAACCCTCATCTGCCTCCAGGTTGTAAGTAAGGTAATTTAATTTCAATCCAGCTGTCATGACATGGGCAGCGTTAAACTTATGGTTTAGCGAGCTGGCCAGCCGGTAGCCACTATTTACATACTTACCTTCCTCCTTCAGAAAAGGCTTCATAATATCGTAGTTGAACTCCGAACTCGATGGTCTGTTCTGAGTGGCACTCAGGGCAATCACATTTTCCAGAAACGTTTTATTATTCTTGAACGACATGGAGTGGGTGGCCCCAGCAATAGCTAAATCATAGTGCTGCACATCCGTCCAGCTTTCTTCAACTATTTGCTGAGTGGCATCCCGATACGCCACACCGGACTCTTCATTCCAACGACCGGTGCCGGCCAGGCCAAATAAGGAGAAAGTTCCATTTCTTTTCGTAGGCAGGTTTATCTTAAAGGTAGCATCCTGAAAATTGGGTAGGTCGTAGTTGTCTGAGAAATTGCTGAGTAACCCCAACAACGAGTATCGATAATTCAGGATATACGATCCGTTGTTGTTTCCTATGGGCCCTTCGGCTGAAGCGCGTAGCCCCAGCGTTGCTGCCTCCAGGGAATACTCGCGCTTGTCGGCATTTCCTTTTCTCATTCTCAAATCGAATATGCCAGACGAAGCATTTCCAAATTCGGAAGGGAAAGCACTTACAAAAAAGTCGGACCGCGCCATGTTACTACTATTCAAGATGTTTATAAAACCGCCAGAGCTACCTTCTACTCCATAATGATTGGGGTTGGGTATCTCAATTCCTTCCAGACGCCAAAGCAGCCCCCGTGGGGAGTTTCCCCGAACGATGATCTCGTTAGTATAGCCATTGCTGCTCGTTACACCTGCATAAGAAAGGGCCATACGGGCCGGGTCGCTAAGACTACCCGCAAAGCGTTCGGTTTCCTCCGTGGAAATAGAGCGCGCGCTGACAACCGCCATTTGGTTAGTGGGCACCACTCGGTTTTTATATCCAGAAATAACTACCTCTTCCAATTTGTTAATGTCTTCAATCATACCGATGGAAAGGTTCACCTCCTTTCCTGCACCCAATACAATACTTTCTTCTATCCTGGTTTGGTAGCCCACAAAACTTATTTCGATACTGTATCGGCCCAGCGGTAAATCACTGAGAACAAATAATCCATTGTCATCGGTTACGGTGCCTGTTAGTGGCTCAAAATTCAGGATCTTTATTGTAGCACCTGGCAAGCCAGAACGCGCGTGTTCATCGTATACTTCACCCTTAATCTTTTGCCGAGGTTGGGGTTTGGGCTTTATGCTGAAAACTATTTGATCACCAATCACGGAGAACTCCAATCCGTTGGGCTCCGCAATTTTTTTCATCGCATCAAAAAAACGTTGCTTTGTAAAACTAACACTCACTTTCAATTTGCCTATTTCGCTGCTATAGGCAAAAGAGGCACCGTATTCCTTCTCAATCCACTTGAATACTTGCTGCAACTCAGCATCTTTAAACGAAAGCGTAATAACTGTATTCTCTAACTTCCCTTGCGCGTAAGCGGAAGTCATCACCAGGCATAACATCAATGTGTGCCAAAAAATTACTCTTCTCATATGGATTGATATTGCATGGCTTCGCGTCAGCGGTCTGTTAAAATTTGGTAGACACCTGGTTTGCTCTTGTCTATGGAAACACCACAGGTCAATTGAAGAACCTTCAATACTTCCTCTAAGGGCGCGTTATCAAAACGGGCCGTTAGTTTACAGGTTGATTGAACCGCAGTTGATAACACCAGCTTGTTTCCATAGAATGTATTTAAATCATTTACCACGTCTAACAACGGTAATTCGCTAAAAACAAAAACACCTGTTTGCCAAGAATTATAATTCGGGTTGGCTATTTCAAAGTAGGCGACTTCCTCTTTAACCACTTCCGCTGCCTCTCCGGCTTTGATGGTTACATATTTGCCAGATGAATTGGACATCACTTTTACAATACCCGATTTCACAGCTACCACGGTTGTTGATTTTGAGTTTACATTAAAAGAGGTACCCAACACTTCTATGGTTGCCTGGGGTGTTTCAATTTGAAAGGGGGCGTCTTTATTTTTCGCTACATCAAAAAAGGCCTCGCCTGTTAACTTCACAACACGATTGTTCTGCGAAAATTCAGTGGGGTATGAAAGCGAAGCATCATTGTTCAACCATACCTTGGTGCCGTCTTTCAAGAGAAGTATCCTTTGCTGCTGGCCATGTGCCTGTAGCATGGCGGGAGAATCGTGCAGAAAGCGGCCATGCAGGTAAATTCCTAAAACCGCTGCGAGCAAAATAACTGCGGCAGCTGCCACCGTTATCACCGAACGGTACATGGGCACTAACTTTGCACGGCTTCGCGACTGTTGCTTGTATCGGGCGAGCACATTTTGCCAGGCAGCCGTTGAGTTGAAATCGCGGACCGTAATCTTTCTGCTCTCAAAGAGTTGCTTTAATTGGAAATAGCTTGCAAAGTTTTCCTGCTTGTATCGATAAACAACGCGCTCCTCTTCTTCGGTTGTATTGCCCAGAAAATGGCGTGTCAGTATATCGTAAAGGTTATCATCCATGTCAGCCTCTTTCCCATAGGTCGGGAAAGAATGGCTTCACCCTTACTTACCGCAAAAAATTATTTTATGAACAGAGTGAAGTAGGCGCAGGATAGATAGCCATAGTCTTTCAGGTAAATTCTCAATTTCTGCAGCGCACGAGACATTTGGGCTTCCACTGTTTTCACGGAAATGTTAAGTTCTTCGGCTACTTCCTGGTAGGTCATTTCAGACTGACGAACCAACAAGAAAACGGTGCGTGTCTTAGGTGGCAGTTTTGCCACCAGATAATGAAAGAGGGCATCCATCTCTTCATCCGATGCATGGGTTACATCAGCGATGTCTTCATGTTTTTGATCAATCCTTATCGGGTTTTCTTTTTGCTGATGACGCAAGTGGTCGATGCATCTAAATTTTACACTCCGTATCAGGTAGCGATCCAACTGATCCACCCTGTTCAATGAATTCCTCTCCAACAGGTGAACAAACAGGTCTTGAACGATCTCCTCCGCCATGGCGTCATCACCCACTAACCTGGAGGCGTAGTTACACAACGGAGAGTAGAACTCATGAAAAATTTCTTCGTAAGACTGCTTTTTGGTCATCTCGAGGGAGAAACGAAAATTTACTAAATAGGTTGGATTTCATCTTTTGATCTCTTCTCACTAAGCTGAAAGCAGCATTCCTGCCAATGGTCCTTCCATCGCTGAAAGCGGCATGGTTTCATCTGGCGAAGAGCTTGGGGCGTGAATAGTCACCAGTAGGCAGTCAATACCGCCTACTGTCGACTGCCAACTGCCAATTTTTTGACCATAATTCCTTTTAAAAATTTTTCTTCCATTTACTTAACAAAAGTGAAACTAACGTATTAATTTCACGTTTGTTAAGTAAATACTATGACACAGCATTCTCTGGGGGAGTTTGAAGAACTCGTTTTATTGATGGTGGCAGCCCTGCATGATGAGGCTTATGGTGTAGCGATTCTTGAAGGCCTGGAAGAAAAGCTGGAAAAGAAAGTGAACATCAGTGCGGTTCACGTTGCACTGAAGCGCATGGAAGACAAAGGCTTTGTTAAATCGCGCTTTGGCGGAATAACCGAAGACCGTGGTGGCAGGCGCAAAAAGTTTTATGTAATTACTGCGCTGGGCAAACGTATGCTCGATGCACAGTACGAGTTGCGTAATAGCATCTACAAGCAGATTCCTAAAATATCGTTTGGATGAAGATAATAGTTGTTGGTTGTTAGTTGATCGTTGTTCGCACGGTCTACTCACTAACAACTAACAACGAACAACAAAAATGAAAGTCAGCCCTCCAAAAAGACCCCTTCAATTCCTCCGCTGGTTTTGCCGCGAAGATTACCTCGATGAGGTGGAGGGCGACTTGATGGAGATTTTTATCAAACAATCCAAAACGTCTCCGCGCAAAGCAAAATGGAATTTTGGCTGGAGTGTTCTTAAATACTTCCGGCCCGAATTCATCAAACAATTTAAATATCAACCCAATTCGTACGGTATGTACAAAAGCTATTTTAAAATCAGTCTCAGACAGTTGTTTAAAAACAAAACCTTCTCCGCCATCAACATCAGTGTGCTAACGCTGGGGTTCTCTTGCTTTCTGTTGCTGTCCCTCTACCTGCACGATGAACTTTCGTTCGATATGTTTCACCGCGATGCGAATAAAATCTACCGCATCACACAGCACGAACAGCAAGACAACGGCACCCTGCGTAACATTTCTTCCGTTGCCCCGACCATCGGCAAAGAATTGCGCGAACAATTTCCGGAAGTGGAAGACATGGTGAGGCTGTCGGCCTTTGGGCGGGTAACATTGGGGAACGACCCAACCAACCGAACACACGAACGTGCGCTTTCGGCCGATGCCAACTTTTTCACGTTTTTTGATTTTCCGCTGGTAGAAGGCGATGTGAAGACTGCGCTGCAAGAACCTTTCCACATTGTAGTATCGGAAAGCATCAAAGAAAAATACTTTGGCGCTGGTTCGGCCGTAGGAAAGCAGATCTGGTCTGGGTACAGGCGCGAGGGCCAACCCATTTACTTAACCGTGGGCGGAGTGATGAAAAACTTTCCGAAAAACTCACACCTGCAAATAGACATCTTGTTCTCGGAAACAACCTGGCATTCGCTATACAATGATTACGCGCAATATGTAACCACCGAGTGGGTTGATACCGAATACACCACGTATCTAAAAATAAAACCGCAAAGCAATATCGCCTCACTAACGGCCAGGCTCGAAGCGTTGGTGAAAGCCAACTATCCTGCCAACCGCGAGTTTCGCAGCAGCTTTGCCTTACAGCCACTGCAGGAAATTCATACCAACTCCAGCCAGTTGGAATCAGCTGCGGAGCAATTCAATGCCAATGGCATTAAACCATTTTATCTCTACACATTTGCAGCATTGGGCTTAGTGCTGTTACTAACCGCGTGCCTTAACTACATGAACCTGGCTACGGCTGTGGCCATCAAGCGTACCCGCGAAATTGGAACACGTAAAACGTTGGGTGCCCCTAAAAATCAAATGGTGGCCCAATTCATTACCGACTCTGTGCTATTCTCGCTCCTATCGCTATTCCTGTCCGTTGGGTTGGTGTATTTGGTTTTACCGTGGATCAATATGTTCACCAACAAGGAAATTTCAATCAGCTCTTTGCCGATTGAATGGTTGCTGCTGGTAGTGGGTATCATTCTGCTGGTTGGCATATTGGCCGCTCTGTATCCTGCCTTTATAGCCATACGGGTTTCTATTGTAGATGCCTTGAAGCGAGAAATAAAAATAGGCGGTAGTAGTTTGTCTGTAAGGAAAGCGTTGCTGATTATGCAGTTCGCCATTTCTGTTATGATGATTGCCTCTACGCTCGTCATCTACCAGCAGCTAAACTATTTGCGCAACAAAGATCTTGGCTTCAGCCATGAAAACCTGGTGGTGATTGATGTAAACAGTCGCAACCTGAGACGCAATTTTGAAACGGTTAAAGCGGAGTTTGCCAAGCCTGCCGAGGTTTTGCGCGTAACCGCTTCTACCCGCGTGCCGGGTGAGTGGAAAAGTTTTCCGGTAGCAACTACCAAAAGCAATCAAAACACCATTGGCAATGAAATGATTTTTGTAGGCATCGACCGCGACTTTTTAGATACCTATAAAATCAAACTGCTGGCTGGCCGCACGATTGAAGACCCTGTGGCCGACTCGCTGAAAATTGTAGTTACCCAATTAGCGGCTGAACAACTCGGGCTAACCGACCCCATCGGGCAAATGGTAGAAATACCACGCGTACGCTATGGCGAGCGTATGGAAGAATTAGATACTCCGTTTAGGGTGGAAATTATTGGTGTGGTGGAGAACTTCCACTTCGAATCACTACGCACCAAACAAATGCCCGTTATTTTCGGAGCGCTCAATACAGAAATCCAGGTGATTGATTATTACACCCTACAAATTAACACAAGCAACTGGAGCCATACGCTAGAGACACTTAAAGCCATCAATCATCAACTCGATCCGGATACTCCGCTGGAATACACCTTTCTGGATAGCCGTTTTGAAGAAATGTACATGGCCGATGCCAGACGTGGCCAGATTTTCCTGGTGCTGTCGATTGTGGTGGTGATTATTGCCAGCCTCGGGTTGTTTGCACTGGTCTCGTATTCGGTAGAAAGTCGTTTGAAAGAAATTGGTGTACGCAAAGTAATGGGTGCCTCGGTAAGTAGCATTGTAGGGCTTCTCTCGAAAGAGTTTTTATTGTTGGTGATTACTGCCGGAGCCATCGGGCTGCCGATTGCCGCCTATTTTATGCAAAGTTGGCTGCAGGAGTTTGCCTATCATATTCCATTTGGCATATTGGTTTTTGCCGAAGCGCTCCTGATCACGTTGGTGATTGCATTCATTACCATTGGTGTGCGCACTGCGCGCGCGGCCATGCTAAACCCGGTGAACAGTCTACGAAGCGAATAATAAAAAGTAAACAGTTGGCAGTAGGCAGTCGTGTAATAATACAGTCGGCTGCCTACGCTAGCTGCGAATACTAATTTTTGTGCGTTCACGCGCAAAGCTGTACGTGCGCGTACACTTAGGTGCTCCATAACCACTCAGGCGCATCCAAAAACCGTTTTATAAAAACTGGCACAATTATTATTCCTACATTTAGAGAATACTATTGTGGCTATGAAAAATTACCAACTCGGTGAATTTGAAGAAATCGTAATTCTTACAGTAGGCATACTTAATAACCAAGCCTACAGTGTAGCTATTAAAGATGAAATCGAGTTGCGCCTGAAGCGAAGCGTTAGCATGGGCGCGCTGCACACAGCTTTAATCCGATTAGAAGACAAAGGCTATCTGAAATCCCTTGGCGGAGAAGCTACAGAAGAAAGAGCAGGCCGCCCGAGACGCTACTTTGAAATAACTGCCCTGGGAAAAAAGGCCATCCGATACGCCAAAGAAACCCGCGAACAATTGTGGCGAGCAATACCGAAAGCGGTGCTGGAATTGAAGGTACTTAGCGCTTAGTTGTTGGTTGTTGGTTGTTAGTTGATAGTTGTTAGTGGGAGATGAAAAGATTCAAGACAAAGAAGAAAGACAAAAGATTAAAGGCGAAAGACAATGAGGAAAGAAGAACTAGCCAGGTACTAACAACTATCAACTAAGAACTAACAACTATCTACATGTTCCATCCCCCCAAACTCGCTCTCCGTTTCTTTCGCTGGTACTGTAACCCGCGGCTACGGGATTATATAGAGGGAGACTTGACGGAAGTGTACGAACGAAGAAGGAAAAAATTAGGTGAGCGTAAGGCCGACTTGCATTTCTATTTGGATGTGCTCTTACTCTTTCGTCCCGGAATTATCGCACGGAGAAAAAATAGTTATTCTGAAAACACATGGGCTATGTTACAAAATTACCTGAAGATTAGTTGGCGCAACCTGGTGAAACATAAGATGTATTCATCTATCAAAATTTTTGGTTTTGCAGTGGGCATCGCAGCCTGCTTGTTGATAGCCTTGTATATCAAAGATGAGTTGTCGTACGACAAACAGTACTCACCTCAAATCTATCGTGTACTAGGTGTAGTTACTGATAACGGTGACTTGAAAAAGGGAGTGGCCTTCCCCGCACCGATGGCATCTGCTTTAAAAGATGACTTTCCCGAAATAGAGGCCGCTGGCCGGTTTAACAACAGCGAATTGTTTGGTGCCGGTACAAATGAAGTAAGGCCCGATGGTATAGAAGACAACGCCTACGATGAGGGCTTCGTCTACTTCGACCAGGCGCTGTTGGATATGCTGGAACTCAAATTCGTCTACGGAAATCCATCTACCGCTTTGAGTCAACCGGGGGCCATTGTAATTACCAAACGCAAGGCAGACAAATATTTTCCGAATACAGACCCGGTTGGCAAGTTGCTAATTGTAAATAATCAAACCGCACAGCCTTACACGGTAGCTGGTGTTATAGAAAATTTTGCTCCGGCCTCACACATTCAGTTCGATTTCCTGATTGGTATGGAAGGTCTTCAATTTTGGAATGGTGAACAGAAAGACTGGGGAGCCAGCAACTATGCCACTTATGTGAAAGTACAACCGGGCGTTAACATCCAGACCCTTGAGGCCAAACTCTCCAAAGGCGTCATCGAAAAATATGTGATCCCAGCCATGGTAAAAGGTGGAGTGCCTCAATCTGAAATCGATAAAATTTTTAAAGAGAAGCATGCGCATTTAGAACTCCAACCTATCGATGAGATTCACCTTTATTCCAGCGGGGTTGACGACAACCTGGTGCATGGAGATATCAAAATTGTTTGGATGTTTGGTGGCATCGCTGCCTTTGTATTGATAATCGCCATCATCAACTTTGTGAATCTTTCTACTGCCCGATCTGCCAACCGTGCCAAAGAAATTGGTTTAAGAAAAGTTGTGGGCTCATTACGCGCACACATTGTGAGTCAGTTCTTGTACGAGTCGGTATTGTTTAGCGTAATCTCTTTTGCCATTGGCCTGGCGCTGGCCGGGCTTTCATTAACATTCTTCAACACCATGGCGCAAAAAAACATTGCGCTGCCATGGCACGAGTGGTGGTTTCTTCCATCTCTGATGGCACTGGCCATTGGCGTGGGCATCATTGCAGGCATTTATCCATCCATCTATCTTTCAGCCTTCCGACCCATTCAGGTATTGAAAGGAAACTTAACGCGCGGGGCTAAAAGCTCTTCACTGCGAAGTACGCTGGTTGTATTTCAATTCACCACCTCTATCATTTTGATAATCGGCACGGTAGTAATCTACCGGCAGATGAATTTCATTCTCAATAAAAAAGTGGGCTACGACAGGGAGCAGGTGATGCTGCTTCAGGGAACAGGTACGCTTGGCAGTCAGGTAGTAACGTTAGCAGAAGAACTGAAAGCATTACCTCAAGTGGTCTCCGTTTGCACGGGAGATTATTTGCCTGTGCGTGGCTCCAAGCGCAATGGCAACAGTTTTTGGAACGAAGGGCGACAAAATATCGATCCTGCCGTATCAAGCCAATTTTGGAGAATCGATCAATTCTACCTGAACACATTGGGCATCCAATTGGTGGAAGGACGTAACCTGAACCGCGAACTGGCTTCCGACTCAAGCGCCATTATCATTAACCAAAAAATGGCAAATGAATTAGGTGGCAACATGATCGGCAAGCGAATTACCAACTACGCAGGCCTTTGGACGGTGGTGGGTGTGGTGGAGGATTTCCATTTCGAATCACTGCGCGATGACATACAACCGCTGGCTATGGTGCTCGGCTTTGAAGCTTCGGTGCTAGCGGTAAAACTAAAGGAAGGTAATATGCAGGAAAGCATTGCTTCGCTTACACAGGTATGGAATAAGTTTGCACCACATCAACCCATACGCTTTAACTTTTTGGATGAACGCTACGCAGCCATGTACGCAGATGTACAACGAATGGGCCGCATATTTACTTCATTTGCTGTACTGGCCATTGTGGTTGCCTGTCTGGGGTTGTTTGCTCTTTCTGCATTTATGGTAGAGCAACGCAACAAGGAAATCAGCATCCGCAAGGTGTTGGGCGCCTCGCTCAACAGCGTGTTTCAGATGCTCACCTGGAGCTTTGTAAAACTCGTACTCGTTTCTTTTGTGGTAGCGGCCCCACTGGCGTGGTATCTGATGACGAAGTGGTTGGAAGATTACGCCTATAAAACGCTGATCAGTTGGGATATCTTCGCATTGGCAGGCACAGCTTCCATTATGATTGCCTTACTCACCATTAGCTATCATTCTTTGAAGGCCGCTACCACAAATCCGGTAGGTAATTTAAGAAGCGAGTAGCCTTTGTAGTTCGTTGTTGGTTGTTTGCTATTCGGGTAACCAAAAACGAACCACTACCTGGCAGAAAATTTATACACAGTCTTTTGCTTGTATACCTCTCCAGGCCTCAGCACCACGTTAGGAAAAGTCGGTTGATTGGGAGAATCCGGAAAGTGCTGCGCCTCCAGGCAAAAGGCCGTGCGCCATGCATAAGGTACTCCGCCTTTGCCCACGTCTTTGCCATTCAAAAAATTACCGCTGTAGAATTGTAAGCCAGGCTCTGTTGTCCACACTTCCATTACCCTTCCCGAAGTGGGTTCGTACACGCTGGCTGCCAATGAAAACTCGTTGCCGGATTTGTTGAGGATGAAGTTGTGATCGTAGCCTCCGCCCAACTTCAATTGCTCTTCTTCGTTGTTGATGCGTTCGCCAATGGTATGCGGCTCCAGAAAATCAAAAGGAGTACCCGTTACTGCACGCATCTCACCAGTAGGTATCAGTCCGGCATCTACCGGACTAAACTTATCAGCATAAATGGTGAGTTCATGGCTTAAAATGTCGCCCACACCGGCACCCGCCAGGTTAAAAAATGAATGATGAGTGAGATTAACAACGGTGGGCTTATCAGTGGTGGCTTCATATTCAATCACCAACTCGTTCGAATCCGTAAGCGAATAAACCACTTTGGCTTGCAGGTTGCCGGGGTAGCCCTCTTCACCATCTTTGCTGAGATAGGTCAACGTAAGCGATTTTTCATTTCCGCCCGCCTGAACTTGCCAATACACGTTGTGAAATCCACCGGGCCCGCCATGCAACGCATTCTCTCCATTGTTGGTGGCCAACTGATAGCTTTGCCCATCAATGGAAAATTTGCCTTTGGCGATGCGGTTGCCGTAGCGACCGATCAACGCCCCGAAATATAAATTTCCTGAAGGGTATTGACTGACAGAATCGTATCCTAACACTACATCGCCCAGATTGCCTGCCCTGTCGGGTACCCACAAAGTCATCACCTTGCCACCATAATTGGTGATGTCGGCTTTCATGCCCTGGCTATTGGTTAATGAATAAACGGCTGGGGTTTGCGAAGCAGTTGTGTCCATGGAGTCCTTTCGGGTTGTGCAGTTGATACAAATCAGCGAGAGAAAAACGGATGCCGTAGTAAGTGTTTTCATCAGTTAATACTTTCTTGTTTAATATCAGATGGAATACCCATGCCCTATTAATCACTCCGTGGTTTCACACAGTGCATGGATATTTCACAAGCCAAAAGATACAGAACTACCTAACATTTGTTAATGCCGTTCTTAAAATTTTATTTGTCGTTGGGCTTGAATCTCGGAATTATTTACCCAATCTTGCATCACTATCGCAACAAAAAAGTGAAGAGCCAGTTAAAACCTAACATTCTGAAGGCAGCAGTGAACAAGGCCCTGAACGTGGTTGTGATCATTATTATCGTCCTTATTCTGCCAAATGCAGGGCGATGGTGAATTGAATTAACCGAAAACATTAACCGAACCGCCCTGATAGAAAGCATCAGGGCGGTTTTGTTTTATATAACCGAACGCAAACTAACGATTGTTTAAAACCATATGTATTACAACAACAACACGGTACTCTTCCTCGATGGCAAATTTGTGAAAGCATCTAACGCACAGGTCGATCTATTTGGCCAAACCCTGCATTATGGCTACGGTGTTTTCGAGGGTATCCGTTCTTACCAAACCATACACGGCACCAAAATTTTCAAAGCGCACGAACACTATGAGCGCCTGCAGCGCAGTGCGGAACTCGTGGGTATTCCTTTCAAGTACAGCGTGGAAGAACTAACACAGATTACCTATCAACTACTAGAAAGAAACAAACTCTCTAACGCCTACATACGCCCGCTGATTTTCTGCGGCCCCAACATGTCGTTAACAGCACCAAAGGAAGTCTCGCTGATGATTGCTGCCTGGGAATGGGGCAAATACTTTGGCGATCAGCAGGTGAAAGTTTGTATTTCGAACTACCAACGCCCTAACCCCCGTTCGGTAAAGGTGGAGGCCAAAGTATGCGGGCACTATGTAAACTCTATTATGGCTACCATGGAAGCCAAAGGCCGCGGATTCGATGAGGGTTTAATGATGGACATGAATGGCTTTGTGGCCGAAGGGCCCGGAGCTAACTTCTTCTACGAAAAAGATGGCATACTTTATACACCACCTCTGGGCAACATACTTCCTGGCATCACCAGGCAAACCGTTATCGACATCTGCCACCAACTGGATATACCTGTGGTGGAGAAGTTCTTTAAGCCCGAAGTGTTGTTCGAAGCCGACAGCGCTTTCTTCTGTGGCACCGCGGCAGAAGTAATTGGCATTGAATCCATAGAAGGCCAGACCTTCCACAAAACGTGGGAACATTCTTTGGGCCGCATTGTGCAGGAAGCGTACAAGTGCATTGTCATGGACAAAAGCTACTCTTACGTAATTGTATAATCTGGGGATCATACAATCCATACACAACGAATACAGAATATTTGATGGAACTAAATAAATACAGTCGCACCATAACCCAAGACCCTACCCTGCCGGCCTCGCAGGCTATGTTGTATGGCATTGGCTTAACGGAGCACGACCTGACGAAAGCGCAAGTAGGTATTGTTAGCACCGGCTACGATGGCAACACTTGCAACATGCACCTGAACGCATTGGCAGGAGAAGTGAAGCAAGCTGTTTGGGACCAGGAACTGGTAGGATTGATCTTTCACAGCATTGGCGTAAGCGATGGCATAGCCAACGGCACAGAGGGTATGCGTTATTCGCTGGTAAGTCGTGAAGTCATTGCTGATTCTATTGAAACCGTGGTAGGTGCACAGCACTACGATGCAGTGATTGCCGTAGTGGGTTGCGACAAAAATATGCCCGGTTCGCTCATTGCCATGGGGAGATTAAACCGACCCGCCATTATGGTTTATGGAGGCACTATTGCTGGTGGCCACTACAAAGGGCGCGAGTTGAACATCATCTCTGCCTTCGAAGCACTGGGCGAAAAGTTGGCCAACAAATTATCCGAAGAAGACTTCAAAGGCATCATCCAGAATTCCTGCCCCGGTGCGGGGGCCTGTGGCGGCATGTACACGGCTAACACCATGGCTTCGGCCATAGAAGCATTGGGCATGGCATTGCCTTATTCTTCTTCCAATCCTGCCCTGAGCAAAGAAAAATCGCTGGAGTGCACGGAAGCCGGCAAAGCCATTCGTTTACTTCTGGAAAAAGACATTAAGCCTCGCGACATCATGACGCAGAAGGCTTTTGAAAATGCGATTACGCTGGTGATGGTAATGGGTGGTTCTACCAACGCAGTGCTGCACCTGATCGCCATGGCCAAGAGTGTGGGCCTTCAGCTTACCCAAAATGATTTCCAGAGAATCTCTGACAAAACTCCCTTGCTGGCCGACTTAAAACCCAGTGGAAAATACCTGATGGAAGCTCTGCATAAAATTGGCGGTGTTCCCTCAGTAATGAAATACCTGCTGCAAAAAGGCTACCTCCATGGCGACTGCCTGACCGTAACGGGGAAAACAGTGGCAGAAAACGTGGCCCACGCCAAAGACCTCGACTTCGCATCGCAAGATGTTTTCATGCCTTTGGAGAAGCCCATCAAAAAAACAGGGCACCTGCAAATCCTTTATGGCAACCTGGCCGAGAAAGGCTCCGTGGCCAAAATTACCGGAAAGGAAGGCGAGCGGTTCAAAGGCACAGCCCGTGTTTTCAATGGCGAATTCGAACTGGTAGATGGCATCAAATCAGGAAAAATAAAAGAGGGTGACGTGGTAGTGATACGTTATGTGGGGCCCAAAGGCGCACCCGGCATGCCGGAGATGCTAAAGCCCACCAGCCTCATCATGGGTTCTGGCCTGGGCAAAAGCGTAGCGTTGATAACGGACGGTCGTTTCAGTGGCGGCTCGCACGGTTTTGTGATTGGCCACATTACACCCGAAGCATTTGAAGGAGGCCTACTGGCACTGGTAGAAGATGGCGATTGGATTGAGATAGATATAAAGAAGCACCAAATCAATTTGCTGGTGGACGAGAAAACCCTCGCCATCCGCAGATCGCATTACAAGGCTCCGGCCTTGCGCGTGAACAGTGGTGTATTGTACAAGTATGCGAAACAAGTAAAAACAGCTGCCGATGGATGCGTTACTGACGAAGACTGAAAAGAAAATCGAAACCAGTGTGAAGATAACCGGTTCGGAAGCGCTGCTGCGTTGCCTGGTGGCTGAAAAAGTAGAACACATTTTTGGATACCCCGGGGGTGCCATCATGCCCGTGTACGATGCCTTGTATCATTATGCGGATAAATTAACTCACTTATTGGTACGACATGAACAAGGTGCCATCCATGCTGCGCAAGGGTATGCCCGTGTATCTGGAAAAACCGGAGTGGTCTTCGCCACCTCTGGGCCAGGGGCCACCAACTTGGTAACAGGTCTGGCTGATGCCTTGATTGATTCAACGCCAGTGGTTTGTATTACGGGCCAGGTGTTTGCGCACCTGTTGGGTACAGATGCCTTCCAGGAAACAGACGTTATCAACACCACCCTACCTGCCACCAAATGGAACGTGCAGGTAACCGAGGCCAAAGACATCGCGCCTGCCATTGCGAAAGCTTTCTACATCGCGGCCAGTGGCCGACCAGGCCCTGTGTTGGTAGACATTACCAAGAATGCACAAAACGAGCTAATAGAAGAATTCGACTACGAACCGTGCAAATCCGTGCGCACTTACCGGGCCAAACCAACACTGCAAATAGCTGAAGTAAAAGAAGCGGCTGCGTTGATCGCGCAAGCCAAGCGACCTTATATCCTCGCGGGCCAAGGCATTTTGTTGTCTGGTGCTAGCGAAGAACTGCGCCTGTTCTCAGAAAAGACAGGCATTCCGGTAGCCAGCACGTTGCTGGGCCTGGGGGCGTTTCCCACCGATCATCCCAACTATGTTGGCTACCTGGGCATGCATGGCAACTATGGGCCGAACGTAAATACCAATGAGTGCGATGTGCTGATTGCCATCGGTATGCGCTTCGATGATCGCGTAACAGGCAACGTGAGCAAATATGCCAGGCAAGCCAAAGTTATTCACATCGACATCGATAAGGCAGAGATCAACAAGATCATTCGTCCAACGGTAGCTGTGCATGCAGATGCGCGCGAAGCTTTGCTGGAACTGATCAAACTGTGCAATGAAAGCTCCTTCCCTGAGTGGATCGCCAGCTTTAAGAAATTAAACAACGAAGAATTCGAAAAAGTAGTAGCTAAAGAAATTCGTAATACATCCAGCCTGAAAATGGCTGAAGTAATCTACATGATGTCGCAGCTTACGAAGGGCGAGGCCGTTGTGGTTACCGATGTGGGACAACACCAGATGGTTACTTCGCGGTATTATCAATATAAAAATCCACGCACCAACATCACTTCGGGTGGCGCGGGCACCATGGGCTTTGCGTTACCGGCCGCGCTGGGCGCCAAAGTGGCTGCTCCTGGTCAGCAGGTTGTTGCTGTGATTGGCGATGGTGGCTACCAGATGACGATTCAGGAATTGGGTACCATCATGCAATATCATATCCCTGTGAAAATACTGGTGCTGAACAACAACTTCCTGGGTATGGTGCGCCAGTGGCAACAACTATTCCATGGCAAACGCTATTCTTTCACCGAAATGCAAAATCCAGACTTCGTAAAGATCGCAGAGGCATATGGCATCCCCGCAGCAAAAGTTACAGAACAAAAAAATCTGGAAGCTGAACTGAAAAAAATGCTGTCAGCAGATACCTCTTACTTTCTGGAAGTGGTGGTGGAGAAGGAAGACAACGTGTTCCCCATGGTGCCTGCTGGTGCCGGGGTAGCCGAAGTGTTGTTGGAAGCACCACGATCTTAAACAAGCTTAATCCGTAACGACTATGATAAAACAAGAGTACACCCTCGAAATTGCAGCCGACAACAACTTCTCAATTTTGAACCGGATTGTAAACGTATTGAACCGCAGGCGCATTCGCATCAAAAAAATGTTTGCCCACGAAAACGAAGACGACTTTCGCAGAGGCGGTGCCATTTTGCTGCTCTATACCACTCCCGACATGATGGAGAAAATCAAACATCAGCTGGAGAAACTGATTGAAGTGGAGCACGCTACGTATACGGAAGGGAGCCATCTCTATTTCGAATTAAATGAAACCAGTAACCGACAGGTTGCTTAAAAATAAACCCGATTAAAAACTTAAACTTGATACAACATGGCAAAGATTAATTTTGGAGGAACGTGGGAAGAAGTAGTAACACGCGAAGAATTCCCCATGGAAAAGGCATTGGATGTTTTACGCGATGAAACCATTGCAATTATTGGTTATGGCGTGCAGGGCCCGGCACAATCGCTGAACCTGCGCGACAATGGTTTCAACGTAATAGTGGGCCAACGTAAGGGTACTAAAACATGGGACAAAGCCATTGCACATGGATGGGTACCAGGTGAAACACTTTTTGAAGTAGAGGAAGCAGCGAAGCGCGGTACCATTCTACAGTTTTTGATGAGCGATGCGGGACAGATTGCCACATGGCCCACCATTAAGCCACACCTCACCAAAGGCAAAGCTTTGTACTTCTCGCACGGCTTTGGCATCACCTTCAAAGAGCAAACAGGCATTGTGCCCCCTGCTGATGTGGACGTGATCCTGGCAGCACCCAAAGGATCTGGCACTTCCGTAAGACGTCTGTTCCTGCAAGGAAAAGGCATCAATTCCAGCTACGCAGTATTTCAAGACGCTACCGGGCAGGCCAAGACCAAAGCCATTGCGTTAGGAATTGGCGTTGGTTCAGGTTATTTATTCGAAACAGATTTCAAAAAAGAAGTATACTCTGACTTAACAGGAGAACGTGGCACATTGATGGGCGCCATTGCCGGTATTTTCGAAGCACAATACGAAGTGTTGCGTTCGAAAGGCCACTCTCCTTCCGAAGCGTTTAACGAAACGGTGGAAGAACTAACCCAAAGTTTGATGCCACTGGTAGCTGAAAATGGAATGGACTGGATGTATGCCAACTGCTCTACCACGGCACAACGCGGAGCACTCGACTGGAAAAAGAAATTCAAGGCAGCTACCCTGCCTGTATTTAAGGAATTGTATGAAAGCGTAGAGAGCGGTGCCGAAGCCAAACGCACCATCGAAACGTGCAGCAAACCCGACTACCGCGAGAAGCTGGCGGAAGAGCTAAAAGAACTGCGAGAAAGCGAGCTGTGGCAGGCAGGTGCAGCCGTAAGACAGTTGCGACCCGAAAAGGCCACGGTGGAAGCAAGCATGATCAACTAATTTTATTTAGTCATCCGTTGTTCGATCGAAACTGAACAACGGATGATTAAAAACAGTAAACACCCCATGATAGTAGAGGTAAAAAATGAGATCAATATCAATGCTGCCGCTTATGTATTAAAATCGGTGGCGTTGAAAACGCCCTTGCAGTACCACAAAAATCTTTCGCAACGGTACGATGCAGAAATTTACCTGAAGCGCGAAGACCTGCAGGTGGTGCGATCGTACAAAATCAGGGGAGCCTACAATCTTATTCAAAGCCTTACCGAAAACCAAAAAGCAAATGGTGTGGTGTGCGCCAGTGCCGGCAACCACGCACAGGGTGTTGCGTTTTCTTGTCGGCAACTCAACATTCCCGGTGTTATCTACATGCCTGCCATTACGCCCAAACAAAAAATCAATCAGGTAAAAATGTTTGGGGGCGAGTTGATTCAGATTGTGTTGATTGGCGATACATTCGATGAATGCCAGGCGCACGCGCTTCAATACGCGAAAGAGAAGAATGCAAGCTTCATTCCCCCGTTCGATCATCCGAAGGTTATTGAAGGGCAGGGCACAGTGGGTAAAGAAATTCTGGACGAACAAACCGGTATTGATTACCTATTTGCCCCTGTTGGTGGCGGTGGATTGGCCGCTGGTGTAGGTCTTTATTTCAAAGTCTTCTCCCCTGCTACGCGCCTTATTGGTGTAGAGCCTACCGGGGCGCCCTCTATGAAGGAGGCACTGCAAGCGGGCAAGCCGGTAGTGCTGGACAAAATTCAGCGCTTTGTAGATGGCGCGTCTGTAAAAAAAGTAGGCGATCTAACATTTGATATTTGTAAGGACTTACTCAGCGATATGTTGCTGGTGCCGGAAGGAAAGGTAAGCTCCACCATTTTACAATTGTACAATGAAGATGCCATCGTGGCAGAACCAGCAGGTGCGCTCTCCATTGCCGCGCTCGATCAATACCGCGAACAAATAAAAGGCAAAAAGGTAGTTTGTGTGCTGAGCGGTGGTAACAACGACATAGACCGAATGCAGGAAATCAAAGAGCGTTCGTTGCTATATGAGGGACTGAAGCACTACTTCATTGTCCGTTTTGCCCAGCGCCCCGGTGCTTTAAAAGAGTTTGTCAACGAAATTTTGGGTCCCACCGATGACATTGTTCGTTTCGAATTCATTCAGAAGCATAACAAGGAAACCGGCCCCGCATTGATTGGGATAGAGGTGAAGACAAAAGCAGATTTTCAACATCTCATTCAGCGCATGGATGACCGAAAGTTAAGTTACACCTTGGTGAACCAGAACGAGAATCTGTTCGAGTATTTGGTATAGACAGTACCGGAACGGCCTATTTCACAGGATTGGCTAATTTGTAAACTTGTATTACATTTGTAATACAATCACAAAAAGCCATGCTTACCGTTCGTTTATCAGAAGAAGAAGAAGAAATGCTGAATGCTTACTGCCAACGAGAGGGCATTTCTAAATCCATTGTGGTCAAAGAAGCCATTGAACTCTACCTTGCTCAGCACAAACAGAACAAAAACCCTTATGAAGCGGGGATTGACCTTTTTGGCCAGGAAGGAAGTGGCATCAAAAACAAATCGGTGGATTATAAAAAACGACTGAAAGAGTCGCTGCATGAAAAACATTCTCATTGATGCGGGGCCTCTGATAGCTTTGTTCGATAAAAGCGACAGCTATCATGCCCAGGCTTTAGCTTTTATCAGGAAATTTAAGGGCACACTGTTTACCACTTGGCCGGTTGTTACGGAAGCTTCGCACATGCTGGCTTTCAGTGTAAAAGTTCAGATTGCTTTGCTGGAGTGGATAAACCGGGGGGGCTTGCATTTGATTGAAATCGAACCCTATCACGTGAGGCGGTTGATTGAACTTTCAGAAAAATACAAAGACGTGCCTATGGATTTGGCTGATGCCTCCCTCATTGTGGCTGCGGAAGCAAAAAACCTGAAAGAAATCGCCACTATTGATTCTGATTTCTATATCTATCGCGATATTCGTAAGCGACATTTGAAGAACATTTTTATAAAGTAACATAGCAATGGCACAGGGTTTACTAATTGATATGGATGGCGTGGTGTACGGAGGCGATACCATGATACAAGGTGCAGATGTATTTGTAGCCGAACTATTAAAGCGCGAAATACCCTTCATGTTCATGACCAACAATAGCCAGCGCACGCGCTTAGACGCTGTGCGAAAATTGGCGCGCATGGGTATAACCGTTACGGAAAATCATGTGTTT
The DNA here is from genome assembly GCA_964602295.1 of uncultured Ohtaekwangia sp. Lineage (GTDB taxonomy): Bacteria > Bacteroidota > Bacteroidia > Cytophagales > Cyclobacteriaceae > ELB16-189. Next base: position 29,860 of record CAZRQK010000021.1, read on the forward strand.
ACCAGCGCCATGGCTACCGGTAAATTTTTGGCCAGCCAGATACCTAACGGCACTGCTTATGTGTTAGGTGAGGGAGGATTGATCTCAAGTCTTCACGAAAATGGAATTGCCTTGGTTAACAGCGACCCCGATTTTGTAGTGCTGGGCGAAGGCAGGAATTTTACCTTAGAGATGGTAACCAAAGCTGTGGATATGATTCTGGCCGGTGCCAAGTTCGTTACCACCAATCGCGATCCATCGCCCAAGAAAAAGGGGTGGGATAACCTGGGCATTGCAGCCACCACCGCCATGATTGAAGAAGCCACCGGCATCAAAGCATTTGTAGTCGGCAAGCCCGGCCCCGTTATGATGCGGGCTGCACGCAAAGCATTGGGATTGGAAACAGCCGAGACAACCATTATTGGCGATACGATGGACACCGACATCAAAGGGGGTGTGCAGATGGGTTATAAAACTATTCTGGTGTTGAGCGGTATAACCAAAAAAGAAGAGCTGAAGCGCTACGCATATAAGCCCGATATGGTGGTAGATTCTGTGAGCGAGTTAAAACTGCCCTTACCATGGTGGAAATAAAGTTTGCGAACTACCAAACACTTGTAAGTGCTCAAAAATTTTTGATAACCTTGTTGATGATCATTCAAAGATTGTGCACCTTCGTGCGTTGTGATTTATCATTGAAGAAATGATACCCCATAACTAAACCTTAATCTTTTTCGAAACCGGCCTGACGTTAATCGTCAGGCCGGTTTTGTTTTTATCGGGTAGTACCAAACTAACGATTGTTGTGAGTGTAGAGAGACCAAAAACTATTTTCGAGAAAATCTGGGAAAGCCACGTGGTGAAGAAAGCAGCCGGCTATCCAGACGCGTTGTTCATCGACCGGCATTTTATTCATGAAGTAACGAGCCCACAAGCGTTTGATGGCTTGCGCAAGCGTGGTATTGGTGTATTCAATACGCAAAGAACCACCGCCACTGCCGACCATAATGTGCCCACCAAAGACCAGCACCTGCCCATCAAAGAGGCATTGTCGCGGCACCAGGTAGAAACACTGCGTAAAAACTGCAAAGAGTTTGGTGTTGAGTTGTACGATCTGGGTCACCCCTACCAAGGCATCGTTCATATCATCGGTCCCGAGTTGGGCCTTACACTGCCAGGCATGACCATCGTGTGTGGCGATAGCCATACCTCTACACACGGAGCATTTGGCAACATCGCTTTTGGCATTGGTACCAGTGAGGTCGAGCAGGTGTTGGCTACACAATGCATTTTGCAGCACAAGCCCAAAACCATGAAAATTGAAATCAACGGCACATTGGGTAAGGGGGTCGTCAGCAAAGACATCATATTATATATCATTTCAAAAATTTCAGCCAGTGGTGCCACTGGCTATTTTGTTGAATACAGTGGCAGTGCCATTCGCAGCCTATCGATGGAGGCACGCATGACCATTTGCAACATGAGCATTGAAATGGGCGCACGTGGTGGTTTGATTGCACCCGATGAAACTACTTTCAATTACATCAAAGGGCGCAAGTTTGCACCACAAGGCGAAGCCTTTGATAAAAAGGTAGCAGAATGGAAAAAGTTAGTGAGCGATGAAGGTGCCACTTACGATACGATGCTGACCAATAATGCTGAAGACATCACACCCATGATCACCTACGGCACCAACCCGGGTATGGGTATAAAAATTACTGATCGTATTCCTACTGTGGCCGAATTAAAAGAGATCAACGAGCAGACCTCTTTTAAAAAGTCGCTGGAATACATGGGGCTGGAACCTGGAAGCGCGCTATTGGGTAAACCGGTGGACTATGTGTTTATAGGAAGCTGCACCAACGCACGTATAGAAGATCTGCGACAGGTGGCCGGCATTGTAAAAGGAAAAAAGAAAGCGCCCAACGTTGAGGTTTGGGTAATACCCGGATCGAAGCAGGTAGAAGCCCAGGCGAGACAAGAAGGGCTTCATACTATATTCGAAGAGGCGGGCTTTGAGTTGCGCAGTCCGGGTTGTTCTGCATGCCTGGGCATGAATGAAGATAAAGTGCCCGCAGGTAAATACTGCATCTCTACTTCTAACAGAAATTTCGAGGGGCGGCAAGGACCAAAAGCACGAACGTTTCTAGCCAGTCCGCTTAGCGCTGCAGCCGCTGCCATTACAGGCAAAGTATCGGATGTGAGAGAGTATATCTAAAATGAAATTGAACCAGTGAGCAAAGATAAATTCAAACTATTGCAAACCACGGCCGTTCCGTTGCCGATAGAAAACATCGACACCGACCAGATTATTCCAGCTCGTTTTTTAAAAGCCACTACACGCGAAGGGTTTGGTGATAATCTTTTTCGTGATTGGCGTTACGATGGTAATAATCAACCGATTGCCGACTTCGTTTTGAATCAACCTAAGTACAAGGGCAAAATTTTGGTGGCAGGAAAAAACTTCGGGTGTGGCAGCAGCCGCGAACATGCCGCGTGGTCTATTTACGATTATGGATTTCGGGTAGTGGTGTCTAGTTTCTTTGCTGATATTTTTAAGAACAATGCGCTGAACAACGGTCTACTTCCGGTAGTGGTAAGCGATTCGTTCTTGAACCACATTTTTTCAAGTGTAGAATCGAATCCTGAAACGGCATTGACTGTAGATCTTGAAAAGCAGACCATTTCGGTGGAGGGCAAATCAGAAACCTTTGAAATCAATCCTTATAAGAAGGCTTGCTTAATCAATGGCTACGATGACATCGATTACCTGCTAAGCCTGAAAAAAGAAATTAAAGAGTTTGACCTGGCACACGCATGAAGAAAAAGATAATCATATTACCGGGGGACGGCATTGGCAAAGAAGTAACAGCAGAAGGAAAAAAAGTACTGCAGACCATTGCTGAACTCTTTGGCCACTCTTTTGAATTTGATGAAGCCACCATTGGCCACGATGCCATAGAAGCTACAGGTAATCCGTTGCCTGACGAAACGTTGGCTAAACTAAAAGCCTGTGATGCCATTTTGTTCGGAGCGGTGGGCCACCCCAAGTACGACAATGATCCTACCTTGAAGGTAAGACCAGAGCAAGGCTTATTAAAAATGCGCAAAGAGTTGGGGTTGTATGCCAACCTCCGCCCCATCAAATTATTCAATGAGCTGTTGCATGCTTCCAGCATCAAACCAGAAGTACTGAAAGGATCTGACATACTCTTCTTCCGCGAACTAACCGGTGATGTTTACTTTGGTGAGAAAGGACGAAAGGACGAAGGCAAAACTGCATTCGATCTGATGATTTACCAGAAGTATGAAGTCGAGCGCATTGCCCACAAAGCGTTTCAAGCGGCACGCACCCGAAAGAAAAAAGTAACCAGTGTTGACAAGGCCAATGTATTGGAAAGTTCACGATTGTGGCGCGAAACGGTAAATGAAGTGGCCAAGCAATATCCGGATGTAGAGTTGGAGCACCAATTTATTGATGCGGCAGCCATGAAGCTTATCCAGAATCCGCGCAGCTTCGATGTGGTGGTTACCGGAAATTTGTTTGGCGACATTCTTACGGATGAGGCATCGCAGATTGCGGGCTCTATGGGCATGTTGGCCTCTGCTTCTGTGGGCGATAAAGTGGGATTATATGAGCCCATCCACGGAAGTGCGCATGACATCACAGGTATGGGAATTGCTAATCCGCTTGCCTCCATACTATCGGCCGCTCTTTTACTGGATATATCTTTTGGATTGAAAGAAGAAGCCGATGTAGTAATCCGCGCAGTAGAGCAAACTCTGCAGGCAGGCTTCCGAACCAAGGATATTGCCACCAGCGAAACGCCCCGCGAAAAGGTATTAAATACTCAGGCCATGGGGCAACAGGTGGTCAAACAACTTCAGCTAGCGGCCAGCGAAATAACAATTAGCAACAGGTAGACTTAACGCACATACAACTATGAGCAACAAAATTTACATCTTCGACACCACCCTTCGCGATGGCGAGCAGGTTCCGGGATGCCAGTTGGCAACGGAAGAAAAGATTGCGATTGCACGCGAACTTGAAGCGTTGGGTGTAGACGTAATTGAAGCGGGCTTCCCCATTTCAAGTCCCGGAGATTTCCTTTCGGTGATCGGTATTTCACGGGCGGTGAAAGATATAACTGTGTGCGGGCTTACCCGTGCGCGGCAGGAAGATATAGACGTGGCAGCGGAAGCGTTGCGTTACGCCAAACGCGGGCGCATACACACGGGCATCGGCTCCAGCGACATGCACATCCAACATAAATTCAGAAGCACACGCGAGCAAGTGTTGGAGCAAGGTGTATGGGCGGTGAAATACGCGAAGAGCAAAGGCTTTGAGGTAGAATTCTACGCAGAAGATGCCGGCCGTGCCGACTTGGCATTTCTGGCACAGATGACGGAGGCTGTCATTGCGGCTGGTGCGGATGTGGTGAACATACCCGATACCACCGGCTACTGCCTGCCACACCTGTATGGCAAACGCATTGAGTACCTGTTTAATAACGTAAAAAACATCGACAAAGCCATCATATCCGTGCATTGCCACAACGATTTGGGCATGGCTACAGCCAACACCATTTCAGGGTTGATTGCTGGAGCACGTCAGGCTGAAGTTACCATCAACGGTATTGGCGAGCGTGCTGGTAACACTTCTCTGGAAGAAGTAGCCATGACGTTGAAGACACACAAAGACCTTAACCTGTACACAGATATCAAATCGGAAAAATTGTATGGCTTAAGTCAGTTGGTAAGTCGCATGATGCGCATGCCGGTACAGCCCAACAAAGCCATTGTGGGACGCAACGCTTTTGCACATTCTTCAGGCATCCATCAAGATGGTTTCCTGAAACATGCCGAAAATTACGAGATCATCAACCCGGCAGATGTGGGTGTAGACGCCTCCTCTATAGTGCTTACCGCCAGAAGCGGCCGTGCCGCTTTGAAGCACAGACTAGAGTTACTGGGCCACAAAGTGGAAGGCGAAGAGTTGGATATTGTGTATGAAAACTTCCTGATTGTAGCCGATGAGAAGAAAAATGTAGACGACAAAGACTTGTTGGGACTGGTTACCAGCTTACCGGTACTCGTAAAGTAAAATCACTTCTTTTTACTTTCCAGCAGTCCTTCTTTCTGGCGTTGCTGCTTTACGAAGGTATCGCCAAAAGTAAATTTCTTGTTCATGGGCGACTTCTCGTCTACCACCCTCCAAAAAGGCGCTACCTTCGATAAAGGAGCGCCTTTTTCAATTTGCTCGTGTGCAGCTTCTGCCACGATGCGTAGAAAAATGCCAGACGTAAGTGGACAGGTATTGTCAGCTCTGTATTCATTTGCCAGGTCTTTGCGCATGGTAACCATGCTTACACTCTTACCTTTAGGGATCGCCCTCACGTAATCGTGAATGATCTTGGGCGTAGCAATCAGCATCTTCTCCCCGGCCTGCATATCGGAGAAATCTACCTCCAACTTTTTTACTACATGAACTTTAGAATCATCATTTACCTTATCTGTCCATGACTTCTTTGCAGCCTGTTTCTTTGGCCTGCTTCTCTCAGTAACCGCTTTCTTCGCCATAATTATCCCTTTTCAACCAGTTCCGTCATTCCATTGATCACCATCGTCCAGTTATCTTCGCTGTGCTTAAGCAGTTCTTCATTGTCAATGCTATCCTGAACTACAGCGAAGATCGTTTTTCCGTCTTTCTCTTCCAACAAGTAGGTAATGTTGGCGTAGTTTTCGGGGACATCGGGTTTGGTACTGAAGGAACTCCAGTAGTTATACCTCAGTTTTTTCAGCGGCTCATGTTCCAATACAGTTCCTTTGTCTTCATAAGCTCTTCCCTCCCAGACACCGCGAAAAAATACTGGGCTTCCCACCTTCCAATCGGTAACGGCATCTGTTCCAAAGAAATATTTCTTAATTAATTCGGGCTTGGTGAGTGCTTCCCACACTTTTTCTTTTGACGCAGAAATAGAGAATGATTTTGTGAGTGTTAACATCGATAATATTATTAAGTGTTTGATTTATCAGGAGCATAGATTAATGATACCAGACCCGTATTGTAAACCTGGTGCTGTATCAGTTTTAGTTTAGTTCGATCTGTAAGATTTTGAAATAAGGGTTTTCCACTACCCAATACGATGGGGTGCACTGACAACCAATATTCATCAATCAGGTTGTGTTGTATGAACTGTGTAGTAAGGTCTGCTCCTCCAAAGAGCCAGATGTCTTTGCCCGGCTGTTGTTTGAGATGCTTCGTCTCCTCGGCAACATTGCCACACAACAACACCACATCCTTTTCAGCTTTCTGTAGCGTTCGCGAAAACACATAGCTGGTTACTCCTTTCCAAGGACTTTCTCCTTCATATTGTTGCGCCACCTCATACGATTTACGACCCATTACCAGCGCACCGATGCGTTGCATGAATGCGTTCATGCCATAGTCCTGGTCGGTGAAACACCAATCATACTCCCCGTTGGGGCCTTCAATGAAACCATCTAAACTCATCGCAACACCTAAAATCACTTTCCTCATATCTAAAAGATTAAAATCAGACAAATACAACCTGTAACAATACCCGCCAACAGTAAAATTATTCTGTTCATCACGTTGACTTATTCAATTCCTATCTGCACTTCCGTAACGTTGGCCTCCGGATATTGAAAATCTGCTTGTAAATAAATTTCTCTGTTGGCACCAGTAGGCCGCAATCCATTCATCTGTATGTACTGAAACAAGGCTCCATACGCCTGAGGCAAATCCAGCCATGGCCCTTCGTGCTGCAAAGACACACAACGGTAAGGCTCTGTTCGCTTAAAATGGAAGCTGCCGTCATATTCCGATGGTATTTCTTCCACGGGCACCGCCACTTCCAGCGTAAATTCTTTCGACTCATCCCCATCGAAGCCAAAGTAGTGCCAGTGCACGGGCCCGACCATACGCAGATCGTATTCAACCGCCTCTTTCTGCAAGTCTTTGGCCACATTCAAAAAGTTAATGAGCTGACCCACGGTAGTTTGTGTGCGGTAAAAAAGAAAGTTGATGGGTTTCACTTCTTTTCTAACGGGTGTTTTTTCTTGTACGGTTACCATATTGCCAATTATTTAATTCAAAATTCAAATGCGCAAGTGACAACAGATTGTCAGTAGTGTTTTCTTAATTCAAAATTTTTTGATCACAGAAGTGCTTTCGATGCTTACCTCTTCTGCCTCCAGCATCTCCTTGGCGCGCTGCAAATCGCTGCTCAGCTCTTTCAATGCCCGTTCTGTCAGGAAAGATTCCGTCCATTTAACTAAAGGCGGACAGTTTACTTTTACGGAATAGTGGAGCAACGTAGAGTCTCCATCCGCAAAGAACTGCCACAAAACGCGGTATTCCACATTGCCTTCGCGGTAAGATACTTCTCTGAGTCGCGCAGCCTCGTGGGCGATGATCTCCACCTGGCGGGCAGGTAATTCTGTACGCTGGAACGTTTCCGCGTAAAGTGCCCCCACCGTATGCCGGTTGGCAGAAAGCCACTCAGCAAGCTTGAGCCCTTGGCGCCACTGCGAATGGCTGTCGATGTCGCATAGAAAGTTAAAAAGTGCCCGTGCGGGCCATGCTATACGTATTTGCTGGGGTTGGCTGTACATGGTGTGTGGCGAATTGATGCATCAAAACAAATACCCCACACTGACAGCCTTATGTCAACAAGAAAAAAGAAATAAATATTTTTTTGAAATTTTTCGAGGTTAAGCCAAGGTGTCCTCTTTCAGGTAGATGGACATTAATTCCTCCACCAGCCCACGCATCACTTGTTTCAGCTCCTCAGGGCCTTCAACTTCAATACCTCGGGCATAAGAAAGCAACCAACGCCCCAGCGAAGGCAAATGGCCAGCAAGGAAATGCATGCGCACGCGGTCATCCAAAACCTCTTCCGATACAAAGCCAAAGAAGTGACGGGAGTTAGAAACATAAGACGCTTCTTTCTTATCAAACAGCACTGAAACCTTTTGCATTTCACGGTTGGCTTGCTCAATGCTGTTAAAGTACTCTTGCATGGTAGAAATACTGCGCGGCTCGAAAGTGCTCCCTGGTATAGTCAATGCTTTGATGCGGTCGGACCGAAAATCGCGGAAGCCGTTTCGCAATCGGCACCAGGCTATCAGGTGCCAGGCCGCACTGTAATAAAAGAGGCCAATGGGCTCTACTTCACGAATGGTTAACTCGCCCTGGTGGTTGCTGAAATATTCCAGTCGAATGATTTGCTTAGCGGCTACCGCTCGTTGAATGTCTGTTAAGAAAGTGCCGCTGTTTGCCGGCAACGAAATGCGCGGCATCATCACTTCTATATGATTCTGTAAACTTTCCAGGTGATCTTTTTCCGCCTCATTTAAAACCGATTTTATTTTCGTCAACGCCATGTCGAATGCTTTGCGTACCGATTGATCGGTTAATTTCTCCACCAACTTACCGGCCATCATCATGGCACTGGCTTCGTCTTGCGTGAACATCACAGGTGGGAGATGATAGCCATCCACAATAAAATATCCTTTACCTGCCTCAGATCCAATCGGCACGCCCGCCTCCATCAAGGCCTTCACATCGCGGTAGACCGTGCGTAGGCTTATCTCGAACCGATCGGCTATTTCTTCCGCTTTTACAACTCTTTTGGTTTGCAGTTGAATGAGAATGGCTGTAAGGCGATCGATGCGGTTCATATTTCAAAGTTAGAATTAATAATCGCTTTATTTATCTATCAAACTAATAGACTAATGCGCTATATTCGCGACTTTCGAATGGAATCAAGAAAAGGTAGTTTTTTTGCGCTCACACCGCTGTTAATTTTTACAGTAGTCTATTTCATCACCTCCCTCATCTTGCAGGACTTCTACAAGGTGCCCCTATTGGTAGCTTTTTTGTTCTCGGCATTGATCGGCCTGTTGCTCTATCCTAAAATAATTTTCTCTGAAAAGATTGACGCCTTTTCAAAAGGAGCTGGCGATTCGGGCATTATGCTCATGATTTTGATTTTTCTTTTAGCAGGCGCTTTTGCTGAATTGGGTAAGAGTATAGGCGCAGTTCAATCTACCGTAAACTTTGCCTTATCGCATTTATCGCCTGGCTTGATGATTGCCGGTTTGTTCGCCACCGCATGCTTCATCTCTATCTCGTTGGGAACTTCAGTGGGCACAGTCGTTGCGTTGGCTCCTATTGCCTCGGGCATCAACGAAACAGTACCCGGCACGTTGGCCATTGGCCTGGGCGCAGTAGTGGGGGGCGCCATGTTTGGCGATAACCTTTCCATGATTTCTGATACTACCATTGCGGCCACACGCACACAAGGGGTTGATATGCGCGACAAATTCAAAGTGAACATATGGATAGCTTTGCCGCCCGCCATCATCACATTCATGCTGTACGTTTTTTCGGGGGCCATCCCTGATAATGTGCCGATAGTAAATTCACATGAGTACTCCGTAGTGAAAATTATACCTTACTTATTTATACTTATTGCCGCACTCACCGGCTTTCATGTCATCTGGGTATTGGTTTCAGGAATAGTATTATCGCTTGCTATCGGCTTGGCCACGCAAAGCATCGATGGATGGGCTGCTCTTTCAACATTAAACACCGGCATGGCAGGCATGTTCGAATTAAGTCTGATATGCCTTACCATTGGCGGCATCGTTGGATTGATTCGTCTGTACGGTGGTATCGATTATATCCTAACACACATAGCCAAAAGAGTTCGCACCACCCGTGGAGCTGAATTCAGCATTGCTTTTCTCACTACGGTGGTAAACGCAGCCATTGCCAACAACACCATTACAATTTTAATTGCCGGACCGTTGGCCAGAACGATTGCAGAAAATAACAAGGTAGAATTAAAAAGGAGTGCCAGCATACTCGACACGATGTCGTGCTTTGTGCAAGGCTTGTTGCCTTATGGAGCACAACTGCTGGCAGCGTTAGCTGTTGCCGATCGATTGGTATCTCCACTCGACATTATGGCCAAACTCTATTATCCGTACCTGCTCGGTGCCAGCACGCTTCTGTTTATTCTTTTAAGAAAAGATAAACAGAAGCGGTGACTGTTATGATTACCAATACGCTATATACAGGGCTGCCAGGATTCCAAATACCAACAATACCCCCGCCAGGAATCCACCGGAGATTTTGAACATATCGGGGGTCACTTCCACCTGGCCCTCCCCTTCTTTCTTAGGCTTTACCAAACTGATCACTACCATTACCGCCACCAGAATGGCAAACACGTAACCCATGCGGTGTAGGAAGGGAATGCCCGGCATCCACTCGTTAAAACCAATACCAAGAGGTAACGTTAGCAAGGCAGCTACCAGTGCTGCCAATCCATTGGCACGCTTCCAGAACATACCCAATAAAAATATGGCCACTACCCCGGGAGATATGAGGCCTGTAAAGTCTTGTATGAATTGGAAGGCCTGGTCGAAACGGCTTAGCTGGGGTGCCATCAAAATAGCAATGATCATAGCTGCTACAATGGCTATCTTACCAGCATTCACCAAATGAGTTTCACTGGCATCTTTCTTAAAGTATTTTTTATACAGATCGAGGATAAAAATGGTGGAGATGCTATTGGCTTTGCCCGCCAATGAAGCCACAATGGCGGCAGTAAGCGCTGCAAACGATAAACCCTTCAAACCAACCGGCAACAAGTTAAGCAGCACTGGGTATGCTTTGTCGGATTTCAATACTTCCTTCACCGTACCGTCATCCAGCGTAACAGGCTCGAGCATTTCTGTCTGGAAGAAACCGTTTTTATACAACACGTAGGCCGCTATGCCAGGCAGCACTACAATAATGGGCATAATGATTTTGAGAAAGGCCGCAAAAAGCAACCCGGCACGTGCTGTTTTCAAATCCGCACCGAGTGCACGTTGGGTAATGTATTGGTTGCAGCCCCAATAGTTTAGGTTAGCTATCCACATGGCACCCACCAACACAGCCGCACCCGGCAACAGTTGATAGGCATCGGAAGTACCTCCTTTGCCATCGGGAATCATCATCTGACCTTTGTTTAAAATCATGTGAAAGTGATCGCTGGCATCGTTGCGCACAAACTGCAAAGCACCCCATATGCCGTCACCACCCAGGCGATCTGCCACCAATTCCAGCGCGAGGTACGTGGTAGCCAAGCCACCCAACACCAATACAAATACCTGTATCACATCGGTGTAGCCAATTACTTTCATACCACCCAGCGTAATGAAAATGGCGAATATGGCCAAGCCAATAAGGCACGTGGTGAACCCGATTCCGCTAATGGTATCTACAGCCAAAGCACCGAGGTAGAGAATAGAAGTAAGGTTAACAAAGATGTACACCAGCAACCAGAATACGGCCATGATGGTTGCAACGGTTGGGCTGTAACGCTGCGCCAGAAACTGGGGCATGGTGTAAATTTTGTTGCGCAGATAAATGGGCAGAAAGAAAATGGCAACTACCAGCAGCGTGGCTGCGGCCATCCATTCGTACGATGCAATTGCCATGCCCATCGCGAAACCTGAGCCCGACATACCAATAAACTGTTCGGCAGAGATATTAGAGGCAATCAGAGAAGCACCAATGGCCCACCAGGTAAGCGATCCTTCCGCCAAAAAAAAGTCTTTGGAGTCTACTTCTGATTTCTTTTTTCGGGAATAGATCCAATAGCCGTAAGAAGACACCACCACAAAGTAGACGAGAAATACAATGTAATCCGCAGTCTGGAGTTTTTGCATAGCAAGAAAAAATTAAGGCTTCAGGTAATTAGATGGACGCCTTTCGACAAGTCCATTAGATAAAAGTCCGGTTCTTTTCCGAAAGAAGCAAAATATTTCTCCTGAACATATCCCCTCAGGTAGTCAATCTTATCGCTTCTAACTAGATTAATTGTACAACCGCCAAAACCCCCGCCCATCATTCGGGCACCCCTTACTATGGTTCGGTCTTGCTCAGCCAACATGACCAGGTAATCCAGTTCTTCGCAACTTACTTCATAAGCCTGGCTAAGGCCCCAGTGGGTTTCGTACATTTTATCGCCAAAGGCCGAAAGATCACCCTGCTTCAGCAATTGCGCAGCTTGCCGGGTGCGCGCCATTTCTTGCACCACAAACAAACACTTGATGAATACATCCTCACCGAGCCGATCCTGGTAGGTGTAAAGCTGCGTGCCTGTAACATCGCGCAAGGAAACCACCGCCTCACCGCCTTTCTGTAACTGCCTTACGCCTTCTTCGCAGGCTTCTCTTCGGTCGTTATAGGCGGTGGCTGCCAACTCATGCTTCACTTTGGTATCCATCAACAAAATTTGGTATTCGCCCAAATTTACCGGAATCACTTCGTGGCTCAGGTGGCGGCAGTCTAACAACAAGGCGGCATCCTTCACACCAAACAAGCTGGCGTATTGATCCATGATGCCACATTTTACACCCGCAAACTGATGTTCCGCATACTGAGCAATCTTTGCAATAGCCAAGGGTGCCACTTGCAAATGAAATAATTCACTTAATGTAAATCCAAATCCACAACACAAAGCTGCCGATGATGATAAACCGGCACCGATGGGAATATTGCTACTAAAAACACAATCGATACCTGAGGTTTGAAAACCCAACTGATGAAATCCATACACCATGCCCATCAGATAAGGCGCCCACCCGGGCCCTGGCTTTACGTCACCGAAAGAGAATTGAACTTCTTCGCGATAATCGAGTGCATACACACGATGGCGAGGTGTGCCATTGGGCGATGCTGCAAATACGATATGATGCTGTATGGCTCCCGGCAGTACAAATCCCTCGTTATAATCGGTATGTTCGCCAATCAAATTGATGCGCCCGGGCGCGGCAATAAATTGAGGGTTGCCGCCATACCTTTCTTTAAATGCCTGCTCAACGCGATGAAGTAGCGTCACTTGATTGCTCATTTAATTTTTGCAGGTGGTTGGCTACAGCTTTGATTTCGCCATAACTATACTGCTCACCTAATTTATTCTTTATTTCACTCAAGGTACTTCCTTTCTCTCGCTCCAATATTTCTTCAATCTTATTTCTTTTTTCAATCGGCACAAAATCATCAATATTGATTTCCCCTGTCAAAATGTACCCTGCCAAATGACTTTCTATGGTGGATGGAGCGAGACTTCGAATCGAACTTACTTTCTCCACAGACCCGAGCTTTCGAAACAAAGTGAGGGTTTCTAACGCACTCTGACCTTTCTCACGCTTGGTATTAATGGGCGCAATCTCTTCTTCTTTTTCCTGGCGTACAAAATAGCGATGACCCGCCAGACTGGCGTTACGCAGCTTCTCGCACCTGCGCGATACTACCACTGCCAGCTCGCGCACCTGGGCTGCATATTTTTTTACCTTCGCCTTGCCGCGCACCTCCTGTACATGTTTCTGCAGCGCCAGCAGAATCTCATTTTTTAAAAAGTCGTGAAAGTAGGCAACCGCTTTCTCTGCGCGTTGGTGTAAGGGGTCGAAGTGGCCCGAAGCGTTGGCATTGGCCAGCAATTCTTCGAGCTGCTTAGTGAATTTTTTCGATACCTCCATCAACTCAGCTGCCTTGGCTACCACCTGCTGAGCCATCGCTATCACATTATCCAGATCGGGCACCTTCTTGCCTGGCAGTTCTTCCAGCCACTCTAAAAGCAGCGAATGAATTTTTTCTACACTGAATATATGCACCAACTGCTCTTGTTCGAAGTCGCGCCTGGCCGCATCCAGCAATTGTAGTAACCGGGTTTCAGGCTCGAGCCGATGTGCATGAGCAAGTACCCGCTCATCGGTTGAAATTTGTTCTCCATTTAGTTTCGAACGAAGTACCAACCCGTTCAGCGACCGGCATCGGCTGAGTGCCACATACACCTGACCCGCGGCAAAAGAATCGCTGGCATCTACTATCACCTTATCGAACGTGAAGCCCTGACTTTTGTGAATAGTAATGGCCCATGCCAACCGAATGGGATACTGGCTGAAAGCTCCCAACACATCTTCATCCACCTGATCGGACTCTTTGTTATATCGATAGCGGATATTCTGCCAGGTCTCGCGTTTCAGTTCATAGCGCAGATGCGTATCTTCAAACTCCACCTCGATTTTCTCTTCAGCAAGATTTACCACCGTGGCCAGCCGACCATTGTAGTATTGTCTCTCTTCACCAGAATCGTTGCGAATAAACATCACACGGGCACCGTTGCGCAGAGTGAGCACGGGATCAGCCGGATAACTTTTGTCGGAAAAATCACCTTCTATGTGCGCCTCGTATTGAAAGGAAGGTTCTGGCAACCGCTTTAATTCATCGCGGTTGATAATGTCTGCTTTGTAGTTATGCGTAGTTAAGGTAATCCGGTCGTGCAGTTTACCGGCATCCGGTTGGTAACAACTGTTCAGTAATACCAAATCGGATTTGGTTACCTCATTGTTGCGCACGTGGTTCAGTAGTTGGATGTACTGCTCCTCACTTTGGCGATAATCTTTGTAAGCTCGATACAAAGTGGCGGAAATTGTTTCATTACATGTGCATCGAAGAAGAAAGGGCTCTCATAATGGTCATTCAGAATAGACCATTCTTCATTCATGGCTACGGGTGGCAACTGAAACAAATCACCAATCAACAACACTTGCACACCACCAAAAGGCTTGGGCGACTTTCTTATCGTTCGTAAAATGGTATCGGTAGCATCCAGCATGTCGCATCGCACCATACTTACTTCATCAATAATCAACAACTCCAACTCTTGCAGCAATTCACGCTTGGGCTTGTTCAGCTTCAGGTTGCGGAAGAGTGTATTGCGGTTCGTTACCTGAACATTGGTATCACGCGGCACATAGCCGGGCACATAAATACCAAAGGGCAACTGAAAGAGCGAATGCATCGTCATGCCACCGGCATTGATGGCAGCTACACCGGTGGGTGCCACCACGGCCGTTTTTTTTGTGGTATGTTGACTTATGTATTTCAGGAAAGTGGTTTTGCCTGTACCTGCTTTTCCGGTTAAAAACACAGAGCGCGAGGTATGCGCAACAAACGCAGATGCCAGTTGAAATGCCTGGTTAGTAGTATCTTGTTGCGCTTTGGGCGACTGCATGATAAATGCTTATGCGACCTGTACTTTAAGTAGCTAAAGCCATGAGTTGTAAATCGCTGGATTAAGTTAAAAATTTATTCCTCTTTTTTCCAACTAAAGAAAACTGAACCCACCACAACCAGCAACAACAGCCACGAAGAAGCCATGGTTACCTTGTTACCCACCAGGTAAGGTTTAGGCTGGAAGGTGAACTCGATGACGTGGTTGCCTGCAGGCACCTCCAACGCACGAAGTACATAGTTTGCTTGCAGTATAGGCGCTTCTTTGCCATCGATGGTTGCACTCCATCCTTTAGGGTAATATATCTCAGAAAACACAGCCAGGCCGGGTGCAGATGCATTCACTTCGTACTTTTGCCAATACGGTTTTTGATCTGTCAGTTTTATAAAGGCTGTGCTATCCTGTGGCAGAGGCGGCTGTTGAAGTTTGAATTTGCTATCGTTTATTACTGCCGCCTTCCTGGTATCTATCTCCGCTACCTGTGCCAACTCCTCATTAGGGTTGTTCACCCTCTTTACTTCGTCTACAAACCATGCATTGCCGTTGGCTTCGATATTGTAGAGCACATCATCGCCATAAAACAGGTAACGTGTGTTCAGCATGTTTAACACGCCCAGGTTCTGGAAATTCAACCGGCCCTGTTGCGCACTGCGAATAAACTCATCGGCTTCGCGCAAAATGCACGAATCGGTTAGCTCCTGGTAACGCTTCAAGCGTACACCGTGGTACCCACCGAGCGACCGGTTGAAATACGATGTACGGGCTTCATAAAAATTAGCCAGGTTCAACACGCGGTAGATGCCTTCATCTTTCATCATCTGTGCATCTGCACGGCCAGGTTCAAACTTGCTTACATCGCGCTTGCGCTGGTAAATATCTTCGGAGAAATACCTGGAAGAAACCATTCCGTGGTCGATGGCCACCATCGCTATCAAAAAGATATAAAAGGCTGTTGGCGAAATCTTTTTGGGAACATTGAAATACAATAATACTGCGATGGCAAAAATGAATGCCGCACTGCGCCACACATCGCTTTGAAACAAGGCTTTCCTGTCATCGCGCAAAGCATTTAAAAACCAGGTGGGCAACTGACTTTCGATAGGGCGCGAAAATGAAAGCATGCCGGCAGAAAATGCCAATAAAACACAAAGCCCTGCCGTGCTACCAAATGCAATCAGTAAATTCTTTTTATTCTCTTTGGTGAGACCCGCGGAGAGAAATTTTTCGAGCCCCATCATTCCCAACAGGGGGAAAGAAAAAAACACCATCACCATGGCAAAGGTTACCGACCGGAATTTGTTGTAGCCCGGCAGATAGTCGAATAAGAAATAATTAAATGAAGCAAAGCTGCTGCCCCAGCTAAGCATGATGCCCAGTACACTGGCACCCACGAGCCAGACCACATATTTACGTTCGGCAGTCAGTAAGCCGAGAACAAACAGGAACACAATAATGGCGCCTGCATAGTAAGGCGCTGAAAGCGGCTGGTCGCCCCAATAGGGAGAGGTAAATTGTGCCAACTGGTTGGCTGCGTTCTGATCGCCCACTTGTGCCAATGCGCGGTACGTATTGCTTTCGGTATCGTTAAACAAATAGAGACTACTGCTGCCCCCGAAGAAATTGGGTATCAGCAACGTGAACGGCTCAGCCAGGCTGTAACTGTATTGAAAAGCATAACTTTTGGGCAACCCGCTGCCAGCCGTGTCGTTCGATGTGGACGTGAGCTCGGATTTACCACGTGTAGAATACTTACTCAATTCGTTCACCGCCCAGAGGGGCCCAAAAAAAGTGCCTACTGCCAAGGTAGCAGCTACCACCAGTACACCTATTGTTTTAAAGAATTGGGGCAATTGGTTTTCGCGAAAAGCATAAAAGAGTTGTACAGCACCATACATCACCACGATGAGCAACAGGTAGTAGGTCATCTGAAGGTGGTTTTCGCGCAGGTGCAACGCCAGTCCTGCCGCAGTGGCCGCCAGCCCCAGCCAACGTTTGCCGGTAAACGCCAGGTGAATACCCGCCATTACCAAAGGCATAAACGCAATGGCACCGATGCGTGCATTGTGGCCGGCCGAGAGCCCGATAATCATGTAAGAGGTAATACCAAAAGCCAGTGCACCCGCTGTGGCGAGGTAAGGCCGAACGCGGAAGCTGAGGAGCAGCAGGTAGTAACACAAAAACGCCAGGAAAATATTGCTAACCGGGTGCGGCAGGAAAACAGACAAAACGCGCTTCATACCGGTAACCACGCCATCACTCCAATCCATGTTCACCATATAAGCCGGCATGCCACTGAACATGGTGTTGGCCCAAAGCCCTTCTTCACCGGTTGCCTCCCGGTAGTCGCGTTGTTCTTTGCTGCCCCACAAAAACTGGTTGATATCGCCCTGATTAAGCGACTTGTTACCGAAAAAAATGGGATTGAAAAATAGAATGGTGACCAGCAAAAAAACGAGAATGGCCATACCATGAGGCGCCAAATCTCTTCCAAAGTTCAGTTTCTTCATGCGCATTACAGATTACGCGCAAAATAGGAAGTAATGACGGGTAAGGCAGCATAGGCCAGAAAAAACGCAACATCCACCGCGGCTTGGGAGCCATTCGTCTGGCGACAGGGCAGGTTACCGGTAAATGGCGCATTTTTTTGCGCCCATGTAAACTAAAGCGCTCCTTTTTGCGTCTAATAGACAAAAAATCAGAGGGGTATGATCAATTTTCAGTTCAAGAAGGCGCAGTTTGAGGAAATGCCCAAAGCGGATCCTTCGTTTTATAAGCGTTTTCACCTGGCTTGGGTAAACTTTCAGGAAAACGAACTGGAAGCCCGCCTGCAAACCCTTCCAACACGGCAAAAAACAAAAAGCCCCGCGTGCGCGAGGCTTTCTAAACGTTTGATTTACAACAGCTTTAACTTGATTTCTTAACGGAGCCCCCACTGCTGGAACCCGTGTTGGTTCGGGTGGGGTTGCCCCGATAGCGAATGGAGCCACCGCTACTCGCTTCCGCATCTAATTCTTTGGTAACCGACACTTTAATGCTGCCTGCGCTGGATGCCGACACGTTGGCTGATTCACATTCCAGGTTATAAGCATCTAAAGACCCGGCACTGGAAGCCTCCGCATTGAAACTACGCGCCCGGCCCTCCAGGGTAATGTCACCGGCCGAAGCCACATCGGCCGTAATTTCGCCCGCATCTACTTCAATTTCTACTGAACCAGCGCTGGCCGCGTTGATATCGAGCCTATCGGACTTAACAACTCCTTCCGAAAAGATATTTGAAGCAGATGATGCCGAAATTTTTTCGATGGCAACATAAGTGACATACACTTTTACATTACGATTGCGATAGTTGCCCTCGCGCATGTGAATTTTCAGATAACTACCCGATACCTCCGTTAACACATTGGATAAACTCGTTCCTTCTACCTCCACCTTCACGGACTCTTTGTCCCCTTTCTTCAGGTACACATCAATCGCTTCGCTGGCCCGCACTCCTTTGAAGGACTCTACCTTTCTGACTTCGCTTTGCTGCGCAGCAGCTGAGAATCCTACCCACAACAATACGATCATTACCCATGTTCGCTTCATAAAAATCTGGTTTTGGCCTAAAGACCTGCCAACGTGAAAGGGGTTGCTTAAGGGTGCGATTTTAGCAAGTATTTTTTTTAATCGGTGTAAGAAATTATCGTTTTTTACCTAAATTTCGAGGGTGTAACCTTTTACCTTCGCCAAAATTTATTCTAATCCCATGATCAAGGAGCAACTGAATGTTCTAATTAACCTGGCCGCCAGCGATTCATCTGTGGCGGAAAAAGAGTCGAAAGTAATCCACATGATTGGCAAAGCAAACGGCCTGACGAAAGAGGAGGTTGACGCGATGATCAAAAGCCCCCGACCTATCGGAAACTTAGACAGCTTTACGGAAGACCAGAAATTTGAAAACCTCTATCACCTGATTCAATTGATGAAGAGTGATGGACAGGTATTCAAAAGCGAGATACACTTTTGTGAACAGGTGGCCGAAAAACTGGGCTACAAAAAAGGCGTAGTAGCAGAGTTGTCATCGCGCATTTATAGCGACCCCACCATCACAGCAGACAGAAAGATGCTGATGGAGCGGGCACATAAATTCCTGAAGTAATCAGGATTCATATAGTATTACATCATCGAGACCTCGCACATGCGGGGTCTTGCTATTTAGAGGTGGTCGCGCAAGATATTAATGCCGGCTAGCAGAATAAGTGCAGCGGTAATGCGCTTGATGTACAGTGCGTTGAATTTGCGTGCACCCAACCGCGCACCCAGTTGCCCCCCAGCCAACACAGCCAAAAGCAAAGGCAGAATAAACTCGAATTGAAGTGCGCCCAGCCTGGCCCACTGGCCAACAAGGCCACTGACCGAGTTTACCAAAATAAAAAAGCTGGCGAGTGCCGAAATTCTGGCAGCCACATCCCACCGCAGTAAATGCAGCAAGGGTGCCAGAAAAATACCGCCACCAATGCCCACCATCCCCGAGACGAAGCCCAGTGTGCCACCCAAGCCAGCGTTAACCAAAGGTCGGTTTACACCCGATGGCGCGGTTTCTTTTGGCTGAAACCACAAAAAGGCTGAAGCGACAATGAGGCTTACACCCAAAAGCAGGAAGAAAACTGCTTCGCTTATCTTCCAGTAGCCACCTAAAAAAGCGAGGGGCACACTGGCCACCACAAAGGGCACCGCTTTCTTTAAATCGAGTTTGCCCTCGCGATAAAATAAGAGCGTGCCACCCGTTACCACCACGATATTGCAAAGCAGTGCCGTGGGACGCAGGGTTTCATAACCCACACCCATTACCGCTAATAATGCCAGGTAGCTGGAACCTCCTCCAAAACCAACAGAAGCGTAGACAAGAGCGATCAGGAAAAAGGCAATTAGCAGAACAAGAAAATCAACGGTCATACAGCATCGCCTAGTTAATGCAGAGATTATCCCCCAATGGTAGACATGGATTCACTCACGTGCCGTTCCCTCTTCTGCTCGGCTTCAAAACCATCCTTGGGTCGCGAACGGAAAGCGCGCAGCAGCGCTGTTTGCAACTCGGCATCGGTGGCGCCACTTCGCATTAAGTCCTTCAGGTTTAACACGCCCCCATCATACAAGCACGTTTTCAAATCGCCCTGAGCGGTAATGCGCAGGCGGTTGCATGTTCCGCAAAAAGTGCGGCTATAGGCAGCAATAATTCCCACCGTGCCTTTATAACCCGGAACCTGGTAATGATTAGCTGTAGCATGAGGTGGGTCCGGAAGCTTTTCAAGTTGCGGATAGGTTTGCTTCAGGTAGTGAAGAATTTTTTTGTGTGTCCAGTTAAGCGATGCATAGTGTGCGCCCTCACCATTAAAAGGCATCTCTTCAATAAACCGCACGGTAACATCTTTCTCTCTGGTAAGTTCCGTAAGTGGAAGAATGTCTTCTATGTTCTTACCTTCCATCACCACCGCGTTGATCTTCAGCGGAATGTTCTGTGCCATGATCAGCCCCAGTGTTTCGTGTGTGCGGGCAAACTCGTCTCTGCGGGTTATGGTGAAGAAGCGTTCTCTATCCAGCGTATCAAGACTCAAGTTAATGGAGCGAATGCCCAACGCTTTTAGCTCTGGAAGATAAGGTGCCGTTAGAATGCCGTTGGTGGTAAGGTGCAATTCCTCCACGCCAGGAATGTGAACGATCTTCCGCACCAGATGCATTAGATCTTGTCGCACAAAAGGCTCGCCTCCGGTTAAGCGCACCTTACTGATACCCATAGAGGCCAGCAACGTTACCAATCGCTCAATTTCTTCAAACGACAGCAAAGCTTTTTTGGGCAGGTATTTAATACCCTCTTCGGGCATGCAATAGAAACAACGGAGGTTACACCGGTCTGTTACAGCCAGCCGCAAATAGTTGAGCTTCCGTCCGTGGTTATCGTACAGCATGTGGTAATTTTACCTTTCGAAAGATAAACAAAGCAACGAAGCAAACCGTGTTTTCGTTTCGGGTTTAGGATAAACGAACGATGCGACCTGATGAACTACCGTATTAAAACATTTGGCATTGCCCGCGATATTCTGGGTGGCCGCGAAGTAGAAATTAAGCTGGAGGGAAATACCGTGCAGGACTTGCGCACCCACCTGCTGACCCACTACCCGGCCCTGGCCGAACTACGCTCTCTTTTCATTGCGGTGAACCAAACCTATAGCGAAGACCACCAGGTGCTGCACGAAACAGACGAAATTGCCCTCATTCCGCCCGTTAGTGGAGGCTGATGGGAAATGCAAAAAATAACTTTGAAGCACCCCTCGTTTTTTTTAGCTTCAATCTCGCATTCCTTCCTTCTCACTAACCAATACAGCTATGATAAAAATAACCGCAAAGCCGATCGATGTACAAAAAGTAATCGAAACGGCCTCTAGCCTGGGTGCTGGGGCCGTTAATGTTTTTATTGGCACCATTCGCGACACCGCCCACAACAAAAAAGTGGTTTGGCTGGAGTATGAAGCCTACGAAAGTATGGCTGTGGCTGAAACGAGAAAGATCATTGATGAGGCAGCACACCGATGGTCGCTGTTGGGTTGGGCGGTGAGCCACCGCGTTGGAACCCTGAAGCCCGGAGAAGTGGCGGTGGTGGTTGCCGTATCTTCCAAGCACAGAAAGGAATCGTTCGAGGCGTGTCAATTCATCATTGAGCAATTAAAGCACCAGGTGCCTATTTTCAAGAAAGAAGTATTCGAAGATGGCGAAGAATGGGTATCTGCCAAACCAGAGGCAGCACCATCGCTCAATTAGGTATCACCAGAAATAGAATAATAGCAAGTCGTCTGTTCATAGCAGGCGACTTTTTTATTCTCCCCTAATGGAAAATCATAAACGCCACCGATACAAGCGCTACTGCCACCAGCAAGCCCATGGTGGCCACTACCAGCAAGTCTCGGTAAATGGGATTAAAATGAATTTCGGGAAGTAGATTTTTGCCAACCAATTTCATAACAACTAAAGTTTGATATAATAAAATTAGTTCCACCAACATCTCTGCGCCACTTAATTACACAACAGCTATACCACGTGTAATATTTAAAAGGATTGCATGTTGGAATGCCACCCCGGCATTGACAAACGGTAAACAAAGTTCGAGGCGCTAAAATTCCTTCTCGTTGATCAGCATTTGATTCATAGGTATTTACGTTATCGCACAAAAACAATCGGGTGAAGTTGCCCCTGGCGCGAGTGGTGTCTACGTTGGCAGCAGCGGGCGGTGTAAGTTTGTGGATATCCAACTCAAATTGTGGTAGTAAAACCACCTTTTTCGCAAATTTTCTAAAGCCAAAGTGTATCTTTTTCCAATGGACTTCTTTTAACTCCGGATGATGTACCCCGCATGACGGACAAAAAACTGGAACAGCATTTAAACACGGCCGGAGATGAGGCGAGCCTGATTCGTGCCGCAGCCACAGAGCCGGGTGCCTTTCGCCCGCTTTACGAGCGCTACTTTAAACGCATCTTTCTGTTTGTGTTACACAGGGTAGGCGAAAAAGAGGTAGCGGCTGACGTTACCCAACAGGTTTTTCTAAACGCCCTTACACACATCGGCAGGTTTCAATTCCGCGGTTTGCCGTTTTCGGCCTGGCTTTTTCGTATTGCCATTAACCAATGCCACGATTATTTCAGAAAGGCCAAAAGAACACGCACGGTGGTGCTGGAAGAAGCCACGCTGGAAAACCTGCACGATGAATTGACAGCCGACCAAACCTTGGAAGAGTGGGAAAAACACCTGCCTCAATTACTGGAGAAGTTAAAGGCCGATGAATTAAACCTGATTGAGTTACGCTTCTTCGAAGGCCGACCCTTTAAAGAGATTGGCGAAATATTGGGAATAACAGAAACCTATGCCAAGGTGCGCACCTACCGGCTGTTGGAGAAAATGAAGAAGATGTATTTGAAAAAATGATGAATCAAAAGATACAAGTCATGAAGAACCGCCCGGAGATAACGGATGAAGAGATCCGGCAATACATGAATTTCGATGCCCTGCAAAAGCAATTCGAAGTTCAAAAACATAGCAATCGCCAATGGTTGCGAAACACTGTAGTGTTGGTGGCGATTTTAACAGTGGGTATTGTTGGTTACGTGGCTACTCAGAAAATGAGTGATTCGCCAACGAATCAATTGCCAGCACCCCAAGAACCACGGCCGTTGCAAGCCGACAGTGTGAACAGAGAAGCCGGTGAAGCAATAGCAACAACACCTGCGGTTATCCAACCACAAACCAGCACTGAGCCTGCGAAAAAGTCAGAAAAGGCACCGCTTGACACGCAACCCTCAAAAAAGGAAAAAGCAAAAGCTGATACCGCATTAGCAACCGTTGCTGCCCCCGTTTACGAAGAGGCTGTTCCGGTGGAGGGTTATCCGCATCTTTATGAATATTTCCGTAGCGAACTGCATTATCCTGAAGCGGCATTGAAAGATTCCATACAGGGTGTCGTTACCGTATCATTCGTTATCAACGCGCAAGGCAAACCAGAACAGGTTGTTTCACAAAATTCTTTGGGTGAGGTTTTCGACAAAGAAGTACTTCGTCTCATAGAGAACATGCCTGCCTGGAAACCCGCACTATTGAATGGCCAGCCTGTGCGGGCACGTATTTCCATTCCGCTTACTTTTCAAATTGTGAACAAGCCCAAAAACTGACACAATGAAAAAGTGGATCACCATTTACCTGTTGATAAGTTGCGCCCCCGCATTCAGTCAACGCTTTCAGGAAAAGTTGTCAGTAACAATCAGCGAGCCTCTTACAGAAATCCGCGCGGAATGGCTTTCTATCGACAGCGATACGTTGCTGGATGTGGTGGCCACCGGAAAAAATAACGCGGGTGAGTTGGCACTTGTCACTTTCAAAAATGTTAACGCGCAAAGCTTAACTCTGCAAAGCATCCAATCAACCAGCTTTACAGAAGGCTTCTGGCAAATTACCGATTGGAACCACGATAACCAGCCCGATATTCTGTTTTCCGGAAAAACACTATCTGCTAAAGACTCCATCTCTGTTTTTATTCATCAGAAAGACTTTCAGTTTCAGCGTTTGCCGCAGAACATCTTGAACTTACACAGTCCATTTGTTCTGGCCGATTTGAACAACGATGGCCGCGAAGACTTCATTGCTTATGATGAAACGGGTGTACATGTATATCAAAGAGTTGATGATACGTACGAATTGAAATTCGACAGTGTGGGCTGGCAAGTACGTGATGTATGTGCTTTTGATTTTGATAAGGATGGCAGAAATGATTGGGTGGCCTCCGGATTAAATCAAGAAGGGCAACCCACTACGCTCCTTTTTATAAACAATGGCGATTTTGATTTTACGGTAAAGCCTCTGCCCGACCCTTTGAACGGATTTATAACCTCAGGCGACATTAATCAGGACGGCAAGTTTGATTTGTTGGCAACAGGCACAGATGAAGCAGGGAACAATCAGCACAGAATCTGGCACAACAACGGCACTACTTTTACATCTTTACGCAGCGCTCCTTCGGAAGATTCGCTTCGTTTGTTTGCCGGGGATTTTACTTCCGATGGCATCCTGGAACAGTGGCTGTGGCACAGCAATACGCCAGCGCTGAATTACCTGGCGGATACCACCTTCCAACAAGAACCCATTCAAGATGAAAACATCGCTTGGCAAAGTGCAGGCGACTTTGACAGAGATGGAGACCTCGACCTCCTTCAGGTAGTTCAACAACCTGCTGAACTTCTGTTACGCGTACTCGAAAACAAAACCCCACAGGTTAACAATCGCCCTTCGGTGCCCACACAGGCCTTTGCCATCTCTACCTTTGGCAAGACCTATATCTTCTGGCAACCTCCTACAGACGATCATACCGCCACTGCCAGCCTGACTTACGATGTCTGGCTGGGTACGCAGACCGAGAATTTGGTGATGCCCGCGTTTAGTTTATCGACCGCACGCAGAAACCGAACGCAACATGGCAACGCTGGAACCAATCACTTCTTTATTGTTGATAGCCTGACGGACAACCGTTACTTCTACCAGGTGCAGGCCGTGGACAATGCTTACAGCGGAAGCTATCAAGTTTGCTCTGGAGGTGTGCTGCCTTGTTTCGATCTTTCTCACACATACGTACAGGCCTGTCAAAATGAAATGGTTGCATTAGATGCAGAAGGCCCTGCCATTTGGTTCTCACTTTCAAAAGGATGGATTGCGACTGGTAACCTATTCAATTTTACCGCGATCGAAAGCGACACTTTGTTTTCCTTCGTTCCACAAGGAAACGATTGTTCCAAAAACAAGGTGTGGATTATTCAAGTGAATGAAGGACCTGCCTCGGAAGAGGAAATCATCCATGCATGCCTGAATCAAACGCTTCGCATCGGTATTGCGCCCGGATGGGCAACAGTGCAATGGAACAATGACCCGTTGCTCACACAGGATTCCCTTTCGGTAGTAGTTCAAAAAGAGGAAATCATTTTGGTGCGGGCCAGCAACACAGGTGGATGCAGCTACGAAAAAGAATTTATCATCCGCCCAAGTATACCACAACTTGAACTGAATGGTGAATCGTTTCAGATTGTGAGAGGGCAATCCGTATCGCTGGAAGCCACTGGGACAGCCGACCATTACGAGTGGACTCCGCCCTCCGGTTTAGATAACGCTTTCATTTCCAACCCGCAGGCTACACCTTTGCAAACCACCACCTACCATGTTACCGCCACCGACTCCATTGGTTGCCAGGCGCAGGCCATGGTGCTGGTACAGGTAGAAGAAGTGGCATTCGTTCCCAACTTGTTTACCCCGAATGGTGATGGTAAGAACGATGCCCTTTTAATTTATGGACTCACGCAGGCCTCACAATTTCAATTCCGGATCTATAACCGCGAAGGATCAGTAGTATTTGAAACCAACGATGTGGCCAGTGCCACCGGCAGAGGCTGGAACGGTTTTGTTAATGGAACGCGGCAGCCAAGTGGTGTTTATTATTGGAAAGTAGAAGGGCAAACAATTACTGGAACTCCACTTCTATTGAATGGAAAACAGACGGGGTCAATTTTACTGGTACACTAAGGGATGTTGAGGAAGTGGATAGTTTTGATGGTGATCTGGGGCAGCCCGTGGTTGGCCCATGCCCAATATTTTCATTATTCTCAATACAACTTTACAGATATGCGGGTTAACCCCGCCATGGCGGGGTTAACCCGCTACGCCTCCGCTTCTGCTAATTACCGTCATCAAAAAACCGGTGGCGACTTTGCCATCAACAGCAACTTTCTGGCCATGGAGTATCCGCTGCTGAACAACAGCACCGGGCGGCCGTGGGCCGGTATAGGCCTTGCATTGCATAACGACCAATCTGCGGGCATATTCCGTATGCAGGAGGCTGCGCTCACATATTCCATTCATGTGCAGCTAAGCCGCTGGCAAACTTTGTCGATAGGGCTAAAAGGATTGTATCAACAACGCACCATCGGGTTGGATGGCTTCTACACCGGCTCGCAATACGTGCCCGACCGCGGCTTCGACCCTTCTCATTTCAGCGGGGAAAATTTCGCAACGTTGCGCAGCCACTTCTGGACAATCAGTTCTGGCATTTATTGGCACGAAACAGACAGGCGCGGCAAAATGCTTCATCATTTTGGCTTTTCTTTATTTGATATTAACAAGCCTGATCCGTCTTTTCTGGATGGCACCGAAAACCTGTCATCCACTTTTATTTTTAATGGAGGCTGGACCCTCTACCAACAAAACTACTTCTCTGTGATACCTGAAGTATTGATGAGCTACAGCGCATCTAACTTCAACACCAATGCGGGTGTGCGCTTGCAGAAAGAGTTAAACGGCACTGTTCGCCAGCAAGGCGACAGGTTAGATGTATTGCTGAAGTATGCCGTAGGCCGGTCGGGGATAGCAGGAGTACAATGGCACCGCGAAAATTTTTCGTTGGGCTTGTCTTACGATTTTCCATTGCTTCGGGCCAACCCGGGCAACCTGGGCGCAGTGGAAATAGCATTGGCCGTGCGTAAACTGGTACCCACACGTGCACAGAAACTAACAGCCAAAAGGCGCAAGGCCGCTGAAGAACGGCAACAACAGGCGCTACAATCGCGCAAAACAATACCCACGCCCGTGGCTGCAGACAGTTTGGTCGCCATCACTCCTGCCGATACTTCAAAATCTGCCATTGCAGCGGTGGAGATAGAAAAAATGGAACCATTGGACAGTGCCCCGGAGGCACTGGCGCAAGCCGGCAAGTTAAAGCAGGAGCCGTTGGTTGTTGAGAAGGTAACGCTACACTTTGCCTTCGACTTCAATTCTTCCGATCTGGATGATGCTACTGAAGATTTTCTGGAAGAGCTGACAGTTACATTAAAGGAAAACAACTACCTGAAAGTAAAAATTGAAGGCCATACCGATAACATTGGTTCAGACAAATTCAACCAACGACTATCGTTGAAGCGGGCAGAAGCGGTGAAGCATTTGCTTCTTAAAAAAGGGATTGCCGAAGAGCGCCTGTCCACAGAAGGTAAAGGCTTGCACTACCCGCTGAACGATAATCTAACAGAAGAAGACCGCGCCAAAAACAGACGAGTGGAAATAACGCTCTACTATGGCGGGTAAATTTAGGACGTTGTCTCTTTGGGCGCCCTGCGAGAGCCTTGGTAGAGCTCATACTCCAGCAACCGGCAATCGATTTTAGCCGAATAAAACTCAATTCTGCGACTCGCTTTTAATCCAATTTTTTTGGCGAGATCGAGGTTGCCGGTAAAAATATAACCCAGGTAACCGTGACAATTCTTTTTCATGAAGTCTCCCATGCGGGCATAAGTATCTTCCAATTCTTTTAAGTCGCCCAGCCGTTCTCCGTACTCAGGGTTGATGAAAACCACACCAGGCTCAGGTGGTACCGTGGTGGCTGCAAAATCACAAACATTAAATTCTATTAGTTCCTCAACCCCAGCCATGGCTGCGTTTACTTTCGCGATGTCTATTGCATCCTGACTGATGTCGGTGGCAATGATGCGCACGTTGGGCGCTTCCTTTACCTGCATTCTGATTTCGCGCAAAGCAGTTTTGTACATCTCTGGCTGATATCCCTTTACATGCATAAAAGCATAATTCTCGCGATACAACCCCGGCCTGCGGTTGGTAGCCAACAAGGCCGCTTCGATAGCCAGCGTGCCCGATCCACACATGGGGTTTACAAAAGCAGATTGTCTGTTCCACCGCGAGGCAAAAAGCGTGGCGGTAGCCAACGCTTCGAGCATGGGTGCCTTGCCGGGAATTTTACGGTAACCGTGTTTGGCCAATGTTTCGCCAGAAGTATCCAGGAAAATTTCCGCATCTGTGTCTTTCCAATAAAGATTTATCACCGCCTTATCCAACTCCGGGCCAGAGTTGGGGCGCAACCCTTTCACTTTGCGAAACCGGTCTGCAATGGCATCTTTTACTTTCACATTGATGTACAGCGGGTTGTTTACCATATAATGATCTACATGGCTGGTAACAGAAAAGTAGCCTTGTTCATACAGTAGGTCTTCCCAACTGAAGCGTGTGAGTATATGATACAGTTCTTCAGGGCTATCTACTTTAAACCGCTTAAGTGAATAATGCACCTGGCTGGCACACCGTAAATTCAGATTTAAGCGAATACAATCTTGCATAGTGCCTTGCAACAATACCCCCGTTGCAAAAACCTCTTCGGGTGCATAGCCCAAATCGGTAACCTCTTGCGCCAGGTAAGGGGCCAGGCGTTTGTTGCAGGTAATGATAATGCGGCTGGTCTGACTGAATAAATCCATCATGCTAAATATAAAATCTCTTTTAAATCGAATGCTTCGGTTTGTGCGCCCGTTTTTACCAACAACCTGCCAGCCTCATCCACACCCACAATGGTGCCGGCTATGCGCTGGCCTTTGGCCATAAAAAAGTGGGGCTCGTTGCGCCAATGCAAAACACGCAGGTAATCCGCCAATAACACCTCGAAGTCCATTTTTTTTAATTGCAGGTAACGCGCCTCCAGGTGCGTGCAAAGGGCATCCAGCACCTGTTGCAATTCAAACCTTCTTCCACCTTCCAAAGCCAATGAAGTTGCAGTTGGAATAGGAAAGTGTTCCTGGTTAACATTAAGACCAATACCCACTACGGTGCTTTCCAATTGGCTGCCCGCTAACTGGTTTTCGATGAGGATGCCACACACCTTCTTGCTATTCAGCAGAATATCATTCGGCCACTTTACCCGAATATGACCTTGCACCAAGTTTTGAAGGCAGTCGTTCAAGGCCATCGCCACCGCCTGGCTCAGTAAAAACTGCTGTTGGGCTTGTATAAAGCGGGGCCTCAGCAACAACGAAAAAGTTAGGTTTTGACCCGGTTCGCTTACCCACGTGGTAGACCGTTGCCCCCGACCGGCCGTTTGATTATGCGTAATAACGAGGGTGCCTTCGGGCTGCACCTGCTGGCGGTTCAAATCCATCAAATACGTATTGGTAGAGGCACATTCTGGCAAAAAATGCAGGTTTTTGCCAACGAAAAGCGTGCTGGCGGGGATTTTATACAAGGTATTTTTGGTTAGCTTTGCAGGTTATCAAAATCAATTAAACCCCGAAGATAGTTAATGGGCAAAAGAAAGAAGGCACCTACCCACAACACCGAAAAGTTGCGCGATTTGATTGTGAAAGGGATGCAAGAGAAAAAAGCGAGCGAAATTGTGGTGATGGACCTTCGGAAGGTAAAAAATGCAGTAGCCGACTTCTTCATCATCTGTTCGGGCAGTTCAGACAAACAATTGGATGCCATTGCCGACTCTGTAGACGAAGAAGTGTTCAAGGGCCTGAAAGAAAACCCCTGGCATGTAGAAGGCAAAAACAATAAAGAGTGGATGATTCTCGACTACATCAATGTGGTGGCGCACATCTTCCGCAAAGACAGACGCACCTTCTATGCTTTGGAAAAACTGTGGGGCGATGCTGAAATTACCGAAATAGAAGAGTAAGAACTTAATAAGGGAATAAACGTTATAGAAAGAAATTTTTTAAGAGAGAGAAATGGCTGACAAAGAAAGAGACAACAAAGTATTACCACCCAAAGTGCCGCGTCCTAATTACCAGATGTGGATCATCCTGGGGCTGGTAGCCGTGATATTAGTAGTAAGTTACTTCAATCGTGCCGGTGATCTGGTAGAAATTCAATCGAGCCGCTTCGAAGACATGGTGGAGCGCAGAGATGTGAAGAAGCTGGTGTTGGTAAAGAACGAAGAACAGGTTGAAATAACCCTGAAATCGGAGGCATTGCAAAATGCCATCTATAAACAAGAGTTGGAGCGTAGCAGTCCTTTTGGGCTTAACCCGAACGGCCCTCATTACAAAATGAAGATTGGGTCCATCGAAAAGTTCATGGACAAGTACGAAGAACTCACTAAGAACATTTCGCGCGAGCAGCAGGTAGATTTGCAGATAGAAGAGCGCAGCGACATAACAGGCATGCTCATTAATTGGGGCTTCTTGTTTCTGTTGTTGTTTGGCTTCTGGATGCTGATGCGCAGAATGACGGGTGGTGGTGGCCCGGGCGGGCAGATATTCAACATCGGCAAATCGAAAGCGGCCCTGTTCGATGCCGAAAACAAAGTGAAAATCACTTTTGAAGATGTGGCTGGCCTGGATGAAGCCAAGGAAGAAGTAAAAGAAATTGTAGACTTTTTGAAAACGCCTTCCAAGTTCACCAAACTGGGAGGTAAAATACCTAAAGGGGCACTGCTGGTAGGCCCTCCTGGCACTGGCAAAACTCTGCTTGCTAAAGCCGTGGCAGGAGAAGCCGGTGTGCCCTTTTTCTCTTTGTCGGGATCTGACTTTGTGGAGATGTTTGTGGGTGTGGGTGCCGCCCGCGTGCGCGACTTGTTCAAGCAGGCGAAAGAGAAAGCTCCTTGCATCGTATTTATAGATGAAATTGATGCCATCGGTCGTTCACGTGGCCGTGGTGCCATGCCGGGTGCCAATGATGAACGCGAGAATACGCTGAACTCGTTGCTGGTAGAAATGGATGGCTTCGCCACCGATAGTGGTGTCATCATTCTCGCTGCCACCAACCGCCCTGATGTGTTAGACAGCGCGTTGATGCGCCCCGGCCGCTTCGACCGTCAGATCAGTATCGACAAACCAGATATTGTTGGCCGCGAGCACATCTTTAAAGTGCACCTGAAGCCTATTAAACTTTCGAAAGAAGTTGACATCAAAAAACTGGCAGCACAAACACCTGGCTTTGCCGGTGCCGAAATTGCCAACGTGTGTAACGAAGCTGCTTTGATTGCAGCTCGCAGAGATAAAAAGGAAGTGGAGATGCAAGACTTCCAGGACGCCATCGACCGTGTGATTGGCGGTTTGGAGAAGAAAAACAAAATCATCTCTCCAGAAGAGAAAAAGATAGTGGCCTACCACGAAGCAGGTCATGCGGTGGCAGGCTGGTTCCTGGAACATGCCGATCCGTTGGTAAAGGTGAGTATTGTGCCGCGTGGTGTGGCCGCCCTGGGCTATGCACAGTATTTGCCCAAAGAACAATTCCTCTATCAAACAGAACAACTGTTGGATGAAATGTGCATGACCTTCGGAGGCCGTGCAGCCGAAGAGTTGGTGTTTGGTAAAATTTCTACCGGTGCGTTAAGCGACCTGGAGCGCATTACCAAAATGGCATACAGCATCGTTACCGTGTACGGTATGAACAAAGAGATCGGCAACATGTCGTTCTACGACAGTAAGCAATCAGAGTACAACTTTAATAAACCTTACTCTGAAGCCACTGCCGAACGTATCGACAAGGAAGTGAAGAAGATCATTGACGAAGCGTTCGAGCGCACCAAGAAGCTGTTGAGCGATCACCGCGAGCACCTGGAGATCATTGCCAAAGAATTGCTGGAGAAAGAAATTCTCTTCCAGTCTGACCTGGAACGTTTGATTGGCAAGCGGCCATTCGCACACCAGACAACCTACCAGAAGTTTACCAACGGGCAGGATAAAGACAAAAAAGAAGAAACTCCTGCTGCAGAGGTGGCTCCTGTGGCAGATGCCAAAACAGAAACACCTCCCAACGAACCGGGTGGTGGTTATCAGGCCCAATAATTTTTAGAGAGGCTGTCTCAGATGTAGAGACGGCCTCTTTTTTTCTATGGGTACCTTTCCGTGATGATTTTCCTGGGAGAAAAAATGAATCTACCTTAATCAAGGTTTACGCCTGTGTAGACGATCATGGACTGCTGTGAGCCGTTGTGTAAGTTTTTAATGCACCTTCGAATTGAATTGACGAAAAGGAGGTGCGTTGATAAAGGATTAGCTTTGGCTGGCTTTTTTTAAAAAGCAAAAGAGGCCGTCCTTATTCTAAAGACAGCCTCATTCAGTGCTTTCAAAAGAGAAACTAACCTCTGTTCTCCTTTTTGGCTTTCTTTTCTGCCCGCTTTTCCTTCAGCGTTTTGGCCGGCTTCTTCTTCTCTTCTTTTTTTCTGTCCATTCCTTTCGACATAACCTTTGGATTTAAGGGTTCAAGATTTACGAAGTTGAGATAATTTCATGAATCAGTCAACATGCTTATAGTTTGAAGAGGTGGGGAGAATAATAAACGCCCATGCAAAATCCAGCAAACCTGTTGGCATTAGCATGAGAAACCATTAAGTTAACATTCCTAACCTATGAAAATAATGAAAGCTACGCTCGCTGTACTCTTAACCGTTTCTGCGAAGCTGGTTTTGGGCCAGACTTCCATTGTATTGAATGCAGATTTAGGTCAGACAAAAATAAGCAGACATATATACGGCCATTTTTCTGAACACCTGGGCCGCTGTATTTACGATGGTTTTTACGTGGGTGAAGCCAACACCAAAATTCCCCACAGCAACGGGGTGCGCAAAGATGTGGTGGAGGCGTTGAAGACCCTGAAAGTGCCCAACCTGCGTTGGCCCGGTGGATGCTTTGCAGATACCTATCACTGGAAAGACGGCATTGGCCCGAAGGAAAAGCGACCCAGCATGGTAAACACTTGGTGGGGTGGCGTAACGGAAGATAACAGCTTTGGCACCCACGACTTTCTGAACATGTGCGAATTGATAGGCGCAGAGCCTTACCTGGCTGCCAACGTAGGAAGTGGCACCGTGCAGGAGTTTACCGAGTGGATTCAGTATGTGAATTTTGGAGGCACCAGCCCGATGTCGAACCTGCGGGTAGAAAATGGCCGCGAAAAACCCTGGAACGTAAAATATTGGGGTGTGGGCAATGAAGCATGGGGCTGCGGAGGCAACATGCGGCCCGAATATTATGCGAACATCTACCGCCAGTATGCCACTTTTATGACGAGCTGGAGCAACACAGAAAGGCTTTTCCGTATTGCTTCAGGTGCCAACGGCAACGATTACCACTGGACGGAGGTGTTGATGCGCGACATTCCACATAACATGATGGAGGGCGTGGCGCTGCACCATTACTCTGTGATTGATTGGGGCAAGAAGGGTTCTGCCACGGCTTTTTCTGAGCAAGAATATTTTACAACCATGAAGCGTGCCTTGTTTATGGATGAGCTGATCACCAAACACACCACCATCATGGACAAATACGACCCAGCGAAAAAAGTAGCGCTGATAGTGGATGAATGGGGTGGATGGTACGAAGTGGAACCCAATACCAATCCGGGTTTCTTGTATCAGCAAAACACCATTCGCGATGCCATGCTGGCAGGTGTAACGCTCAACATCTTCCACCACCACAGCGACCGCGTGCGCATGGCTAACCTGGCGCAAACCATTAATGTGTTGCAAGCGGTTATCCTAACCAAGGAAGATAAAATGCTGCTAACGCCTACCTACCATGTAATGGAAATGTACAATGTGCATCAGGACGCCACCCTTTTGCCCATGCAGTTAAAAACGAACGATTATGTTTTGAACAATGAAAAGTTGCCTGCCGTTTCTGCTTCGGCATCGAAAGATGCCAATGGCGTTACACACATTTCGCTGGTGAACATAGATGCGAAACAGGGCCAGGAGGTAACGATAGAAATTCGGGGCGCCAAATTTGGCTCGGTAACAGGCAGGGTTTTAACTTCCGAAAAGCTTCAGAACTACAACTCTTTCGAAGCACCTGACAAAATCAAACCTGTTGCTTTTAGGGATGCAAGTTTGAGCGGCAATACACTGAAAGTGAAGTTGCCTGCGCATGCGGTGGTAGTGCTGGCGCTGAAGTAATAATTGTCGGTAATCAATCGATCACACCCGATCCGATCAACTCGTCCGCTTCGTACCAGGCTACAAACTGGCCCGGTGTAACACCACGCTGCGGTTTGTCGAATAGAATGTAGAGTCCTTCGGGTTGCTGGTGCAACGTACAAGGCTCCAACGGTTGGCGATAGCGAATGCGCGCCATATATCTTTTTGATTCGCCTGCCGACAGTCTAAGGTCTTCGCGAATCCAATGCGCAGCAGCAGCAGGCACGAAAAGACCTTCGCGGTATAGGCCGGGGTGGTCATCGCCACTGCCGGTGTAAATCACGTTTTGGTCGGTGTCGGTGCCTATTACAAACAAGGGTTTTTCGTAACCGCCAATGTTCAAACCCCTGCGCTGCCCTATGGTGTAGAAGTGTGCTCCGTTGTGTTCGCCCACTACTTGGCCCAACGATGGATCGAAAACGTAAGGCTTTGTTAGATTTTTCAGATCGTGGCTATCATGGCCGTTTTTGAAAGCTACCGAATCGAAAGGTACTTCAATCACTTTTCCCTTTTTCGGCTGCAGGCGCTGTTGCAGAAAATCGGGCAGGTGTACCTTGCCCACAAAACATAATCCTTGCGAGTCTTTTTTCTCTGCAGTTGCCAACCCGGCTTTACGTGCCACTTCCCGCACTTCCGGTTTCAACAGTTCGCCCACAGGAAACAATGCTTTCGAGAGTTGATACTGGGTGAGTTGGCACAGAAAGTAGCTCTGGTCTTTGTTGGGGTCTTTGCCCCCCAGCAGCCTGAATGTTCCATCGGTTGTTTCGCCCTTGCGTGCATAATGGCCAGTGGCAACAAAATCAGCGCCCAACTTCAAGGCTGCATTTAAAAATATGTCGAATTTGATTTCGCGGTTGCACAGCACATCAGGGTTGGGCGTGCGCCCGCGCTGATACTCCGCAAACATGTAATCCACGATGCGTTCTTTGTATTCTTTACTCAGGTCGATAGCCTGAAAGGGAATGCCGAGGTGCTGGGCCACAATCATGGCATCGTTGCTATCGTCTAACCACGGGCATTCATTGCTGATGGTTACCGAATCGTCATGCCAGTTTTTCATGAACATGCCAATCACTTCGTAGCCCTGTTCTTTCAGCAAATAAGCCGCTACGCTGGAATCTACCCCGCCCGATAAACCAACTACTACTCTTTTTCCCATGCTACTTTAAAGCGATTTCCTGAGCCAAAAGTTCATTAATCGTTTCATTGAATTGTTGCACAAACTGCTCGTAATACACGCCCGTACCCGGCCCGGAAAAGCCGGTATGAATTTTCTTCACCTTACCATCTTTACCGATAAAAATGGTGGTAGGGAATGCCAAAACGTGGTTCAGGGCGGGCAATGTTTCGGCTGCCTTCGCCTTGTCGTTCACTCCGGCAATCACAAAATCGTAACCCACATTCCATTTCTCTTTCATTTTCTTTACGCGCTCGCTGGCATAGGTAAAATCATCTTTCCGCTCGTAGGCCAGCCCCAGAATCTCCACGCCACGCCCTTTGTTCTCTTCATACCAGTTGGTGAGAAACCGGGTTTCGTCCATGCAGTTGGGGCACCACGTACCAAAAATCTGAAGTACTACTACCTTGTTTTGAAAACGCTCGTCTTCTAACGTAACCGGTTTACCGTTTAGATCAGGAAAACTAAACGCCAGTTTTTCATAACCCGGTTTCAGGTAGGTAAGGGTATCTGCTGCAGGCATGGTGGCATTGTCATTCTTTACTCCGCGAAATGTTTCGTGCGATGTTTTGCCTGAGTAGAAGTCGCCTGCCAGGCTATCTCCCTTCTTAGTGGCGGTAAACACAAAAGCATGGTTGCCATCGAAAGTGCTCAACCACAATCTATCTTCTACCACGTTGCCCTCCAGGTAACGATAGTCGCCTGTGGGCGTAAGGAAACTGCCTGTGACCTTGTTGCCGGTCTGCTCGAAGAAACCCACGGAAGGATAGGTTTCCGTGCCAGTGTTAAATTGCACCTGGTACTTTCCGGTGAAGTCAACCGAGGCATCACCTGCAGCTGTGTAACGAAAATCTTCACCAAAGGTAGCTTTGAAAGGCAGGTTGCCTTCGGGTGCATAGTATTTTACAAACGTGCCGCTAAGTGTGTTGCCTATCCTGGCTTTCAAAGCTGCATCGAAAACATGCAACTGCATAATAAGGGAATCACCCGCAAGGGTAATTTCATCGAGCAATATTTTTTCTGACGCATTGCGCAGGTAAGCGCGGTATTGGCCGTTGGTTTTTTCTACATCAATTTGAAAAGGAAGCTCTTGAATTTGGAAGAAAATTGATTGAAATGAATTTCTCTTTTCGAAAACGTCAACATACGACAT
>CAZRQK010000021.1:66538-73939 GCA_964602295.1 uncultured Ohtaekwangia sp.
GACGCATAGAAAGTATTATTTCTTTATTTCTAATGAGATTCCAAACACAAAAATGGCATAAATGATTGGCAAGGCGTAGAAGAAACCTTCCGATTGTCAGCTATTTTGCAAAATTATTGGCCGCTATGTTTGAAAACGTACGTGTTTTAGAATTGGCTTCGGTCTTGGCAGGCCCCAGTGTGGGCCAGTTTTTCGCAGAATTGGGGGCTGATGTAACAAAAGTGGAGAACCTGAAAACCGGGGGCGATGTAACGCGCACCTGGAAGTCGGCACGCGAGCAAACCGATGACCGCTCAGCTTACTTCTGTTCTGTTAACTGGGGAAAGAAGTCGGTGGCCATCGACTTGGCAACGCTTGAAGGTAAACAACAGGTACAACGCCTGGCTGCAGAAAGCGACATCGTTATTGCCAGCTTTAAACCCGGTGACGCAGAGAAGTTGGGAGTGGCCTATGCACAGTTGAAAGAAAATCATCCTTCTCTGATTTACGGACAGATTACCGGCTATGGCGGGCACAATCCGCGTGTAGGCTATGATGCCGTTC
Source organism: uncultured Ohtaekwangia sp. (assembly GCA_964602295.1). Lineage (GTDB taxonomy): Bacteria > Bacteroidota > Bacteroidia > Cytophagales > Cyclobacteriaceae > ELB16-189. Next base: position 67,082 of record CAZRQK010000021.1, read on the forward strand.
TTCAGGCAGAGACGGGCTTTATGGATTTGAATGGTGAGAAAGACGGACCACCCACTAAAATGCCGGTGGCATTGATAGATGTGCTGGCGGCACACCACCTGAAAGAAGGTATACTGCTGGCGTTGCTGAAACGCGAGCGCACCGGTGAAGGCAGCCTGGTGGAGGTGTCGTTGGTGCAGGCGGCTCTTTCATCGTTGGTTAACCAGGCCAGCAATTGGCTGGTAGGTGGCCAACTGCCATCGCGCCAAGGGTCTGCGCATCCCAACATTGCACCCTATGGTGATTCCGTTCTCACTGCCGATGGCAAAAGAATTTTGCTGGCCGTTGGCAGCGATCGTCAATTTTTAGACCTGTGCGATGCACTGAATATTTCTGAGGCGGCTCAGCAACCAACTTATGCCACGAACCACCAACGTGTGCAGCATCGCCAGCAACTGAACGACCTATTAACTGCCGCCATGGCGAAGTGGAACGCCACAGATCTTCTGGCGCGGCTGCATGCCTTGAAGGTGCCCTGCGGTTTGGTGCAGAATGTGAAAGAAGCCCTCGCCATGCCAGAGGCCGATTCGTTGTTGCTAAGGCGCGATGGCATTACCGGCATTAAAACATTTGTGGCTACGGGAGTGGTGGATGTGGAGCCAGCGTTATTGCCACCTCCGCACTTTGGTCAACACAACAGCGAATTGAAACCATGACGTCATCGGATCGGTTAAGCGTACTATTTTATCATGCCCACTTTTTTGTTGGCAGCGAAACGTTTATTTATCAGCAGGCCATCAATCCGCATGTGCAACCGCTTTTGCTAGCCAAGCGGTTTGTATCATCGGGGCCGCTTACAACGGATGGCTTTACTTGCATGGCATACAAACGCACCCTCTGGGATGGTTTAGTATCGAACGTATTGGTATTGGCAGGTGTAGACCAATACTATCAACGGGGCTCCCTGCAGAAAATGAGACAGTTGTTGGCAGGGCAGCGGATAGATGTGATACATGCGCAGTTTGGCTTCAATGCCATCCGGATTTTGCCATTGGCAAAGCTACTTGGTATTCCCATGGTGGTTTCGTTCCACGGGCTCGATGCGTCCAAGCTCTTACGCAAGCGTTCGTACCGTAACGGATTGAAAGAGGTTTTTAAGTACGCATCAGCCATTGTGGTTTGCAATCCTGCCATGGCGCAGGCGCTGCCTTTAACGGATGAACAACAGCAAAAAGTGCAATGGGTGCCTTATGGGATTAACCTGCACCACTTTTCCAACGAACGGATAGCTAAAACCAGCTCGGATCGTTTGCATGTGCTGCACGTAGGGCGGTTTGTAGAAAAGAAAGGCGTACCCGATTTGATCCGCGCTTTCGCGGATGTGATGAAAGCAAAGAAAGAAGTGGTGCTGCACCTGGTAGGAAATGGGCCCCAGGAAGAGGAGGTCAGAGCGTTGATTGATCAGTTGCACTTAAAAGATGCGGTTATTCTTCACGGATGGAAATCACCAGGAGAAGTGAAGCACTTGATGCAGCAAGCTGATTTGTTTGTGCTCAACAGCCGCATAGCCAACGATGGCGACAGCGAGGGCCTGCCCGTGGGTTTGCTGGAAGCCATGGCCATGCGTTTGCCGGTGGTGTCCACATACCATGCAGGTATACCGTTGGAAGTAGAGCATGGCGTGAGTGGTTTGCTGGTAGCGGAGAAAGATACACCTGCGTTGAGCGAGGCTATGCTGACACTGCTTAACAACGAACAACAGCGCCTGGCGTTTGGGCGCGCTGCCCGTTTACGTGTGGAGGCCAAGTTTACCATGGAGGCCATGCATAGCGCTCTGCTTCGTTGCTACCAAATGGCAACTCAAAAACACTGAACACGTCTTTGCGAAGGAGCCTTACTTTCCAGGCTGGGACGACCGCAGTTCTAAATACGTCTCTTCTTAGAATCGTTTGCTGGCCAGGCCCGCCACGGTTTCGCCAATAGCCAACGAAGAAGTTGCTGCCGGTGAAGGGGCATTGCAAACATTGATTACCTGCTTATCCTCCAGAATGAGAAAATCATCGACAAGGCCTCCATTGCGGTCGCATGCCTGTGCGCGCACACCGGCCCCGCCATCTACCAGGTCTTGCTCCCGAATTTCAGGAATGAGTTTTTGCAAAGCTTTGGTGAAAGCGGCTTTTGAAAACGAGCGGTACATCTCGCCAAAACCAGTGCGCCAATATTTAGCCGCCACTTTCTGGAAGCCGGGCCAGGCCAGCGTTTCGGCTAACTCGCCCAAGTGTATCTGCGATTTTTTATAACCTTCTCTGCGGAAGGCCAGCACTGCATTGGGTCCTGCCTCCACTCCTCCCTTGGCCATGCGCGTAAAGTGTACCCCCAGGAAAGGAAAGTTGGGGTCTGGTACGGGGTAGATCAGGTTCTTCACCAGATATTCCTTTTCTTTCTTCAGCTTATAATACTCTCCGCGGAAGGGTATAATTTTCACGTTAAGGTTAGGCACGGTTAGCCGCGCTATCTTATCTGAATACAGGCCTGCGCAGTTTACGATCAATTTGGTAGTATAGCTTGCACGTTGGGTAATGACTACTGCCTGGTTTTCCTGCTTCTGAATCTCGATCACCTGTTCACCCAATTTCAGTTCGCCATCGGCTTTCTGAATTTGCTGTGCATATACCTCGGCCACGCGCGCATAATCTACAATACCGGTCTGGGGCACAAAGATACCTTCCAGCCCGGCTACATGTGGCTCATATTCCTTCAGTTCACCAGCCGACAACTTCTTAAGATTTTGTAAACCGTTCTGCTGGCCGCGCACATACAAGTTTTGCAGCAAGGGGCGTTCGGCTTCTTCGGTAGCTACCACAATTTTGCCACACAGTTCGTAAGGTATGCCGTGGGCGTTGCAGAAATCAATCAGCAGGTGGTAGCCGCGAATACAATTGGTTGCCTTCAGGCTGCCGGGTTTGTAATACAAGCCAGAATGGATTACCCCGCTGTTGTTGCCTGTCTGGTGCCTGGCAACCGCCTCTTCTTTTTCCAGCACCACCAATCTCAGAGAAGGGTTGGCTTTTTTCAGCTGCAGCGCGGTGGCCAAACCTACAATGCCACCGCCAATTACTACTACATCGTACATCACGTCTGTAAAAATTTCAGCGCGAAGCTAATTGAAAAAGTTAATATCCCTGATCGGGGCTAAAGCTGTATGGGGCGCACACGCACGTTCAGCGATTGCTCCACTACCACAAAGTGGTTTTTAGGAATCTTGGTCCAGTGGGCTTCGTCCGACAGTTTTTCTGATACGATTAACACAGCCTGGTCATCATCTTGCGGGGCCTCCAGCCGCGTTTCTCCATCCTCTACCACATAGCGCGAGCCTTCTGAATGATACAGGGTGAGGGCCTCTTCTTTCGGGTCGCTTACGTAGCGGGTGGCCACAATAAACTCACCGTTGGTGAACACCATGTTGAGGTAGGCGGGCTCTGCAATACCTGCGTCTTTCATCAACACATTCAGGTGCCGGTAGGTGTGTTCGAAGGAGCTCATCACGGTCTCTTCGTTAACCTTCGCTTCGTTTTGAAACAGGTGGTTGAGCATATAGGCAAAGATGTGCTCGGAGTCGGTCTGGCCCTTGATCCAATTGTACATCTCATCGCTTAACCCTGTGCGCAGCTTCCGTTTGATTTTATAGAAGTTTTCGATGCCGCCATTGTGCAGGCAAAGGATATTTTTGTATTGAAAGGGATGGCAGTTGTTTTCAGTCACATCGCCCACGCTGGCTGCGCGTACATGTGCCACCAAACAGTTGGTGCTTACCTTGGGGGCCAGGTTGCGCAGGTTTCGGTTGTTCCACGCAGGGTTAATAGATACAAAATTCACCGGTTCGCGATGCACGGGCACGTAATAGCCAATGCCAAAGCCATCGCCATTCAGCGGCTCCTCGCGTTCTTTCGAATCGAAGCTTTGCGTGATGAGCGAGTTCTTAGGCTGATACAACAACTTGTCGATGATGATGGGCGTACCCAGGTAGGCCAGTAAGCGACACATACAATAATGGAGTTATCTTCCAAGATACTAAAAAGATTGTAACTCGCAGCCGCATTACGCGCTCAGTCGCTAAAGTAAAGACGTCTTTCGAAACCATTTACGGAACAGACCGCAATTCATCAAACAGGTCCAGGTCTGTCAATTCATGGTGAAACTCACCCTGGCAATAGCGAACGGCACATCAATAATATCTATGACTCAGAACCCATAAACACGAGAGTAGGGTACTTGTAATCTTATGCGCGTACCTCCAATTTTTCAGCATGGTGTTCGCCATCACGGTTGCAACCAGTATGAAATGGAGGGTACATGAGCTCGGCAGACGGTTCACCCCAAATACTGAACTGCTGCTATAAACTTACATTTTGCAAGCAGCAATAGCTCTAAAAAATATCCATTCTCTACTCCGACCGCAAAACCTTCACGGGGTTAGTACGGGCGGCAGTTATCGATTGGTAGCCCACCGTTAACAATGCAATGACTGTAATGAACGCTACCGCCACCAGGTAAGTAACGGGTTGTATATCTATGCGGTAGGCAAATCCATTGAGCCACTGATTGAAGAAATAGTAGGCCAACGGGCTGGCCAGCACAAATGCCACCCCAACCAACACCAGAAACTCCTTATACATTAACCAAACCAAACCAGGCTCTGAGGCACCCAGTACCTTCCTCACTCCTATTTCTTTCATTCTTCTTTCTGCACTGAACGATGCCAGTGCGAACAAACCCAGCGAAGCAACAAAAATGGCAAGGCCACAGAAGTAAGTAAAAATGCGCGCCAGTTTTTCTTCGGCTTCGTAGGTGCGGTTCAAGGCTTCATCCAGAAAGTAATAGCTGAACGCCTTGTTGTTGATGAGCTCGTTCCAGTTACTTTCAATATTTTGTAAAGCATTTCTATGATCGCCCGCGCGCATCTTGATGGCTATATTGGTGCCAGCAGGCGAAAATTTAATGATCAACGGACCCACTTTGTTCCGAAGCGGATCGAAATTAAAATCTTTCACCACCCCAATCACCTTCGTGTCGGGATTGCCATTTACGCCAAACATAACTTTGCGCCCCAATGGGTCTTTCCAATCCAGCGACCGTGCCGCAGACTCATTGATGACAAAAGCCAACGAACTATCCGAAGGGTTATTGATATCGAAAAAGCGGCCGGCACTCATCTCTATTCCAAAGGTTTCCAGAAAATCAAAACCCACATACATAATGGGCAGCATCTGCTCATCTTCTTTTCCTTCCACAAACATGGGCAAGTAGGGCAACGCACTCTGACCCAGGTCGTGCGAGAGACTTGTTACAGCGGCCACCTCTGGCATGGCAAGCAGCTTGTTTTTAAACGAGGCAAAATCGCGGAACATGGTGGTGCCTGCTACCGGTACCACTATCACCTGCTCTTTTTCGAAGCCCATGTTTTTGCCCCGCATAAAATCCAATTGGTCGGAAATGATGAGCGTACCGATGAGCAATATCATCGACACGGTAAACTGCGCCACCACCAGCGCTTTGCGCAAATCAAACTTACCCGACAAATTCTTATGAAGTCCTTTCAACACACGCACGGGCTGGAAAGACGCCATGACAAAGGAAGGATACAAGCCCGCCATCAGGCCCGTTGCCAGAATAATGGCCAACACAATCAACAAGTTGACAGGTTGCCACAACTCCTGTGCATCAATTTGTGTTGACGCGAGGTTGTTGAACAACGGCACGGCCAGCCATACCACTCCAAGTGAAATCACCCCAGCTACCAACGCAATAAATACTGACTCGCCCAGAAACTGAACCACCAGGTTGTGTTTCTCGGCACCCATTACTTTGCGTATGCCCACTTCTTTGCCACGGTTGGAGAAACGTGCAATGGAAAGATTCATAAAATTGATGCAGGCGATGATCAGCACCAGCACGGCAATGGAGCCCAGTGTGTACACATATTGTATATCGCCATTGGGCGACATATCGGCTGTGGAGAAGTCGGAATACAAATGAATGTCTTTGATATTCTGCAGCGTGAGTTGGGCATTGTTCTCCGTATAGCGCGGTAGGTAATATTTTTTTACGAACTGCGGAAACTTTGCCTGCAATTGTTCGGGCGAAGCCCCCGGCTTCAGGGTTACATAACTGTAGTACCACAAGCCCACGTAGGAGTTGTCTATGCGGAAGCCGATGATCTGGTTGAGTAATAAATCGGCATGGGCAATGAAATCAAAGTCGAGGTGTGTTTTTCCTTTCAGAGGCTTCAGCACCCCCGTTACTTTAAACGATACCGTATCCTGAAACTGGATGATCTTACCCATGGGGTCGGCATTACCAAAGTATTTCTTGGCTGAGGCTTCCGTAAGCACCACCGAGAAACTGTTTTCAAAAGCCTTCTCGGGATTACCCTGTTTAAATTCAAAATCAAACACAGAAAAGAAAGCAGAGTCGGCCAGGTAGAATTTACTTTCCTCATACTCATTGTCTTCATACTTCAATCGAGGCAGTACCTGCGAGAGGTAAAACGTGCGGTAGAGCGAAGTGGCCTTTTCCACTTCCGGATAGTCGCGCACCATATCGAATGCCGCAGGGTAATGGGCGGTGGGGTAATGATTCGAAATGCCGTTTACATCTACATGGGTGTTGAGTCTGTAAATCTGGTCAGCCGCAGAATAGAACTTGTCATAGCTCACTTCATTCTTGATGTAAATAGAAATCAGTATGAAGCAACTCAACCCAATGGCCAGACCGCTGATGTTGATAAAAGTGTAGACTTTGTTTTTGAGGAGGTTGCGGAAACCAATGCGCAGGTAATTTCGAAACATAAGCAGGGCGTTTTTATGGGAAGATGAACGA
>CAZRQK010000022.1:0-70654 GCA_964602295.1 uncultured Ohtaekwangia sp.
GTGGCAGAAACTCTACTCGACATAGCTATGATGCATTCCGATTCCCTCCTGGCGCGGGCCCGCGAGGGGGACAAGAGTGCCCAGGGGAAGTTGGTCCAGCTCTGGTACAAGCGGATCTACAACTTTGGGTATAAGTTTTTCTTCGACCACGACCTGGCCATGGAGGTGGCGCAGAAAACGTTCATCAGCATGCACCGCAACCTGGCACACCTGCAGGACTTGGCCCGCTTCAAGTCCTGGCTGTATACCATTGCGGTGAACTATTGCAGAGAAGAGTTGCGCAAGCGCAAAAGTCAGCGGTCGGTATCGCTGCATGCTCTGCAACCAGGTGAAGGAGAGGTGAGCTACCGATGGGAGGAGAGTGGAGCCCGCCACGAAAACCCCGAAAGGCAGTTGCGCCAAACTGAACTGAGCGATCTGCTGCAAAAATGTCTGATGGAGTTGAGTGAAGAACAACGCGAGGTGTTGATTATGAAAGAGTATGAGGGGCTGAAGTTCCGCGAAATAGCCGAAGTGTTGAACGTGTCGGAAAACACGGTGAAGTCGCGGATGTATTATGGGTTGGATGGCATGAAGAAAATTTTGGAGAGAAATCGTATCACTAAAGAAACGATAGGTTATGAACTATAAACCAGACGAGCGCGCATGGATGGATTACCTCTATGGCGAACAGGACGAAGCACAGAAGGAGAAAATGCAACGCTACCTCTTGGAACATCCGCAGGCACAGCAGCAATTACAGCAGATGAAGGAAGTGCTGGGAATTCTGAACCATGTGGAAGACAAGGAAGTGATAGCGCCCCCTGTTTTCATGGACAATGAACGCCCGATGGGTTCTTTCTGGAAAAGTACCGCCTTCAGAACAGTGCTCAGCATCGCAGCCTCTTTCCTGTTGTTGATTGTGGCAGGCAAGTTTCTGGGCACGGAAGTGAGCTTCGGCAAGGGCGAACTGCGCATCAGCTTTGGTGGAGCGCAACCGCCTGCCGTGGTGGAGCAGCCAGTAGCTAATTCTTCCCTCACGACCGACCAGGTGCAGCAAATGATCAACAGTTCGCTGGCACAGAACAACGATCGGACTGAGGCGCGCCTGGCAGAAAGCCAACAGAAGTTAAATGAAGTCATCCGCCAAAACCTGGCCAGCAATTCACGGCAGATAAATCAGCTGGTGGGTGAGGCCGCGTTGGCATCGCAGGAGCAAGTGCGCGCCTTTGTGGCGGGTCTGCAAACAGAAAACCTGCAGCTTCTGAAAGACTACATGCAACTCTCGGCTACAGACCAGAAGAAATACATGGAAAACCTGCTGGTTGATTTCTCCAAGTACATGCAGGAGCAGCGCAACCAGGACTTGCAGATGTTGCAAACCCGGTTTAGTAACATGGAACAAAATACAAATGTGTTTAAGCAGGAAACCGAACAGATTTTGGCCAGCATTATCTCGAATGGAGCTACTGCAAACAGGCAAAGCAATTATTAATTTATCTTAAACGATGGTAATCATGAAGAAATTAGCAAAAGTGTGGATGGCAGGTGCGTTGTTGTGTATGCTGACCTTGCCCATGGCGTGGGCGCAGAAAGTAGATATGGAGCGCATGGAGCGCGACATCGAAATAGCCGAGAACGTGTTGGGTACGCTGATCAAACAGAAGTTCGACAAGCGTTCGTTTTTTCCCTTCAACATAGAGGGGCGTTACATGGAGGGCTATGGTGTTACCTTCCGGATTCCGGGCGAGTTTAACTCGAGTTGGGTAGTGCTAACGGAAAACATAAGTGCACCAGTGGTGGTAGGCGAGGGCGAGACTTATACGTACTCGTATCGCTCGGGTGAATCGGAGACAGTACGCAGGCGCTCTACTACCAACCGCGATAGTTTGTCTACTGTTTACTATTCGAAAATAATTGAAGCGGGCAAGGAATTTCTGGCCGATTATGGCGACCTAATCGGGCAATTGGGTAACGAAGAGCGCATTTTGATTACCAACCGTGGTGAAAACAACCGGTTTTTCTATGTGGGCAGTAATTCGCCCAGGCGCACCATGATTTCCGTAGAAGCTACCAAAGGCGATCTGGCCCAGGTGCGTCAAGGTAAAATGTCGCGCGAACAGTTGATGAACAAAATCAAAGTGGTAAACACAACCACAGCCGAAGAGAAAGACCCAGACCTGGAGTTATTCTCAAGTATCATCGGTCGCTTGTATCGCGAAGATTTGTCGAAGACGTATTATACCAACGAGGGGGTTTACTTCGAACGACTGAAAGATTTCGGAGCCATCTATTATATGAACGTGTACTCCAGCACCGAGGTGGACTACAAGCGCTACCGTATGCCCACGTTAAACCTGGACGATATTGACAAGGCCACCCGTGATAAAAAGGTAACGGAGTTGTATCCAGCCTTCGAAAAAGATGTGAAGGAGAACCTGGTGGAGTATGGCCGCACGTTGAAGAGTCTGAAGGACAATGAGATGCTGGTGATTAACATAAAATTAACACAGTGCCAGAGTTGTGGTATTCCTTCTTCTGTCGAACTTTCGGTTAAATCAGAGGTCCTTAAACAATACGGAACTGGGCAACTGAACAAGGAGGCGGCTGTGGCAAAGGTTAGCGTAAAAAAGGGTAGCTTGCAGTAATAGAGTTGCAGTTCATCCGTTAGAAAGTACCGGTTGTCAAGTATTGCCACCGGTACCTCCTACTTGGTCTTAAAATCATCCTCGAAACGGCTTTTACCGTTTAAGGACTAAAACCTGTCCAGAGAAAATTGTTGCGTGTGCTGGTTGTAACCTAATCGGCAGCCGCAGGTATTCACACCGTTATGGTAATGGGTAGTACCGTGGCGGCTAAAAAAGCAACCTTTAAAACTTATCTGAATCTTTAACCTAAAAAAAAATGAAAAAAAATCTGCTGATAGGCGGGGGTGCGGTGCTGGTGTTGTTGATAGGCTACTTTGTAGTGAAGGGAAGTAAGGAAAGCGATGTGGCCGACATTCTCACCATGGTGAAGAAAGGAGAATTTCGTGTGGAGATTGAAACCACAGGCGAGCTGGAGGCTAAAAATTCTGTGAAGATTATGGGGCCGGGAGGTTTGCGCAACTTCCAGATTTGGCAGGTAACGATTCAAAATATCGTAGACGAGGGTACCGTTGTAAAGAAAGGCGACTGGGTGGCCACCCTCGATCGTTCTGAGTTCCAGAACAAGTATGCACAGAAGCAGATAGACTACGAAAAGGCCAATTCCAAATTTGTTCAAACCCAGCTAGACACCACCTTGCAGATGCGTCAGGCCCGCGATGAGCTCATCAACCTGAAGTACGGGGTAGAAGAAAAAGACATTGTTCTGCAACAATCGAAGTTTGAGCCACCGGCTACCGTGAAGCAGGCAGAGATCAATCTGGATAAAGCCAAGCGTGCCTACGAACAGGCGCTGGAGAATTACAAAATCAAGAAAAATCAAAACATTGAGAAGATGCGCGAAGTGGAGGCTGAACTCCGTAAAGTGCGCAGCGATTTCGATGGAATGACCACCGTACTTGAAACATTTAATGTGCTGGCCCCTGAAGATGGCATGGTGATTTATGAGAAAGGTTGGGACGGTAAACCCATCAAAGCAGGTTCGCAGATTCATATGTGGGAACCCACGGTGGCTACTTTGCCAGACCTTACTAAAATGGTTTCTAAAACCTACGTAAACGAAGTGGACGTGCGCAAAGTAAAGCAAGGCCAAAGGGTAAATGTAGGCCTGGATGCATACCCCGATAAAAAATTGGAAGGTACCGTAATACGTGTTGCGAATGTGGGCGAACAACGACCCAACTCTGATGCCAAAGTATTTGAGGTAGCGGTGGAGTTGGATGGTACAGACCCCACCCTGCGTCCTTCTATGACTACCAGCAACAAAATTATTGCCCAGGTGGTGGCCGATGCACTGTACATTCCACTCGAATGCCTGCACAGTGAAGCAGATTCCATCACCTTTGTTTATAAAAAGGATGGAATCAATACCGTAAAGCAAGAGGTGATTGTGGGCGAAACCAACTCCAACGATGCTGTGGTATTAGGAGGTTTAACGGAGAACGATCGGTTATTTCTTTCGGTGCCTAAAGGGGCCGATGGCGATGTGCGTTTGTTGCCAGAGATGAATGGCAAGCGGCAGAAAAAGGAGGAGAATAATGGCAAGAATGAGGTAACAGGCCCCGTGGCCCGTGTCCAATAACCTTCCGATTCATAACCTACGTGCAACCTAACGCCACCACGCTATGATTTCACAACGTTTATTGGCGAATCTTTACATCGCCATCGGTGCGGTTACTACCAACAAGGTACGCTCATTGCTTACAGCCCTGGGTATAATTTTCGGAGTGGCTGCCGTTATCGCCATGCTGGCAATAGGCAACGGGGCTCAGCAGGAAATACTCGACCAGATCAAATTGGTTGGTGTAAATAACATTGTGGTGAAGCCCATTATTGAGCAGAAAGAAGAGAAGATAGAGGAGGGTACTAAAAATGAGAAGAAAAAGTTTTCGCCTGGCCTTACCATACGCGATGTGCGCAGCATACAGCAAAGCATACCCGGCCTCACTAAGGTAAGCCCGGAAATTTTTCTAGACACCTATGTAATACGAAATGGCTACCGCAGGTCGGCCAAACTGGTGGGGGTAGAGCCATCCTATTTCGAAATATTTAATTTCAATTTGCGCGAAGGTCAGATGTTCAGTGCCGAGCAGCAACGCCTGGGCGCTCCGGTTTGTATTATTGGCAATAGTATTAAGACGCGCTTCTTCCCGGTGGAAAATGCCATTGGCAAGAATATTAAGGTGGGGCAGCATTGGCTCACCATTGTAGGGGTGTTAGAAGAAAGAATGGTATCCGATAACAGCATCAGCAAATTGGGCATTCGCGATTTTAATATGGATGTGTACACGCCATTGCAAAGTATGCTGATTCGTTACCGCGACAGAGACAAGATTACTACCGAGGCACTGCGCCTGGCCGCGCAACGCAGTCGTGGTATGGGCAACAATAACAACCAGAACGAAACCACAGAACAACAACAGGAAAAGAAGAACTACCACCAGCTCGACCGCCTCGTGATTCAGGTAGATGAAACCAAAGCATTACAGTCGACAGCCGAAATACTGACGCGTATGCTGAAACGCAAGCATTACGATGTGGTGGATTATGAAATTGAAATTCCGGAATTATTATTGAAGCAACAGCAGCGCACCAACGACATCTTTAACTATGTGTTGGGCGCGATAGCGGGTATTTCATTGTTGGTGGGTGGCATCGGTATCATGAACATCATGCTGGCATCGGTGCTGGAGCGCATCAAAGAAATCGGGCTTCGCCTTTCTATTGGTGCTAAAAAGAGCGATGTTGTTCAGCAATTTCTCTTTGAAGCCATGATGATCAGCGTTACAGGGGGCATCATTGGTGTGGTGTTGGGTGTTTCGCTGGCGTACATTGTTTCATCGGTGGCAGGAATACCTACCATCATTAGTTTTGGTTCGATAGTGCTTTCTTTTGGCGTAGCGGCAACTGTGGGGCTTGTATTTGGTATAGCACCTGCCAGAAAGGCTGCCAGCCAGGATCCAATAACCTCTCTGCGCTACGAATAATTTGATCAATGATTTCTTACCCTAAGTTAAAAGTAATGCAACGTTGTTTCATTCTTCTGATTACCTGTTTGCTTGCCAGCCAAAGCAAGGCGCAGAACGTATTTAATATGGCCGATGTAATTGACCGGGCACAATCGCAATCGCCAGCATTTAAGCAAGCCGAAACCCGCAAGGAAAACCGCTATTGGCAGTATCGCTATTTTCGTACAAATTATAATCCGCAATTCCGGATGAGCAGCAACAACGCGGGTTCTTTGTACAACAACAGCTTTACTCCGGTGCGCCAGCCGGATGGTTCCATCCGTTACCTTCCGCTTAATCAGTTGAATCCCGGCATTAACTTCGGTTTGCAGCAGCCCATTCAATGGACAGGAGGGATGATTTTTGTGAATTCAACTTACAACTACTTCAATAATATTACCGATGAAACCAGCCAATGGAATGGCACACCGTTTAATATTTTCCTGAATCAACCGGTGTTTGCCTTCAACCCTTACAAGTGGGATAAGAAGATTGAACCTATTCGTTACGAGGAGTCGCGGAGGGAATATGCAGAGAGTATGGAGGCCATTAGCCGCGATGCGGTGGAGACTTTCTTTAACGTGCTGCAGGCACAGGTAAACTTACAGATTGCCCAGTTTAACCTAGCCAATAACGATACAATCTACAAGATAGAACAAGGACGTTACAACATTGGCACCACTTCGGAGGATAAATTGCTACAGGTTGAGCTGCAGTTGCTTCGTTCGCGGCAAGATGTGGCCAGGGCTAACCTCGATATGCAGACAGCGCGGTTGCAGTTGCGCACTTTTATTGGCTTGCGCAACGGTGAGGACTTTGATTTGGTTCTGCCTGATCAGATTCCACAGTTTGAAGTAGATGAAGAAGAGGCATTAACGTATGCACGGCAGACACGTGCTGCTTACATTGCCTTCGAGCGGAGAAAAATGGAGGCTGACCGGGATGTGGCAGAAGCCAAAGGTCAGCGTTACCAGGCCAGCGTTACGGCTTCTTATGGAACCAACAACATCGGCTCAAGCCTCAGTGAAGTGTACCAGAATACCTCGCGCCAACAGTTAGCCAACATTACTTTTAATGTTCCCATTGTAGATTGGGGTAGAAGAAAGGCACTGATGCAAACGGCTTTGGCCAACAAACGGTTGAATGACTACATCATTGCGCAAGACCAGATAACTTTCGAGCAACAAATTATCACGCAGGTACGCCAGTTTGAAATGCTGCGTTTGCAAATTGAGATCACCAAAAAATCGGACGAGGTGGCACAGGAACGATACAACGTGGCACAGAACCGTTACCTCATTGGCAAAATTGACATCACCAACCTGAACATTGCCCTTACAGAGAAAGACGCGGCCAAGCGCAGCTACATCGATGCGTTGAAAACATTTTGGGTGGCCTACTACGACTTGCGCAGATTAACACTCTACGATTTTGCCGCCAGGCGCACGCTTTACAGCGGCATATAGCCTACTGTGTGGTGGCTACCTTTAACTGACGACCCACCCAAAGCGAAACAACGCTAAAAAATACGGCAATCAGGCCTACGTATTCGTAATTGACCAGCGCTTTGGCCGTGGCCGAAAATTCAGAGGGTTTTTCGAGTATGATAAAGCCCGCCACGAAAGAGGCCAGCCCGGATGCCAGTTGTTGCACTGAAGAGCGTATGCTCATATAGCTGCCTCTGTTTTCAGGCGCGATGATGGCTGTTTCCATGGTGGTAGAAGGCACCATGCGCCCGTTGGCAAAAATAAAAAAGACGCCCGCCACGATCAGTGCTGCCCAAATGGGCACAGGTGGCAGATTGGTGATAAGCAGTATGGGTAGTATAACCAATGTGCCGAAGATGGTGAAGATTTTTAATCGACCATGGGTATCGGCCATCTTGCCCACCCAAGGCGAGGTGAAGATGGTGAGCCCACCACCTACCAAATAAATGTAAGCCAGGTCTTGTTCGCTAAAGCCTACATTGCCTACCATATAAGGCGCAATGAATGGAATGATAGTGAAGTGACCCAGCATCAACACAGAAGCGAAAGTGAGACCGAGTAGCGTATTCTTGTTGCCAAAAATAATTTGCAGCACCTGCCAGGGATTTTTCTTTCCATTTCCGTTTTGGAGGTGTGCAGTAACGGGTGGCACAAACCAGATAATGAGTACATTGACCAATACACAGAAGATTCCCAAGAACAAAAACGGTGCGTGCCAGGACGATTGACTGGCGAGAAATAGTCCGAAGGGTACACCAAACACCGATGCCACCGAGAAAGAAGCCATCACAATGCCGATGCTCTTGGCTCTCCTTTCCAGCGGCACCGCATCGCTAACAATGGCCATGATGAGTGCGCCCAACACCCCGCCAAAAGCACCTGCCAGCGAGCGTGTAATCAGCAGAAAAGAGTAAGTGGGTGCGAAGGCGCACGCCAGCGTGCCCAGCGAGAAACCGATGTAAACAAACAATAAACTCTTTTTCCGGTCGAAGCGGTCGATGAGAAAAGCGGACAAGAAACCGGTAACGCCTGCTGTAATGGTATACGATGCGACCAGGAAGCTGAATTGTTGTGGATTAATATCAAAGATGCGCATCAACTGCGGGCCCAGTGGCATCATGATCATAAAATCCATAATGTGGGCAAACATGGATGCAGCCAGAATGAACAAGAGCAAACGTTCGTTTTTCATGGTGAGCTTAGCGACAGCCATGAATAACGTATGGCTGAGCATTTAGTTCCCTTTTTTCAGTAAAGAGAAAACAAGAAAAAGGCGGATGTTTCCATCCGCCCGTCCGTGCCAGTTACCCCTTCTTCAAACTGCCTGACACAGGCGATCTTCTCGACCTTGTAGCCTGCCTTTTGCACGGCTTCCCGCACTTGTTCTTCCGTAGCATTTCCAACTACGGTTAAAACTTTGTTGGGCGTGGTCAGGTCAACCTCCCAATTGTCTGCGCCAACGCTGGCGTTCAAGTGTGGTGTTACTTTGCTGATACATCCATCGCACTTAATATTCGATGCAAATCTGAGTGTTTCCATATGAGATCGTATTTTTTGGTTTTACTTATTGGTTACATGATATCCGGCCCGCTCAATGGTTTCAATCACGGCTGCTGATGTAGCACCATGAAGTTCTATTTCCGCTTTGCCAGGGCTCACCTTTTTCAAAGAGGCGCCACTTTGATTTTTCAGGGCACCCGATACCACCATCATACAATGTTGACTTTTCATTGTGGGTATCTGTAGTTTAATCGTTTCCATCTTTTCTTTGTTGATTTACTAGTGTTAATAATTTTTATTGATCACGCTCTTTGGTCACCGAACTTACGATGCGTAATTGCTGCGCGTGTTCGTTTGACATTTCATACAAATAAACGTCTTCTCGTTTTTTTTGGCTTTATATAATTCCGGGGATGGTTTATATTTATGCGGACTGCATAAATAATCCTTCATGAACGAGAAAAAAAGGTGGAATGCACTGGCACCCTCCTACAACAACGAGATATTTGATGTTTTTGCCAACGATAAAAACGCAGTGCTAACGCGTTATTTTAAGAAGTACGGCAACAAGCGCCATCAGGCCATTGATTTTGGATGTGGTAATGGCAAGGCATTCAGGTATATCGCACCCCGTTTTCAGCATGTAACAGGATACGATATTTCGCAAGTACTGCTCGACCAGGCTGCTTCTCTTGGTTACAAAAATGTAACGCTCGGTCAACGCGATTTGGCGCAGCCAAACGTGCGCTTGAGTAAAGCCGACTTTCTTTTCTGCTGCAATGTGGCCATCCTCTCGAACATAGACATGAACAATCACCTCATTCGCAATGCCCAACGTTCGCTGAAACCGAAGGGTGCCGCGGTATTTGTGGTGCCATCTATGGAATCGATGTTGTACAGCAGTTGGCGTTTGATTGATTGGTACAAGAAAGAACGGGTTGAAGCGGCCGACATCGACCGCGATGAGTTGAATGGGTTTATGAAACCTCAACCCAAGCAAGTGCTGCAAGGGCTTATAGACATAAACGGTGTGTTAACGAAGCACTATTCCGAACCTGAACTCCACGTAGTTTTCGAGCGTGCAGGCTTTCAAATAAAAAATATAGAGAAGATAGAATACGATTGGACCAGTGAATTTGCTACCCCGCCTCGTTGGATGCAGGCACCTTTCCCGTGGGATTGGCTGGTGGAGGCAAGAGCTAAGTGATTACTTCCGTACACGCACCCGAATACCCACGCCCAGTTTAAAAACCTGCGCAGGGCTTAACCCTTCTGTATTCAAGGCATAACTTACCAGGTACAATTCATTGCTGTTCGCTTCTACGTATCCTGAAATGTCTTCGAAAGCTCCACGCTTCAATTTCCACGTTACACTATTTTCTATCAGCAGGTGATACCGTAGCGAAGGGCGCCACCAATAGTAGCCACGTGGATATCGGTGGGACGGCCATCGCGTGTGGAAAGCTTCGCCAAAGTGATAGCTTACCATTGCCCCTACGTCAAGTAAGTTCCAGCTAAGCCTTGGCGTTGTTTGTATTTTCCAAGGTTTATACAGCCATTTCAAGGCAATGATGTTTAATTCGCCACCGGCTGCCACCGGAACAAATCCATAATGCAAACTTAAACGTGTTTTTTCCTTAAACACGTTGTAACCCACACCCACGCTACCGGTACCGATACTTCCTGCAAACTGTAGAGAATAATAATCAGGCAGCAGACCGTCCGCGCGCTGCGCGCTAACGCGAAGGCAAGCCGCAAGGCAGATCAGTATCAGAATCGAATTCTTTCTGTCCATACCTTCCCCTCAAATAGCGTAATTAAAACAAAAAAGCGTTCTTCCAGGTATGGACTCGTCATATACCGTACCCCGTCTTCGTAGGGATATCCGTCTGTAAAACGATGTTGGTGCCCATGCAGCGACAGTAGAAAATTTTGTTGACCACTTAGTAAGTCGCGGTAAGCTGGTTCAAGTATTCTTGAAAAATCACCATCGTAGGGCGGCACATGCGATACCCCGATAAGATAGTTAGCAGTTGGGTCGTTGAATTCGTTTTGTAGCCACGGCAAATCGGGTACGTTGGCAGTAACATATTCCCGGCTGTTGGTATTGTGAAAGATGAATTTATAGCCCTGATAGGCGAATGAAAAGTTCAGTGGACCAAAAAAACGCTCGAAAGTGCGATCACCATTGCCCACCACGTCATGGTTGCCGATTACCGCAAAATACGGTATCCTCAACCGTTCAAGTTCATCGTTTACCCATTCCAATTCCTGCAAAAGCCCAAAGTCGGAGATGTCGCCAGCCAAAATGACCATATCCGTCCGCGGCAAAGCGTTTACGCGACTTACAAAGGGAGCAAGTTGATCGTAAAACCGTTGCGAATCGCCAATAAAGACGAATCGTACCGTGTCGTCCGCGGCCCGTTCCTGCAAACGTTGTAGATTAAGAGCGTTGACGTTGCGGGGTGTATCGCCATCGTGCCGTTGATTAGGACTGTACTCAAACGTATCTGAGCAACCCAGCACAACTAACAGGCTTAGGGCAAGACTTTTTTTCATGGCTGGTGTTACAACTATTAATCCCATCAATTTGTTGCGAGTTTGCCCGGAAAGTTATCATGCGGGTAAATTCTTAACATTCTCTTAACATGGCAGCTTAATCAAAAGTTGCTTAAGGAACCACCCTCTACTACCCATTAGGCCCCATTACACCCAGGGTACGCCCATTGTTCGCTACCTGTTTCGGTAAACGAATGCTTTACGTTTTGAGGAATCCATTTACAACAGTTGCAAAGTGTTGGTGATACTGGTGATGAAATCCGTGACCTGCATTTGGATACGCAATCAACGTAGCATTTTGTATTTCTTGAGTCAATAAATATGCGTCTATCAAAGGAAACGCTAAATCATGTTTGGCGGCACCAATCAGTACGGGGTGTTTGATTTCTTTCAGCTTGGAAAAATAGTCCACGGGTCCACTAAAAAAGTCGCGCATGGCCAGGGCCTGATTCATCCAATTTTCTTTTTTAGTTACGGGCGAAATGTCGACTGTTCTTTCTGAAATACGCGCAAGCGAGTTTAGGGTGTGCTGCAGGCCATCGGGTGTTTCTGTGAAAAACAGTATTTGCTGATCTTCCACAGAATTTTCATCGTGGTGCGCAATTTTAAGAAACCGCTCATGAGGGTAAACCGTTTCAGCACTCCTTCCGGGGCCGGTGCCAATCAGAATTATTTTCCTTACATAGCGCGGATAATTGAGTGCAAATACCTGCGCCACAATTCCACCCAAGCTCCAACCGCCTATGTTGAATTTTTTCAGGCCCAAGGCATGAGTAAACGAAAACCCGTCCTTAGCCATTTCTACTATGTTGTTGGGTGTTTTGCCTGTGGTGGCTCCTACACCTGCATTGTCGAAAATGATGACCCTGTTTTTGCGGGCAAGGTGATCGATGAACGCGGGGTCCCATTCATCCATTGTACCGCGAAAACGTTGAAAAAGAACGAGTGGAAATCCGGCCCCAGATTCACGGTAAGCAAAACGATGGTTACCGGCTTGTATAAATTTTGTTTTTACTTCAGATGCTTTCATGATTGTTGTTACGCTAAATTATTTTCAGGCAACACGGTGTTGTTTAAGTTTTACCGAAGCGATGTAGTTGTTTACATAATTGGAAATCGTTTTCAGAGAAATCAATCCAATGATCTCGAACACCTCCTGCTCAGATACTTCATGATCTTGGAAGAAATCCAATGCGAGGTCGGGATAAATTCCACTACCAGAATAGTAAATGTACTCGGCAGCCTTTAGTAAAATATTAAGCCGATCAATACTCGTTTCTTCGTTGCGTAGAATGGATTGAACATCCATATCGCTCAGCCCCGCTTTCTTTACTAAAAATGTGTGCCCCTTCATACAAGACTCGCATTTGTTAAGTGAAGAAATTCTTAATTCAATGGCATTTATTTCCAGTTCCGTCAGCGATGATTTTTCCATGGTTTGGGTGCCTACCAGGTATTGATATGCCAGCGGCACACTTCGTTCGGCCATTTCTTTAATCACACCAGGAACTATTCCATAACTTTCTGTAGAGAGATTGTATACGTGTTCTTTGCTTAATTCTGCTTTCATGGCTAAGATGTTTTTAAGTTAGACGCGCATCCAATCTGCATTCCACTGAATGAGTTGTCTTTTTATTTCCTCCGGTTTTTTGCTGGCTGTATCGGGATTTCTTAACAACCCGATGAATTCTTCATCGCTGGAAAAACGTAATGCCAGCAACTGACCGGTCGATAGCCGGGTTTCTATTTCTTCTAAACGTTGTTGTGTAAGTTGATAATAACGCAGCCGTAGTTCGGCACGGATAATTCGATCCTGATTTTTCTTGGCATAATCGCGGGCCAGAAAAATAGTAACGTGAAGCACAATTGTTGCAATGCATAATATGATTGCTGCCATACCGAAGTTGATGAAAATGTTGACCAGTGATAAGGGAATTAGCGCCAGCGAAGCTGGCACGGCAAAGTAATGGTATAACGCATGGACCCTGACGTGATTGGAAAATGTTTGTGTTTTCATGAAATATTATTTTTTAGTAACGAAAGGAAGATCTTGAATAAGCAGCCACTGCCCACTGGAATTTTTAACCAGATGATAAAATGATTGAAAAACCGTGGTGGTTCCGGTAAGGGTGGCTCGCACCGATGCATTGTTTTCAACCACCTCAATCGTTTCAAATTGTACAGATCGGGTATCGCCACCCAGTTTTCTTGCTTCGAGAAGGCCTAGGTATTGCGCTTTGTTGATTATTACCAGGGTATTACTTCCATTTAATTGATTAGCTACCACTCGGAAATCTGTATGTAGAATAGAATCGAGTGTTGCCTTGCTTCGGGCGTCTCCAGCTTTAACGAATTGTAAAATAGCGTAACGCACTTTTTCATCGTCTTTTTCTGGCATGGAAAGGCCAACCATGTTGAACAGTGACGCAACGGTAATACTGCCTAGCAGCGAAGTAATCTTTAATGTTGATATATCAATCATAAGTGTAAAAATTTAATTGAATTTTGTTAAAATGCGATCTATGGAATTTCGGCCCGCACCCGAGATGATAAGAGAGACAGACATAGCCAGCCAGAGAAGAAAAAATTCAATGCCTTCGCCACCTTGGTTACCAAACCAGTTCATAAAGAAACCGAAAGGAAGATGGACAGAAAGGAGAATTCCCAAGCCCAATGCAGTAAAGGCAAGTGCAACGAAGCGGGTGGCGAAGCCTGCAATGAGTGCAAATGACCCGATGGACTCTAAAATGATTACTGCAAATCCTAGGAGCCATGGCAGCCCGACAGTTTGAGTGAAATAGCCCATCGTTCCATCAAAGCCGTAACCACCAAACCAGCCCAAAGATTTTTGGGCACCGTGTGCAAATACAACCACTCCCAGTGTTACCCTAATCAATAAGGCAGACCATGAGTTTTCTGTCTTTAAAAATTTGTTCATTTTTTGTTTTTTTATTGTGATACATGAAGTGTAAAGAAATTAATGCCATAAGGTGCAAATCGACAAATAGGCCAACTACCCAAAGCTTTGCAATTCAAGTGGGGTGCCACGCGTTGGGATGACCGCTTAACCTGCCAGGAAAGTATTCCTTTATAAAAGTTGATATATCAATTATATACATATGCCACAGGGTAATTGCCTAACGTCTTTTTTTTCTTGAAGAATTCTAATTATTCTAGGTTTTTGATGATTTTCAGAAGACTGTTGCGCAACTGCTGTTGCTCTTTATCAGTAATATTTTCAATGCCTTTTTTTCGCACCGCTTTGACGACTGCAAGGGCGCGATCGGTAAACATTCGGCCAGCCGGTGTTAATGTAAGTTCGTACGAGCGTTTGTCTTCACCAGGTTCTTTTTTTACCAGTTTTTTTCTCAGCAATAGGTCCAGAATGCGGGTGATGGACGCGCGGTCTTTAAAAATGGCGGTGGCCAACTCTATTTGTGTTATCCTTTCGCAGTCGCTTATTTTCTTTAACACCAGCCATTGGTCTACGGTAATTTCAATGCCTTCTTCTACAAACCGAATCTGCGAGTACCTGCGAACGACTTTGTTTGCCTTTTCAACGAGATAATACAAGACGTCTTCTAATTTTTGTTCTTTTGCCATAATTGTAAAGTTGATATATCAACGAAAACGGCCGCAAAAAAGTTTCGATCATTAGCCCAGAAAGAATGCCTTGGTCCGAAAAATGTACCGACACCTGACGCTGCAAAAGTGATAGTCTTTGTTTTTGTATTGATAAATGTATTTAGACTTACTCGGATCGATACGCATCTGGCATACCGGGTCAATGTAATGTTGCTGCGGCAGTTCGGTTATCAATTCAAAAACAGTTACATCGCTCAAAACATTTTTGAATGAGAAATTTCCGATAGGTTTGAAGGCATGTTGCGATGCATCGATTTTGCTCACCAGGTCTGAAGAGCAAAGAATTTTTCCCTGCTCGGCCACATTCATGATGCGTGAGGCTATGTTGACGGTGGATCCAAAAAGATTCCCTTTCTCGACAAACACTTTTCCATAATGAATACCCGCGTGAATAGACAAAAAGTGGTGTTCTTCGTGAATCAGCGCGTTTATCGACTTGGCTGTTTCTACCACATCTGTCGGGTGCTCGGCCATCAACACTATTTGATCTCCAACACGCTGTATAACTTTGGTTGAGCCCTTTAGGGCTTCATCCACCATAGCCAGATACTTTTTTACAAGCATGGCCGCAGACGCACCGCCATGCACATCGGTCATGGCGGTGTATCCGGAAAGATCGGCCATTAGTATGGCAGCTGTTTTTTCCATGCGCTGAGATATCTGCTGTGGAAGTTACAACTTTTTAGAAGGTAAGCAGACCGAGGGCCTTCTCTAAATGTAATTTTGTAACAAGAACCCGGTATGTTGCATTGAGCTCGTTCATTTTTGCGGTTGTAAGCGACAGTTCAGCATCTGACAGTTCAAGACGGGAGCTAAGTCCATTTTTATATCGGTCGAGTGTCATTCGGTAGCTAAGGGCAGCGGCTTCAACGGTTTGTTGCTGAAGCTCTGCCTGCCGCATGGCTTCACTCAGTTCATTTTCAAGGGTAGCCTTTTCGGTGATGGCTTTTTCCTGCATGTGTTGCAAAGCAGTTTGACTTTGTTTAACGCGCCATTGCGCCTGCCTTATTTTGGACTCGGTGCGAAAACCGGCAAACAAGGGAACATTGGCCTGCAACCCAATGAACGAGGTACGTGGCCACCGGTAGTTCTCAAGCTGGCGGTTGTCTGCTTGTGCTTGTAACTGGTAGGCACCTACAAGGTGCAAAGTAGGTAGCCTCAGTGCTTTTTGCTGGTTTGCTATACTTTGGCTTTTCGAAACAGACAATTGACTTTGCAATACATCGGGCCGTTTGTTAAGCATTTCGTCTGTGGTTAGTTGTATTTGCTGTGCCGATGGTGCATGAAAGTACAGACTATCGGTTATCACTACTTTTGCGTTGGCAGCAATACCCAATTGATTTTTCATTGTAAGTTGACGCACTTCTAATTCGCTGGTCAGGTAATAAATGGCAGACTGCAAGTTTTGTACTGCGATGTAGTTCCGCAGCGTATCCACCTTAAGGGCTTTTCCTTGATGGAACAACGTGCGCGAGTCATTGAGCGCCTGTAGATTTCGTTCCATGCTTTGCCGGTGCAAGCCAAGCGAGGCTTGCAGCAGCAAAATGGAATAGTAATTTTCGGTTACGCCCGCAATAACATTTGCTTCGGTGCCCCGTGTGTGTTGTCGCTGGAGCGCCACATCAAGGTTGCTGCCCTTGATTTGCCTGCGCATGGCTTCATTCAATACGGGTTGTTGCAAGTACACCTGTGTGCTCAGCGCATTGGTGCCTCCTACGGCAACGTCCACAACGGGTTTCGATTCGTTTCCTACAAAGGAGCCTGGCATAAAAATTACCTGCCGATCGAAGAAGTACTGGTAGCTTCCCTGGATACCGACAGTAGGCAACAAACTTCCCTTGGTTTCGCGGGCAACCACCTGAGCTACCTTCTCCTCCATTTGTTGAATCTGTAGCAGTTTGTTATTTTCCTTTGCCAGTTGCAGCGCTTTCTGCAGACCTAACTGGAGACTGTCTTGCGCGTGGGCGTAGGTGGCAACTGCAACCATTACACCAATTGTTATTTTCTTTATGAGTGTTTTCATCTTGATAAGGTTAAGCAGCGGACGACTGAATGATTTCGCGTTCATCGATAATTTCTTTTTGCCGCGAGGCAGAAGACAGGTAAGAGTACACTGCCGGTATAATAAACAGGGTTAGCAGGCCGGCAAAAACAAGACCCCCTGCAATTACAATTCCTAACGACTGACGGCTATTGAAGGTTAGTGCAATCGGCAAGGCACCAAAAATCATGGCAAGCGAAGTCATAAGAATAGGGCGGAAACGCTGTACGGCAGCCTGCTTGGCGGCTTCAAACTTTGTTAGGCCTGTTGCTTTTAGGTGATTAGCAAATTCTACAATCAAGATTCCGTTTTTGGTGATCAATCCTATCAAGGTGATGATGCCAATTTGACTAAATACATTTAAGCTTTGGCTGAACCAATCTAAGCTTATGAGCGCTCCGGCTACGGCCATCGGCACGGTTAGCATAATGATGAGCGGATCGCGCAGACTTTCGAACTGAGCAGCCAGAATCATATAGATCAGCAGAAGGGCAAGAATCAACGTGAAGGTGAGGTTGCCTTGACTTTCAACATAATCGCGCGATTGACCGGCCAGTGTACTCTTGAAAGTATCGCCCAATACTTCTTTTTTTATGATTTCCATTTCTTCAATGCCTTCTTGCAGGCTTACACCCGGAGCCAACCCGGCCGAAATAGTAGCCGAAGTAAATTGATCATACCGATAAATGGCTGCGGGGCTAATGCCTTCGTTGATCGTAACCAGGTTATCCAACGAAATCATCTGGCCGTTGGTCGATCGTACATAGATGGAACGCAAGTCGCTGATGTCGTTTCGGTTGGTGCGCTCTACCTGACCGATGACTTCATACTGGCGGTCGTTCTGCAAGAAGTAGCCGTAGCGTTGTCCCGAAAGGGAGAGTTGCAGTGCCCGGGCAACTTCTTGAATAGATACGCCCATCAGTGCAGCCTTCTGCCGGTCGATGTTGATTTGTAGTTCTGGTTTATTAATTTTCAAATCGCTGTCCACAAACATCAGCTTCTTACTCTGCCTTGCAGCCATTAAGAATTTGGGAAGCACAGCTGATAGCGTGTCAAGATTCGATGCTTGCAATACATATTGAACGGGCTGTCCGCCTCCATAGCGCGTGCCAATGGTAGGGGGCATGTATGGAAATAATAAGATGTTTCTGAATTGACCGGAAGCAGCACCGTATTGGTAATACAATTCTTGTGCAGACATTTTTCTTTCCTTAGGATCTTTCAGATAGATACTTTGCACGGCAACGTTTACCGGAGCAGGGGCGGGGATGAACGAAATGGCCACCATGGAGTAGGTTTGGTATAACCCATCGGTGTTGTCATTCACATAGTGTCCCACTTCTTCCATATTCTTTTTCATGAAATCGTACGACACGCCTTCGGGAGCAATGGCGATCAACATCATGTTAGACCTGTCTTCTATAGGGGCTAACTCTGAGGGAAGCTTCGTTCCCAAGTGATAGATCATTCCTGCTGTTGCTACCAGAAATATCCACGCCAGGTATCGGTGCTTCATAAAGATGGTTAATAGAAATGCGTAGCCGTTGTTCAGCTTAACAAAGAAGGGCTCGGTTACTCGATGCAGCCAAGTAGGTTTGTCGTGTTTTTTGAGCAGGTAAGCACTGAGCATAGGCGACAGTGTGAGCGCCACAAAGGCGGAAACAAGCACGGAGCCTGATACTACTATGGCAAACTCTTTAAACAATTGACCACTGATGCCGCCCATGAATATGATGGGTAGGAAAACAGCAGCAAGGGTGATGGTGGTGGAGATAACGGCAAAGTAGATTTCTTTCGATCCGGCAAATGCAGCTTGCAAGGGTGTCATGCCTTCTTCCACTTTTTTGTAGATATTCTCCAATACCACAATGGCATCATCCACTACCAGGCCAATGGCCAATACCAGGCCCAGCAGCGTTAGCACATTGATGGAGAACCCCGCTACGTACATGATGAAAAATGCGGACAGGATCGAGACGGGAATTGCCAATACTGGAATGATGGTGGAGCGCCAGTCGCGCAAGAACAAAAAGATAATGATAACCACCAGGCCGAATGCTATGAATAGTGTTTCTTCCACTTCGTAGATGGATTCACGAACCGGTTTAGTGAAATCGAATCCGACTATCAATTTGAATTCGTTGGGAATTTCTTTTCTTAGCTGGTCCAATCGAACATAGAATTCGTCCACCACCTCTATCGCATTGGCACCCCGTTGTATCTGAATGGCAACACCAACGCCTACGCGGTCGGCTTTATTCGTTCCATTGATAATAGCATTGCGCTCGTTCATTTCGCCTAGCTCCGCATAACCAATATCCTTCAGCCGGATGACGGTTGCGTTGCTTTGTTTGATAATCATGTTGTTGAACTCTTCTGCCGTAGTGAGGCGGCCCAGCGTGCGCACGCTCAGTTCGTTGCTTTGCCCCTCAATACGGCCCGAGGGCAAGTCCATGTTTTCTCTGGCGAGTGCCATGCGAATGTCTTCGGGTGTCAGCTGGTAAGCGGCCAGCTTAATAGGATCGAACCGTAAGCGCATGGCATATTTATGTTCACCCACAATTTGAACGCGCTGAATGCCGGGTATCGACTGCATGCGTTCTTTGATAACCGTAGAAGCCAGGTGACTCACTTCTTTAATATCCCGCGTATCGCTTTCTACTTCCAAAAATGCAACCAGATTATCCGGAGAACTGGCTTTCTCTACAATGGGAGGATCAACATCGGCCGGTAATTGGTTTTTTGACTTGGCAACCTTGTCGCGCACATCATTGAGTGCATCTTCCAGATCCACGTCACGGTTAAATTCGATCGAAATGATACTAACCTGCTCGCGCGATTCGGATGAAACGGTTCGTATACCATTGGCTTCTGCGATGGATTCTTCCAGTGGCTTAGAAATTTTTGAAGCAATTACATCGGGGCTTGCTCCGGGGTAAAAGGTGATCACAGCAATTACCGGAGGTTCCGTAAGCGGGAACTCACGAATGCCCAGGTATCGCCAACCAACAATGCCCATTACCACAATGAGGGCGGAGAACACGCCCGCCAGCACTGGTTTTTTTATACTTAGAGATGGTAAGCTCATAATTTTTAACGGTTGAATAAGTTTAGTTTGCTGACACGGCCACCACAGGTGTTCCTTCACCTGAGCGGAGAATATTAGAAATCATAACGGTATCACCTTCGGCAAGCCCTTCGGTGATCAGCGCGTTGGCATCGGTTCTGTTTCCAATTTTTACAGGGGTATTTTTTGCCACACCATTTTTCACCGTGAATACTGAATAGCCGTTGCCGCTTGGCATCAATGCCTGAGTGGGTACCTGAAAGCCAAGCGTGTTTTCGGCTGCTGTAGGGAAATATACGCGTACAGACATGCCTGGTCTAAAGTACCCTTGTGGGTTCCCTGCGCTGGCATTCACAGTCAGGTTGCGCGAGCTCAAGTCGATACCAGCCTCAGTCGCAATAATAGTGGCCGTAAATTTGTCTTGGCTATTGATGGTATTGAATGTGATTTTTCTTCCCTTCCGAAGTGCATCAGTATATTTTTCTGATATGGAAAAATGGATTCGAATGGTGCCTTGCTCTTGCAAAATTACTAATGGTACACCCGGCTGTACCAATGAACCGGCATGCACCTTCGTCAATCCAATTGTTCCTGAAAAAGGTGCACGAATGGTTGTTTTCTCGAGATCAATTTTGATCAGTTCTTGATTGGCTAACAGGGATTGCAGGCGGGCATAGGCCACATCGTACTCCTCTTGCTTAACCGTTTCTGTTTGCAGTAGCGTAGATAGCCGCTGTTCATTAAGTTGAGCCAGATAGAGCTCCGCTTGTAGTTGTTTCAATTTCGCCAGCAATTCTGCATTGTCGAGTTGGTAAAGTGCCTGTCCTTGGTTGACACGGCTACCTTCCTCAAACAGAACGGCTGTTATTTTTTTCGCTAGCTCGCTGGTGATAGTCACTTCTCGATTTGGAAGTATGGACCCCGCAACAACTTCTTCTTGCTGAAGGGGTGTGGCGGTTACTACCTTTACATCAACGGGTAGTTTTTGTACAGCTGTAGCCGAATCTTCGGTTGGTTCAGCTGCTTGCGAAGAGCAACCTGCCAGCGCAGCACTCAAGACAATGGCAGATAAATAACTGTTACGTTTTTGGTTCTTCATAGTGTGTAGTTTTTATTTTTTTATGAGATACGGTAATGCCCGTATGTAGATTGGCACTTTAGAAAGCCGATTTTATATATTTTCTTGGCGTCTGTATAGGATGAAAAAATTTGCCAGCAATTATATAAACACAATGAGCCCAATGGTGCCATACCGGTGCCGGGTAGCTCCCTCGAATGGCTTGGTGAGTCTCGTGATGGCATAGTAGCCCTGTAGCGAATGAAAACGTAGCCGAATACCTGTGGTAAATTTCGACTGTTCATTGTTTACAAAGCTTTCGTCTACCACTGGAACGCCCGCTCGGTTTTTCGTGCTTAAGACACCATTGTTTATGAGATACATAAAATGTAGTTCTGAAAACAATTCTGCTGCAAGTATTTTGTCGGCAAATGGTGAAATGAAGTAGGGCTGCAGCAACCCCAATCGACCTTTGACAGTCACATCAAGTCCACTTTTCAAGGTGCCCAGAAAGATGCCGCCACCTACCAAAGACTCCACTCGATCGAGGAGGTTGAACATTCTTTTTTCAAAGAAGTTGCCGTAATTCACAATGACCTTTGTGTGAACCTGGTGGTGCCAACCTTGTGGGATGGGGTCGCGCGTAAGCCGGTGGAACCACGTCTGCGTTTCTGCAGCTCGTGCGCTGGGTCCCAAAACGCCAAGATCTATGAAGTGTTGCGAACGGAAATTTTTGTCCGGTTGGAATAAAATGCGATTGGCCTGCACTTTCAGCAGGCCCGCATAAGGGTGATCGTTTACGCGAAAGCTTTGATCTGTAATAGAGCTGGGTGTGTATATATCTTGCGAGATAGTAAACTGGTAGTTGCGATTTACCTCGTGTGCAGGCTGCAACAGGATACCCATTTCAGCGCCATTGGTGTAGTAGTAGTCAGTGCCGGTAAAATAGTCGTTGTCGAGTTTTGCGATGAATGCAAATTGATTTGTGTTAGATTGTGCACACAAGCCTTGAGGCAGCAGCAGCGCTGTGCAGATGCAGAGCAGTGGAAATGCCTTCGTCATAACTTTAATGATTTTTGTTTGTGTGTGTTTTTACGAACCTACATTCACATGGGTGTTCTACTATAACTTGATTGATTTATAGATTCTTTGAAACAAAAAAGCCTGCTGGTAGAGCAGGCTTGTTCTAAAGTTTGCTATGTGCTACCAATCGTATCGTAAAAAGACGCCCCAGTTGTGCTGCGTTTGTTTTTCGGGTCCGCGTTCGTCTACATTTAAGGCCAGCCCTCCGGTAGTTTTTTGTTTCTTCAAACCCACGCGTATGTTTTGATAACTGCGGTTGTGTATCTGCGATCCATAATTCGACATGAGTTGAACCCTTAAGTAAAATGATGTATGTTCCGTGATGGATGGCATATATTCCACCAGCGCCATTGCTTCTGCAGATCCTTTCTTCTTGAGGTCGATACGCGGAACAAGCAATGCTTTGAGGTGGCGACTGCTTATATGAAACTGCGCGGCAAGCGAAGGGGAAATACCTGGCTTACTTGCATAAAATGTACCCAACGCCAAACGCATGAAGGAGGCCACTCTGAACGTGAGGTAGGATTGAGTCATCACCTCGTTCTTTGTTGTTTCATCGTACAAAAGGTGCATCGATGAAGCGTGAAAGAGACTTAACTTCGAAGCGGGCAGGGGAAGAACAAAACTATGCTGGTAAAAATAGTTTTTTGTTCCGGCCATGGCTTCCACCGATATGGATTGCGCGCGCAGTTGGATAGTGACAAATGAACCTGCCCATAATAAGATAGCAATGAGCGCGTTCTTTAGGCCACCAATTATTTTGACACTAATAGTATCCGTTGCACAATCATCGCCTCCTTCGGGGATATGTATGGCACGTTTGGTCATAACCAGACGCCACGTCCTGGCACTCCAGTATGCTGAGGTAGAGCGTTTGGAATTTTTCATGTTGGATTTGGTGGGAGTAGGGGCCGAAGGGCCCCATGCATTTAGTGCCCCTCGATGATGATGCCGTTGGAGGCCACCGCGGATAAACGCAGATTTTTTACCTCGCGGTATTCATCGGAGTAATACCACTGGTTGGCTTTTTCAAAGCTGGGAAACTCAATCATCACCAGGAATGTAGGTTTCCACGAACCTTCCACCACAGCAAACTGCCCACCCAAGATGATGTAGCGGCCGCCATATTTCTCTACCAATGGCGCAGCTTGTTTTTTGTAAGCTTCCAACTTCTCCAAATCATTCACTTGCACGTTGTCGAATAAACAGTAACCTTTCATTGTTTTTTGAATTTAAATTGTTTGATGATGAACACGTTTTTCTACGCATTCGCGATTTATATTTTAGTTTATATTTTTTGTATGATTCTTTTTTTATCGAACAGGCAAAGCCAATGGGCGCATGGGTGCTGCGCTTGCTCCTCTTAATTTTAGCGAGGAGGCGATGAAAGCGAATTCATAAATGTCATCTTTCGCCAGTTCCTCTAAGAAAATTTGTTCGATGAACATGACGCCCTTTTCCGCTAACAGGTACGTATGTACTGGCACCCAATTGTCTTCGCGTTCGGGCGGGAATGCCTCAAAACTTAGGTTATCCGCGCCCAGCAGCATCACCTGTTGTTCTTCTATCAACCACTTTACGGCATCGAGATTAATGCCTGGGTATTGATCGAGAAATTTGTGTGCATCTTCATAATGTCTTGCTTGACCAGTGCGAATCAATACCACATCGCCTTTTTGAAGAATCGTTTTTTGTTTGCGCAAGGCTTCTTGCAGGTCTGATGCGTTGATCCGGTAATTGGGAGGAAGACTACTGCTATTTTTTGCACCAGGAATATCAATCAATATGCCTCGGGCAATAATGGCTGGAATTGTTTCGGCACCGGTTTTCTTCCAGCCCTTGTCGCCCAGGTGTTCATCTGCGGAGAAGCCATTCCAAACTTTGCCGTTCAATCCAAAGTGATTCAGTGCATCGATGTGTGTACCCATGTGCGTATACATGGAGATGGCATCGCCTGTGTAGCTTACTTTGCTGTTCATCGTTGCGCCCAAGCCATTGGGGTTATCAACCACTGTTCCACGAGGTGTATGCGTAAGCCAGTACTGATAGGCAGGGTCGCCCAATGCATGAAAGCTGGGCATGCCTACAAAGTACTCTACACTCAGATCATAACTTTTTTCCAGATCTGATTCTGCTCAAGATGGCCAGCCGGGATTCATCCGTCATCATATTGAGCGTACCGATTTCATCGTCTTTTCCCCAGGGGCTGATTCCTACTTCATCACGTTGTTGTGCGAATAGTGTGACGGATTGAATAAATGTTAGCAGGATGGTGATTGCTTTCATATCTTTTTATTTTGTGTTGTAGTCTGGAATAAATTCAGCTTCTTTTGATTTTACTTGCATGGTGATCTCCGCTATTCGCTCTCCGAACAATTCAGCTGTCAGTAAATCCGCAGGTTCATTGAATTGATGGTGTGAGTTATCTGAAAGGGTCATCAATCCCAGGTAACTGGCCATGCCATTGTGTTCCGGCAGTTGTTTGCCATCCTGATCGTACTTAGGCAATAAACCCAGCGGAATCCATAACATACTATGCTGTGCTGCGAACAGACTCAGGTTAACGAGCGTGTTTAACTTGTCGCCATTGGTGCTCGATGAGTTGGTGAAGCCTGCTGCCAGTTTGTTCTTCCAGACTTGTTTGGCCCAAATGCTGCCGGTGGCTTCCATAAACTTTTTGAACTCAGCCGATACTGTACCGAAGTACGTGGGGCTCCCAAATACGAGTGTGTCAGCCTCGGTAAGTACATGTAGTTGTGCTGTTGCCTCTTCGCTGGTGAGCACTTTTACTCCGGGCACAACTTTTTGAGCACCCAGCGCAATGCGGTTGGCCACTACTTTGGTGTGACCGAAACCACTGTGGTAGATAATTGCTATTTTCATGCTTTACTTGTGTTGGTTTCGTTGCGTCTTTTTGATGGATCAAAGGTGCGCCTAAACCAACACCTGCTAAATGAACTGCATTATCGATTTGAGTTGAACTAGTTCAAGATAAAGTGATATGAAGACGGACTTATTAATAGAAAGCATTGAGAAGCATGTAGCACTTTCGGAAAGTGATAAGAAATTAATCATCTCTTGTTTGCGCGAACGCAAAGTGAAGAAGGGGCAATTTTTAGTGCACGAAGGTGCTGTGAGCCGTTGCACTAACTTCGTGAACGAAGGCAGTGTGCGTACCTATTTCATTGATATGAACGGACAAGAACACATTGTGCAATTTGCAATCGAAGGTTGGTGGATCAGCGACTTGAATAGTTTTATCATGCAAGTGCCTGCCACGTTCAATGTGCAGGCAATTGAAGATTGCGTGATTTTAGAGTTACCCTTCGAAAGCCTTGAAATGCTTTTCGAGAAAGTGCCGAAAATGGAACGCTACTTTCGGGTGGTTACGCAACGCGCGTTCGTGGCATTTCAGCAACGCATCGTGCAGAACATCAGCATGACGGCTGAAGACCGTTATTTGGCCTTCCAGCAAAAGTATCCTAAGATTGAATTGCGCATTCCGCAAAAACTGGTAGCGTCTTACCTGGGTATTTCGGCAGAGTTTTTAAGTAAGATTAAGAAGCGATTGAAGGATGAAAAATCATCGTTAAAGAGATAATTTTTTTTCAGTCCCACGTGACAACAATTTTTCCCGGTGTTTGTCTTTTTTCAAAAGATTGAAATGCCTGATTAAAATCGGTATAGGTTCCTGAAATAATCGGTTGAATGGGGTTAATGTTCAACCATCTCACAAAGCCTTCCAGATCTTCTCTACTGCCTGTTGTATAAGCCAGAAGGCTGGCATCTTTCCGAATCAGTGGAATCAGATTGATGGATGAAAGGGAGCCATTCAGAAAACCAATGATTGCCACGCGACCATTGAAACCAAGCGCGTCAATTGATTGCGCCAGGCTGTTCCCTCCCGCAACATCTATTACAAGATCCACCCCACCGTTACTGATTTTTATTACTTCTTTTTCCCAGGCGATATGAGTTCTATAGTTAATAATGTGATTGGCTCCCAACTTTGTTAATAAAATTTCATTCTCTTCTTTTCCTGTTGTAGCGATCGTGCGAAACCCCATCTTAGCAGCTATTTGCAAAGCAAATAATGAAACGCTTCCTGTGCCTTGAATAAGAACTGATTGCCCTGGCAGAATTCCTGATTGAGTTAAAACCCTCCATGCAGTTAGTCCTGCAGTTGGTAAGGTAGATGCTTCTACTTCGGTTAGCGATGCTGGTGCGTGCACCAGACTATTCTGATTAAAGACATAATACTCTGAGAAAACGCCCGGTACAGAACCCCCCAGTTGCGCTGCGGCTTTTTGGGCGTTAAGGGTGCCTCCGTACCAGTTTTGCCGAAGCAGACTTAGTACCTTGTCTCCAGGTTTAAAAAGCGTAACATGCCCCCCGACTTTCTCAACTACTCCAGCCGCATCAGAACCCAAGGTAAGAGGAAGCTCGCCCACCAAAGAGTACGTGCCCATTATGAATCCATAGTCACGATAGTTCAATGACATGGATTCTATTTTTACCAAAACTTCTTCATCGCCAACTGGCCCTAGCGGAATTTGCTGAATGGATATTCCGGAAAGACTTCCCGTCTGTAATAATTGCAATGCTTTCATGGATCCCTTAAACGGTAATTATGGAAAAAGATATTCCTTTTTGATATCAGTAGATCAATATCACGTGGGTTGGGGTAAGCTGAGCTTGTCGATTTATTTCACTGTGAATGACGATACCAACCCTACCGAAAAATTCCTGGGTAAATGAGCCACACCCATAATCGCCCTAGTATGTTGACCTTTTTCCTGTAGCACGTTGATAAATAAATCGGAGGCGCCATTGGCAACTTTGGGGGCTTCATCCCAAATGCCATCGCATCGGTAATACAAGTCGAAGTGATTGATACCTGCAATCTTTTCAAATCCGATTTTGTGATGAATTTGGGAGATGGCATTCAAGGCGCATAACTGTACCGCTTGATAGCCCTCTTCTGTGGAATAATCTGTTCCAAGAATGCCCGTAAATAGGAATTCACTTTTTAGAATGGGAAATTGTATAGCTACGTAGGCTACGTTGCCACGTACGTTCACCGACTGGTAGTTTCCACCAGGGATAGTTATTTCCGGAAGTTGCAGATGCAGTTCTTGTAGCCGCGTTTCTATGTTCATTGTGAGATTGTTAGTAGTAGAGAAATTGCCCTTCAACAGGAATTGCCAGTCGCGAGGGGGGGATACCTTGCTTTTGGGAAATTTTCGCCAAATCTTTCCGTGTAACTGTTTCATGATCGAGGGCTCCAATATGGGTAGCCACCACCTTGCTTTGGATGGCAAAATAACAAAGCTCAATTACCTGATCGATATCCATAACTACGGGGGCTGAGTCTCCCTGAAAGGCCTCGCCAAAAATAGAATTTTCTTTGAAGAACCTGTTTCCCCCGGCATGGCAAACAATTACTT
Organism: uncultured Ohtaekwangia sp.; assembly: GCA_964602295.1. Classification (GTDB taxonomy): domain Bacteria; phylum Bacteroidota; class Bacteroidia; order Cytophagales; family Cyclobacteriaceae; genus ELB16-189. The sequence goes on from CAZRQK010000022.1 coordinate 27,519, forward strand.
CAGGACTGAAATCAAATATTGCCTCTTGCACCTGCTCACACCAAATTGTGTCGCCAGCCCAGTACAAAGTCTTTTCGTGTTGATGTTGAAAAACAAAACCGGAAACCACGCCCAGAACTTTTTCAATGGTACCCTCTCCATGCCGTCCATCCGTACGATGAATCATAATATTGTTCAGGTAAATGCTCTCATGTATCGCTTGCACATGTTGGAATCCTGCATCTCGTATAGTTCCTTCGTCTGGTGGTTGGCAAAATACGGGGATGTTTTTCGGTAATAGTTGTCGCGCGGTTTCATCAAAATGATCGGGATGTAAATGGGAAATGAGGATATAGTCGACACCAGTCAGAATATCGTTCACAGATTGGGGTAAGTCAATCAGCGGGTTGGCTGACTTCCCAGCGAAAGACGGCTGGCTGAATTTAGGCGCAAAATAGGGGTCGATCAAAAAGCACTTTCCTCCATACCAGATTTTTATTGTGGCGTTGCGGATGAATTGAATTGTCATAACTTTTTTGTTACAAAGATTCATCCGTCCGCTCGCCCTTGCAGTGAACCAGGTTAAGATGTTCTCTTGAACTACTTCAATTCATTGGGTAGGAGAGAATCCATTCTTTGGCTTTCTCGGAATCGGTCATATAATGTTCATTCTCCCGGCTAAAGTTCTCTTCGTACTTTCTTATTTTTTCTTTATCCTGATGAACGTGCACGGCAGCTATACAACCAATATTTCTGGTTTTTTGAAACTTCATGTCTTTCGATTCTTCGAACAAATCCACATAGCCAACTTTCCAATTATAATTGGCCAATAGTATAGGAATGATCTCCCGGTAGCGTTTGTGCGCTTGAATATTCACCGCCTTAAACCCGTGCAGGTTAACAAATATTTTAAAGGAAGCACCATCTGGAATTTGATTCATTGCACGGTGCAGCGATTGTTCCCATTGGATGATATCCTGTTCATCGACATCTCCGCTCAGGGTTGTTTCAATCAGGCTCCGTTGCGGATGCCATTGGGTCGATGTTATTTTTTCAAAAACTTCCATGACACCTATATTTTGGCAAGCTTCAAACGTAAACTATTCATTACCACGCTTACCGAACTAAGCGCCATAGCGGCACCGGCAATCATCGGATCGAGTAAGAATCCATTTACCGGATACAAGACACCTGCCGCTAACGGAATACCTATCACGTTGTAGATAAATGCCCAGAATAAATTCTGACGAATGCCCATTACCGTTTTGGTTGACAGGTTCAGCGCTTTGGGTATCGCATTCAAATCGGAAGTGATGAGTGTCATCTTAGCAACGTCCATGGCAATATCCGAGCCTTTGCCCATGGCAATGCTTACATCAGCCTGAGCCAGCGCATGCGAGTCGTTGATGCCATCGCCCACCATGGCCACTACTTTTCCATTTGCCTGGAGTTGTTTTACAAAATCAGCTTTCTCTGACGGCATTACCTCAGCCTTGTAATGCAGTAGACCTACCTGTGTGGCTACTGCAGCCGCTGTTTGCTGGTTGTCGCCCGTGAGCATGTACACATCAATTCCTTTTTTCTGCAGCGCTTCAATAGCCATTCTGGAAGTCGCTTTGATCTTGTCAGCTATGGCTATTAACGCTAACACTTTCTGCTGATTGGCAAACATGACCACTGTTTTGGCCTGATCTTGCCATTCCAGCATCGTGGCCCGGAGTTCTTCTGTAAATTCAATGGCATTTTCTTCCATCAACTTTATGTTGCCTAGAAAAAATGTTTCGTTGGCATGTTGGGCTGTAACACCCTTTCCAGTTATACTGTTGAAAGCCTTTATATCGGTAGACTTTGCATTGCTTTCTTTGAGTTTGTCTACAATGGCTTGCGCCAGCGGATGTTCCGATCGTACTTCCAGACTATAGAGCACATTCGCATATGAACGCATCGTTTCTTCGCCATCTATCCACACCAGGTTGGTAACCACCGGTTTGCCTTCTGTGATGGTTCCCGTTTTATCCAGGATGATGGCATTTACTTTGTGTGCCAATTCTAAACTTTCCGCATCCTTAATCAATATGTTGTTTTCTGCCCCCTTACCTACGCCCACCATGATGGCTGTTGGCGTAGCCAGGCCCAAGGCACAAGGGCAGGCTATCACCAGCACTGTTACAGAAGTAAGTAGTGCGTGCGTGAAAGCATTGTCGCCACCCGGCACCATCCATACAATGAAGGTGAATATAGAAATGCCAATCACTACGGGCACAAATATTCCTGCAATTTTGTCTACCAGCTTTTGCACAGGCGCTTTGCTTCCCTGCGCCTCTTGCACCATTTTGATGATATGAGCTAATATAGTGTCGCCTCCAACTTTTTGGGCTTCGAATAGAAAACTTCCTTTTTGGTTGATGGTACCTGCAAACACTTTATCTCCCGCTTTCTTTTCCACGGCCACCGGTTCGCCCGAAATCATACTCTCGTCTACAAACGAGGACCCGTTGATGACGGCACCATCCACCGGAATTTTTTCTCCGGGCTTTAGTTGTATGGTATAACCCACTTTAACCGTAGCAATGGGAATTTCCATTTCCACACCATCCATCAACACCCGCACCGTCTTTGGCTGCAAGCCCATCAACTTCTTAATGGCTGCTCCTGTATTCGATTTGGCACGTTCTTCGAGTAGTTTGCCCAACGAAATGAAGGCCACTACCACTGCGGCTGCTTCATAGTACACATGGGCGTGGATGCCACGGCTGTGCCAGAATTCCGGAAACAACGTATTGAACAAACTGAAGACAAATGCAATACCTGTGGACAGTGCCACCAGGGTATCCATGTTTGCTTTGCCATAGCGGGCTTGCTTCCATGCGTTTACGAAAAAGCTTCGGCCGAAATAAAATACAACCGGTGCCGACAATACCATGGAAATATAATTGCCATAAGGCATGTTCATAAAAAACATGCCGATGATGACCACCGGGAGCGATAAGATAGACGACCAGATAGTGCGTGTTTTTACCTCTTGGTAGTGTTTGCGTTGCGCTTCTTCTTTCACTGCCTGTGGGTCTTCGGCATCCACCACCAGGTCGTAGCCAATGGCGCGCACCGCGTTTTGCAGATCGCTTGGTTGGGCCGTGGCCGGATCGTATTCAACCAGTGCGGACTGGTTAGCAAAATTCACTGAGGCGTTTTTAACTCCGGCAGTGGATTTCAACATGGACTCTACGCTTACGGCACAGGCCGCACACGTCATTTCAAGTACGGGAAATGTTTGTTTGGTAAGAGAGGCCGTGTTATTCGAACTAGTTTTCGTTGACATATCGGTACAATTTTAATTGTATTAGACTAGGGAAGCATTATATAATTCCTGCATTTGATTGCATCTTTTTGGCACTGGCTAATAGCAGTCTTTTTTCGAGTTCCATTTTGGGTGCAGCTCCGATAATCTTTGTGCCAGGTTGATTTTGATTGAAAATAATGAAGGTGGGCAAGTTGCGCACCCCGAACTTTGCCGTGGTGGCTGGGTTTTCGTCTACATCTATTTTCACAATCAGGGCCTGCTCTTTCAACTCATCGGCCAACTGCTCTACCACGGGGTCCATGGCGCGGCAGGGTGGGCACCAGTTGGCACCGAAGTCTACCAATACTGGAACCGTTGCGTTGGCAATTATTTTATCAAAGGTGCTGTCGTTTGCAATTATTGGTTTCATGGTATGGTTAATTTGTAAGTTTTATACTTGTACCTCTTTAACCGTTTCCGATAAGTATTCGTTTTTCGATTATCCGGAAGAGTTTTATATAATTATGGGCAATAAAAAAGGTCGGGCTTGTTACCCGACCTTTTCGTGCTTAATAAAAAGAGTGTTATTCGTAATACTCGTACACTGCTCTTTCAGAACCGTTGGACCAGCTGGCTGTGCGGCTAATAGGCAAGCCGTTGGCGTCAAACTCGTAAGCCATCTGGTATGCCAGGTCTTTACCGTTACCTTCATAGTGGTAGGAGGTAGCCAGGTTGCGTTGTGCCGAAACGTTGGGTAGAATCTCAACCATTGGGAATGGATTTTCCACCGGCAGGTAATTTTCATACGTGTGTGTTTCTATCCAGGCAGGCTCTGCATTTTCCTGTGGGTTGTACACCATCTTTTTGTAAATATTGCCATCTGTAAAATACAGGTATACGAATAATAGCCCGGCCTTCATTTCCCCGTCAGGTTGGCGGTACGTGTATAAAGCCTCACCTACATTACCAGCCTGATCATAACCATATTCAATCAGTCGAGTTAAGAGTCCATTGGTGTATTGCTCTTCCTTCACAATGCGGTCACCTTCCCACACATAATAGTTTTCGCGGTTGGCGTTTTCTACCATTTTGTGCAAGCGCCCGTTCAGGTATTCGTAGGTGTAAGTGCCACCTTGGTAATGGGGTGTGTATTGTTCCCACAGCACCTTAGCAAGTTCTCCGCTTTCATTGTATTCGTAGGTTCTTTTCACGCGCCAGTTTCCTGACACGATCTCGTAACTTTTTCCTTTCGATAATAGCTCATCGTCTGTTATGCTAAGGTCGAAGGTCAACTGATCGCCTTTGCGAACACCGCCTTCGGCAGATTCTATGGTTAGCTCAAGCACACGTTCTCCATTATAATGTATATCGTCTGCAGGCAAAATTTTGAAAGATGCCTGTTGTGCACCCGCCTCGATCGGCAACACAATTTTTCCGTTTACCAAAGCCGGCTCGGTTTGATAGTGCACACCCGCTTGTAGATTTTGTGATGCCGGAGCTACCACAATCAGGCTATTTGCGGGCGCAGCGTTGGCGAATACAATGACCACTGTCGATCCCAGCGTGCTGTTTTCCCGAACCGTGCCAGTGTTGAGCATAAAGGCAGCTTCCACCGGAGCTTCATCGTCTGCAATGTCTACCTGGGCGATTTTTTGCGTGCCAATAGAGAACCCCTCACTTCCTTCCACCAAAGACATAGAGATAATTTTCTCACCGTCCAGCAGGGCGTTATCAATCGTCTCTATTCTGAAGGATGCACTTGAGCTGCCCTTTGTAACGGGCAATTGAAGTGCACCTTGCTGTATTTGGGGTTGTGTAGTAACCTGACTTAGATGGCTGCCACCCAACTCTACACGCAATGTTCCTGATTGAGGTGCAGGTTTGCTCAGGAAGATCACTACATCCAGCGAGCCCTGCTTTTCGGTAACCTGCCAGTTGCTTTGTTTAAACTGAGCCACAGCTGGGGCGCTGGCTACAGGGACGGGTGCTGAGTCTTCTTCCTCATTACAGGCCGCGAGCCAAAATGTGCCGATGATGGCCATACTTACATACTTCATAAACTGTGTCATAACTTTGTCTTTTACTTGTGAAAGGCGCACAACCTCTCTTGTTTGCCGGTTAGACAGCCCGTATGGAAGAAGGGTTGCCCGGCAGAAAAAAAATTAAGAGGAGTGGCACACTTGCGCTGCTGCGTGACTTTATTTTTCGAGTAACGATGTTTTTTGAAACCTGATGGAACGAAAGTACGTAGGAGGTAGGCCCGTGAGTTCCTTAAACTGGCTCGACAAATGATTCACGCTGCTGAAGCCGAAGCGCTGGGCAATAGTTGTCAGTGTATGGTCGGTGTATACCAGTTGTTCCTTCACTTTCTCTAACCTGCGTTGCATAAAATATTTTTCGATGGTGACGCCCTGGTGGGATGAAAAAATCTGGCTGAGTGAATCGTAGTTGAGATGAAATACTTCTGCCAGCTGTGCCGACAGGCGTTCCTTTCTGCGAAGTGGCATGGCATCCAGATAGTTGTCGATAAATGCGCGGATGTTGCTGATCAGGCGCGAATGCCGTGAATACACCACCTCGAAGCCCATTGTTTGCAATTGGCTTGTCAATGCCGCGAGTGCCGAATCAGTGGGTGGCTCATCGAACGCCAGTTTGCCAAGGCTGATGTGGCGCAAAGTTAGATTGAGGTTAATAGCTTCTTGCCGAATGGCCGCGATGCAGCGCCCGCACACCATTCCCTTAATTGCTAATTCTGTACCCATGTGTAATGTTTACCTGTTGCCAAATACGCAAAACCACTGGGCCCGTGTTTTACATTATCCCGGGAAGGTGTTTCAAGATTATTCGGAGGTTATGAGCCAAATTCAGGAGATAGCGTCAAGGGGCTTCCTTGCCTGATCTATGTCGCGCGACTTTTTCATCTCTGAGGGCGTAAGACCCGTAACTTTTTTGAACTGTGCCGAAAGATGTGCCACAGAACTGTAGCCGAGCCGATCGGCTATTTCGCTGAGGTTCTGTTCATCATAAAACAACAACTCTTTTACCCGCTCAATTTTCTGCCGGATGATATACTGCTCTAAAGTGATGCCTTCTACCGATGAAAACAGGTTGCTGAGGTAATTGTATTCGTAGTGCATTTCTTCAGCCAATATGTCCGACCAGTTGTGTTTGCGGTCGAGTCGCTCCTGATGGTGCACCATTTGTATTATTTTGTTTTTGATGGCCTCAATCAGGCGGGCTTTGCGGTCGTCTATGCGTTCGAACCCTAATTGTTTGAGGGAATCATCTAGTTTTTGAAGGGTGGCCGCATCAATATTTTCTTCACTTACCTGCACCTCACCCAACGATACGTGCTCCGGGTGAAGTCCCGCTTTTTCAAACTCCAGCCGAACTGCGGTAACACAGCGGTTGCACACCATATTTTTAACGAAGAACTGGGTCATTACCTGAAATTACTCAATAAATTTAACCAAATTAAGTTGTAGGAAAGTTTCTTCCACGCATATCGGTTCGTTTTGCCTGTACAAAATGCTTTATACCTTTACGATCTTTTAGAAACAAAGTCATGGCAGAAGAGAAGAGTTTGCACTTCCTGGAAGAGATTATCGAAAACGATTTAAAAGCAGGTAAACATAAGACCATTGCTACCCGTTTCCCCCCCGAACCCAACGGCTACCTGCACCTGGGCCATGCCAAAAGCATCTGCCTTAACTTTGGTTTGGCGCTGAAGTATGGCGGCAAAACCAACCTGCGATTTGACGACACCAACCCCGTAACGGAGGAGACCGAGTACGTGGAGAGTATTAAAGGCGATGTGCGTTGGCTGGGCTTTCAGTGGGCCGAAGAATTATATGCTTCCGACTATTTCGATAAGCTGTATGCTTTTGCCCATAGGTTGATAGACAAAGGGCTGGCGTATGTAGACGATAGCACCAGCGAGGAAATGGCTGCCCAGAAAGGCACACCTACCCAACCGGGCACCAACAGTACTTACCGCGCACGTTCCATCGAAGAAAACAAGCGGTTGTTTACGGAGATGAAAGAAGGGAAACACCCCGATGGCTCCAAAGTGCTGCGTGCTAAAATAGACATGGCGCATACCAACATGCTCATGCGCGACCCGGTGTTATACCGCATCAAACATGCGCACCACCACCGCACGGGCGACAAATGGTGTATCTACCCGATGTACGATTTTGCCCACGGTCAAAGCGACTCCATCGAACAAATAACGCATAGCATTTGTACACTGGAGTTTGTGCCCCACCGCGAGTTATACGACTGGTTCATCGAGAAACTGGAGATATACCCTTCGAAGCAATATGAGTTTGCCCGCCTTAACATGACTTACACCATGATGAGCAAGCGCAAGCTGCTGCAGTTGGTGAACGAAAAGCATGTGAAGGGCTGGGATGACCCGCGCATGCCCACCTTAAGCGGGGCCCGCAGAAGAGGCTATACCCCAGAAGCCATCCGCGACTTTTGCGACCGCATAGGCATAGCCAAGCGCGACAACCTGATTGACATTGGTCTGCTTGAGTTTTGCGTACGCGAACATCTGAACAAAGTAGCCGAACGAAGAATGGTAGTGGTAGATCCGGTAAAGGTGGTGATCACGAATTTCCCCGAAGGGAAGACCGAAATGCTTAGCAGCGAAAATAATCCAGAAGCAGAAAACGGAGGCGTTCGCGAGATGCCATTTGGCAGAGAGATATTTATCGAGCGCGAGGATTTCATGGAAGTGCCGCCCAAAAAATATTTCCGCCTGGCGCCCGGCCAAATGGTGCGCCTGAAGAGTGCCTATATCATCAAGTGCGATGAAGTAGTAAAAGATGCTGCCGGTAACATACAAGAACTGCGGTGTACGTATGTGCCCGAAAGCAAAAGTGGTTCAGATACATCGGGCATACAGGTGAAGGGCGTCATCCATTGGGTGAGCGCATCGCATGCATTGCCTGTAGAAGTGCGCTTGTACGATCGTTTGTTCCAGGTAGAAGATGTGAGCGAGATTGAAGGAGATTTCAGAAATTACCTCAACCCAGACTCACTTAAGGTGCAGATGGCATATGCAGAGCCCGCATTGGCCAACGCAAAGGCAGGCGAGCATTTCCAGTTTTTACGCATGGGCTATTTCTGCCTCGACCCCGATAGCACGGAGCAAAAAAAGGTGTTTAACCGAACGGTGACCCTGCGCGATACGTGGAAGAAGTAGAGCAACAATAAGTTGTTAGTTCTTAGTTGTTAGTTGGTAGTGGTGTTAGTTGAGGAGAATAACATCTCGTAACAACCAAGAACTAACAACTAACAACCAACAACTAAACAAAGTATTTCTTCCACCACCACTGAAACACCACCAGGCCCCAGATGCGCGCGTGCACATCGCCCGGGTTGTTGGAATATAATTTTTTCTTCAATTGCTCTACGGTAGCCCAGGAAAAGATACCCTGCTCATCGATGGTTTTTTGAGACAGCAAGTCTTTGTCGATCAGTTCTTTCATTTCTGTACGCAACCATTTAAGCAGTGGCACTTCGAAACCTTTCTTCGGTCTGTTATAGAGTTCAGCAGGCAGTACATCGCGAAAAGCATCCTGCAAAATTCTTTTGCGGATGTTACTGTTTATCTTAAATGATTCGGGTAAGGAGAAAAGAAAATTCACCACTTCGTAATCCAGAAAGGGTACACGTACCTCCAAACTGTTGGCCATGCTCATCAAATCTACCTTGGTGAGCATGTCGTTGGGGAGCACCAATTTCATGTCGGTAAGCAGCACATGGTTAATGTTTTCTTTTTCAGGGATGGCTTGAAGAAGCTCCTTTCTTCGGCCTACAAAGTCGCGCAGGAAGTGGTTCACGCGCAAGTCGGGGTGAAGCAGTTGAAGTGCTTCGTCTTTGGTAGCCAGGCTGGCCCAGCGCCAGTAACGGTCTGCAGCATTCAATTTGGCTCCTTCGTGCAAGCGCACCAGTTGGCGTATGGTATTCGATAATGGATTGTTTCTGGATTGAGGCAGCTCTTTTACCCATGGGGCAATGCCCAGCGCCAGGTTCTCCTTGGCACTGCGGTGTAGCAGTCGGTAATGGGCCGCATGCTTATTGTAGCCTGAAACGAGTTCATCGGCACCATCGCCCGAAAGCGCCACCGTGGCATGCTTGCGCGTTTCTTTGCTTAGAATATAAACAGCTATGGCCGAGGAGTCCGCAAAAGGCTCATCGATATAATCTAAAATATTGTGTACATGGCCGTAGAGATCCGCGTTGGTAAGTGAAAATACAGTATGTCTTGTGTTGAATTTTTTAGCTACCAGTTGCGCATAACGTGTTTCATCAAAAAACTTTTCATCTTGATAACCAATGGAAAATGTATGCAAATCGGGCTTATGCCGACTGGCCAATGCCGTTACCACCGATGAGTCGATGCCACCGCTGAGAAATGAACCCAGCGGAACATCGGCTACCAGCCTTCTTTGCACAGAAGCGTCAAGCAGCGACTTTAATTTTTCTTTGGCCTGGTCGTAACCGATGTTGTTTTGTTCGGCTTGATCGGCATCGAACGGAATTTCGTAATATTTTTCTATGTGCAGCGATTGCTTTTCTACTACCGCATAATGGCCGGGCGGTAGTTTTTTCACACTTGAAAAAATGGTGTTTGGACCGGTAATGTAGTTCAACTGCAGGTAGGTATACAGCGAAGAATAGTCTAGCTGCTTTTCAATACCATATTGCAGCAGGGCCTTCATTTCAGATGCAAACAGAAATTTGTCATCATCGAAACTATAGAGCAGTGGTTTTATGCCGTAGCGATCGCGGGCGAGAAAGAGTGTCTGCTTTTCGCGATCGTAGATACAGAAAGCAAAAAAGCCATTCAACATCGAAAGACATTTCTCTTTTTCGCTGATGTACAGTTGAAGTAGTACCTCCGTATCCGATTCCGTACGAAAAGTCAGTCCTTTATTAGCAAGATGGTGCCGCAGTTCACGGTAGTTGAAAATTTCTCCGTTAAAAATGATACAATACCTTTTGGAAGCATCCCACATCGGTTGATTGGCTACCTCGCGCGTATCTATGATCGACAACCTTCGGTGTCCTAAGGCTATCCACTCGTCTAAATGTATGTCCTGGTGATCGGGTCCCCGCTTCTGCAACGCCATGGTGGCGTTGGTTACTTGAATTTTGTGAACTTTCCCAACCAGGTTGAAGGCAAAGATGCCTGTAATGCCGCACATGCTGAAAACTTAAACGGCAAAGCTACCAAACGCTTGTTTAAATCCTGAAATATTTCTGCGGATAAACTTGAACGACTTTGAACTTTTAGTCATCATCGGTGAAAATTTCAGACCATGCGTCAAAAGTTATTAAGCGATGGAGCCAGTGAGTTAAGTTATGAGATTCGCGAGATTGCGAAGAAGGCTCATCAGCTAATGGATTTGGGTATCCCCATTGTGTGGGAAAACATTGGTGACCCCATACAAAAACACCATGTGTTGCCAGGTTGGATCAAAGAAATCATACAAGATCTGGCCGGGCAAGACGATTCTTACAGTTATTGTCCATCGAAGGGAATTCTGGAAACACGTCAATTCCTCGCGGGGCAAACCAATGTATTGGGCGGTGCGCAAATAACAGCCAACGACATTTGTTTTTTCAATGGACTGGGCGATGCCATTGCCAAAGTCTATCAATACATCATGCCCACCAGTCGGGTTATTGGTCCGTCACCGGCTTACTCTACCCATTCAAGCGCAGAGGGTGCGCACGCCAATCATACACCACTTACCTACTTACTCGATCCAACCAACAAATGGTATCCCGACTTGGAGGATTTGTACAACAAGGTGAAGTACAACCCCAACATCATCGGCATACTCATCATCAACCCCGATAATCCAACTGGCATGGTTTATCCGTTGGAAATCCTGAAACGCATTGTGGAGATAGCGCGTGAGTTTGGTTTGTTTTTGATAGCCGATGAAATCTACATCAATATCACTTACAACGGTGTGCGTGCCTACTCTTTGGCAGAAGTGATTGAAGATGTGCCGGGTATTTCCATGAAAGGCATTTCGAAAGAACTGCCCTGGCCGGGTGCGCGTTGCGGTTGGATGGAATATTACAATCGTGATAAAGATGCCGACTTCAACCGGTTTTGTGAAGCTTTAGACAATGCCAAGATGATTGAAGTTTGCTCTACTAAGCTTCCACAGTTGGCCATTCCGCGTATTCTGGGCGACCAGCGATTCAAAACGTATCGGCAACTCACCAACGAAAACATTGGCAAAAGAAGTCGGATCATTTCTGAGATACTAAAAAGTGTTCCGCAACTTACCTTCAATGAAACCAACGGTGCCTTTTATAACACCATTATTTTCAGAGAAGGCGTGTTGAAGCCAGGCCAGAAGTTGGTGGTAAAAAACGAGAAGGTAAAAAAGCTGGTGGAGCAATGGACAGAAGACGATATTCCTTTAGACAAAAGATTTGTGTATTACCTGCTGGCAGCCAAAGGGATCTGTGTGGTACCTATCTCTTCTTTCTGTTCTGAGTTAAGCGGCTTCCGTGTTACACTACTGGAAGAAGATGAACAATTACTGAAGCAGACTTTTCATGCCATTCGTGATGCGGTAATTGAATACACTGCCTCTTAACCTAAAATTAGAAGCAGATTAGAAAGCTAACAACAGGTAGGTTGTCAGGCTATCTTTTTATAGTTTCGCGGAATGAATGTAGCATTTAAGGAAAATAAGAATGCACTTACGCTGGGTGTGGAGTTGGAATTTCAGGTGTTGGACCAATCTTCATTACAACTGACGCCACGCGCTTCAGAAATACTGAACGCCATTGACAGTAAAAGGTTGACCCACGAATTTTTTCAGAGCACGCTGGAAGTAGTAACCGGTGTGTGTAAAGATGTGCACGAGGCGGACAAAGATTTGCGCGAATCGATCGGAAAGGTAAAGGATATGGCATCACGTTTGGGGTTGTGCTTCGCATCGACTGGAACGCATCCGCAGGCCGATTATCGCGAGCGGTTGGTTACCGATTCGCCCCGCTATGGTGAACTGATAGACCGAAATCAATGGCTGATCCGCAGAATGGCGGTCTATGGCATGCACGTGCACATTGGTATGCGCTCAGGCGATGAATGTATTCGATACAATAATTTTTTCTTGCATTTTGTTCCGCACCTCATAGCACTATCGGCAAGCTCTCCTTATTGGCAAAAGATGGACACAGGTCTTGCGTCTTGCCGGCCTACCATGTATGAGGCGCTGCCTACTGCGGGCATGCCCTACATTGTAAAGAACTGGAAAGAGTTTGAAAAGCTCATTCAATTTCTAACTCGTGCAGATGCCATCCGTTCGCTGAAAGATCTGTGGTGGGATTTACGGCCTAGTCCCAGTTGGGGCACGCTGGAACTGCGTATTTGCGATGGGCCAGCCACACATAAAGAAATGCTGGGGCTGGTGGCCTTCATCCATTGCTTGGCCCATTGGTTTCACGATCACCAGGAAGAGTGGAGCAAAATTCATGCGCCTATCAGGCGATGGATTTTTCGGGAGAACAAGTGGCGCGCCATTCGCTATGGGTTAGATGCTTCGGTAATTGTGAGCCGCACTGGCAAAACTCGAACATTGCGAAAAGATTTTGGGATATGGATGAAAGAGTTGGCGCCTTATGCCGAGCGACTTGGCTATCAGAATTACCTGTCTATTATTTCTGATGTGTTGAAGAACGGCAACAGTGCGCAGAGACAAAGAAAGAAGTTCAACGAAGCGGGCGATTTGCTGGACGTGGCGCGCCACAATGTGAAGGAGTTCGCCCATGGCGAACCCCTTTGGAATTGAAAATTACAATGGCTTGATCATGATATTGCGAAACCACGCTTCGCCACCATGGTCTTGCAAGTCGATGTGGCCTTTGGTGGGAACGCAGTAGCCGGCAACGTCTTTCCACTTGCTGTTGTTTTTGCGTTGCATCCAATCTTCCGACCCGATTTCGTATTCAAGAATTTTTTCGCCATTCAGCCAATGCTCAATGTGGTTACCGTTGGCCACAATTTTGGTATGATTCCATTCGCCCAACGGATTCATTTTTTTGGTGGGCACAGCATGTACATCGTAATTGGCACCCGTTAAGTGTACATCCTTCTCGTCCGGGTAGCCGCCATCGTCAATCAGTTGGTATTCAGGGCCCGAGAAGTAGGGTTGATCGTATTCTTCGCTTACGCGGAAGATAATGCCGCTATTCGATTGTGCCGCCAGCTTCCATTCCAATGAAAGTTCGAAGTTATCGAACTGCTCCACCGTCATCAGGTCCGAGCGCTCGTTGTCAACACCGGGCGTTTCCATGGGCGCTTTGCAATGCAACACACCGTCTACCACTTCCCAGCTATTGTTTTTGCGGTCTTTAAAAATTTTCCAGCCGTTGGTGGTTTGGCCATCGAAAAGCAGTTGCCAGCCTTCGGCTTTTTGTTGCTCGGTCAGAGTAGGCAACGCAGCACTGGTTTCGGTTGTTTCTGCCTGATCTGTTTTAGGCGCACCGCAACTGATAAGTACCAAGGCTACCAATAAGGAATAAAACGATTTCATTTTTATTTGAGTTTTGATTGATAAAGTCTTTGTCGGACGCTTTCCTTCTCAATTACTGTAAATTTCCCGCTAAACTCGAACGATTGTTGTTGCAACAGATCAAGAAGTTTTTCACCGGCATGAAGAGGGTTATTTCCCTTGAATCGAAAAAAAATTACTGCTGGCGGTTTTGAAATGGACTGCTTCAAGATGATCTCGCCATAATCTTTATCGAAGGTGATGATAGTAAGATTTTTCCTGACTGCGAGTTCGATAACTTGGGTATCAGATATTCCTGGATTTGTCTCTGAAATACTCTTTACTGAAAATCCAGCACTTCTACGGATTTGAATGCTGGGTTTAGGAAAGTTCTCATTGGCCAAAAACTCCATCAGGCACTTTGTGGAATAGGAAAATGGAATTCGTTTTGAATGCTGTCTTTTAAATAAGCAAATACGGCCTTTAGGTCTGCTTCCGTCAGGTTCGGGTAACTTTCAAGAACCATCTTTTCTGTCCAGCCTTCTGCCAGTAACTCCAGTATCAATTCAACGGAAATCCTTGTGCCTTTTATAATGGGCTTGCCAATCAATACTTGCTTGTCTGACACAATATGGTTTCGCCATTCCATTCTTAAAGATAATTAATACGATGCCGGTTAAAAAATCTTCCCTGGATTCAATATGTTATTTGGGTCGAATACTTTCTTGATGCCCCGCATCAGGTGAAGATTCATTTCGCCTAAAGCAATGGGCATATACGGCCTTTTGGCAATGCCAATGCCGTGCTCGCCAGAAAGCGTTCCGCCCAGGCTCACCGTCAGTTTAAAAATTTCCCCAATACCTTCGTTTACTTTGGTGTTCCAATATGCTTCGTCCAGATTTTCGCGAAGAATATTTACGTGCAGGTTGCCATCGCCCAGGTGCCCAAAGCACACCGTGTTGAAGTTGTAGCGCTTGCCAATTTCTTTAATGCCCGAGATCAGTTTGGGTAAATTGGCGCGTGGCACCACCACATCGTCCGACTTGGTAAGCGTGTACCAGTTCACTGCCGGAGAAATGTTTTTACGAATCTTCCACAACTCTTCCTTTTGTGCCGCGCTGTCGGCAAACAATACCTCACCCGACTGAAATTTTTCTACCACGGCCATTACGCGCTCGGCATCGCGCATCAATACTTCTTCATCGTTGCCATCCAACTCGCACAGCAGGTAAGCATTCATGCCTTCGGTAAGTTTGGTGGTAACGGGGCTATTCAAAACCTTTTCACAATATTCAAACGTTTTGGCTGCCGCCTCTTTCTCAAAGAATTCCATTCCCGATGGCGTGATGCCCGCCACAAAGATGGCTGCAATAGCCGCACATGCCTCTTCATTGGTTACAAATGGAATCATCATCAACACATTCTTCTGTGGGTAGCCGCGCAGCTTAAACACAATTTTAGTAATGATGCCCAGCGTGCCTTCGCTGCCGCACATCAGTTGGGTGAGGTTATAGCCGGTAGAGTTTTTTAATACGTTGGCCGCTGTCCAGATTATTTCTCCGGTGGGCAACACTACCTCCATGTTGATGACGTAATCGCGGGTAACGCCATATTTCACCGCCTTTGGTCCACCCGAATTGTTGGCCAGGTTGCCACCCAAAAAGCACGAGCCTTTGCTGGCCGGGTCGGGCGGGTAGAATAATCCTTTTTCCTTTACGGCATTCTGAAAAACCTCGGTTATAACGCCAGGCTCCACGGTGGCTTGCAGATTCAATTCGTCTATTTGAAGAATCTTGTTGAAGCGCTCCATCGACAAAACAATGCCTTTGTGTGTAGGTATCGCGCCACCGCTCAGACCAGTGCCTGCTCCACGCGGTGTAACAGGCAGTTTTTGTTCATTGCAAACTTTTAATAGGGCACTTACTTCCTGCGGAGTTCCCGGCTTCAGCACCACGGCTGGCATAAAGAAATAATCTTCGGTTTTATCGTGCGCGTAATCCTCCTTCTGTGCATCGTCTGCCAGCACATGCGCATCGCCCACGATGGCACGAAACTGGCTAATGATTTCTGCCGCTATACTGCGAGTTGGCGCCTCTATTTCTTTAACGTTTGCCATTGAAACTGTAACTTTGAATGGAATGAACAACTACCTGAGTCGCAAAATTAATCAAATACCCCTTTCGCGGCCTGTTCTCTTTCTGTTGATTTTAATTTTGGCAAGCAGTTGTGCGGCATCGCGCAAAGCAAGGTTGCGGGAAAAGCAGATAAAAGAGGTAATTGGTACAGCGCGAACGTTTACGGGTACACCTTATAAGTATGGAGGCACCACGCGTGCGGGCATGGATTGTTCGGGTTTAACCATCAATGCGTACCGATCTATTAACCTTTCGCTGCCCCGGCAGGCCGAAGACCAGGCTACCGTAGGGGAGAAGGTAAAGAAGAAAAAACAGTTGCAGCCAGGCGACCTGGTATTTTTTGCAACCGGTAAGAGAAGAAGAAAAATTACCCATGTGGGCATTGTTACCGAAGTAAAAGCCAAAGACAACATCAAATTTATTCACGCCTCTACATCGTTGGGTGTGGTGGAAACCAATCTTTTTTCCGACTATTACCTGAAGCGCTACCGGGGCGCCCGCAGAATTATCGACTAACTTTTATTTCAATGAAAACTTCCAGAAGAAAGTTTTTGAAGCTGGGGGCAACCGCAGCAACGGCTCTATCAGTACAGCCTATGCTGGCAGCTACCTCTGCTGATAGACCCATCGTCATCTCAACCTGGAACTTTGGCATGCAAGCCAATGAAGAGGCATGGAAGATATTGAGTAACGGTGGGCGGGCGTTGGATGCAGTGGAAGCCGGTGCCCGCGTGCCGGAAGGCGATGCCACCGAAACTTCGGTGGGCTTGGGCGGCCTACCCGACCGCGATGGCAAGGTAACCCTGGATGCATGCATCATGGACGAACACGGCAACATTGGCTCAGTGGCTTACCTGGAGCATATTGTGCACCCTGTTTCTGTGGCCAGGTTGGTGATGGAAAAGACGCCCCACGTGATGCTGGTGGGCGATGGTGCACTACAGTTTGCCTTGGCCAATGGATTTAAGAAAGAGAAACTGCTTACTAAGGAGTCGGAGAAGAAATGGAAAGAATGGTTGAAGACCGCTCAATACAAACCTGTAGCCAACATCGAAAACCACGATACCATCGGTATTATTGCGCTGGATGCTAACGGCAACCTGTCGGGTGCATGCACCACCAGCGGCATGGCCTATAAGATGCGTGGCCGCGTAGGCGACTCGCCTATTATTGGAGCCGGCTTGTATGTAGATAACGAAGTGGGGGCGGCTACCAGCACGGGCGTGGGCGAAGAGGTAATTCGCATTGTGGGCTGCCATTTGGTAGTGGAGTTGATGCGCCAGGGCCATTCGCCCGAGCAAGCGTGCAAGCTCGCGGTAGAACGTATCATTCAAAAAAATCCTGCGAAAGCAAAAGAAATCCAGGTGGGGTTCCTCGCCCTGAACAAAAAAGGCGAGTATGGGGCGCATTGTTTACAGAAAGGTTTTACCTACGCGGTGCGAAGTACGGACGACAATAAACTCTACGATGCGAACAGTGTTTATTAGTTCGCTGAAACCTTGAAATCCAGTAAGAAATTTAGCGTAAGAGCACATCGCGATTGTGCACCCAAACAGATCTGTTGAGGTGGGCGAAAGAACGGTTGCTGTGCCTCACACTCACGGAGAGTAGTATGCCAGCGCCACCCGCTGCGGTAAGCAATACAATGGGCTCGTCTGAAATCGCCCCACCTAGTAGAAGTGTCTGAGCCACCACCAGACAAATGATTGCACGCCTCTTATCTCTTTTGTGTTCCCGCCACTCTAATTGGGCTTCTTTCGAGAATTCGAATTCGTGGCGCAAATTTTTTAACGGGTAGTGCTGATCTGCTTTTACATATGTGTTTCGGCCCGGCCAATAAATGGTATTTTTTTCATAGTATCGCCTGATGGCAAGGCTGTCGGATTGGGCCACACCGGTGGTTGCCAACACCAGGCCCATGAAGGCTGCCAATGTTAAACCGGTTTTAATCATGAAGGATTGTTTTTCTAAGAACTTAAAATACGCATCTTTATTGTGATCTGCTTTTTATGACTGTTGAAATTGTGGTTTATAACATCGAGTCGGCCATGAATGCCCAGAAGGGTGGAGCCGACAGAATTGAACTGTGCGACAATCCTGCCGAAGGCGGCACAACGCCTTCCTATGGCACCATTAAGCAGGCCAGGCAAAACCTGACTTTAGATGTGTTTGTGATGATACGCCCCCGCGGAGGCGACTTTGCCTACAGCAATGATGAATACCACGCCATGAAAAAGGATATTGAAGCCTGCAAAAGACTAAGTGTAGACGGTGTAGTGTTCGGCATACTTAAACCCGATGGTACTCTAGACAAAGACCGTTGCAAAAAATTGGTAGACTACGCCCGTCCTTTAAAAGTAACCTGTCACCGCGCCTTCGACATGGCCAAAGATCCGTTTCAAACATTGGAAGATTGCATAGAAGTGGGCTTCGACCGGATTTTAACCGCAGGTCAGCAGGCGCAGGCGTTGAGAGGGGCAGCCCTGATTGGTGATTTAAGAAAAAAGGCTAACGGTCGCATCGCTATCATGGCAGGATCTGGCGTGAATGAAACCACCGTGCAAGAGATTGTTCGCCTATCTGGCGTAAGCGAAATTCACTTCTCGGCCTCCTCATCCCGCGAAAGCGTGATGACTTACCATAACGAAGCCATAGCCGGTATGGGCTCTGACGAAGGAGCTGAGTTTCGTGTGCGCACCGTAGACGCAGATCGTGTGAAAGTGATACGTTTGTTGGCCGAAACGGCATAACCAAAATTTATCCGAAGTCATCGCAACAGAAAGTTAACCACAGAGCGCACAAAGAATGCGTAAAGTATCACAAAGAAAAAGACGCGATTCTAATCACCTCTGTGCGCCCTGGTGATTTTTGGTTTTTCTGCATTTCTATTCTTAGGATGGCCTGAGGCTTTTTTCGAACCTATGTAATTTTCAAATAAAAGCCCCCGCCTCCGAAGAGGCGAGGGCCACACCAACAAAACAAACCTTATCTTTTATTCTCCCCGTTTCGCGTTTAAGGGGAAGTTGGCAAACTGGCCAACCGCCATGGAGCCTGTCAGCGCATCGCCAGTAATAATTCCTGTTATTTGGATCGCTACGGTGTTACCGCCAAAGTTGGCATCGTAGTTAATGGTAATTTCATTTCCTTTTACCACCACCGAAGAAAGCGGTGTTTCCTTATTGTTGCGATTGTTGGTAATGGTGCCGGTGATGGCATCGTTTTCTTTTTTCAGTACCAATAGGCCACCGCCACCTTGAGGGGACTCTAAAGTGTAGGTCCAGCTTCCTTCTGCCTTTACAACGGCTGCGGTATCAGCGGCTGGTAATTTGGGCGCATTGGCATTGTTTACTACCGGCATGCGCACGTTACCACCGCCACTGCGTTGGCCACCACTAAAACCGCCTGGCGCACCCTGTCCACCCTGCATGCCACCATCGCCCATGCCGCCATCGCCACCCTGCTTCAGGTCATCGTTGTTGATTGACTTACGTCTGCGTGGCCGCTGACCTTCAAAACTCATTTTACCAATGCGGTAGCTGATGTTTACGCGGAAACTCATGTTCCGAATTTCATTCACACCTTTTTGACTGATAATGGGCGAAGTAGTTTCGTTTCTGATTTTAAATACCGGTGAGAAAAAGTTTTCGGCTCCCAGCCCAATACTGCCCTTCTTGTTAGCGAACTCTTTGCGTGCACCCAAGCTGTATACACCAAAGCCACCACGGAAGCCCTGCAAACTCACTTCGCGACCACGATAGAAGCTAAAGAACTGAAGGCCCCAGCCTTTGTTCAGGCTATAACTTCCGAAAAGTCGTCCATTGTACACAAAGCCTTCGTTGCTGGCATTGTAAATAGGATTGGGATCATTGTTGTTAAGCACGGCATAGTAAAAGTCGCCACCACCGTTCAACGTAAGTTTACCCGCGGTGATGTTGCTAAAGATGCTCAGACCGTAGGCATCTTCCTGCCCAATGTTTTGGTAGTTGGTAAAGATGGTATCGCCACGCACATCGCGAACAGCCTGTATGGCGCTGGATGTTTTGCGCACAAAAGACGAGAAGTTAAGAGACGTACCTTTCACGAAAGTACTGTACGACAATTCGAAGTTATCGGTAAACTCGGGCTCAAGGCTTGGATTACCCACGGTAACATTCAGTGGATTAGAAGCCTGGATGTTTGGGTTGAGAAACTGAATGGACGGCCGCTGCAATCGCCTGTTATAAGCTAGCTTAACCGTTTTACCATCCTTCAGTTTTTTTGACAGGTTAACACTGGGAACGATCGACCCGTAAGAAGGAATGTCTGTATTTATTTCGGTAGCATTTTCGAAGTTTGCATTAATTTGGGTGTACTCGTAGCGCGTGCCGGCTTTAATGCTGTAGCCACGTTTACCGTTGTAGGTGTAGCTCAAGTAACCAGCCGTTACATCCTGATTGTAGTTAAAAATGTTGTTCAACGACCCGCCCGTTGAAAGCTGGTAAGGGTTATTGCCTTGGGCTGTAAAATATTGGAAGTCGCTTGATACCATGCGGATGATCTCTTTCGCGCCCAACTCTACCATTTGGTTGTTGCCGATGGGCGTCTGGTAGTCGGCCTGTAATGTTATCTCTTCGTTGAGGCTCGCATTTTCATTTTTTATACGGCTCAGTATCTCTTCAGTGGATTCGTCTAAAATCAGGTTTTCGAAGTCATTGGTCCGATCGTTGCGGCTGTATTGCGTCAATATGCTAAACTCCTTACCGCTTTTGTCGAACAAGCGGGTGTAATCCAGGTTGGCGTCTACATTGTACGAGCGGTCTTTGGTTTCCACATCGCGAAGGCTGCTGTTTACCAGGTTATTGCCTTCGAAACGTTGCGTGGTAAGACCATCCTGATAGTTATTACCATTGCGCACGCCAAAGCGCACACCGGCCGTTAGAATATTATATTTGTTGATATCGTAATCCCAGCCCAGGTTATAGCGGCCCATTAAATCGTTTCTGCGGGTGTCTGCCGATTGAATATTCAGCGTACTTACATCATCAGTCGGGTCATTTTCGTCTCCCAGGTCAGTAGTCTGTTGTTCGCTGGAAAAAGCACCTACCACATTGTAGCCGGCACGCCCCCAGCCACCCAGCGAAAAGCCCATCTTCTTGGTGCGCAGGTTGCCGTTCAAACCTAAGTTGGATCCGCGTAAGCCCACTCCGGCATCGATGGCCAACGTGGCGCCTTGCATGTTGTTCTTTTTGGTGATGATGTTAATAATACCTGCTGAACCTTCGGCATCGTATTTGGCCGAGGGCGAAGTAATTACCTCAACACTCTTTATCTGATCTGCGGGTATCATTTTCAACGCATCGGCTACGCTGCTGGCCGCAATGGTAGATGGCTTGTTGTTGATGAGTACGCGTATGTTTGAATTCCCACGCATGGACACGTTACCGTCTAAATCCACAGAAAGCATCGGTACACGTCTCAGTACGTCTGCTGCATCGCCACCGCGGGTGGTTACATCGTTTTCGGCATTATAGATGGTGCGGTCTACTTTTTCTTCTACCAGCTGGCGTTGGCCTTCTACTACTACCTCCTGCAATTCGGTTACGCTACTTCCTAACTTGATCGGGGGCAACTCGATATTGTCTCTGCGGCCACTAATGGCTACATCCTGCTTGTAGGTTTCGTATCCAATAAATGAAATAACCAATTTGTAATTGCCATCGGCAATCTTTGCTATTTCGAATTTACCCTTGTCATCGCAAACGGTTCCGTCAACAGGCTTGTTAGTGGTGGGGTCGTTCAAAGCTACGGTAGCAAACTCTACGGGTTGCCCGGAGGTGGCATCTACTACAGTTCCTGAGATTTTGCCATTTTGGGCATAGGCTTTAAAGCTCAGGAAGGCAAAGGCAATCAATACTAAACTTACTACGCGTTTCATCATGTTGGTGTCTAAAAATCTAAGTCGTCCTCCCGTTTAAACTGCAAATCTGGCAATAGGTTCTGGCTCCGTAAAAACATTTCGACTCAACCCATTATGCCATCGACCTACACGGTGTTTAATCGACCAATCCATACGTGGACTAAAGAGCGGGAGGCATCCGCCATTTGGGGCAATCGGTCGAAAAACACGATAAATGGTAAGCATTTGTGCGCAGTACGGATACATTTACGATGCAACAGCGTTGTAATGGGCTGATAGGCCTGTAATCCTTATGAACAATTTCCTTTATCGCTACCGGGTATTCCTGCTTCACTTCTCATTTTGGTGCGTATACCTGTCTTTTTTCTTCTACCAGATTACCTCGCGTGTGCGCGAGTTGGAGTGGAACGAAGCCATTATACGGTCGGCCACCCACGTAGCCTTCAACATGGTGGTAGCCTACATCAACTACTTTCTGTTTCTGCCTCGCTTTCTAGAGAATAAAAAGCTGGGCCGTTACCTCCTGGAGTTTGCGCTGGTATTTGTAGTGCTGATATTCGGGCGAGTGCATTTGCAACGCTATCTGGTTGATGGTTATACCCACGAGGTGGAGTACTTCTACAGCACCATTTATGTGGTGCAGATTACCGCCACCACGCTCTTTGTGGTAATTTTTGTGGGCCTGTTGCGTTTTGCGAAGGACTGGTTCGATCTCGAGAACAAAAAGAAAGAAATAGAAAATGAAAAGTTAACGGCAGAGCTTAATTTCCTCAAAGCACAGATCAATCCTCACTTTTTATTCAACACGCTTAACAATCTGTATTACCTGGCTTACACGAAGTCAGAAAATACTACGGAAGTGATCGCCAAGCTCTCACAGATGATGCGCTACATGATTTACGAATCCAACCACCCCAAGGTATTGCTGAGCCGCGAAATAGAATACATGCAAAACTACATCAGTCTGGAGCGGCTGCGCCTCAATAACCAAATACCGATTCAATTTGATATTGATGGCAACACCGAAGCGGTAAAGATTGCCCCGCTGATCTTAATTACCTTTCTGGAAAACGCGTTCAAACATGGCGTAAATGGAAACAGCCCTGGTGCGTGGGTAAAGTTGAGCCTGCAATTAAAAAACAAAGACTGTGTGTTTACGGTAGAAAATAGCAAAGTACAATCCGTAAATTCGGACCCTGGCCGATCTGGCATTGGCCTGCAGAACGTGAAGCGTAGACTGGAGCTAAGCTACCCCAACCACCATGAACTGAGTGTTACCGATACGGCCGAGCAATATAAGGTGCAACTGAAACTGAATCTGAATTGACGATTTCCTGCCTGATTGTAGAAGATGAACCCCTGGCCCGTAACCTCATGACCGAGTACGTGCGCAAGGTGCCGTTTCTCAATTTAGTAAAAGCGTGTGCCAGCCCTATAGAAGCGTTGGAGATTTTACGCACCACGCCCATCGACTTGCTTTTTTTGGATGTGCAGATGCCAGACATTACTGGTATTTCTTTTTTGAAAAGCCTTCAAAAAAAACCACAGGTGGTGCTAACTACCGCCTATTCTGAGTATGCGCTGGAAGGATACGAATTGGATGTGGCCGATTATCTGTTGAAGCCCATCACTTTCGATCGATTTCTAAAGGCGGTAGATAAAGTGTCGCAGCGCCTGCAGCCACCGGCCCCTGCGGCAGAGGCTCCGCCTGTTTACACTGAGCCTGCACCCGACTACATCTTCGTGAAAGATGGCACCAAGCTGGTGAAAATTCGCTGGGCCGATATTCTCTATATAGAAGGCCTGAAGGATTATGTCACCATACATACACGCCAACAAAAGGTAATCAGCCTGCAGCGATTGAAAGTGATGGAAGAGCAATTGCCGGCAGATAAATTTATGCGCATACACAACTCATTTATTGTGGCGCTGGATGCCATTGATGTAGTGATGAAAGACAAAGTTCAGATAGGTGCACAGTTTATTCCGATTGGCGATACATATCGTAAGAATTTCAAAGAGTTTATTGACGGAAAACACCTGGGGTGACAAATTCGCTGGAGGGCCATTTGCTAACATCCCAATTTGAAATATATTTGCTGCCCAAATCAAAAAAGGGGGATTAGCTCAGCTGGCTAGAGCGCTTCCATGGCATGGAAGAGGTCATCGGTTCGAATCCGATATTCTCCACAAGTCCGCTCTGGCGGACTTTTTTTATGCCATTTTACGTCTACATCCTCTATTCCGAGAAGTGCGACAAGTATTACGTTGGGCACCTCGGAATTTTTGGACCGTAGGTTGGATGAGCACAACAGCGGAAAGGGAGGGAAATTTTCAGGTAATTGCCTGCCATGGAAGATGATTTACCATGAAATTTTAGATAGTCGCAAACAGGCGGTATTGCAGGGCGATATTTTGGCAGATGAGCTCATTCAAAGGATAAGCGGCTCTTCCTTTATGCAATAATGTTGCAAAAAGAACAAACACCCATTACTTTTGCGGTCGTGAAAGTGTGTGCAAAGCGGGTTGAAAAGCTACAAAAAGGCCTTTTCCAAGGCATAACGCTGCTATTCCTGGCCCTTTACACCATCGGTTCACTCCCCGTTGATTCATTTCATCAACTGCTTCATTCGCACCATTCGGAGGCCGTTCTCCATACGGAAGCCCAGGAAGCCAACGACTGCCACCGGCTGATTTACCACAACCAATCTACCGGGGATTGCCAGCATGATGCGCACTTCACAGAGTCTACGCATTGCCCTTGGTGCCAAACTGTGGTACAACAGGTACAGATTTCCCCCGAAACATGGGCAGAGGTAATACTTATTGCACGTTTTGTTCCGCATTTCTTTGAATTAGATTTTGTTGATCAACAGCCAGCACTGCATCTGCCTTCCCGGGCACCACCGGCACTTTCCTGATACTTGGGTTGTTTTGCCACCCTGCACCTAGGGGTGGTGGTCGTATCATTTGGTGGAGACTTCATGAAGAGGCATTGTAAGCTGATAATTTTATTTCTTTTGCTGCTATCGGGTTTGGATGGCTGGGCGCAGCCATGCAACCTTACAGCCGTGGGGCGTGTGGTGTCGGCAGTGGGCGAACCCTTAGCGGGCGCAACGGTAAAGCTATCGGCAGAGAAAGGCACTGTAACAAACGCGGAGGGCAATTTTACATTAACCAACCTCTGCGCCACCCCGGTTACAGTTACGGTGCAGTACCTCGGCTACCAAACACAAACGGTTAGGCTGAATCCTTTGGAGGGCAAGGTGAACGTTGTGGTGTTGGAGCCTGAGCGCACTGAATTACAGGAAGTAGTGGTGCGCGAACAACTGGCCCACACAGAATTGGCGCATACGGCCACCACCCTGAATGAGAAACAACTGAGCGAATTAGCGGGCAAATCGCTGGGCGAAACATTGAAAGACATACCGGGTGTGAATGCCATACAGGCGGGACCAGGTATTTTCAAGCCCGTGATTCACGGTGTGCATAGCCAACGTGTCTTAATTCTTAACCACGGCATCCGCCAAGAAGGGCAGCAGTGGGGTGCAGAGCATGCGCCAGAGATTGATCCCTTCATTGCCTCAGATATTGTGGTCATTAAAGATGCCTCGGCCATCAAATATGGCACCGATGCTTTGGGGGGAGTGGTGGTAATTAATCCACCGGCTCTGCCGGAAGCTCCGGGCCTGGGTGGCTCTGTGCAAACGGTTTTGCAGAGCAATGGCCGATCGGGCACGGTAGCGGGCACGTTAGAAGGGGGGCTTGGCGCCAAAGGCTGGGGCTGGCGTGTGCAGGGCAGCACCAAGCAGGCAGGCGACTTTAAAACACCGGATTATTATCTTACCAACACGGGCTTGAAAGAACTGAATTTTTCCGCGGCTACAGGTTATCATTCCGAAAAAGGGGGAGCGGAAATATTTTTTAGTCACTTTCAGACGGAGGTGGGTATTCTAAGAGGAACCGCAACCGGAAACCTGAACGATTTGCAAGTGGCTATGAACAGTGAGCCACCGCCCAGCACGGGACCGTTTAGCTATGCCATAGCACAACCCCGGCAAAATGTAAGTCATGATTTGCTAAAGTTAAATGGACACTTAGAAACCGATCGGGGCGACTGGCAATGGCAATATGGCTTTCAAAACAACCAACGCAAAGAGTTTGATGTAAGGCGTAGTGGATTGTCTGATTTGCCGGCCATCGATTTGCAGTTGTTTACACACACATTAACTGCCGAGTGGGAGACACATACAGACAGCAAGAAAAGCATGTGTGTGGGGTTGGCAGGTATGTATCAGGATAACAACAATGTTTTTGGTACGCAACGCATCCCGTTCATTCCAAATTTCAACAACCTGTCGGGTGGTGTATTTGGTGTGGTGAATTACTTCTGGCAAAACCTGTCGTTGGATATTGGCGGTCGCTACGACTACAAAAATTACAATGTGGCAGGTTATGATTTCAAGAACGCCTTTTACCGCAGCAAGTTGGCGTTTCACAACGTGAGTGCAACGGCCGGCCTAACGTGGAATGTGCGCTCAAGTCAAGCATTCAATGCCAGCTTAAGCACAGCCTGGCGTCCGCCTCATGTGGCAGAATTGTTTAGCCTGGGCGTTCATCAAAGCGCAGGAGCCATTGAATATGGGCTGCTGCTGAACGAGGAAACCAATGAAGTAATGCCAGCCAATGAGGTGCAGGTTGCAAATGAAAAGGCAGCCAAGCTGGTGCTGAGCTACAAAGCAGAAGGAAAACGGTTTGCGTGGGAAGTAAGCGGCTTTAATAATTATATCCGCGATTATATTTTCCTGCGGCCTGCGGGCATTACGCAAAACGTTCGTGGTACTTATCCTTACTTTCGCTATAGCCAGACCGATGCACTTTTTACAGGTGCAGATGCCTCGGCAACGTGGCAGGTTAGTCGCGGCTGGAAGCTAACATCGAAGGCAAACTGGTTGCGTGCCCGCGATGTTCGCAACAACGATAACCTGGTGTTTATACCGGCCAACAGGGTGGAGTTGGCTGTGCGCCATGAAGGCAACGGTGCTTGGAAGGGGTTCTTTGCCGAGGCGAAAGCGCGTTATGTCTTCCGACAATACTTCGCGCCACGTACCATTCCCATTGGCCGGTTCATTGAAGCTTCCGAGTCTGGTGCTGATCCATTGGATGGTAATAACGCTCTATTCGATTTCCTGGACGCGCCCGAAGGGTACCTGCTGGCCACTGCCTCGATCGGTTATGCCTGGTACCTGAAAAAAGCGCGATACGATTTTCGCGCATCGGCCGAAAATCTGACGAATACGGAGTACAGGGAGTATACTAACCGTTTCCGCTATTATGCCGATGAGTTGGGCAGGAACTTTATCCTTTCAGTAAAATGTATTTTTTAACTTTTAAAATTGTATTTAACGATGAAATCTCTTTTTAAAAATTCTATTGCTACTTTAAAGAATCTTTCTCTGGCTCTTTTTGCTGTTGGTGTATTGATGTTGGCGGG
This sequence comes from uncultured Ohtaekwangia sp., assembly GCA_964602295.1. Lineage (GTDB taxonomy): Bacteria > Bacteroidota > Bacteroidia > Cytophagales > Cyclobacteriaceae > ELB16-189. Next base: position 54,841 of record CAZRQK010000022.1, read on the forward strand.
TTGCGAAGATGACGACCCGAAAAAAGAAGATACGCCAGAGCTGATTACAAAAGCTACCTTAACTTTTACCCCTAATGGCGGAGGTTCAGCGGTGGTCGTGTCTGCAACCGATCCGGATGGCGAAGGTGTGCAGGATATTAGAGTAGATGGACCGATCAATTTGGCGGCCAATACCACCTATACGCTAAGTATTGCTCTTATTAATGAGTTGGCAGACCCGTCCGATGAAGAATATAACATTACGGAAGAAGTAGAAGAAGAGGGCGATGAGCATATGTTTTTCTTTGGTTGGTCGAACTCGGCATTTTCCAACCCGGCTGGCAATGGCAACATAGATGCGCGTGTCGATGCCGTGAACTACCTGGATGAAGATGAGGGAGGATTGCCTATCGGGTTGTCAACTTCATGGACTACAGGCACCGCAGTTTCGAGAGCAACGTTCCGTGTGATACTTAAACACCAACCCGATCTTAAAACGGCCACGTCCGGCAGCCAGGTAGGCGAAACCGATTTGGATATTGAGTTTACGTTGAACGTACAGTAAACCAATTTACCATGAGGTGGCATGCAGGCCTCCCCGTTGTGGGGCAGGTTAGGGTGTGTACATGCTTTCAAAATCGGTTGGGTGTGCTTATGAGCCTGTTGCTGCTCATTTGCTGGAGTGTACAGGCTCAGGCACCGGCCGGTTGGGAGCTATTTGCCCGCGTTAAATTCACAGAGAAGTTCGTTAAGGATCAGAATGAGTATTACCTCGTTCCTTTATTAGATAGCCGAATTCGTGCCCACGAAGGTCAGCAGATAACTATAAAAGGGCATTACATACCTATCGACATGGGTAAGAATGCCATTGTGGTATCGAAGTATCCTTATTCCATGTGTCTCTTCTGTGGTGGTGCCGGGCCTGAGTCGGTGGCAGAAGTAATTTTCGAAACCAAGATGCCTAAGCTTAAACCTGATCAGTTGATTACGGTAACGGGCAAGTTGGCGTTGAATGATAAGGATGTGATGCATATGAATTTTATTTTAAAGGAGGCTCAACTCGTTACGCAATGAAAAACAGTCTGTTTGCAATAATTACCTCGCTCATGCTGATGGGTTGCGGTGGCAAGGTGGAAACAAACGGGATGGAGGAGGCCGCGGAGTATGAGGCATGGGTCGTTGGCCGTAATTCGTTCGGCTCTACTTTGGCTTTCCAATCTCGAACATTTTGGCGCTTTGATAGTTAAAACGCTGTATGAGTTGCTACGCGCTTATCTTATTTGTGTCGATCACGTATCAAACGCAGCCGCCTGTGCGCAAACTGTTGATTTTTGGACCAACCCAACCTCAATACGAGAAGCAAATTTTTTTATTGAAACAAGATAGTGCTGGTATGGCGGAGCGAGATCTTGTTGTCGTTACTGTAGCGGATGACCAATTGATTAGAAAGTATAGAGTAGCACCTAACCAATTCTTTCTGATACTGGTTGGAAAAGACGGAGGTGAAAAATTGCGCTCGGTCGAACCTGTAAAACTGGATACCATCTTTAGACTGATTGACAGTATGCCCATGAGGCAGACAGAAATGCGGCAACGGAAAAATGAATAGATTAGCTTCATTCTTAGAAACAATTGGCAAAGTAATTTTCAGTTTTGGCCAGTTGGTAACAAGTTGAGTTATTGAGATGTTAATCACCATATTTACTATCAACCAATGCAGATTTTTACGTCTTCAACTATCCAAGCATGGGAAAGATTTTACCGTGCCAATTTTGTTAACAGCCTCACGGGTTTTAAGTCAGTAAGTTTAATTGGCACAATTAATAAGAAGGGGCAATGTAACCTTGGCGTCTTCAGCAGTCTGGTTCACATCGGCTCAGATCCCGCCCTCGTGGGTTACATCAACCGACCGATCAAGGCAGCGCCTCATACCATCGCCAACATTCAGGCAACTGGCATGTACACCATTAATCACATCCATCCTTCATTTCTGGAAAGGGCGCACCAAACCAGCGCTAAGTACCCGGAAGAAGTGAATGAGTTCGAGGAGGTAGGGCTCACCGCTGAATTTCTCGAAAGCCTACCAGCCCCTTTTGTTAAGGAGAGTAAAATAAAATATGCATTAACACTCGAAGAGATAATCCCCATAAAATTGAACGACACGTTTCTTGTTATTGGAAAGATACAACAGGCCATTTTAGAAGATGGAATTTTATTGCCTGATGGCTTTTTGGAATTAGACAAGGCTTTGTCGGTTTGTAGCAACGGAATTGATGGTTATTATTCTACCCGTCTGATAGACCGTTACCAATATGCAAAACCCGGCCAGAAGCCAGTACCCTTAGGTCGTTAAAATACTTCTTATTTGCCAACTACATTCTTCAATTGATTACCCAATAAATTTCTTTTAAGTAGCGAATGTTGCTGAAGCATATTTTGGTATCTACTTCGCTTAACCAATAGCATATTCTGAAGAGACTTCAGTGTAATAAAGGAAGGAGCAATCCGATCTCTGATGGGGTCGGGTATAAGACCTAAGTATTCAGCCGCTTCATGACCGATGAAAAAGCGTACCTGCGAAGGTACGAGCTCAGCCTGCCATGTGGGCAACATTCCGCTGTAATACCTCAGCAATTCGGCCGTCAGAATCTTGCCCTCCTCGGTTTTCTTAAAGTTTCGCTGTCTTATAGTGGCCTCCAGTGAGTAGGCTTCGGCAAATGAAGTGGGGAGTAAATCTTCATGAATCGAAAGTAAATATCCGATGTATCGCCATGTAAAAAGAAAATCCTCTTTCTCTTGTTGCGAAAGGAGGTAGCCTGACTGTTGTAATCCAACAAGAATAATGTAAGAAAATGCCAGATTGGTACCTGCCATATCTTCCTGATTAATAGGCAAACCATACTTCTGGTTCCATTCCGGATGCCTTTTGATATAGTGCCTTGATAGTGCATGAATAAGCCGAACTTTATTGATATGGATGTGTCCCCATCCCTCATCATTCAGGCTTTCGGGGGTCAATACTTCGATAACAAAGGATGCCGTATCTATCAATCGCTTACCTGGCGAATTCCGCATTTTATCAGAAAGAAACAGGGCTTTGTTTCCTGGTGAGGCCGCATAACAATAAGGTAAAGACATAACACCCAATAGAGCCATTATTTCCAAAGAAAAATGTTTAAAAAGTTGTTGACCGTTCTGCAACTTCTTGCGGTCATACCAGTCAGGTTTTTTCTTCTTCGATGTCAAAAACATTTTTATTGAAGACCTCGACTGCTTTTTCACTTCCGTAACCTCAAGGTTCAGCAACTGATAAAGAAGAGGCTGCTGACCTGTGGAAAAAATGTCGGCAATTAATTGATCTGCTGCCTCATCGCCTTGTAATCTTTGTTGGTTAAGAAAGCGCTCGCTCAAAAGCATGCCCGAATTCGGTTAGTGTAAAGTGAGAACAAATTAGGCAGCGCTATGTTTTTACAGCAGTAATGCACTTCAACCCGGTATAAGAAATTTATTGCTGAAATGACCAGAGTGATACTTAGCGACCCGGACATTGACAGAGTGATTGAAATGGCGTGGGAAGATCGAACGCCCTTTGAAGCTATTGAAAGGCAATTTGGGTTACCCGAGAAGGATGTAATTGCCATTATGCGCAAGCATATGAAGGACAGTAGCTTTAGAATGTGGCGCAAGCGAACGAATGGTCGGGCTACGAAGCACCAGATAGTAGGTGGCATCCAAAAGGGTCGTTTTAAATCTACCCGTCAAAAGCTCATTTCAGGAAATAAGGTGAGCAAGCGATGAATGACCCGAAGCCATGTTCATATGGCAAGAGAATCCAATCTTTAGTTAACGCCTAATTTGTCGAACGATTACCTTCCACCAGGTGGGCAATGCTGCCTTAGAAAATTGCTGTAAAGCGTAGATAGGTGCTCGAATGTTCCTTCTCCTTCCGAGATGCTGTGTGTGCGGTTGGGGTACACCATCAGTTGAAACTGTTTACCGTGTTTCACCAACTCATTAATCAGCATCTCCCCATTGGCGTAGTGCACATTATCATCGCCCGTTCCGTGGATGTAAAGCAAATTTCCTTTCAAATTTTTTGCGTAGGTGAGGGGTGAGCCTTTCACAAAATCTTCCAGGTTCTCTTGTGGTAATCCCATGTAGCGCTCCTGGTAAATGTTATCGTAGGTGAGTTGATTGGCTACGGCAGCAACGGCAATGCCTGTTTTGTAAATTTCAGGGTATTGAAACATGAGGTTGAGTGTGGCAGAGCCGCCACCACTCCATCCCCACACTGCTACCCGCTCGGCATCGATGTAGGGCCATTTTAGAATTTCCTTTGCAGCGGCTGCCTGATCGGCAATATTAAGCAATCCCACTTTACGATAGATTGACTTTCTCCACGCGCGTCCTTTAGGTGCGGGTGTCCCACGGTTATCGATGGTGATGTAGAAGTAACCTTCTTCGGCCATGTCGCCATTAAAAAGAAAGTTGTCTGCTACTCCATAGGTATCGTGCACGTTGGCGCCCCACGGTTCTGTGTAAACCATAAAGACTACGGGGTATTTTTTTGTGGGGTCGAATTGGTTCGGGCGAACCATCCAGGCATCCATCTCTACGCCATCAGCTGTCTTCACTTTAAAAAACTCAACCTTCTTTGCTACTTCTGCTCTTTTCATCTTCTCGGCAAAAGGCTCTTGACCATCTATGGTTTTGTGCGTGGGCAGTGTAATCCATTCTGTTACCTTTTTAGTGTATGCATTGGAGAAACTGTGGAACGCAAATTTGCCATCTGGCGAAATGTTGTAGTCGTGTGTGCCGGGTTGAGTAGCAGGCGATACCTGTTCGACTTTACCACTGCCATCTAATTTGGTTTTGAACAAATACTTTTGGGTAGCATTGGTGGGCGAGGCAAGGAAATAAAGGGTATTGTTTTTCTCGTCTACTCCGCGGATATCCATCACGTCAAAAGCACCGCTGGTAATCAACCTCTCTTTTCCATCCAAACCAATGCGGTACAGGTGGCGCCAACCATCTTTTTCGCTGAACCATAAAAACTCTTTTCCCTTGTTGATCCATTTGAAATAATGACGGAAGTCAAGTGCATAGACATTTTCCCACGGGCTGTAGACTTCTATCCAGGCCTCATCTTTTTCTGAGTAGATTACGCGCGCCTCACCGGTACTGGTGTTGCAATGGTAAATGCGGGTTTCGTTTTGCTTGCGGTTAAGTTGTTGCACCAGCAATTCGTTGGTGGCCGTCCACTCCATGCGGGGCAAGTAGTTTTGTTGCGCTTCGCCCGGAATTTTTAACCACGTGGTTTTGCTATTTGATAGGTGAATGACACCTATACGAGCGGGCGAGGGCGATTCACCCGCGGTAGGATATTCAACAGGTACTATTCGCGAATACACTGAATCGGTGTTGTTGATCATGTAGAAGTCGCGGATTTTGGAAGCATCTATCTGCCAGAAAGTAATCTGCTGACTATCGGGACTCCATTGAAATCCATCGCGGCAAGCAAACTCTTCTTCATAGGCCCAGTCGAACGTGCCGTTGATCAGCTTGGGTTTCCGGTCGTTCGTCAACGCAGTAACCTGTCGGGTGGCCAGGTTTTCCACAAACAATTCGTTTTGGCTTACATAGGCTGCCTTGGTGCCATCGGGCGAAAACTTGGCAAACATTAAACTGCGTGGAGGTAATTCTGCACCCAACTGTTGTAGCTGACGCGAGGCGAGGTTAAATACATAATAGTCGCCACGGGTATCTAACCGCCACACTTTTTGAGTGTTGGTAAAAATCAATACTTGCTTACCATCATTGCTAAAGTGAAAGAGGCGCACCGTTAGTGGCGTGCCGCCCTGTGGCGCGAGTTCCTGCCGGGCAATCAACACTTTTCGTGCCTGCGAGGGCAGGGTGTACTGCACAATTTCACCGGCTTCTACTTGGTAGTAAGATGAACCATCGGCAGCCCATTTGATCTGTGCCTGTGCCAGCGCATTGGCTGTTACAATAACAACCAGCAGTAGAATCCTTTTCATAGTTTTGAAACCGGTTACTCCGGCAATCAAAAATAGAAAAGTACTGCGGTATTCCTAAGCTGCCCGCTGTACGGGAAATACCGAAAGGTTCAACAACTCCGTATGCCGCACCACAGTTACATCTACCAGCGTAAGAATGTCTTTGCGCGTAAGTTGCTTGAAAAGTTCTTGTAAGGTATTCACCGGCTTGTTGTTAAATGAAACCAATATATCGCCTTCGCGGATTTGCGACCGCGAAGCCGGTGAATTGGGTTCTATGCTTACCACAAACAAACCTTTGTCGTTGGGCAGGTGGTGGTGCCGCGCTACCTTCTGATTGAGCGGCACTTCTTGCAATGAAAAGCCCAGGTAGGCCTTGAACACTTTGCCGTTCGCTATCAACTGGCTCGCGATTTCTTTGGCGGTGTTAATGTCCACAGAAAAGCTAAGCCCTTGTGCTCCCTGAATGATGGCTGTGTTTACGCCCACCACGTCACCCGATGTGTCTATCATCGGACCTCCGGAGTTGCCCGGGTTCAGTGCCGCATCCGATTGGATAACGTTATCTACCAGCATGCCGTTTTGCGAGCGCAACGTTCGGCCCAGCGCGCTCACCACCCCGGTAGTTACCGTATGTTGGTAGCCATAGGGGTTGCCGATGGCAATCACCAGTTGGCCTATCTGAAGTTGAGCAGAGTCGCCCAGGCGGGCCACGGAATAACCGCTGGCATAAATTTTCAGAATGGCCAGGTCGGTATCAGGGTCTATGCCCACCAGGCTGGCTTCTATTTCATTTTCATTCAGCAGCGATATCATAATTTTTTCCGCACCTTTCACCACGTGGCTGTTGGTGAAAATCAATCCATCAGACGAAAACACGAAACCCGAGCCGGAACCGGCTGGTCTGAGGCGCCCACCCTGTGTTTTGAACACGTCAATCTTCACGACCGCATTTTTCACTTTCTGAACGGCCTCAATAATCATTTGCGAATAGGGATCCATTCTGTTTTTTTAGGTGCCATCGCTTCAAAAACTCAACCAGTGTGTAAGTGCGGAAATCCTGTCGTGCTGTTGCTGACGAAAAGTCGCTTCACATCCTTGCTTTTGTTGTTCTCACCATAAATTTTTGTAACTTTTTGACTTCTAAAACCCCTAATTGGTTCACAATGGCCAAGTTGAAGAACATCATTAAACAGCTTTCCGAAAAAGATTTTAAGTCTATCCACGATTCGCTGATAGAAAGCAATGCGGAGAAGTCGGCTTACCTGCTCAAAGCCCTGCGCGAGAGGCAACTTTCCGACAGCAAGATTATGGTTGAGTTAGAAGTGAATGCCAATGCCTACTATACATTGCGGTCGCGCCTTAACCAGAAAATCGAAGAGCACTTACTACAGCAGATGGAGAGCCCGCGCACTGATATTTTGCGCAAGGTGGCCAACCTGAACGAAGTGTTGTTTACAAAAAAGCGCACCATTTCCATCGCCACACTCAAGAAGCTGGAAAAAGAACTCATCGACTACGATCTGGCCAATGAGCTAACGGTGGTGTATAAATCGCTCAAGAAGATTCACATCAATACGCCCGAGCACTTTAACTACTCGCAACTATACAACCGCCACGTAGCTTATATGCTGGCGGTAGATAAAGCAGAAGACCTGTTGGCCGATTATTTTAAGAAGTACGGAAGCTACCTGCTGTCGGGCGATGCCACGGAGAAACTTGGCCTCAGTTTGCTGTTGAAGGAGATGCAGAATGTGGCGAAGTTGTACGAGTCGCACCGCTTGTATGTGTATCAGAGCTGCATGCTGGTGTACCACCGTTTGTTTGTGGAACCAGACGAGCTACAACAAGAAGGCGAGTCGATTGAAGATATTTTTGATCACGTTCAGAAAATATTCGATACCTATAACCTCGACCCGCTTTATTATCACCTTAACCTGGTATTTGAATTTTTGAAGTTGGAATACTACAATCACTACAAAGTATTCCGCCAGGCAGAAAAGTTTTATGAAGAAGTAAACGATGCGGCCTCGAACCTGTTGGTGAACTATCCTTACTACACCTTCTCTGCGCAGTTCCTCATATCCAAGCTGGAGCGCAGCCTGCGCATGGGCACCGAGAAAGAATTGTATGCTGAAAATGAAAGTATCTTTCTTGAATACGAACCCGACAACAACGATGTGCCCCGTCACCTCATTTACATTATCTACCGGGCGTTATCCAGCTACTATGTAGGTAAGTATGAAGAGTCGGCCAAGATTATCAACAGCTTTCTGAACGATGTGAGCTTAAAGCGCTTTCCATTGGCGCAAATGGAAGTGAAGGCGTTGCTCGCGTTGCAGTATTGCCTGTTGAAAGATTTTGATCTATTCAACCAGCTGACCAACAGCATTCAGCGGCAGATCAGGATGTTGGGTAAAGACGACTGCGAGAACGTGTTGCTCTTCATAAAGATTCTGAAAATTGCGGTAAGCGAAGCCAAGAAAGAGAAACCCAAGAAAATCAATGCGCTGATTCCCAAGTTCAAAGCGGCAACGGTAAATTATTTTGCACCCACCGCTTTGATACGTATGGACGAACAGTTTGTGGAGAATCTGACTGCCATTGAAGCACCCTGAGGGGAGCCTTAAACCTCCAGCTTCATAATGCTCTCGTGCGAGAGTGGCTTATTGAGGTAAAGTTTAACGTTGGGATACTTCTTCGAGCGGTTGAAATCCTGTGGGTTAATGGAAGAGGTGAGCATGACAATGCTGCACTTGTTTTTAGCCACATTAGTTAGCTTTTCAAATTCGTCTAAGAACTGAAACCCGTCCATCAAGGGCATGTCTATATCCAGAAAGATAACATCTGGGAGCACCTTTTCAGCTACATCCAGCTTCTCCATGTTCTTCAGAAATTCAATGGCACTTTTGGCGCCCGTGTGTGTGTAGATGTTGTCCGTAATGGAAGCTGCTTCTATCATTTTCTGGTTGATGAGATTGTCAATTTCATTGTCATCAATCAGCATGACAGTGCGATACTTTTTTCCAGCCATTGGTTACAGGTTTATTCACTAAAAATAGACCTTCCGCAACTGATTTCCAAGTTTGTTTATATGTCAAATTTTATGCCTTGTGCCAACGGTAGGGTTCGCCCGTAGTTAATGGTGTTCGTTTGTCTGCGCATGTAAACTTTCCATGCGTCCGAACCCGACTCTCTTCCGCCACCGGTTTCTTTCTCGCCACCGAAGGCGCCACCAATTTCAGCGCCCGAAGTACCAATGTTAACGTTGGCAATGCCGCAATCGCTACCGGCATGCGAGAGGAATTGTTCCATCTCTTGCATGTGGTTGGTCATAATAGCCGAAGACAGCCCTTGCTTTACTCCATTCTGGTAAGCAATGGCCTCGTCTAAAGTTTTGTATCGAATAAGGTATAAGATGGGGGCAAAGGTTTCTTCCTGAACTATGGGCAGGTGGTTCTTTACTTCTGCAATAGCAGGCTTTACATAACAACCTGACTCATAACCCTCTCCTCTCAAAACGCCACCGGGCAATACCCATGAACCGCCTTGTTCCTTCACTTTTTTCAACGCCTCGTTGTATGCTTTCACCGCCAGTTTATCAATCAAAGGTCCCACATGGTTTTGCGGATCGAGCGGGTTGCCGATTTTTAATTGGCCGTAAGCCTTGCTCAGTCTTTCTTTTACTTCATTGTAAACCTTATCGTGCACAATCAGCCTGCGCGTGGTGGTGCAACGTTGGCCGGCCGTACCCACGGCTCCGAACAAAGCACCTCTGATGGCAATATCCAGATCTGCATGTTCGGAAATGATAATGGCATTGTTGCCACCCAGCTCCAACAACGCCCGGCCTAAGCGCTCGCCCACCGTGCGGCCCACAGCTTTGCCCATGCGCACCGAGCCCGTGGCCGATACCAATGGAATTCTTTCATCTGCCGACATCAGTTGGCCGATCTTGGCATTGCCATTCACAATACATGAAATGCCTTCCGGTAAACCGTTGCGCTCGAAAACTTCGCTTACAATGTTTTGACAGGCAATGCTGCACAAAGGTGTTTTTTCTGATGGCTTCCAGATACACACATCACCACACACCCACGCCAGCATGGTGTTCCAACTCCAAACGGCAATTGGAAAATTGAAAGCGGAGATGATGCCCACAATGCCCAGCGGATGATATTGTTCGTACATGCGGTGCTGCGGGCGCTCCGAATGCATCGTGAGGCCGTGCAACTGCCGCGACAAACCAACGGCAAAGTCGCAGATGTCTATCATCTCTTGTACTTCGCCCAAACCCTCCTGGTACGATTTACCCATTTCGTAGCTCACCAACTTGCCCAGCGGCTCCTTGTATTGACGCAACGACTCACCGATCTGCCGCACAATTTCTCCGCGCTTCGGTGCCGGCATCAGACGCCAGGTGGCAAAAGCTGCGGCTGCGGTAGTTACCACTTTTTCAAATGCTGCGGCATCGGCAGCTTGCACTTTGCCTATCAACTTGCCATCGGCCGGAGAGTACGACTCGATAAAGGTGCCATGGGTTTTGATCCACTTTTTACCGGTGGAAACTCCTGAGTTGGATGCTTTGATGCCCAGCGCTTGCAGCGCTTCTTTGATGCCGAAATTTTTCATTCTTTAAATCGAGTTAATCCCATGTAAATGGCAACCACCCCGCAGCGATCAAGCTTGCGCGCAGGTTATCATTGCATGCGCTTTTTTTTGAAGGCTACAAAGTAACAGGTTTGGCTGTCGATAGTGAAGGAAACAGCCCTAATTTTTGGAGCTACCAGGTTACACCAAATGCGCCTCTTTCCTGGTTGGTTTTGATGCCCTCTACCAGCATGCCACCATCTTTGATTTCGAGGATGCGGTTGAGGTCTTCTACGTTATCTACCGGCACCTTGTCGATGTGCGTAATAATGAAGCCCGGCTTCAGGCCAGCTTCTTTCCATTTGCCATCGCCCACACGCCCCAGCCGTACCCCTCCATCAAGGTTCAGGTCAGTCAGTTCGCGGTAAGTCATGTCTTCGAACTTAGCGCCCTCGATCTCATAGAATACAGCTTTTTTTTCGGCTTGCTCGCTGCCTTCAAAATTCTTTAGCACGGCCTTCACGGTTTGTTCTGCCTTGTCTCTGCGAAATTTTACGTTGACCGATTCACCAGGGCGGTTGCGGGCCACCCACTCCTGCAATTCCGATACGCTGTTAACCGGATGCCCATCGATGGCCGTAATCACATCGCCACTTTGTATGCCCGACTCCGCGGCCGCGCTCCCACTGTTCACGCGTCTTACCAACACGCCTTGAACCACGTCCAGGTCGCGGGCTTCGGCCACTTCAGCCGTTACATCTACAATTTGCACGCCCAGCAAGCCGCGCTGTACTTCACCAAATTCCAGCAGGTCATCCATTACCTTTTTTACGATGGAGGTGGGAATAGCAAATGAATACCCGGAATAACTGCCTGTGGCCGTGGCAATGGCCGAGTTGATGCCCACCAGTTCTCCACGCAGGTTAACCAATGCACCCCCGCTGTTGCCGGGATTTACTGCGGCATCGGTCTGAATAAAGCTTTCTACTTGCAGGCTGTTTCTATCGCGCAGAATACCAATGTTCCTGGCTTTGGCGCTTACAATACCTGCCGTTACAGTAGAATTCAAATCGAAAGGGTTGCCGATGGCCAGCACCCACTCACCGGGAGTAACACTGTCGGAATCGCCATACTTTACGAAGGGAAGATTTTTTGATTTGATTTTGAGAAGTGCGAGGTCTGTAGTAGGATCTCTCCCTATCAACTTGGCAAAAAAGCGCTGGTTGTTGTTCAATACCACTTCCAGGTTGGTGGCTTCTTCTATTACGTGGTTGTTGGTAACAATGTAACCATCGTCTGATATGATCACTCCCGATCCGGACGAGCGCGCAGGTTGATTAAAATATTCGTCTAGCGGGTTGATGCTGAAGCTGCCGCTGCCATACACAGCCCGGATGTGGACCACCGCAGGTGTAACCATTTTAGCCGCCACTTCGAAATTCAAACCCGTAGGTAGCGAGGTGGCCGAATCGGTGCGGTAATTAGCCAGCCGCAAATTCTGGCGATCTTCAATGGATTGGTAGGGCATTTCCTGCTCCACATATTTCAGGGTAACTAAAGACCCGGTTACCGCCCCTACAAATGCAGTAACCACAACCAGCAGAATTAGCAGCGTGCGCCTCATAACTTCATTTCTTTGTCAACCAATTTAAACCTAATTCTTCAATAGAAAATCCGATTGCAGTCGTGACCAAACGAAAATCCCCTGCATGGGGCGATTTCAATGGATAGAAATGGAGCATTTTCATTGGTCAGCGATAATCGTTTAACGCGAAATCAGTTGTTCCGGCCATGTACTTTACATCGTTTAACAAAAAAAGGTGCCGCCTCTTGCGAGGACGGCACCTACCCACCTAACCTAAACCCTGCTTTGAATTAGTTGACGCGTATGGTCTGCTTCAGTGTTTTTTTCTCGTCTTTGGGTACCAGAATCTCCAAAATGCCATTGTTGTATTTAGCGCTGATTTTTTGCGCGTCTACATGCTCTGGCAAGGTGAAGGTGCGGCTGAAAGTGCCATACTGCGTTTCTACCGAGTAGAAGTTATTTTCTTTTTTCTCTTTCGAGAGTTTGCGTTCTCCGCTCACCGTCAGGTAGTTGTCGTTCAGGTCGATTTTAAAATCTTCTTTGTTCATGCCGGGTACGGCCACGTGCAATTCGAAAGCCTTCTCGTCTTCCATGATGTCTACGCGCGGCACAAAAGAGAACTGCGAACTTCCGCCAGAGCGGGCCACCGTGTCATTGAAAAACCGGTCGATCAGGTTGCTGAAGGAAGTCGGTACGAAATCGTTCAGCGTGGAGTTGTATCTTACTAAGCTCATACTTTTTTAATTTTTTGGGTGGAACATGTCATTTTTAAGTTCACAGTCTCCCTTCAGAAAAAGCGTACCATCAGATTTTTCAGGTCATTATGGCCGATAATGTGCTATTTTTGATGAATATATATGTCATTATGACTTATTTTGGGGCTTTTAACCCCATCTCCGGTATTTATTGACAGAGACCAACCATCTGCAGGCTTGTCCGTATCAGCAAGCAAAACAAACCGTATGATGCTAAGATTTACGTTCGCCTTTTTGTTTTCAGTAACCCTTGCAAGCGCACAGATGCTGCCTCCAGGCCCGCAAAGTGTAGCCGATGCAGAAATGAAATTTGCTGCCACTTCCAAAGAGCAAACCACCAAGGCCGCCTTTCTTGCTCATCTTGGTGCCGATGCCATTGTGTTTAGTCAGGGTGAGCCGGTAAATGGACAGGAGTTGTGGAAACAGGTGCCCGAAAACAATGGGCTTTTGTTCTGGTGGCCTGTGTGGGCAGACATTGCTTCTTCTGGCGATTTTGGGTATACCACCGGACCGTGGGAGTCTAAGCGCGACCGTGGTGATGAAGCGCCCGCAGGCTATGGTTATTATTCTTCCGTTTGGAAGAAGAACGAGCAAGGTGTGTGGAAGGTAGCCATCGATATGGGTATTGGTTTTCCGAAGAAAGAGGAGGTAGCGCACACGTTAAAGACATCTAACCGGCCCTTAAAAAGTACTGGTGCGGTGAATAGTAAGAAAGAAGAAGCCGAGCTGCTTTCGTTAGATCAGACCTATGTAGCCAAGGTAAATGCAGCCGGGGGTTCTTTTGTGTCAGACTATCTTTCGACCGAAGCACGCATTCACCGCACGGGCAGTTGGCCTTACACCACACCCGATGCGATAAAAGCCATTGATGAAACAGGTAAGAAGTTTCAATACACACATTTAGGCGGTGAGGTAGCGTCTTCGGGCGACCTGGGTTATGCCTATGGCAAGGTAAAGGTTACTGTAACACACGATGGAAACACCCGCGAATTACCGCTGAACTACCTGCGGGTGTGGAAGAAGGAAGAGGGGCAGTGGAAGATTGTGTTGGATGTAGTGGGCGGATAATGCCAATGGGATTTCTGCGATGGAAGGGCTTCCACAGTTTTTTTTGATGACTTCAATTCAATCATTGACGAAAGAGTTCGACTCGAATCCGCTATGATTGTTTGCTTCGAATTCGCCTAAATAGGTTTGCTTCGACTCCGTTCAGCAAAGTGGTACCCGGAGCGAAGTCGAAGGTGCCACCCTGCGCGGAGTAGAAGGGAAGGCTGCACTTTCCTAAAGGGAAACCCCGCGCTTCCACGGAATAAAATCATATTGCTGCAACTGCATGGCTTTGGTTTTGTATTCACCGCTGGCTGTGCGGATAATCAGTTCCAACAATTCTTCACCCGCCTGGGTAATGGTTTTTTCTCCGGTAATCACCGCGCCACTATCATAGTCTATGATGTCGGGCATTCTTTCTGCCAGTGCATGGTTAGACGATATTTTGATGACGGGCGCAATAGGGTTGCCTGTGGGTGTGCCCAGGCCGGTAGTAAACAACATGAGGCTGGCACCCGATCCGGCCATGGCCGTGGTGCTTTCCACATCGTTGCCAGGCGTACATAGCAGGTTAAGTCCTGGCTTCCGAATGTATTCCGTGTAGTCGAGCACATCGGTAATGGGGGAGGTGCCTCCTTTCTTGGCAGCGCCCGCAGATTTCATCGCATCGGTTATCAAACCATCTTTGATATTGCCGGGCGATGGATTCATATCAAAACCAGAACCTACTGCTTCGGCTGCCTTTGCATAAACCTTCATCAGGTGCATAAAACGTTCGGCAGTCGGTTCATCGGTTGTGCGGTTAATTAACTCTTGCTCTACTCCACACAATTCAGGAAACTCCGACAGAATGGTGGTGCCTCCCAACGTTACCAACAGATCAGACGCGTGGCCCACAGCAGGGTTGGCAGATATGCCCGAAAAACCATCAGAGCCTCCACACTCCAAGCCCACCACCAGTTTGCTGAGTGGTGCAGGCTTACGTGTAGCCGTGTTGACTTCTGCCAGTTGCAAAAAGGTTTGGTGAATTGCTTTGGTAAGCAATTGTTGTTCGGTGCCTTCTTTTTGTTGCTCCAGTATCACCAGCGGTTTGGCATGCGCTCCCTGCAATTCCTTTAAGCGGTCGGTCAGAATACTTACCTGCGAATGCTGGCAGCCCAGGCTTAGAATGGTGGCACCTGCCACGTTGGGGTTGTGTATGTAGCCCGCCAGCAGGTGACACAAAGCATCAGAATCCTGGCGGGTGCCTCCACATCCACCTTCGTGCGTCAGAAAACGGATGCCATCAACGTTTTCAAACAGGGGTTGAATTCTTAAGTTGTACGCTACTTCGGTGGTTGCTGCCTCGTGGTGTTTTCCTTGTCGATACAGTTCTGCCAGTTGGGCTACCATTTTTTTGTAGGGGTTAGGCGAGGCAAAGCCCAGCGTTTCTTCAAAAGCATCGCGGATGATTTGCACATTTCTGTTCTCGCAGAAAACCAATGGTACCACCAGCCAATAGTTAGCTACACCCACCTGCCCATCGGGGCGATGGTAACCCATAAAAGTACGGTCCTTCCATCTGCTTACATCCGGTGCTTGCCAGCTGACTGCTTGCGTGCGGCCGCTGTAGGGCGCTGCCTCGTGCCGGGTGTTTTGGGTGGTGATGGCTTCGCCTGCTTTCAGCGGCTGCAACGCCCGCCCTACCGTTACCCCATACATGATGATTTCTTCACCGGCCTTTAGCGCTCGGGATAAAAATTTGTGCTTGGCGGGCACATCTTGCAATAGGTTAATGTGTTGGGCATCATGTCGAATTTCCTGCCCTTGCTGCAACAAAGTCAACGCAACCAGTACATTGT
>CAZRQK010000023.1:0-39781 GCA_964602295.1 uncultured Ohtaekwangia sp.
GAATAAAGCCCATCAGTTGTACCCGCAGGTGCCACTGCTGGCTGTGGGCAAATCTTTTGGTGGCCGCATGTCATCTCAATACATGGCTAAAGAGAAGCCAGCCTTTGTAAAAGGATTGGTGTTCTTCGGCTTTCCCCTCCATCCAGCCGGTAAACCTTCCGTTGAACGCGCCACCCACCTGCACGAGGTGGAGGTACCCATGTTGTTTCTGCAAGGCACACGCGATGAACTGGCAGAATGGAAACTTATCAACGAAGTGTGCGATGCGCTGCCGAAGGCAAAGTTAATCGCCATTCAAGATGCCAACCATGCATTCTTTGTTCGTGGTAGAAAAGATGTGTTGTCTATGTTGGCTACAGAAACTTTGTCGTGGGTGCAAACACACGTTAAGTAATCACATCTAAAATTGTTAACGACTTCTTAACACTGCTCGTTTTACACGAATGGTGCCCTTTTTCGCTGGAAGAACCGGTAAATTTGAAGCTTCTGAGTTTGCCATGGTAAAAAAATAGCATAACCATTTACCCGGTAGCTGGTTTTCATTACAAACCAAAAGAATAGTCACAAGCATGCGCATTTTTCTGCTTGCCTTATTTTTTTCTCAGCTAACAACTGCATGGGCGCAGACCGGTGGCCAATTAGTGGCGTTGGTGGCCGATACGGATCGAAATGCCATTCCGTTTGCCAATGCAGCTTTGTTTAGCTTGAGCGATTCTTCATTGGTAACAGGTGCCGTAACAAATATGGAAGGCCGCATAGCGCTGGACGTACCCGCAGGCCGTTATTTCCTTAGGGTGTCATTTCTTTCTTATAAGGAGAAAATAGTGAGCCCGATTGTGGTGGCCAATAAAACGGTGGACCTCGGTACGGTGCTGATGGAAGAGAACGCAGCCGTGTTGGATGAAGTAATTGTGCAGGGCGAGAAAACCCAGATGGAGTTGCAGTTGGATAAGCGTGTGTTTAATGTGGAGAAAGATCTCAGCAACATTGGGCGCAATGCGGCTGAAATATTGGACAATGTACCCTCGGTAACGGTAGATGTAGATGGATCGGTGAGTTTGCGTGGCAGCGAAAACGTGCGCATTCTCATCAATGGTAAGCCATCGGGCCTTACCGGTATCAGCAACCCGGAGGCTTTGCGGCAATTGCAGGGCAATATGATTGAAAGCATTGAGGTAATCACCAATCCTTCCTCTCGTTTTGATGCAGAAGGCGAGGTAGGGATTATCAACATCATTTTAAAAAAGGAGTCCAGGCGAGGCGTAACCGGTTCACTCAATGCCACCACGGGTTATCCGGCCAACCATGGTGCGGCAGCCAACCTTACTTTCCGCGAAGAGAAATTCAGCATCAACACCAGTTATGGTTTCAACTATCGCTCGGGGCCCGGCAGTGGTAACTCGTTTCAGGAATACACCAGTGCCGACACCAGTTTTGTGTACGAACAAGATCAGAAACGCTTGCGCAGTGGCAGCAGCCACAACGTAATGTTGGGTGGCGATTTTTTCATCACTGATAAAAGTTCCATCAACGCATCAGCGGTTTATCGCAGATCCGATGGAATAAACACCTCCACCATTACTTACCGCGATTTGGATGCAAACCGTATCTTACAAGACACGCAAATTCGTACCGAACGGGAAGAAGAACCCGAAAATAACCTGGACTTATCGCTGGGTTATCGCAAAGAATTCAACAAGCCAGGTCAGCTACTCACCATCGATCTCAAACACATCAGCAGTGAGGAATTAGAGCTGGCCGACTACTGGCAAGGAGACGAAGCCGGAAATCCGTTGGTAGAACAGCGTGCAGACAACCTGGAAAACGAGTTAAACCAATTGGCACAGATAGATTATATCCATCCATTTGGCAAAGACGGTAAAGTGGAAGCAGGTGCAAAATCGGCTACCCGCATTATTCAGAACGACTTTCTGCTTGAAGAGAAAAGCGAATCTGGTGAGTGGGCAATATTACCTACTTTCAACAACAACCTGATCTACACCGAAACCATTCACGCTTTGTATGGTATGGTGGGCAACAAGGTGGATAAATTTTCTTACCAATTAGGTTTGCGTGGTGAATACAGCGACATCAAAACAGAATTGACGGAAACCAACGAAGAGAATGAACAACTGTATTTTAACCTTTTCCCCAGCACACATTTCTCTTACCAACTGTCAGACCTGCGGTCGGTGCAGTTAAGTTATAGTTATCGAATCAGCAGGCCCCGCATGCGCGACCTCGCACCTTTCTCTAATTTTTCTGATGCACGTGTGTTCAACACGGGCAATCCGAATCTGCGCCCGGAGTATACACATTCTATTGAAGGCGGTTATTTGCTGAACTGGGACAAAGGCTCGTTGCTGGCCAGCGGCTACTACCGCTACCGCTTGGGTGTGATACAGCGCATCAACCTGGTTGGCAGCGATGGTCTTACCCGCATTCTTCCGGTAAACCTTGCCACCGAACATGCGCAGGGGCTGGAGTTCAATCTGTCATTACAACCAACGGATTGGTGGCGCTTGAATACCAACGCCAACTTTTTCCGAGCCGTTACTGAAGGCGAATACCAGGACGAGCGACTCTTCAGCGACACCTACACCTGGAACGGGCGCATGGCTTCGCGCCTCACGCTTTTCAAGAACATAGACTTTCAGCAATCGGTCAACTACCGTGCGCCACGCATCACTCCGCAGGGACGCGACCGTTCTTTGTATGCCATCGACCTGGGATTATCACGGAATTTTTTGAAGGGCCGTGCGACCGCAACCGCCAGCGTACGCGATTTACTTAATTCCCGCAAGCGCAGAAGCATCATCGATCGCGATGGGTATTATTCTGAGAGTGAATTCCAATGGCGTGCCCGCCAGTTCTTATTGAACTTCTCTTACCGCATCAACCAAAAGAACGATGCACGCAGCCGCGATCGTGGTGACGATGATGATGACTTTGATGGCGATTTTTAAGAATCTTCTCCTGTAGGTCTGGCTACCAAATGCCAGTTCCGCCTGATCAAACGCAAAACCTGTTGTTGGTCATCTCCGTTTGTAGGACTTATGACAATAAAATTACTCTGCCTTGCCATGTTTGTAATGCCTGTGGCTGCCATGGCGCAACCCAGTAACACTCGGTCGGGGCGGACTTCAGTCTACAGTCACGATGAAAACGGGAATGCCCTGAGCGGGAGCAAAGAAGAATTGCTCGATGGGCTGCGAAAGGGTTACTCACTGAAAGTAGGCTGGGGATGGACCCGCACTTTGGGCGACTCCAGCGTTACGCTTGAACATTTTGCCGAACCAATCTTCACCACCATTATCCAAAAGAAACATCTTTCCATAGTTATCCAAGCACATCCATTGTTAAAGAGTTATCTGGCCATTGATCAACAGGAGTTTAATCATCCAGATGATTTTTGGCAGTGTGTGCTTACTACGGAGGGTACTTTCAATGCGCAGGTCTCCAAACGAAGCACAGGCGAGCTGGTGCGTCATTGGCCGCAGCGCCACCGTATGAACTGGTATTTAGAATACCCGTGATCCACGTAATGAGGAGATAAAAAATTTCCGAACTTTCGCTTTTCAACATTGATGATGGACATCTCTGTAGAAGTGGTTCGTGCCGATCACCATCATGCTCACTTTTATGCGCTGGTAAAAGAATTGGATGCAGAATTCTGGGTGCGTTATCCCGAAGTACAACAAAACTTCGAGCCCTTCAACAAAGTAGATAACAGTGCCAGGGTAGTGTTGGCTTACGCGGATGGCGTGGCGGTGGGTTGTGGATGTTTTCGCCCCATGAAGGGGGAACCCAACGCAATAGAGATTAAACGCATGTATACTAAGCCCGATTTCCGCAGCCGCGGTATTGCAAGAAAAGTGTTGCAAGAGTTGGAGCGCTGGGCATTAGAAGAAGGTTATACAGAAGCCAAGTTGGAAACCGGTGTACAGCAGCCCGAGGCCATTGCTGCCTACCGGAAATCGGGGTATGTGCAAATTCCTAACTTCGAACCTTATGTGGGTGTGGACATTAGTATCTGTATGCGAAAGACATTATCAAAAGTCTGAAAAGAAAAATGGCAGTGCCCGCCAAGCGAACGACTGCCATTTCTTACCCCATACCTGAAAGCGTCTCCTTCAGTTTCATGAATTGTTCTGTAATTATAACAGCAGAACGCACCATTTTGGTGCACGGTTTAAAGAGCCATTTCGCTATTTAACGGTTAATAGGGACTTGCTGACGTAATGAGCGGTTAAATGGCCAATGCAGTCTTTCAATGGAAACACCCATTCGGAACCAGGGACTGCGGACTGATGAAAAAACACTTCTAAATGCAACGAAAATTCGGCATCTTTCTTTTATGCGGTTGGGTGCGCTCATCATTTGTTTGGGTTTGGCGGTAGGTAGTCGGGCAGCTTCGGTGCTCATTCCCATGGACCAGGCGCAAACCAATCACCTGAAAGCATACGGCCTTGCCTATTGGGCGCTGAAAGAAAACCACACCATCGATTGGCTGCTGAATTACCGCGGAGGAAGTTTCCTGGTGGACTACACGCCCGCGCTGCGTAACGAGTGCCAGGTGCGTGGTGTGCTATTTGAAATGCTGTCGGCCGAACAAACAAATACCCTCTTGAGAGAGATCAGCTCGCCATCTGTCAACATGGAGCTGGTACGGCTGGAAAAAGCGCCACGCGTTGCGGTGTACACACCCACACGCCATGCGCTGGTAACAGACGATACCGATGCCGTTGTGCTGGCGCTGGAATATGCAGAAATTCCCTATGCCAAAATTTACGATGAAGAGGTGCTGGCCGACACGCTGGCTCATTTCGATTGGCTGCACTTGCACCACGAGGACTTCACCGGGCAGATGGGGCGTTCGTTCAGGCGGGCCACACAGGTGCTGGAAGCGAAGCTGCAGGAAACCCTGGCGTTGAAGATGGGCTATACCAAAGTGGCCACCATGAAGCGCGATGTGAGCCGAAAAATCTATGGCTTTTGTGCCGGTGGCGGCTACCTTTTTGCCATGTGCTCGGGGGCTGAAACGTTCGACATCGCGCTGGCCGCAGACGGACTGGACATTGTAGCCAGCGAATACGATGGCGATGATGCCGACCCGTTGGCGCAAGGCAAGCTGGACTTCACGCGCTCTTTGGCGTTCGAAAACTTTACGCTGGAGCCACCCGATTCGCGCAAATTCTCCGACATCAACACCAGCAATGGGGGCTGGTATGGCAGCCAGCCATTGGGTTTCTTTCAACTCTTCAGCTTTTCTGCTAAGTGGGACATTGTGCCCACCATGCTGGTGCAAAATCACGAGCAGCAAATTCGCGAGTTTTTTGGGCAGACCACCGCCTTTCAATCCTCATTGGTGAAACCCTCGGTGCAGGTGTTGGGTGAAAACAAACAAAACGGAAATGTGCGTTACATCTATGGCGAGTTGGGCCGCGGACATTGGACGTACTACAGCGGTCACGACCCGGAAAGCATGCCAGGCCGGGGCAGGGGAGGTGGCAACACCAACCTCGCCTTATTTCCGCACTCGCCAGGCTATCGCCTTATACTCAACAACGTGCTCTTTCCCAGCGCAAAAAAGAAGAAGCAGAAGACGTGAGTTATTCACTCTCTCATAATGGTGTGGCGATGGTCTAATCCCCAAGCAATAATTTCTACCACCAGATTTTCGAGCGATCGCCCGTAAGGGGTGATTTCATACTCTACGGTAATGGGTTTGGTTTGCAACACCTTGCGCGTCACCAGTTGGTGTGCTTCCAAATCCTGCAGTTCTTTCGATAACATTTTGGCGCCAATGCCGTCTACCTCGCGAAGCAAATCTGAAAAACGTTGTGCCCCGCCAAAGAGCAGCGTTGCCAGCAACGGTAGCTTCCATTTACCACTCAGCACTTCCATGGCATCGCCCATGCCCAATAGGCGTTCTTTGTGGGTAGAGGTGCAGAGCCGGGCCTTTACGGGATTTTCTTCCAGCAGCATAGCCACGTGTTCGGGGGTGGGGTGTTTCATGTGTGCAAATTGTTTTGAAGTAGTCACATGCCTGCCGCAGGCAATTTCATCTTCCAAGTTTCAGCAAATAACCACAACCGCGAAAGATTAGTTTCCTCGAGGAAACTGGTTTCCTGCAAGAAACGCATGCGGATATCCCGCGATGGGCACTCCACTTTTGCTGAAAAAACAAACGATCATGAAAAAAGATAAGATCATCTACTGGATTTTAACGGGACTGGTTTCTTTGGCCATGTTGGCCAGCGCCTTTATGTACCTCAGCGGCAACGCAGAATTAATGGAGTCGTTCAAAACACTGGGCATTCCTTTGTACTTGGTTGGCCTGTTGGGCGTAGCCAAGCTGGTGGGTGCTGTGTTACTGGTGGCGCCCGTATGGCGTTGGCTGAAGGAGTGGGCCTATGCGGGCTTTGCCTTTACCTTTGGTGGCGCGGTGTGGGTGCATGTGTCCACCGGAACACCGTGGGTGGCACCACTGGTGTTCATGGCTTTGTTAGGAGTGTCGTATGTGTATTGGCAACGGTTGAAAGTTGAATAAACTGAGATAGCTCTCCGATCACAGGTCGGGGAGCACCTCATGTAAAGGTTGTATTGATACGCTAACAGAATCCTATCAAACGCCTTCTTTACCACAGACATATCAAATATTTAGCACAAACCAAGCCATGACTTTTTTGGGTATATTTATCCAAACCCAAAAGTGATCATGAATCTACGTCTACCTTTCTTACTTTCCTTCTGCCTTGCGGCAACGCTTACCGCCTCTGCCCAGCAGTTCCGCGCTTTATTGTTTACAAAGACCGATGGCTTCCACCACGAGTCCATTCACGAAGGAGTAGCTGCCATCCGCCAACTGGCCGCGCGCCATCACTTTACCGTTGACTGGCAGGAAAATGCATCGGTGTTCAACGAAAAAGCACTAGAGAACTATGCCGTGGTGATCTTTTTGTGCACCACCGGCAACGTGCTGAATGACGAACAACAGGCAGCCTTCGAAAAATTTATCCGTGCGGGCAAAGGTTACGTAGGCATCCACAGCGCCTCCGATACCGAATACGAATGGCCGTGGTACACACAAATGGTAGGGATGATGTTTAAAATACATCCGCAAAACCAAACCGCTTATCTAAAGGTGGAGAACAGCAACTTCCCCGGCATGGAGCGTTTTCCGCAGCAACTGCTGTGGACGGACGAGTGGTACGAGTTTGGCGAGCGCAAAGCCAACGATCTTACCTTCTTGCTGTCGGTAGATGAGAAAACCTATAACCCTTACGCCAAGTGGGGCGAACGCGAAGGCAAGGGCATGGGTGCGTTCCATCCCATTTCATGGTACCATCCTTATGACGGAGGGCGTGCGTTCTACACAGCCCTGGGCCACATTCCGCTCACTTTCTCCGACCAGATTTTTCAGAACCACCTTTATGGGGGCATTTACTGGGCTGCCACAGGCAAAGGCATCCGGTAAAGCTGGAGTGCCGACTTATGTGATTTGATTAAGGGAATATAGGTTCGGAAAAGATTTTCTATTGGAACAGGTAACCTTTCACCCAGCGGTGAGTAATCCCTCTATTGAAACCATCCCAACCATGAAAATCCATATTCGTTACTTCATCTGCCTGGCGGCATTGATGGCCTTGTCGGCAACGGTCGGCTTCTCGCAAAGTGCAACGGCTATACGCGAAGAAGGCCTTCGCAAAGTGTCTACCAACCCTTACCGCTATTCCAATTTTGATGTGCACATCGATGAGGAGGTGATTGAGCGCAACATCGAAGTGGCCCTCCAAAATGCGCTGCGCAATGTAGAGGTGGCCCTCGACCGCCTCGAAATTAACATAGAGTCCATCGAAATCGACTTAAGCAGCCTGAACATCGATATCGACCCGATAGACATCCACATTCCCGATCTGGACATTGACATCGACATCGATGAAATGGATGTGGATGAAGATGACTTTGATATCGACATCGATGAAGACTTCGATTACGATTGGAACGAAGACGAAGCGGATGACGATGAAGATGAAGATGAAGATGAAGAAGGCGAGGAAGAGGAAGATGATGAAGACCGTGCCCGTTATGAGGGCTTGAAGAGAATTCACTCTTCAGACGATGACAAAGAATGGAAGATGAAACATAAATCGCACAAGAGCGAGGATAAACACGAACACAAAAAAGACAAGCACGAACACAAAGAGAAAACCAAACGACTGAAGAAGATCGAGTAGCGGAAGGGCGCTACTGGACTTTTGAGGTGAGGCGTTATTGAGCAACGGGGCTGTTACCAGTAGATCTAAACTGGCAACAGCCCTGATTTTATTTCAGGCTCTCTTTGAAGAAATCGATGGTGCGTTGCCATGCCAGTTCAG
This sequence comes from uncultured Ohtaekwangia sp., assembly GCA_964602295.1. Classification (GTDB taxonomy): domain Bacteria; phylum Bacteroidota; class Bacteroidia; order Cytophagales; family Cyclobacteriaceae; genus ELB16-189. The sequence goes on from CAZRQK010000023.1 coordinate 8,382, forward strand.
CGGCCGCCTTGTCGTAGCGTGGCGTGCTGTCGTTGTGGAAGCCATGATTGGTACCTTCATACATATACATAGTGTATTTCTTTCCATTTTCTTTCAATGCCGCCTCGTAGTCGGGCCAGCCCGCATTTACCCGTGTGTCAAGCGAAGCATAATGTAGTTGCATTGCTGCTTTGATGTTAGGCACCTCTTCTTTGGGCGCCTGCCCGCCATAGAACGGTACGGCTGCCAACAGATCGGGCACGCGGGCGGCCATCATGTTCGAAATCCATCCGCCAAAGCAAAAGCCCACCACACCCACTTTGCCGTTGCAGTCGGGGTGTTTCTTCAGGTATTCGAAGGCAGCAATGAAGTCTTCCAGCATTTCGTTGCGGTCGCGTTTGCTTTGCATTTCGCGGCCGGCATCGTCTGTGCCGGGGTAGCCACCTAAGGGACTCAACATATCCGGAGATATAGAAACGAACCCGGCCAACGCGGCCCTTCTGCCTACATCGGCAATGTGCGGGTTCAGGCCCCGGTTCTCGTGCACCACTACAATGCCACCTAGTTTGCGCTTCGCCTCTTTCGGCTTCGACAGTTGTGCCTTGATGGAGCCCGCTCCTTTGGGAGAAGGATAATCGATGAACGAGGTAATGAGGCGCGGGTCGTTGGGTTGCACCTGCACGTTGCCCTGGTAGTTGGGCATGAGGAAGCCCATGAGCGAGGCAACGGTAACTCCCCCCACGGCATGGGCCGACAAGCGCTGCACAAAGTCGCGCCTGTCGATGCGATTGTGGGCATAGTCATCATACAGGTCGAACACTTCCTGCTTTAGGTCTTCTTTTTTAAGGTTCATAAGGTGGAAACGGTTAATGGTTAGTGAAGATAACAATTTACCGAAGCGCTTGCTTATCCGCTTCCACCGGCAATCGACCGCTAAGGGAATTTACTCGACACGCCCCTTGCTTCTGAGCTCGAACGGCAGGTATGGACTGCCTGTTTTAATGTTCTTTTCTGCATCTTGCTCATTGTCACTGAAGTTTAGTTGTCGCGCGCTTTTTCTCCATCTGCATTAACCTGCACCTGGCGTAAAGCAGGCTGCTCTACCGGTTCTACTACTGTAACTTCAGTGGCGCGCACTAGTTTTGGAAACAACTTCACGGCCACGAAATACAGTATCATTGCCGAGAGCACACCTGTGAGGAAGTCGGTTAATGGCACCATCACGGCCGTGTATACCAGCATGGCCATTTCAAAGCGGCCTGTTGCTTTTACTTCGCGAATTTCAGCAGGCTTAATCATGTTCGAGGCTACCCACAACAGAATGCCACCGATGCAGGCCATGGGTACAATTTCGAGGTATGGAGCCATATAGAATGCCATGATTAACTTCAAAACACCCTTGAAGTAACCGGCCAACGGGGTTACGGCCCCAGCTTTAATACTTGTAGCAGTACGTGCCAAAGCGCCCGTACAGGGAAACCCGTTAACAAGTGGCGTTATGATTTGCACTAATCCTTGTCCCCAGAATTCTTTGTCGGCATTGAAAGGCGTGCGTGTGTTCTTTGCCAGGCGATCGGCCATGGAAGAACAGAGCAGGCTTTCTACACCCGACACAAAAACAATGGCTGCGGTGAAGTAGATAATGTCTATGATAACGGAGCTATTGAGCGCGGGCAGATGTGGACCAGTGAACACAAAGAAATTGTTGGGAATGCTGCCGTAGATGTCGCGCACCAAAATGATTCCCTCACCGGGTAGCAGCGTGGCGGTAACCAAAGTTGCCAAACCAATGGCCAATAGGGGAGCCGGAATAAAAATAGAAATCTTTAACAGACCGCGTGTCAATACAAAAGTTCCCAATCCAATAGCCACCGACCAAGGGTTGATTTTGTTCAGGTTGCCAAACACAACGTACAGGTTGTGCAACAAGCCGCCTTTTATATCTTCGTCTTGCCCCAGCATATCTTTGAAGCTTTCCACACCCAGAATATCCTCAAAGTTGGTGAGGGCAATGGCCACTGCAATGCCCACAGTAAATCCTACAATGATAGAGTTAGGAACCAACTTGGCATAACGGCCTAAACCGGCAATGCCCAGTATCATCAATGTCACCCCCGCAAAAATGGATACCAATATCAAAAAGCCATGGGCTTCTGCCTGGGTGCCTCCGTTCTGAGGACCATACTTAAATATCAACGCTGCGATAATCGGTATGAATGCGGCCGTTGGGCCATAGACCTGGTACTTCGAACCTCCAAAAGTGCGGCCAATGATGCAAGCCAGCGCACCAGCAATAATGCCTTGCTCCGGGCGCAGGCCCATGGCCATGGCGAAGCCCATAGCCATGGGTATGGCGGTAAGTGCTACAATTAAACCTGCACTGAAATCCCGGTAAACGGTAGTCTTCCAGTTGTGGCGTTCCAGGTCTTCAAAACGACTGTCGTTCAAAGTGAAGAATAGTTTTAAACGATCGAGCCAGGTGTTGTTAGAGGTTGCGGTATTCATGGTGCAAAAGATTTGTTCTACTTAGATTCATATAGAAATATCTCGGCAGAGAGGTTTTTCTCGGGCGAGTGTTCTTGCGAAGACCAATTGACCTCCGTTACAGGTATCTGGTGGCCCCGCAAGAGTGGTGTGAGGTCGAAACTGCGTGCATGCAGTTCGCGCATTTTGTAGTTGGCAGGTAAATAGATTTTATTTACCAAACGCGCCTCCAGCAGGTTGCGCATGGCGGCCTTGTTGAAGCCACTAAAAAATTCTATGGTAATGCCGTTTACTCTCGAAGCATTGCGGTTTTTCAGTATTTCGTAGGCCTCGCGAAACTCTTTGCTTACCAACTGCTCTCGCTCGTTTTCTTTGTTGAAGAACAGCAGGTCGATGATGGAATCGGAAGAGCGATACCCATTTAACAGTATTATGTCTAAAGGGCTGCCATCTTCGTGGCGAACCGCATAACTGAGCAAGTTTAACGATTCAATAGTGAGATCTGTAGGTATCAGTATTGTTTTGGCCATAGACGCACTGGGTTGATTAAAGACACAGTGCAAGGTGGCGTGGTAGGGATTAGAGAGATGTAAGAGCGGGGTTAAAATCCGCTGAAAGCTAAATTAAAAGATGGTAAGAGTGAGATTAAAAACGGATTAGAGATGTGGGACGAACGGTATGTGCAAGCTATTGCTGATGGGCCAGGGCGTAGGCCGCGTTGGGGAACGACAGTTGCACAGTGGTGCCCTGATTCACTTGCGAGCGCACAATGATTTCTCCCTTATGCAGGCGTACGATGTTTCGCGTAAGCGGAAGCCCGATGCCATAACCTTCGTAACTTTTGGTGTTGCTGGCGCGGAAGAAGGGGTCGAAGATATGTTTGATTTCTTCTTCGGGTATACCGATACCAACGTCTTTCACGATGATGATCACGTGCTCATCGGACGTGCCAATGGACAGTGTTACGGACTGGTTGTTTGAGTATTTACATGCATTGCTCACCAGATTGGCCAGTGCCAGGTGCAATAATTGGGCATTGCCCCATATCTTCAACTTCTCTGGCGCTTCCGGAAGAAGGTTCAGGTTGATGATCACCTGGCTGCGCGGATTCATCTTGTCAATGGTCTCTTTCACATCCCACAACAACTGGTCGGCCCGCACCCGGTCGAACTTTTGCTTTTTGCCATCGAAGCCGGTCTGTGCCAACAATAGCAATGAGCGTGTAATGTTTTCCAGCCTATCCGCTTCTCTCAGCACGCTGACCAATGCCTCGCGGTATTCTTCGGGTGTTCTTTCTTTGGCCAACGTTACCTCGGCCTCGCCAATGATGCTGGTAAGGGGCGTGCTGAGTTCGTGCGAAGCGTTGCTGATGAAATTATTTTGCGTTTCGAAGGAGGTCTCTAACCGATCGAGCATGTTGTTGAACGTAACGGTCAACTCGCTGATTTCATCGTTGCCGGTGGAAGGCTGCAAACGTAGGTGCAGGTTTTGTGAACTGATGTCTTTCACACTGCTGGTAATTGTCTTCACTGGGTTAAACACATATTTCGAAAAGAGTATGGAGATGTAGAGGGCGAGCAACGACATAATTACAATGGCCACCAACAAAATGTTGCGCAGGTATGCCAAATGGTGTGAGTTGTAGTAATTTTCTGCCGATACTATAACGGCATACTTTCCTCGCTTGCTTTGGTAGGTAATGCCCGAATAAAAAATGTCTTTTTGCTGATGGCTGGCATTGCCCTCTGCCAGTAGCGATGCAAAGAAACTATTGGGTACATTCAGCTTTTTTATTTCCGCATCATTCAGCTTTCCGTCTTTTACTTCAAAAAAGTACTCTTTCTCCTCGGGTAATTTCTCCAGGTGCTGTTGCCTTACCTCTTCCAATACGGCCGCTTCGTCTTCCAGGGTATAGCGTGCGGCTACCACGGCCCGTATTTCCAGGCGTTTGAAGAAATCGGTAAACGAATAACGGATGATGAAGAAATAAACCAGCCCGCTGGTAACCACAATAATGGCCAGCGAGATCACAAAAAAGATGGCGGCAATTTTAGTCTGTGTCTTCATGGGCCTCGCGCATTACATAACCCATACCCACCACGGTGTGGATAAGTCTTTTACCTTTTTCAGCTTCCAGTTTCTTTCGCAAGTAGTTTACATACACATCCACCACGTTGGTGCCCAGGTCGAAGTTTACACCCCATACACGTTCCAGGATATCGGCCCGCGAAAGTACGCGTTTGGGATTTTGCATGAACAGCAGCAACAGCCTGAATTCGGTGGAGGTGAGGGTGATGGTGCGTCCCGCTCGTTTTACTGTTTTGGTATAGTCATCCAGTTCCAGGTCGCCCATTTTGTAGGTGTCTTTGGGCGGTTCTTCTGCCGTACTCTGCGCATTCGGATCGAGTCTTCGCAGCAACGACTTCACGCGCGCCAGCAGTTCAATGAACTTAAAGGGCTTCACCAGGTAGTCGTCTGCCCCGTTTTCTAATCCAATCACTACATTTTCGGCTGTGCCCAGGGCGGTGAGAAAGAGTATGGCTACCTTTTTGTTATGCCTGCGTATTTCGCGGCAAACCTCCAGTCCGTTCATGCCTGGCAGCATGATATCGAGAATGATCACACCAAAGTCGTTGGAGGCAGCCATCTGCAAACCGGAAGGCCCATCTAACGCCACGCTTACCTCGTAACCTTCTTCCGTTAAGCCTTTTTTAATGAAAGACACCACACTCGCTTCATCTTCTACCAGCAGAATTTTTCTCATAACCAAATCTATTCGCAAACAGGGGTGTGGTCAAATTGTTTGCAGGCAAAATTAACCAATGCCATGCTGGTGCGTGGCCGTTTTATAGGAATGGTTATGTACCTAACGGCACCTTACCTTTCTCTGCCCCGATGTTCGAAGGAGATTTTCCCTATCGCCACCACGGCTTCTGGGGCCACGGCTGGCCGATGATAACAGGCTGCCCGATGAGCGGGGTGGAGAGGGGTAGGTTGGCTACGGCTGCTTCCGAAAGCACCCGTTCAATGGGCTCTGTCCAGGCGTGGTTGGCCAACACAAACTTGCCCCAGTGCACGGGCATGAGTGCTTCCGCCCGCAAATCCTGGGCAGCCCGAACGGTTTCCTCGGGCATCATGTGTATCAAAGGCCAGTCTTTTCCATATTGTCCCGCCTCCAGCAAGGCCAGGTCGAACGGGCCATACAGGGAGCCAATTTTTTTGAATTGGTCATCGTAACCAGAGTCGCCTCCCAAAAACAGGCGATAGCCATTGAGCTGAAGCACATACGAGGCCCACAACGTTTTACCTTGTGTAAACTTGCGGCCTGAGAAATGACGGGCCGGAGTGGCGGTGAGGTGTATGCTGTCGGATATTTGTTTTTGCTGCCACCAGTCTAGTTCTGTGATTTTAGATGCATCAATATCCCACGAACGCAGGTGCGAGCCTACGCCCAAGGGAGCCACGATCTGCCGGATGCGCGGATGCAATTGCTTCAAAGTCTCGTAATCCAGGTGATCGTAGTGATCGTGCGTCAGCACCAGCAAGTCAATATCAGGTAGTTCATTGGGGTGGTAGATGTCGGTACCATCGAATGCTTTTCCAAAAACGGGTAGGGGTGCGGCATATCCGCTCAACACGGGGTCTACCAGAATTTGAAACCCTTTGTGTTGAATGAGGTAACTGGAATGGCCGAACCATACCAGCGTAGGTTGCGCGTCTTCCAGGTTGCGCAGGTCGGTTTTCACCGAGGGCAGAGCTCCGCCCGGTTTTACATTCTCAGGTTTGTTGAAGAACTCTTTCATCATGGCAACATAAGAGACACCCTCGCGCAATGTGGCCGTAGGATGAACGTTGTGAAATAGTCCGTTCTTATACTGGGGCGATTGGTGCCATACATCGGTGGCTTCCGGGTCGTTACCAAAGGCCGCGTGTTGCATTACCAACCACGTGATGAGCGAGAGTATCACCACCACCGAAATAATAGAAACGATCATGTATTTGAGTATTCTTAGCATGTTGCCTTAGAGACGCACAAAGCTTTAAAATATTGGGCGACACGTTTTTTTTTCGTTGCCCGAGTAGGCCTTCCGAATTCGTTTGCGGTATTGTGAAAATCGATTAATAGCCCTACTTTGAACCGTATTTTACCTATTCCTGATCGATGAGTTTGAACGACCGACTGGCCGGATTGCGCTCCGGATTTACCCCCACCTTTTGGATTGCCAACACATTAGAACTATTTGAACGCCTGGCCTTCTATGGCATGAAGGCGGTGTTGGTGGTGTTTTTGGCAGAAAAGGCAGGGCTTCAGGAAGAGGCGGGCAAGTTGGCCGGGCTCTTTTCCGGTGTTATCTACCTGCTGCCCATCCTGGCAGGTGTTTTGGTTGATAAGTACGGATTCAAGAAGACGCTGATGGCCTGTTTTGGCATATTCAGCATTGGCTACTTTTTGATAGGCCTGGCAGGCATGGAGTGGGGTCAGGAAATCGTTGAAGCGATTGGCAAGCGTGCGTACGTAATCAGTGTGCTCTTGTTAACAGCAGTAGGTGGTTCTCTGATCAAGCCTTGCATAGTGGGCACGGTAGCCAAAACTTCAAAGGAGCACGTACGTGGTCTTGGCTTCTCCATTTATTATTCACTTGTCAATTTTGGTGGTGCCATCGGCCCCATGCTGGCCATGTTGGTGAGGCAAGACCTGGGCATTGAGTTTGTGCTGGTGATGTCCTCGGTTACGTGTTTGCTTCTGTTTCTGGGAACCTGGTTCTTCTTCCGCGAGCCTGATGCCGATAACGGAGAAGTGAAGCGTACCTTCGCGCAGGTGTTCAATGACATGTTGCTCGTTTTCGGCAACTTCCGCTTCCTGTTGTTTTTGGTGATCTTCTCGGGCTTCTGGATTATGTTCTGGCAGATTTTTTACCTGCTGCCCTTCTATGCTACCGATGTGTTGCACTTCGAGCAATTCGAGATACTGGAAACGGTGGACGCATGGTGCATTATTTTCTTTAGTGTATTTATGGCTGCGGTATTCAAAAAGTGGAAGCCATTCACAGCGATGACGATTGGTTTTGTGGTGGCCAGCCTCTCCTGGATAATTATAGGTTTAATAGGCACAACCGCGGCCGTTGTAATTGGCGTGGCCATTTTTGCTATTGGAGAAGCTACCCAGGCTCCCCGGTTTTACGAGTATGTTAATTCCCTGGCACCGCCCGACCAAGTGGGAACCTATATGGGCTTTGCATTTCTTCCGGTGGCTATTGGTTCTTTTGGCGCGGGTGCCGTAGCCGACTGGCTGCGCCTTTCATACCTCGATACCAACCCTGCTATGATGTGGTTTGTATTGGCCGGAATCGGACTTGCCAGTACGTTGCTCATGGTGCTTTACGACCGCGTGCTTATCAGAAGCTAATCATTGGAAATTCAATCAATACCCAGCTATGGCAGACAGCAATCAATTCAAACCCTACATTGCCCCCGAACAAAACGTGGCCGAGTTCACTGTCAAATCAGTGGTATTCGGTGCCTTGTTCGGCATTCTGTTTGGATGTTCTACCGTGTACCTGGCGCTGAAGGCCGGACTCACCGTGTCGGCCTCTATACCCATTGCCGTGATAGCCATTACGTTGGGGCGCAAATTTTTGAAAACCACCATACTCGAGAATAACATTATTCAAACGGCCGGCTCCGCAGGCGAATCCATTGCAGCTGGAGTAGTTTTTACATTACCTGGATTTCTTTTTCTCTCGCCCGATGGAAGTGGTACCAGCGTAGGCGATTCGTATTTCAATTACTTAACCATTTTGATACTGGCCTCTTTTGGTGGCATGCTGGGAACGTTGATGATGATTCCCTTGCGCAGATCGTTGATCGTGAAAGAGCACGGCACGTTGCCTTACCCCGAAGGAACGGCTTGCGGTTCTGTGCTGCAGGCGGGTGAAAAGGGGGGCGTGTTTGCCAAAACGGCTTTCGTAGGTATGGGCGTAGCGCTGGGCTATGCGGTGCTGCAAAAAGTATTTCATGTAATTGCCGAGACGCCTGCTTTCGTTACCAGCCAGTTAAACAAATTCTGGCCCTCGGCCACCATCAATGGCGAGATCACGCCTGAATACATGGGTGTGGGCTACATCATCGGGCCGCGTATTGCCGGTGTGCTGGTGGCTGGCTCGGTGCTGGCCTGGTGGGCGATTATTCCATTGCTATCTACACTGGTCGATCCACTGTTGGTAGCGGAACAGTTGGTGAAGTTAGGTTACCTGGCGGATGTGAATACACCCGGAGGTCGAGGTAATTGGGACCCGGCTACACAGACGTTTGCCAACCCGGCACCAGCGCTCTACTTTGCTTACATCCGTCAAATTGGAGCAGGCTCAGTAGCTGCAGGCGGTTTCATCACCTTGATAAAAACAATGCCTACTATTGTGAGCTCCTTCCGCGAAAGCCTGGCCTCGCTAAGAGAGAAAAGCGAAGCCACGGTGGCACGCACCGATCGCGACCTTTCCTTTAAAGTGGTGATTATCGGCAGTGTGGTACTGGTGGCGTTGATCGCCTTGTTGCCTGGCAACATCATACCGGGTGATGGCATATTAGAGAAATTACTCATAGGCATACTCATTATTATTTTTGGTTTCTTCTTTGTAACGGTAGCCAGCCGCATCGTGGGGTTGGTAGGCTCTAGCAACAGCCCTATTTCGGGTATGACCATTGCTACCCTCATGGGCACTTGCCTCATCTTTACCGCAGTAGGTTGGAGCGGTCAGTTGTACGAACCATTAGCACTGGTAGTAGGGGGCATGATCTGTATCGCTGCTGCCAACGCAGGCGCTACTTCGCAGGATTTGAAGACCGGCTATATTGTAGGGGCAACGCCCCGGTACCAGCAGTTGGCTCTTTTCATTGGTGCTATTGTTTCTTCCATCGCCATTGGCATAGTAGTGAAAGTGCTGGATACACCTACTGCCGACATGGCTGCACAGGGAATAACCCACGCGATTGGCAGCGAACGTTATGCAGCCCCACAAGCTACCTTAATGGCTACGCTGGCAAAGGGTATTCTCTCCTTCAACCTTGATTGGCAGTTTGTAATGGTGGGCGTATTCATCGCAGTAATGATCGAACTGTGCGGCATCAAAGCCTTGGCTTTTGCTATTGGGTTGTACTTACCACTTTCTACCACGCTACCTATTTTCATTGGCGGTGCCATTAAAGGTGTGATAGACTGGTTAGCCGAAAGAAAAGGAGAAGCCAAGCAAGACGAGGAATTGGGCCGCGGTAGTTTGTTTGCCACAGGCTTGATAGCTGGAGGTGCGTTGGCTGGCGTTATCGTGGCATTGCTTTCCGTAAACGACAATATTTTCAATGGGCTAAAGGCCATCAGCGCGGAGCACGGCCTTACCTCATTACTAGGAGCGGGCGGATATAGTCTGTTGGGTGTTCTTTTCTTTGCAGGCATGGGTTGGATGTTGTTCCGAACCGGCAGACAGAAATAGGAAATGTATCAAAGCACTGCGCCTGCTTATTCACCGGTTTCATAGTGAATAAGCAGGCGCACTATTTTTGGATGTATCGTATTGTAATCGAAGCGCAGCTTACTTCTTCGCAGCGCCCATCTCAATGATTTCTTTCAACTCATTCATGGCGGCTGTTTCAGATTCGTCTACTCTGCCATCGGCCTGAATGATGTCGTACATGTCGGTGTAGACTTTGTATTTCTGCGCAAACTTTACATCGCTATAGTGGCGAAAAGTGTCGCGGATGATCACTGGAATCTGGCTGGGGTCTGTAGAAGTGTATTGGCTGCGAGCAGCTTCTAGCAACTGGGTGGGGTTGTTATGCTTTGGGAAAAGCTTGGGTATCTTTTTCAAAATTACGTTCTGCTCGGTGCCGTCATAATAGCCATCGGCATGGGCCATGTGCATGTAGAGAAACAAAACAAAATCGGCAAAAGACTGATGAATAACCATAGACAAGCATTCTAAGCGAACGAAAGTAATAAAAAAAGGCTCCATCGGGAAGATGGAGCCTTCTTTTTTCATTGGAAGCGATGATTACATCATGCCGTCCATACCTCCGGGAGGCATGGCAGGTGCTTCCTTCTTCTCGGGAATTTCGCTCACTACTGCTTCGGTTGTTAACAACAAGCCGGCAATAGAGGCCGCGTTCTCCAGGGCCAAACGAGCCACTTTCGTGGGATCGATGATACCTGCATCGAAGAAGTTTTCGTATTTGTTTTCGCGTGCGTTGTAGCCGAAGTCTTTCTTGCCATCGCGTACTTTGTTCACGATAACAGAACCTTCACCACCCGCATTTTCAACGATGGTACGCAGCGGAGACTCCAGCGCCAGGCGGATGATATTCACACCGGTAGACTGGTCTTCATTGTCCGTTTTAACATCTTTCAACGCTTCGATAGCACGGATGTAAGCCACACCACCACCAGGGATGATGCCTTCCTGTACGGCAGCGCGGGTTGCATGCAACGCATCATCTACGCGGTCTTTCTTTTCTTTCATTTCTACTTCGGTAGCGGCACCTACATAAAGAATAGCCACACCGCCCGACAACTTAGCCAAACGCTCCTGCAACTTCTCTTTATCGTAGTCGGAGGTAGTAGTTTCAATCTGTGCTTTGATCTGACCTACACGACCCTGGATGTCGGCTTTCTTGCCCGCACCATTCACAATGGTAGTGTTGTCCTTATCGATGTTTACTTTCTCAGCGCGACCCAACAGATCGAGGGTTGCGTTCTCCAGTTTGAAGCCCAGCTCTTCAGTGATTACTTTACCGCCAGTCAGAATAGCGATGTCTTCTAACATAGCCTTTCTGCGGTCGCCAAAGCCGGGAGCTTTTACAGCGGCCACACGGAGGGCGCCACGGATTTTGTTTACTACCAGGGTAGCCAAAGCTTCGCCTTCCACTTCTTCAGCAATGATCAACAAAGGCTTGCCAGTTTGTGCAGTTTGTTCCAGAATGGGCAATAACTCCTTCATGCTGCTGATCTTCTTGTCGTAAATCAGGATGTAAGGGTGATCCAGGTCTGCCTCCATTTTCTCGGTATTGGTAACGAAGTAAGGGGAGAGGTAGCCGCGATCGAACTGCATACCTTCTACGGTCTTCACTTCCGTTTCGGTACCTTTGGCTTCTTCTACGGTAATTACACCGTCTTTGCCCACTTTATCCATCGCATTGGCGATCATCTTACCAATTTCAAAATCGTTGTTCGATGAGATGGTAGCTACCTGGGCAATCTCGCTCGAATCTTTGATTTTCTTGCTCTGCTTGTTCAGGTTTTCAACCACTGCTTCAACCGCCTTATCGATACCGCGCTTCAGGTCCATAGGGTTGGCACCGGCAGCAACGTTTTTAATACCGTGGCTGAAGATGGACTGAGCCAATACAGTAGCGGTAGTAGTACCATCACCGGCTGCATCAGCAGTTTTAGAGGCCACTTCCTTCACCAATTGCGCGCCCATGTTTTCGATGGGATCTTTCAATTCAATTTCCTTAGCTACAGACACACCGTCTTTGGTTACGGTAGGAGCGCCAAATTTTTTGTCGAGGATTACATTGCGGCCTTTAGGACCGAGGGTAACCTTCACTGCATCTGCCAGTTTATCCACGCCTTTCTTAATACGATCGCGGGCGGTGGTATCGAATGTAATTTCTTTAGCCATGTTGTTTACAATTTTAGGTTGGATTAGATAATGCCGAAAATGTCAGAGTTGCGCATGATAAGGTATTCCTTACCATCGATGTTGATCTCTGTGCCAGAGTACTTACCATACAGGATGTTGTCGCCTACCTTTACAGTTACCGGCTTGTCCTTCAGGCCTTCGCCCACGGCAATCACTTTGCCTTTCTGGGGTTTTTCCTTCGAACTGTCTGGAATGTAAAGACCTGAAGAAGTTTTGGTTTCAGCTTCTGCAGGTTCTACCAGAACTCTGTCTTCATTGGGTTTAAAGTTGATTTTGCCCATATATGGAATTGGTTTTTAAGTTGAACATTAAAACTGACATAGCGCCCTTTATCGATTTCTATGCCACTTCCAACCAGCTACCGCGTAAGTAACATTTTGGCAGAAGCGGGCGCAAAGATGGAAAAAAATGTCACATATGTCCGGTTTACGAAGATTTACCACCGTGGCAGTTTGGCAGAAAAAACGTGTTTTTCGTATTATTAAGGAGGTATTTAAAGATCTGTAGCTTATGGAAAGTCTGAAAGAAAATTGGTTAACCGATGGTTTGATTGATTTTGAGTACAAAAAGTATGTGTTGTTGGCCTACCTGAAGCAGGTGCGCGCCTCTTTTGGCAGGGTAGAGTTGTATCCTTTCATGTCCGATCTGGTGTTTCATTACCGTAACCTGCTTACGCTGAAAGAAAACAAATCACTTATTTATGATTCCTTCCCCAAGGAACTCTCGCCCGAAAGCCTGCAGAAGTTAGAACTTACTTATAAGAAGATCATTGAAGATGATCTGGTAATGCGCGAGATCGAGTCGATCATAGAATTTGCCATGCCCGAGATGAAAAACCATCTCGATGAAGGAGCCCAGATTTATGAATATGTAGAATCGCACTGCGAGATATCGCCCGTAGGGCTTACCTCTTTGTATGCGCACGAAGGTTACCTGTTTATTGCGCAGCCGCCCCAGAAGGAAACGGATGTGTATCGCTACCAGGTTACGTTCTTCGAGCAGAGCCAGGAGAGCATGCGGGGTATCCATACCCACTTTGTAAAAACCACTACACGCACATTGGCCAATAGCTACGAAAACATCAAGCTGCAATTAATTCGCGAGTTTGCGGAATTGCCCAACCCTTCTGTGTACCTGGTGGCGTCCAAACTGAGGTTTCCCTACGTGCCTACGCTGATGCCCGTGGCCAAGCGATTATTGATCAAACACCTTTCTAAGGCTGCCTAAATTCCATAAAAAAAGGCCCTTTCGAGGGCCTTTTGATTTAATCTATACCTAAGTATACTATTGTGCAGAATCAGCGGCTTCGTTGGTGGTGCTCGGTTCAGACCTTCTCAGATTCAGCGAAGGGTCGGCCTGTGTTTCTTTAGCACGCTCCAGAATTTCATCGCGGTTAACACCAGTGCGAGGGTCGATAAAGTTGGTTGCCAATGAGAAGACCATGATAGCAATGGCAAATCCCCAAGTGAGACGTTCCAACAAATCGCCTGTCTTTTTTACACCAATCAGGTTGCTGGCGCCCGAGCCACCAAACTGGCTGGAAAGGCCACCACCTTTGGCATTCTGTGCCAATACAACCAAAACCAGTAAAACAGCGGCAAAAATAGCCAGGCTTATAAAAAGAGTGTACATAGTGTTATTTTCTCAGTTCTTCAATTTGAGCCGCGAAGATCGCCTTTTTTTGCGGAAACTTCCAAATCAGCTTTTTAAGCACTTCTACTGCTTTGTCCTTCTTGCCTTGGCGTAGCAAAATCTCCACGAGGGTTTCCGAAACGATGTTGTCGGTTAGTGAACTACTTCTTTCAGAAAGGTCGGCCGGGTCGGCTGGTGTTGCAACGCCTTTAGAAATGGAGGGTTGTTTTTTTATGAACTGGTTGATGATTTCAATCTGTTCCTTTTGCCGGTTTCCTTCAGGCTGAATTTTTTTTTTGTTCTTTATTTCGTCCAGCAACGCATCGCCCGAGGGTTCTTCCGTTGCTACCACTGCGTGATTGTCATTTTTTTTTTCAGCTTCCTTGCCGGGTAGATTTGTGTCAGCTGGGGGCGGGGTGGGGGCAGCCGCTTTCCGCGTGCTTTTGGTAGACGTTTCTTTGCCCACACTTTTGTTGTAGGCATCCAGGCTCATTTCAAAGTTGTGTTTCAGTTCCTTCAACTTCGAAAGGTCGGCCATTACTTCATTCACCAACGCCTCGCCTTCCAGCGTTTGTGTATCTGTTACTTCGACTTGATCGCTTTCGCTGATCGTGGCGTCCGGGGAATGCCTATCGATGGCGGGTTTGCTGAGCACACTTTTGAGAACAGCACGGTCGGTGGCATACACGGCACTTAGGTGCAGTTGTTTCTGATAAATGGCCGCGTGGTGTTGTTGCGCCCCGCGGGTAGCCAGTGCATGGGCTACCTGGCAATAGGGAAACTCCTTCTGCAAAGCCTCCAACGCCACGGTTTCATCGGCCGTTATCGAGTCGAAGTGCGTTGCCAGAAACAGAAATTGATCTTTATCCACAAGGTTTGTTAGGTGGTGAAGGTAAATCTAATCGAATTTCCTTTCGTGAACAAGAATTAAAACCTACCAGTTGGCCACCGTGGCGTTGAAAATATCGAGCATGATCTGTTCGAATATTCGTTTCTCCAGGTCTTCCTGCACGGCCGACAAATCCTGCGTGTTGGGGAAGTCGGCATAGAAAGAGAAGGTTTTGTCTTTAAAGCTGTTTTTTGGTTCGATATTGTCTACATAGTTGGCCCTAACCGATATGGTGAGTCTTGTTAAAGCGGCTGCATCCAATTGCGTAGCAGAGCCAGACGAAACGGGCGCCACCGGGGTGAGGGTATAGCCCGTAATAACTCCTTCAATTTGAAGTTCTCCGTTTTCCTCTACAATCTTTAGACTGGAATTGCGCTGGTAATAGTCCTTCAATGTATTGGTAAAGTTTGGGCCCAGGTTGGCCGGCCCCAGGTCTGTATTGTTGAAGAAAGCATCTACCTGCATGGTGGTGGCGCTGGTAGCCGCCCCTGTAAACGAATAGGTGAGGCAGCCCGAAAGCGAGAGGAGCCCCAGCATGAAAAAAATAAAGGCAACAACGCGGGGGCTATTCTTCCAACTCATATTGTTTGATTTTGCGGTACAAAGTCCGCTCGGAAATGCCCAAATCGCGTGCCGCATTCTTTCTTTTGTTGTTGTTCTTTTGCAACGCCCGCATAATCAATTCCTTTTCCTTTTTTTCTATGGAAAGAGAATCATCTTCGGCCACGTGGCTCACGTCATGAATTTCTTCCGTCTCGGTGTCATCTACCACGGGTGTTTTGGGATGGATGTTCAGCACCACCGATTCGTTGGGTGCGGGCGTGGAATCGGAATGAATGCCTTCAAAAAGCGTGGCATGCTCACGCAATATTTGCGAAGCCTGACCAGGATTAGTAGCGTTCTCCAGCACAATTTTCTTTAAATCGTTCACATCTCTGCGCATGTCGAACAATACTTTGTAGAGAATTTCTCGCTCAGAAATATTGTCTTTGCCTGCTCCATCGTGGTACAGTGCTGGTAAGCTACTTTCCCGAGGCAAATAGGTGGCCAGCTTTTCGGCTGTTATTTCTTTGTCTTCGGTAGAAAGCACTGAAATCTGGTCGGCCAGGTTTTTCAGTTGGCGTATGTTTCCCGGAAAACGGTATTTCACCAACACCTCTTTGGCATCTTCGGTTAAGGCAATGGGCTTTACCTTGTATTTTTCAGCAAAGTCAGTGGCAAATTTTCTGAACAGCAACTCAATGTCTTTGCCGCGTTCGCGTAGTGGAGGCACAAAAATGGGGACGGTGTTCAACCGATAGTACAAGTCTTCGCGAAATTTACCATTCTCCACTTTGCTCAACAGGTTTACGTTGGTGGCCGCCACGACACGCACATCAGTTTTCTGCACCTTCGAAGACCCTACTTTAATAAACTCGCCATTCTCCAGCACGCGTAGCAACCGGGCCTGGGTGCCCAAGGGCATTTCGCCAATTTCATCTAGGAAGATGGTGCCCCCGTTAGTAACTTCAAAGTAACCTTTGCGGGATTCATGCGCCCCCGTGAAAGATCCTTTTTCGTGGCCAAACAATTCCGAGTCGATGGTGCCTTCTGGAATTGAACCGCAGTTGATGGCAATGAATTGTCCGTGCTTGCGCGTACTTTGGTAATGAATGATTTTTGAAAACGACTCTTTACCGCTTCCGCTTTCGCCCGTTATCAGTACCGACATATCGGTGGGTGCAACCTGTATGGCTACCTTCACTGCATGGTTCAGCATGGGCGAGTTGCCGATGATGCCAAAACGTTGCTTTACACTTTGAATTTCCGATTCCGTAATTGCCATAGCGCCTTAAGCTTCCACAATACTTCCAAACAGGGTTGCACCCGTGCAGTTCTCTATACGCACCATGACGTATTCGCCTTTGCTTTTATTTTGTCGAGGGAACACCACCACTTTGTTGGAGGAGGTGCGTCCCTGCAGGTGCTCTTCCGAGCGCTTGGAGGTTCCTTCTATCAAAACCTTTTGAATAGAGCCGATGTCGCGTTGGTAGCGCAACAGGGAGTGGTCATTTTGCTTGCGAATGATTTCATCGAGCCTGCGTTTCTTCACATCCAGCGAAATGTCATCGGCCAATTTTTTAGCCGCCAACGTGCCGGGCCGTTCGGAGTAGAAGAACATGTAGGCGAAATCGTATTGCACGGCATCCATCAGCGAAAGCGTTTCCTGATGTTCTTCCTCAGTTTCGGTGCAGAACCCGGTAATCATGTCGGAAGAAATGCCGCAGTCGTTACCCAAAATTCTGCGTATGGCTTCTATTTTTTGCAAGTACCATTCGCGGCTATAGCCACGGTTCATCAAATCTAGTATGCGGCTGTTACCACTCTGCACGGGCAGGTGTATGTATTTGCAGATGTTTTCGTAACGGGCCATGGTGGTTAACACCTCTTCGGTGATGTCTTTGGGGTGCGATGTAGAAAACCGCACGCGTAAATCGGGGTGAACTTTGGCTACCAGTTCCAACAGGTTGGCAAAGTTTACGATGTCGCCCGCTTGCATCTTCTCCAACCGGGCTTTGTTATTTTCTTCAGCGCTCCACTTGTAAGAGTCTACGTTCTGACCCAGCAGCGTTACCTCTCTGAAGCCCTTCTCAAAAAGGTCTTTGGCCTCGGCAACGATAGATTCCGGATCGCGGCTGCGTTCGCGCCCACGCGTAAATGGTACCACACAAAACGAACACATGTTGTCGCAACCCCGCATGATGGAGATAAAGGCGGTAACCCCGTTGGAGTTGAGTCGAACCGGGGAAATGTCTGCGTAGGTTTCTTCGCGCGAAAGAAAAGTATTTACTGCTTTGTCGCCCTCGTCTACCTGAGCAATCAACTTCGGCAAATCGCGGTAAGCGTCCGGTCCCGCTACCAGGTCTACCATTTTTTCTTCTTCCAGCAATTTTGTTTTCAAGCGCTCGGCCATACAGCCCAGTACGCCTACCATCATTTCGGGCTTTTTCTTTTTAAGTCCGTTAATCTGGGTAAGACGGTTGCGTACGGTTTGCTCGGCCTTCTCGCGTATAGAACAAGTATTCAAAAACACAAGATCGGCCTGCTCAATCTGCGAGGTGGTATCGAACCCTTCTTTCTGAAGAATGGAGGCCACAATCTCGCTGTCGGAGAAGTTCATTTGGCATCCGTAGCTTTCTATGTACAATTTGCGGGCTTTGCCCGTGTTCTGGTCGGCAGAGGTTTTAAACGTTTCGCAAGGCGTGTTTTCTACCTCCATTAAGCCAATATCAGCAATCAACTTCTCCATTATTTCTCAAGTCAGATCGCAAAATTAACATTTTCAACACTTAAAATGACAACTTGTCAGCCTCTTAAAATTAGATTTGCCTTTTGGAATCAAAAACAGAAGTCA
Source organism: uncultured Ohtaekwangia sp. (assembly GCA_964602295.1). Lineage (GTDB taxonomy): Bacteria > Bacteroidota > Bacteroidia > Cytophagales > Cyclobacteriaceae > ELB16-189. The sequence goes on from CAZRQK010000023.1 coordinate 26,449, forward strand.
TGGCTATTGTGAAATCGGTGAGGGGCTATACGCCTCAGTTTGGTGATAATTGTTTTCTGGCAGATAATGCGGTGGTGGTGGGCGAGGTGAAAATGGGAAAAAACTGCACCGTTTGGTTTAATGCGGTGGTACGAGGCGATGTGCATTCCATTACCATAGGCGATGATACGAATATTCAAGATGGAGCGGTGATTCATTGCACTTACCAGAAGGCAAAGACCGTAATTGGCAGCCGCGTGTCCATAGCCCACACCGCAGTGGTACACGGATGTACCGTAGAAGACGATGTATTGATTGGCATGGGTGCCATTATAATGGACGATGCCGTGATTGGTGCCAACAGCGTGATAGCTGCCGGGGCGGTGGTGTTGCCTGGCACCAAGGTGGAACCGGGCAGTATCTATGCCGGCATGCCGGCCCGCAAAGTGAAAGACATCAGCGAAGAAATGAAGGCCGTTATTCAGCGCACGGCCCGCAATTACCCTATGTATGCCGAGTGGTTCAAGGAGAAATAGCCGTTCAACACGAGGCAAAATTTTCGCCTTGCCTGCTTCGATTTTAGTGGCAGTTTTGTATATTAAGCTATAGAATGAGTCTAGAAAGTAACAAAGGTTTTGATGCAGCAGTGATTGCCGATTACCGCCAAAAGATGCAGGCCGCTGGTTTGCCTTTTCTTTGGGTGGACGAAGAGGAGAATACCGATGAGCATGTCCATTTTTATTTCATCGGTAAACACGAAGGTAAAGAAGTAATTTTCGACACCGTTCTTTACACCTTGCGGCTGCAACACGAAAGCGAACTGTTTGAAATAGCCGAACACAAGGCGGCTCAACATTTCCCCGACTACAAGAAGATCACTTATCAGGAGGATGAAAATGGCAACCTGCAAACCCTGGACGACCTGGAGGAGGAAATTGGTTTGTTCATGGCCGAGGTAATGATGGAAATGGAAGAAGAAGGAGAGGTGAAGGTACAAGAGCACGTAGATATCGATACTCACCTCGATTTCGGTATTGGCCTGGACGTGGGCCTGCATGTGGATGTAATTGACGAGCGTGTGATCGCAAAGTTCATTCAGGAATTCAATGCAGATACCCTGAAGCTCGATCCGCAGTCCTATTCCTTTCAAACACAGTCGCAGGAAGCGCGTTAAAACCTTCTTTCCTTCAGAAAGGTGGTTATATTTGCGGCCTTAAATCATTATCTAACCCTTACATGAAGAACCTTTCTTTAGCCTTAAATGCCGTTTTGCTGGTGGCAGTGGCAGTACTTTATTATTTGCACTTTTCTGGTGGAAGCAGGCAAAATTCATCTGCCGCAGTAGCGGCAGATGCAGCCAACCTGAAAGTGGCCTACATCAATGCCGACACCGTTTTGAAATACTACGATTACTTTAAAGTGAACCGCGAAAGACTGGAGTCGAAAGGCAAAAGGCTGGAGCAGGACTTACGCACCCGTGCCGAATCGCTGCAACGCGATGTAGAGTCTTACCAGCGTAACATCTCGAATCTCACCATTGGTCAGGCCAAAGCCATTGAAGAAGACCTGGGCAAGAAGCAGCAGAACCTGCGCATGTACCAGGAAAGCTTGTCGCAAGAACTGATGGTGGAAGAATCGAAAATGAACCAAGAGTTATACAGCAAGGTTACCACCTTCCTGAAAAAGTTTGGCCAGGAGCGTGGCCTTCAGGTGGTGCTGAAGTTCGACCCTAGCAGCGACCTGTTGTATGGTGGCGACAGCCTGGACATCACCCGCGAGGTGATTGATGGTTTGAACATAGATTACAAGGCTGAAACCAGCCAACCTGCATCGGCCAAAGCCGATACCACACAAAAGAAGTAAGGCACATTCCTGATTAATTTAAGACCGGCCCACAGCCGGTCTTTCTTTTTTGTGATATAACTGCTTAATTTTAAAGAATGGTTAAGTCTTGGCTGGCTAATCTCAATGCGAAACCGCAAGAGCAGGGGCAAATTGCGCTGATGCTCGCTACGGGTTTCTTCATGGGTACGTTTATCGCCACCTATACCGTAACGGCAGAATCGCTCTTTCTTAACCAGCTTAGCAATCAACTTAACAAGGCGTTTCTTTTTGCCGGTGTGCTTGGAATTATTTCCACCGTGCTGTTTTCATTTTTTCAAGCACGGGTAAAGTTCAGCAACCTGGTAATTTTCAGCTTACTGCTCATCATCGCTTTTGTTTCGGTTGTATACGTGCTCTACAAGTGGGGCGACCCATCTTACCACGATGAGGTACTCTTTTCCATGTACTGCCTCACGGGCCCCATGACCGCCATTCTTTTACTTTGCTATTGGGGTATTTTTGGCCGTCTATTCAACTTCAAACAATCCAAACGCATTATTGGCTGGATTGATACCGGGCAGCTGATTGCCTCCATTCTTGCGTTTTTCTTTATTCCACTCACGGTTGGTTTTCTCAGCGACACCTCCGATTTTCTGGTTGCCTGCAACGTGAGTGTTTTAGGTGCGCTTACCTGTTTGCTGATTATTTCAGCCCGCTACCCACTGGCCAAGAACGACCCGGCCGAATTTGATGAAACCGTGCGGCAGGAAACCAGCTTTGGTAAAGTGCTGAGCGACAAATACACTTTGCTTTTGGGCGTGTTCCTGGTGATTTCGATGACCACGTATGTGTTTAGTCAGTTTTCGTTTCAAACACTCATCAATCAGCAATACACCAGCGAGCGCGAGTTAACCAACTTCCTGGCCTATTTCAACGGTGCCATTTATGCACTCAGTTTGGTGATGCAGACTTTTGTGAACGACAAAATTTTGAGCAACTACGGCATTCGGGTTTCTTTGTTCATTCTACCCACACTGGTGGGTATTTTTGCCATTGCCTCTACGTTGGTGGCGGTGTTTTTGGGCTTCGACCAGGCAACCAGCCCCGATACCTTCATCTTCTTTTTCCTATCCGTTGCGCTGATGCGCCTCTTTAATGCCATGATCAAAGATTCGTTGGAGAACCCGGTGTTTAAGCTCTTGTTTATTCCACTCGATAACCGCTACAGGTTTGGCATACAAGCCAAGTTAGAAGGTGCCGTGAACGAATTTGGCCGGTTCGTGGCAGGTGCTATCATATTTGGCCTGGCGTTGCTCCCCTTCTTTGAAGTGTATTGGATACCCATTCTCATTCTCGCGCTGGCCGCAGTTTATTACCTGGTGGTGCGCAACTTGTACAACGGCTACAGAACCAAGATCAGGGCCAAGTTGGAGAGCTCTGAGTTGAATCAGGACCGACTAGAAATAGGATATGCCAGCGTTACCGCCCGACTGGAAAGCCGGCTGGATTCGTACGATTCTTCGCAGGCAGTTTTTGCTTTGAAGCTATTGGAGAAGATCAACCCTGCCAAGCTCTCCTCGTGGGTAAACAACCTGATGAATAATCAGCAGGCAGAAGCACAGGAATATGCCCAACGCAGGCTGAATGAGTTGAAAGGGCTTTCTGTTTCCGACCGATATGTGATCAAAGTGGATGGCGCGAAATCAGAAGCGGGCGATCGAAACGTATTGTCCAAAAACGATCTGGAGATGATCATCCGCAGTGGCGGAGATATCACCAAAACGCGTGTGCAGCGGCTATCGCGCTCGCACGTGGTGGAGGACAGGCAGTATGCGGCCGAGTTACTGCTACACTCTCAGGCTGAAGACAATGTATCGTACCTGATTGAATTGCTGAACGACCTGGAACCCAAGGTGCGCCACACAGCCATAAAAACCGCCATCAAAAAACACAATAACGAAGTAATACTCGCTCTCATCGAAAACTTATCGAACCCATTGTATGGCAACCAGGCCATGAATGCGTTAACGTTGATAGGAGGCAAGGCTTTGGCTATTCTAGACAGTGCCTTTTACCGTTCGGGCCAGCAAACACAAACGATGCTCAAAATCGTTCAGATTATGGGGCGCATAGGCGGCCAACGTGCCAAAGACCTTTTGTGGAATAAAATCGATTATCCCGATAAGGTTATTGTATCGCAAGTTTTGTTATCGTTAGGCGAGTGCGGTTTTAAGGCAGGTATTTCCCAAATCACGCGTATCAAGTATGCCATCGAGTCGGATATTGCTGATATCAGTTGGAACCTGAGCGCTATTCAGGAGATAAGCGATGACGGCCGGTCTGAAGAAGTCAAAGCGGCCTTGCGAAGAGAGGTTCAAAATGACATCGAGCACATTTATATGTTGCTGGCCATGTTGTACGATACGCGCTCCATTCAATTGGTGAAAGAGAACATAGAGAGCGGTACCACCGAAGGCACCACCTATGCCGTAGAGCTATTGGATGTATTTCTATCGGAGCAATTGAAGCAACGCGTAATACCGGTATTGGATGAGCTGAGTGACCAGGAACGAGTGAACAGGCTGGAGGCGTTTTATCCACGGGTAAAATTGGATGGTAAGCTGGTGTTGAAGTTCTTAATCAACAGAGATTTTACGCAATCCAACCGGTGGACAAAGGCAACCGTGCTGTACCAGATCGGAACCTTGAAGGTGAAGGAATTCAAATTGGATCTCATCGCACAGATGTTCAACCCCGACCGGCTGATCAGAGAAGTATCGGCTTGGGCTCTGTACCAGGTTTTTCCAGATGAGTATCATGCCAACGCCAAACGCTTGGGTGAGGCGATGAAAAAGGAATTGGATGAGGCCGTACTGGAAGGTGTGCAAAACAGATTGATGGTGTTTGAAAAGGTGCTGTTTTTCAAGGATATTCCTCTGTTGGCAGGAACCCCGGGCATCGCTTTATCTCACCTGGCCGATATATCAGAAGAAACCAGACTGAAAAACAATACCTCGATCTCTGTAGATGAAAAACTAAACAACTACTTCTACCTGGTTTATGCTGGAACGATTGAGTATTACTCGAAAGGAAGACTCAGGGCGGAATACGGTAAAGGCCAGTTTATTGGCGAGATGTTAACAACCCCTGGTTTTGCCAATGCCAACGTGCTGGTGGCCAAGGAAGACACACTTTTGCTGGCATTTAACAAGGACCTGTTTTACGAATTGCTGGCGGGTAACATTCGCCTGACAGACCGTGTTTTGGAAACCATTTAAAATCGGCTTATCTTTTACCAATTTTTTAAACTTTAGTCGTAAGTAATTGATAGTGAAATGATTTTTTAATCTAACCCTGGGGTGCCTGATACCATATATTAATTGACAATTTCATAAATTTCAGGTCTTTTAGGGTTTACTCGCAAAGAGAGAATGTTGAACTACTCAGTCAAAGTTGGCGAACTGGAGGAGGAGTCTGACGACACGTCCTTTCACGGCCAGGGCATCGGGTCAAACCCGTTCCCGGGGCTGCGCCCGTTTACTTTAGACGAGTGCCATTTGTACTTTGGCCGCGAAGGCCAAGTAGACGAAATACTCCTTAAACTTTCTCAGCACCGCTGTGTAACCGTAATGGGTTATTCGGGCAGTGGTAAGTCCAGCTTAATGAACTGCGGCCTTGTGCCTGTTTTATTGGGCGGCTTCATGAGCGAAACCAGTCCCTACTGGCGCATTGTCAATACGCGCCCGGGCACATCGCCCATCGGGAATTTGGTGAATGCAGTAGTAAACCACATGGTGTCGGGCGGCCGTATCGAGGCCAAAGACATTCCGATACACAAAGCCATCATCAACTCTGTTTTGCGAAGCAGCCCGGAGGGATTGGTGGAGATAGGGAAGTACATGCAGGAACGCGAGGGCGAGAACATTTTCATCGCCATCGACCAGTTCGAAGAGCTATTCAGGTACAGCGAATCGGGGGGCGAAGAATATGCCAATGATGCAGCGGTCTATGTCAACCTGATTCTCCATGCAGTTCAATCCAAGAAGTCTCCGATCTACGTCTCGTTAAATATGCGCTCCGACTTCATCGGTGCGTGTGCCTCTTTCCCGGGCCTCACCCAGATGATCAACGAGAGCAACTACCTGATACCCCAGATGACGCGCGAGCAGATGCGCATGGCCATTGAAGGACCTGTTGCGGTAGGGGGAGGTAAGATATCTGGCAGGCTGTTAAAGCGGCTGCTGGCAGACGTGGGCGACAACCAGGATCAGTTGCCCATCTTGCAGCACGCCTTGATGCGTACGTGGGATTACTGGGTGACCAACCACGAGCCCGGGGAGCCGATGGACATTCGCCACTACAATGCCATTGGCAAGATAGGGCAGGCGTTGTCGTTGCACGCCAACGAGGCCTATGAAGAATTGTCGTCTCGCGAGAAAGAAATTGCAGAGGTCTTATTCAAAAACATCACTGAAAGAAACCAGGAGAACCAGGGCTTGCGCAGGCCAGTTCGGGTTGACCTGGTGGCTGAATTGGCAGAGGCTAGTGAAGCCGAAGTTATAAAAGTGGTAGACCACTTTAGAAAACCGGGCCGATCGTTTTTGATGCCGGGTATGCACATTTCGCTCACGGCAGATTCCATCATCGAGCTTTCGCATGAAAGTATGATGCGTATCTGGACGCGTTTGACCGGATGGGTAGACGAAGAATTTGAGTCGGCCCAAATGTACAAGCGCATTTCCGAGGCTGCAGCCATGTACCAAATTGGTCGCACAGGCTTGTGGCGCCCACCTGATTTGCAGCTTGCTCTGAACTGGCAAAAGAAACAGAAGCCTACACGCACCTGGGCACAACGCTACGATGAAGCCTTCGAACGTGCCGTTGTATTTTTGGATACCAGCCGCATTACCTACGAGGCCGAATTAAAAAACCAGGAGATGTTGCAGCGCAGAATGTTGCGCAGGGCACGTGTCACCAACATCATTCTGGTTATCTTCCTGTTGATAGCTATTTCGTTTTTCTTCTATGGTTTAACCCGACAGTTAGAGGCGGAACGCCAGGCAGAAATTGCTAAAAACCAACAAACATTGGCAGAGCAAGCCAAGAACGAGGCCGATCAACAGCGAGGTATTGCCGAGCAACGGGCTGACGAAGTGTTAAGACAAGCACAAAAGTTGCGTGAAGCGAACCGTGAAATCGAGCGACAGCTAGCCCGTGCCAACGAGGCAACGGCACTGGCAGAAAAAAACCTGGAGCTGGCTAAGCAACAAACATTAATAGCAGAGCGCGAAACACAGAATGCCATCGAGCAGCGAGCCAAGGCAGAAAGTGAATATGTTCGTGCCGAAAATGCGTTGAAAGAGTCGAATCGACTGCTTTACCTATCGGTGGCGCAATCTATCGAGGCAAAGTCGGTTAGTATTGACGATCCGCAATTGGCAGGCTTGCTGGCCATGCAGGGATATTTGTTCCATACCAAGTACGAAGGAAATAAATACGATCCTTACGTTTTCAGTGGATTGTATTACGCCATTGCTAAACTTTCCAATCTAAACTACAATGCCGTTAAGGTGCCAGGGAACTATAGAAACCGCATGTTTGCGTTAGCAGTTTCGAAAAACTCAAACACCTTCTATACAACGGGAAATGACGGTCGCATTTTCCAGGGTGATATCGACAAGCTCTCTGCGGCCAATATGGTGGCTGCCAATCCTTACCCTAATAGGGTGCTCGCATTGAGTAATGATGAAAAATACCTGGTGAACGGAAGCGACTCTTCGTTTATTCAGATTTATACCATTGGCAGCAACAAACCAGCATTGGTAAGGGCTCACAGTGGTTTTGTTACCGACATCGAATTCTTACCTGATAACTCAGGATTTATTTCCGTTGGTTCAGATAAAACAGTTCGGTTCACAGACCATAGAACCGCACAAAGTCGCATTATCAAAACTCTCCCCGTTGATTTAAAAGCCATTGACATCAGTGCGGATGGAAAGACGATTGTGGGTGTTTCGCTGGCAGGGCAGGTGGTTCAGATAGATGCTGCCACTGGTGACCATAAGATAATTTTAGACGAAGCGCCCAGCAGGATTTTGTCTGTAAGTTATCACCCTTCCCGAAACCTCATTGCTTACGGTGTGGAAGTGCTGGATGAAAATGGCCGCATTGTACGTGGAACTGTGAAGATCTATGACATGGAGACGCGCAGAATCAAGGAACTGAGTGGTCATAAGTCTGGTATTTCTGATTTGGAGTTCAGCCCAGATGGCTTACTGCTGGCAAGTGCGGGTTTGGACAAGAAGTTGCAAATGTGGGTAGTGGATAAGGAGGAGGATCTTCCTATTCTAATGGACAACAACAACGGAAATATTTGGGATATTGCTTTCGCTAAAGGATCTAATTTCCTTTTGGCAGCCTGCAACGCGGGAGAGGTGCGTGTATGGCCAACAGACACCCGATACCTGGCCGAGCAGGTGTGCCCGCAGCTGAAGCGTAACCTTACACCGGAGGAATGGACTACCTATGTAAGCCGAAGCCTGCCGTTTGAAACTACCTGCAAGAGCATTTTAATCAACGAATTCTGATGTTAGTGCGTGCCGCGATAATCTCAATACTGATCATGGCGCTGCCAAACCTGTTGCGCGCGCAGGATTGTGCCGAGGTTTTGAATGCGGCCGAGAATGAATTTGTAGCAGGCAGGTTCTTCAGCGTTCCCGCTATTCTAAAAGATTGCATCGACCGCAATGCGTACTCCAATGAACAGAAGGTGCGTGTCTATCTGCTACTTACACAAGTTTACTTATTAACCGATCAACCTGCCGAAGCAGATAACAGTTATTTGAAATTGCTGGAGGCAGATCCGGAATATATTGCCACAGAAGAGAAAGATCCGGTAGATGTTTACTTTCTCAGTAAGAAGTTCACCACGACTCCCATCTTTACACCGCATTTCAAAGGAGGTTTAACTGTAACGCGCCCTGTGATCATAAGAGACAATAGCTTGTTTGGAAATGAATCGCTGGTGCGAAGAAGCGAAACGAATAAACTGGGCTGGACGCTCGGCTCAGGCATTGAGTGGAACATTAATGACCACATGGGGCTAGGTGGAGAGTTGTATTTTACATTTCGGCAGTTCGGGATTAATTATGCAGGCGGTTTTGGTGACGATATTCTGGAAACCACAGAAAAACAATACTGGATTGATTTGCCACTTTATTTCAGATACGGAAAGGCCCTTGGGAAGTTCAGACCTTACGGATATGTGGGCCATAGCTTTAATTTCTTACTCAACACCCAACTGGCATCCAGGTATACCGATTCTAATGGAGATGCCTCTGCTGAACAGGTAATTGTGGAAGGTGCCGACCAGGATATTAGTTATAACCGCAGGGTGATTAATAGGTCTGTGATGGCTGGAGCTGGATTAAAAATCAAAACAGGTAAGAACTTTTTGTTATTTGATGCCCGATACTCAGTAGGGTTTACAAATGTCTCCAAAGGCAGTTATTATGCTGAAGGCGGTAATGACCTGGCATTGGGTGTTTCCAGGTATGCCTCTCACTCGAACGATCTTCGTGTAGAGAGTTTACTGATAACTATTGGTTATGTGAAGCCTTTGTACGACCCGAGAAGAATAAAGGGCAAGAGGGGGAAATCGTTGAATTAACAATGTTCGCCAGAAGAAACTATATCGCAGTTGTCTCATCACTATGCATGGTAGTCCTGCCCTTGGCATGCGATACGGAGAGTAGTATCGATCCGAAAGTAACTTTTCTTAGGTATTACGGAACAAGAGGCAACCAGGTTGCTGTAGACATGACGTTGGGGGCGGATGGCTCTATCTATCTGTTGGGCAATTCGGGTGAACAGGTATATTTGGTGAAGGCCGATGCTGAGGGTAACAGCCTATGGGAAAATACTTTTATTGATGCAGAAGCTAAAGACATTGAGTTGGGGTCTGATGGTAATCTTCTCCTAACCGGTACTGTTACGGGTGCTGATAAGGATATTTTTATTCTTCGCGTTAATGCTGCCGATGGTGCTGCCATTGGGCAACCTACTGTTTATGGATATGTAGGCTTCGATGAGGAGGCCTATAGCATTACCGAGATATCAGATGGGTACATTGTGTCAGGTGCCACTACACGTGTTTTGGAAAATCCAGGAACAGATCAGTCAGATGGGTTTATCTTTCGATTTAATACAGATCTATCGCCTTTTGGGATAACATGGACGGAGCGCTATGGGCCGGGTACCTTTGATGTTATGGTGAAGACATTTCAGGCAGGGCCATCCAACTTTTACTTTTTTGGATACAGCAATAACTTTGACAACCTCGATGATGTGAATGATTTCAACTTCTGGATATTTAGCGCCACTGGGTTTGGTGTTGCCGATAATAACTTCTTTGTGGGAAGCGCAGGCACAAATCAACGCTTGCACAGTGTCAAACCGATACCAGATCAATCGGGTGGAGGCTTTCTACTCACGGGGACAACTGAGACCTCAGCGGGCAATTATGAGATTTATGCCACAAGAATTAGGACTTCATTTGAATCAAGCACATCTGTCGATCAAATCATTCAAACAAGCCCTTCAATATTGACAAACGGATTGTCGTCAGACGCGAATGTGAAAGTGAATGGCTTTCCTTCTTCTCTGTTCGGGTTTTATATGTTGGCCAATCGCAACAACAACGGAAATGGGGATATTTTTCTGAACCGGGTCACCAACGATCTACAATTGTCGGCAGATGATTGGGGGGCGCCCGATGGCTATTCTTTTGGTGGGATAGGCAACGACCAACCCGCAGCTTTAGCCGAAGCAGCCGATGGCTGTGTTTTGGTGTTGGGTACAATGGTATTGGGCGATGTGAACGGTCAGCAAAAAATGGTTTTGATGAAGTTGGATAGGAGTGGCAGGCTGTGAGGCACCATGCAATAAATTTTAAGGTTACTTTGAAGAAATAAAAGATATTAAACGTTTATAGCTGGCCTCTACCTATGCCCTTTACCAGAATACAACAGGTATCAATTGCTTTTTTACTACTCCTTTCGTTTGAGGCATTCTCTCAGGTCAACGTAACGCCAGGAACACCTTCTTCCAACGCATGCATTGGAGGGAACGCTGTTACCATTTCGAACATTATCATTCAAGAAACAGCCGCCAACACCGACATTGGGGGCGCAACATTTGTTGGCAACCTAACAATCGATCTTACTCTCGATAATCTTGCCGATTTCAATTTTGTTGCGGGTGCGGGGTCGGTGGTTGCATTTCCTGGATCTGACGACATAACGGCTGCGGCTATCACCGTTACAAATACTTCTGTATCCATTCAACTTACGTTGGATAATAACAATGGAACGGACTTTCAGGATGCGGTTGTCGTTTCTGGACTTCAAGTTGTTGCTTTAGGTGGTGCACCGGGGTCTGCGGACATTGAAGTTAGTAGTATTGTTGGGGCAACTGTATCAGGACTTAATGTGGGGGATATTTTGAGCACTGTGACCAGTGTCGCCCCCCAAACAGCCGATGCTGGCCCAGATGGTTCTGTCTGCGAGGGTAGCACTTATGTGCTTAATGGGGCATCAACAACCAATGCAGCAAGTCTGGTATGGTCTGAAAATGGTACAGGTAGTTTGGATAATCCTAACATAATCAATCCTACTTATACACCTGGCGTTGGTGAAACTGGCAGTGTTACTTTTGTTCTTACTGTAAATGGCAATGGTAACTGCACTAGTGTGCAGGATACACGTGTTCTTACTATCAATGCAATTCCAACGCTGACGGTTACCAATAATGATGCTACCATCTGTTCAGGTGCGCAAACGGATATAGATCTGGCTACAATACCGGGAACATCAGTCATTGAGATTACCGATATAACACTTTCGGGCGCGATCACTGGTTATTCTCCCATTGGTTATACATTCACGAATAACAGCGTGATTCAAGATGTTCTCGTGAATAACACAGGATCCGTTCAGACAATCGAGTACGAGTTTCAATCAATGCTGGATGGATGCACGAGCACGCTTGAGACAGCTATAGTAACCGTTCAGCCTTCGTTGGGAACAGCAACCATTACTCCGTCTGGCCCGGTGGTAAAGTGCCAGGGACTGGGTTCGATTTTATTATCAAGTAGTGCAACTCCGGCAGGTGGTTCGTATGAATGGTATAAGGATGGCGTTAGTCTTGGATTTTTCCTGCAGGACTATACTGTGGCGGATGCACCGGCTTCAAATGGTTCCTACCAGGTGAGGTGGGTGGATGCTGAGGGATGTGTGGGGCCTCTTTCCTTAGGTATCAATGTGCAAATTGATGCGTTGCCTTTGGATAGAACGGTAACCGCACAGACACCTGTTATCATATGTGCAGATGGTACTGTCACCCTAAGAGTTGGCACATCGCAGGCGGGTGTTAATTATGTCATCATAGATCAAGCCAATAATGTTGTAAGCGGCACCTTTCCGGGAAATGGAGCCAATCTGGATATTACAACAAGTGCGCTTTCTGGAACGGTTTCGACATTGCGTGTTAGAGCTATCAACTCGACTACAGGCTGCCAAAGAATTTTAAGCCCTGTTATTGGAATCACGGTAAATCCCAAGCCTGTTGGTATCAGCAGTGTAGAAGGTGCGGTCTGCTCGAATGTTGCTTTGAATTTTGATCCTCAGGATAATGTAGATGCAGGTAATGGACTGCTTAGCACTTTCACATGGGTACGTAGTCTGGATCCCGGGTTGACATTGGCTTTTGATGGTGGAGGTACTGGAATAATTGATGATGAGATTGAGAACGTGTCGGGTGGTACCCTGAATGTGGTATACACTGTAACACCGACCAGTGGTGGATGTGTGGGAAGTACTTTTACAGTTACGGTATCAATTAACCCTACGCCCACGTTGACGAACCTTCCGGATGTGACGACTATCTGCAGCGGAGACCAGCTGAGCTTTGTTCCGACCAGCGATGTGGCGGGCGTGGTGTTCACCTGGAGCAGCGCCATCAGCGCGAACATCACGGGCAACACGGCAACCGGAGTAGGCCCTATCACCAACACCTTGGTAAACACGGGAGATGCCATTGAGACGGTTACCTATACGGTCACGGCCACCGGCCCGGGCCCGGAGTTCTGCGTGAGTGCGACCAGCGAAGATTATGTAGTTACGGTAGATCCGGTGGTGACACAGGTGATCAGCAACAACGATGCGGTGGTGTGCGAAGGCATAGCCGTAGATATTGATTATGACAGTCCCACGGAGAACGCATTGATGAGCGTGCAGGCGGTGTACCCTGGAGGAGTGACGGGCAGTGTGGACTACAGTGCTTCCACGCCATTAGTTTTTCCGGGCACGATAGCAGAGACGTTAGACAACCCGACCAGTATTCCTCAGACGGTAACCTACACGTTCACCACGAGCGCGAACAGTTGTGCTGATGCGGTAACGGTGGTGAGCGTGATTGTTAACCCTACGCCCACGTTGACGAACCTTCCGGATGTGACGACTATCTGCAGCGG
>CAZRQK010000023.1:39881-69897 GCA_964602295.1 uncultured Ohtaekwangia sp.
ATGCCATTGAGACGGTTACCTATACGGTCACGGCCACCGGCCCGGGCCCGGAGTTTTGTGTAAGTGGTGTGACGGCAGACTATGTTGTAACAGTCAATCCACCAGTTCGTCAAACGATAACCAACAATGATCCGGTGGTGTGTGAGGGAGTAGGAGTGGACATAGACTACCAGACCCCCACGGAGAACGGCACGATCAGCGTACAGGCAAATTACCCGGTAGGAGTAACTGGCAGTGCTGACTATACATTACCGACAGTGATAGGCTCGATGGGCACGCTCATCGAGACACTGGACAATACCACCAACGCACCGCTGGTAGTGACCTATACTTTTACAGCGAATGGGAACGGGTGTGCGGCCCAGATGACGGTTGCCACGGTGACGGTTAATCCCTCGCCACAGCTATCGGTCACAAATATCACTTCCCAAATTTGTTCGGGCTCGAAAACAGACATTACACTTTCTACCGCAGTAAGTGGTGCACAAATACGCTTGAAGTCAGTTAACTACGGAGCCGTTACAGGCACATTGTCAGCAGGAGCGCTTTACACCAACGGTCAGAAAATAACTGAAACACTCATCAATTCAACCAATGCGTCTGTTACAGTTCAATACGAGTTTGAGGCAATTGTTGGATCTTGCACTCCCAGTGCTTCGGTAATCAGAACAGTTACCGTTAGTCCCAACCCTACCTTCGTCATCAACAATACCACGGCTACCATATGCAGTGGAGCATCACCCTCTATCAGCGTAAGTAGCCCTACTACAGGAGCAGTGATTGCATTGCAGAGTGTAACTTATGGAGCGCTTACAAATGGAGCCTATGCCGGTGGTGGAACTTTTGGCACGGGTGGAGCACTGGCGGAAGGAAACTTAGTGAATCCTACCAACAATCCGATTGTGGTTACTTACACGTTCAGCGTAACAACCCCTACCACACCCTCATGCCCTTTGATTGTCTCCACACAAAGTACAACCGTTACGGTATTGCCTGCACCGGCATTTACAACTTCTAACACCACTCCACAAATTTGCTCGGGAAGCCAGGTGGATATTACATTGAGCACACCGGTGACGGGAGGCCAAGTACGTCTAAAATCTGTAACGTATGGATCTGTTATAGGCAATCTTTCAGCAGGGTTATTATTTACCAACGGACAAAAAATAACAGAAATACTCACCAACAATACAAATGCGCCTGTTACGGTTCAGTACGAGTTGGAAGCACTGACTTCGTCTTGTTCGCCAAGTGCTCCTCAAACTGTCTCGGTTATAGTTAATCCCAACCCAATATTTACCATAACCAATCTTACGCCCGCCATCTGCAGCGGAGATTCACCAAACATTAGCGTAAGCAGCCCAACCTCAGGGGCGGTTATCGCGCTTCAAAGTGTAACGTACACCGATGTTTCAGGAGGTGCTTATGCTGCCGGGGGGACATTTTCCGGATCGGGAACATTGGTTGAGGGGTCGCTCATTAATACCAATCCGGTTCCTGATATCCCTTCTGTTATTACGTATACATTCAGCGTAACAACACCGGGTACAAGTCCTGTTTGCCCGCTGAGCACTTCTACACAGAGCACAACGGTTACGGTTCAACCCGTTGTCAACGTGTCGTTCTTTGGATTGCCTGCAGGCTCGCCACCGCAAATGGCCGAAAACCAGATTCCGATTGTACTCAGTGGTACTGAAGCCGGAGGCGTTTTCACGATTTCACCGGTCGAATCTGTGATTGGAGCTACCACGATAGGTGGCGATGGATTTGACAAGGTTACATTCGATCCTGCCATCGTTGAATTAGGTCTCAATACCATTCGTTATACTTACACGGATGCCATTGGCTGTACCGATTTTGAAGAGCAGGTAATTTTAATTAACCCGGTTACTTCCGTTGACTTCATCGTTGAAAATGCTGCGTTAAATGCCACCCAAGAATGGGAGCTTTGCGCGAATCAGGGCCTCGTGAAGTTAGTGGGTAACCCTGTGGTTTCTGCAGGTTTGCCTCCGGAGACGCGTTTCACTGCCACTGCTGGCTTCCTCTTTGGTAACCCTATCAATGTGGTGTTCCAGGGTGGTGATTATTTCATCGATACGGATGGATTAGTTTCTGATACATACCTGGTGCGTTATACTTTCAAGAATGCATTCAATGCCATCACGTTTAAGGAATATCCTGTCCGGATATTTGCCAGTCCTATATCCACCATCATTGCTGATAACTCTTGCATTGAAGATGCGGTGCAATTTAATGACGGCTCTACCATTGAGCCCACACCTTTTACTACGTCCATAACAGGCTGGAATTGGGATTTCGATGACCAATCTTTTAGTAACATTCAAAACCCGAGTCACTTCTTCGGGGAGGCTCGTCCCCATAACATCGTGTTAACCGTAACAACGGATCAGGGTTGTTCGTCCAACAGTAGCAGGTCTATCAGAGTGGGTGCGGTTCCGCAGGTGGACTTCACATGGACTAATATATGTACCAATGATTTCACCAACTTTGTAGACGAAACCCCCGAAGACTTCTTTACCGTAGTAAATTATTCATGGGACTTTGATGATGGAACTTCTGCAATAGGCCCTCCTGGTTCAGTTATTACTGGTTCGCCTTCCACAAGTGGTGTATACGAAATGCCTCAGCATAACTATGGAGCTTTCGGTGCGTTCAACGTGCGGCTTACTATTGAAACTTCTGATGGGTGTGTCAATACGAAACAGCGAACGGTGCGTATCCTTCCGTTTAAGGAAGTGGAATTACAATTAGGTCAGACGTATTATGAAGACTTTGAAGCTACCAATGGCGCCTGGGTGCCCGAATCACTCTTCAAAGAGCGAAATATCAATGCGCCTGAAGAAGACTCTGTGCGTTACAGTTGGATATGGAATTCGCCCGCTGGAAATTACATAGATGCTGCATCTTCCGGAACACGTGCCTGGTGGACGGGTCGCAGAGTGGTTACTAATCCTTACCCCATAGGCACACCCGCAGGGCAGAACGAGCGATACGTAAATCCAGATACCTATTTCAAGAATGAAACGTCAGCCTTGAATGGACCGTGTTTCGATCTGTCTGAACTAACGCGCCCGATGATCAAGCTCGACTACATTTCAGACACCGAACTAAACCGCGATGGTGCTGTGCTGCAATATTCGGTTGACGGTGGCGCGAATTGGAGAATAGTAGGGCCACCTGAATCCAGTGCCAACAGAAACGAGGGCATTAACTGGTATAACTCGCTCAATATATTAGGGCGGCCAGGTAACCAAAGCCTTGGCAATTTTGGATGGTCAGGAAAAACGATCGAAACAGGAACGCAGAATTATGTATGGCGTACTGCCATGTTCAATCTGGATATGATCCCTGCGGGTCAGCGCGACCAGGTTCGTTTCAGAGTTGCATTTGGCAGCGATGAAGACAATGAGCGCGAGTTGGATGGATCTGTGGAGCGGCAATTCGAAGGTTTTGGTATTGACAACGTTTTCATCGGTGATAAAACACGCAACGTATTGATAGAGCATTTTACCTACACGCCAACGGGTGGGGGAGTCCTTTTCGAAGATACTTATATCAACGGCCTGAACCAGCTTAGCTTATATAACAGACCCTCATCCATTCAGGATTTTGTGGATGTTCAATACCATATGGGTATTCCGCAGGCAGGCCCGCTCAATCTCGACAACCCCATCGATCCGGCCGCACGAGGTCTGTTTATGGGTGTTCAGCGTGCACCGGCCACTCTTATGGATGGCAACAAAACACCTTCGGGAACCCTTCAGAATTTGAATTTGATTGAAATTGATCGCAGGTCACTGGAGGATCCCCAATTTATCGTAACGCTTGACACGGTTGCTACCAATGTAGACAACACAATCAACCCGGTGCTGACACTTCGTTCCGTAAACGATCATACCGATCCGCTACTTATCAATATAGCGTTGGTAGAAACCAATGTAGGGGGTAACCTGAATGTGATGAGAAAGTTATTGTACGGGCCCGATGGTTTAACGCTCACCAATGCTTGGACGGCAGGGCAACCAGCCACGATTGATAGGGGTGCCGTTGAAATCAATGTACCTGTTTTGAACCCAGCCTTGCTAAAAATGGTGGCTTTTGTGCAGAACAAGAATACCAGGGAAATATACCAAGCGGTGACCATTGACGCACCCAATAAACGTGGCGCTGTTATTGTAGGCGTGCAAGACGACCAGCCAGTGGAAGCAAGTTTGAACGACATCAAACTTTACCCTAACCCTGCATCCCAGTCCGTGTATATGCAGTTGCCAGGTGAGTTGCCCGTGGGGACTATGTGGAAGATGGCCGATCAGCGTGGCGTGGTGGTTCGCGAAGGTGATTTCTCGAATCTTGCTGATGGTGTGAGAGAGGTGGAGATTGGTAGTTTGCCTAACGGTGTATACCTGGTAATATTTACAACACCAGCCGGTAAGGCCGAATACAAAAAGCTGGTAGTGCTGAATAGGAATTAAAGTTGCTTCAGTTGGCTCACAGCCAACTGAAGCCGCTTGCAAAGGTTGTTAACCTGCAAGGGCAAAGACTTCACCGAGGTTTTATTCTTGGCATGGTGCTCAAGTTCTACCACCATGGCCTTGGTATTGTTCAATCCTACCATGCTTAACGATGGTTTTATTTTATGCAGGGCTCGCGCCAATTGGGGCCAATCCCTGGTTTTTGTTGCTGCGTTGATGTCGTCAATAGATTTCGGGATAGAATCAATGAAGGTGTCAATCATTTCCTGAACAAAGGCATCATTGTTATTCGACACTCGTTTCAGATAACTTAAGTCCACCATCTCCACCACTTCGGGGGCCTGACCGTGACCGGGGTTATAGTATTTAATAAGGATTCTAAAAAGATCTTCGGGGGTAAATGGTTTGGGTACGCAATCGTTCATGCCAGCCATCAGGCATCTTTCAATGTCGGCCCGTGTAGCGTTGGCTGTTAACGCAATGATAGGAGTTAGACTTTTCGGTGGTTCGCCCTGGCGGATGGCCTTGGTTGCTTCGAACCCGTCCATCACAGGCATCTGCACGTCCATCAGGATAATGTCAAAGTGCTGATTCTTAATTTTTTTAAGGGCCACATAACCGTTCTCCGCCATGTCTATAGTGCAGTTCCAGTTTTTTAGAATGCTGTTGGCGTACAAGCGATTAATATCGTTGTCTTCCACCAGCAAGACTTTCAGGTTCTGGAAGGTATTGCGATAGGAATCTGTCTGTTGAGCAGTGAGTGCATCAAGAGTAACATCATCGGGAGTTCCTAACATGTAGGGGATAGATACGGTAAAGACCGAACCTTTGTCTTCCTGACTTTCAACGGTAATTTTTCCATTCTGCAGCTCAACTAACTGTTTAACGATGGTAAGCCCAAGGCCGGTTCCACCGTACTTCCTGGTTATGCTGGCATCTGCCTGGCTAAAGCTCTCGAAAATAGTGGAGAGTTTGTCTTGCGGAATTCCAATGCCAGTGTCTATCACATCGAAGCGAACCATTGCCCTCTTCTTGCCGGTTTTTTCGGCTGCACATTTCACACGTATCGAACCTACATGCGTAAATTTAATGGCGTTGCTTATCAGGTTAATCAAAATCTGGTTCAGGCGAACGGGATCGCCAAGTAATATTGCGTTAGCGGTTGGATCGAGTTCTAACTGCAGATCAAGTCCTTTCTCTTTTGCCTGTACCGTAAAGGTATCGATGAGCGACACGAGCAGGTCTTCCAGAACAAAACCAATTTTTTCAAATTTTAACTTTCCCGATTCGATGGAGGCCAGATCTAAAATATCGTTGATGATCACCTTCAGATTATCGGCTGCACTGCGAATAGCGTTGAGGTAGATCAATTTTTCTTCCGGTGAGGCATCCTTGCTCAGCAAAGCGGCCATACCGGCTATGCCATTGATAGGGGTTCTTATTTCGTGGCTGATGTTGGCCAGAAATTGTTCTTTTGCCTTCTGCGCACGGAGCAGTTCTTCGGCATCGCGTTTTCTTTCAGTAATGTCGCGGCAGTCCAGAATCAAGCCCTCCAGTCCCTCTTTCTGCTTTAGGTTAATGGAGTTAAATTCCAGGTATTTGTAAGTCTGATCGGAACACAGAAATTGAAACTCAACACCTTCGTTGTATGGCTTCCTCAGGCTCTGCGAATAGTTTTTTTTGAACTGGGTAAGCGAATCGGGAAGTATGAAATCAAAAAAAAGCTGCCCCACCAATTTGTTGGGTTTGTAACCTAATACTTCTTCAACGGAATTATTGTGGTAAAGAATTTTGCCGCTATAGTCCACCACAAAAATGATGTCTGAACCGTCTTCTACAACCGATTGGTAGAATCGCCCTTTTTTTACGTAGTCGATAAGCTTCTTCATGCCCTCACCATCAGATGCCGGCTGCCTCCATGTCTTTTAAATATCGGTAGATGGAAGATTTGCCTATACCTAACCTCTTGGCCACTTCAATCACGTTGTTGTCGTAACGATTAAGGTAGGTGCGTATAAGCCGGTACGTAAATTCCTCCAGTGTCATTTCCTGCATCAAAAAAGCCTGGTCGCCATTCAGGCTGTTGAACGATATATCATTGGCCTGGATTTCATTGTTATCGCACATCACCGCTGCCAGTTCTACTACCGATTTCAACTCGCGTACATTACCCGGAAAAGGATATTTCAGCAACTTCTCTTGCGCCTCCTGGCTTATTTTGATTTTAGGCAATTTGTTGTCGCGTGTAAATTGGTCGAGGAAGAATTTCGCAATCAGAAGCGTGTCTTGTCCGCGTTCGCGAAGAGGGGGGAGGTGAATGGGTAACCCCAGCAGCCTGTAGTACAAGTCTTCGCGGAAGCGGCCGTTCTTTACTTCTTCCATCAGGTTTCTGTGCGTGGCAACAATAATGCGTACATCCAACTTAATG
Organism: uncultured Ohtaekwangia sp.; assembly: GCA_964602295.1. Classification (GTDB taxonomy): domain Bacteria; phylum Bacteroidota; class Bacteroidia; order Cytophagales; family Cyclobacteriaceae; genus ELB16-189. Next base: position 46,803 of record CAZRQK010000023.1, read on the forward strand.
GCTTCGTTGCCGCCAATGCGGGTAACTTCTTTCTCTTGCAATACCCGCAGCAACTTGGCCTGCAGGTTCAGTTCCATTTCTCCTATTTCGTCTAAAAACAAAGTGCCCCCTTCGGCTTCTTCAAACTTACCGATGCGCCTGTTCACGGCACCTGTAAATGCACCCTTCTCATGGCCAAACAACTCGCTCTCTATCAACTCGCGGGGAATAGCAGCTACGTTTACGGCCACAAATGGTTTATTCTTCTGTTTAGAGTTATAGTGAATGGCTTTGGCCACCAGTTCTTTCCCAGTGCCTGTTTCACCGGTTATTGAAACAGTGATGTTTGTTTTCACGGCCTTCTCAAGCAAGGAGAATGTTTTTTTGATGGCTGGGCTGGTTCCTACAATGCTCTTTTCGAACTCGTATTTGGTAGATATTTCCTGCTTCAGCCAGTCGATTTCTTTGATGAGCGAAGACTTGTTACGTGCGTTGTTGATGGAGTTCAATATCCGATCTTTCGCTTCTTCATCTTTGCTGATGTAATCGAAGGCGCCTGCCTTGAGCAAGCCTACAGCTGTGCCAATTTTTTCCTGGGCAGAAATAATAATTACACTGATAGAAGGATCGAATTCGAGGATGGCTTTCAACACTTTCTCGCCCTCCATATCGGGCAGGGAGTAGTCGAGCGTAACAACGGATGGCTTTTTATGGAGTTGGGCCAGGCACTCTTTGCCGCTGGAGAAAAAATCCACTTCAAAGTCGGGATTTAAGTCCAGCACAAAGCGCAGGAATTTCGTGTAGGCGGGGTCGTCTTCTACAACAAAAATTCGAACGGGGTCTTTTTCGTACATGCAGTAAATTAGGGCTACAAATTAACATCCGCAACTGTTTCAAAATTACCATTTTATCAAGACTTTTATAGGCTCTGAAACTGTAACTGCCTATGATACCTGCCTTCGATAAATTAACAGATGCCGAAATGGAGCGGATGTTGCGGGCGCCTTTGCTTACCTGCATACTCATAGCAGGTGCCGATAATAACATCGATCGTAAAGAAATACAGGAGGCCATACAAGTCGCGCGTAAAAAAGCCAACAAGTCGAAGGCCAGCCTGATGGAATTTTACCAACTGGTGGGCGAAGATTTCGAGGACAAACTGAAGATTGTTCTACAGAGTTTTCCTATTGAAGCAACACAACGCAACCCATTGATAATTGAAGAGTTATCTATGCTGAATGAAATCTTTCCTAAGCTGAATAAGAAGTTTGCCACGGAGTTCTACGGAAGCCTGAAAGACCTGGCTTTGAAAATCGCTTCTTCATCAGGCGGTTTGTTGGGTATGAACTCCATTGGCGAGGAAGAGGCCCGGTATGTTAAGCTGCCCATGATTCAAGACCCAGCTCAATAAAGTTTTGGCCCGCGCACGGTTATCTTTCTTCAGCAGTTCCATCGTTCCATTTCGGTTGGTATTTCTCATGTGGCTGGTGTTCACCATCCAACTGCTGTATAGCATAGACTTTGCATTTTTAGGTATTCTACCCCGAACAGGGTGGGGGTTGGTGGGCATATTCGCTGCACCGCTGGTACACGGCAGCCTGCAGCACCTCATCTCCAATACCTTTCCGCTTCTGTTTTTAGGATCAACGCTTTTTTTCTTTTACCAACAAATTGCGCAACGGGTTTTTTTACGCTGTTATTTCATTACCAACATTATCGTTTGGTTGTTTAGTACGCGCCTCAGTTTTCACATTGGTGCCAGTGGCCTTATTTATGGCCTATCTGCTTTTTTGATTTTCTTCGGTTTGCTGCGAAAAGACTTCCTCTCCTTGTTCATTTCTATTGTGGTGATTCTTTTATATGGTGGAATTTTTTATGGAGTTTTGCCCAGCGATCCACGCATATCGTGGGAGTCGCATCTGGCGGGCTTTATTGTGGGAACAATCAGCGCCTTCCAGCTAAAAGACAAAAAAAGCGTGTACTAAAATCATGGATGCTGCTGCCAAAGAAATCCTTACCAATCTAAAAGCCGGAAAGTACGCTCCGGTATATATGCTGCAAGGCGAGGAGACGTACTACATTGATTTGATTTCCAACTACATTGAGGAGCATGCCTTAAGTGAATCTGAAAAAGGATTCAATCAGGTGATTGTGTATGGCAAGGATGTGTTGATGAACCAGATATTAACGCACGCCAGGCGGTTCCCCATGATGGCCGAACGGCAGGTGGTGATTGTACGCGAAGCGCAAGACATACCTGATCTCCAAAAAGATGCCGGTGCCAAGTTGTTGCTCGATTACCTGGCCCGACCGGTACCTTCCACTGTGTTGGTGTTGTGCCACAAACACAAAACGCTGGATAAGAGGCGTGAGCTCGGAAAAAAAATTGAGCAACTGGCGGTATCGGCCACCTTTAAGAAGCCATACGAAAATCAGCTTCCTACCTTTGTGCAAGAATATGTAAAAGGCAGGGTGGCTAAGTTGGATGATGAAGCAACGCGTGTGCTATGCGAATACGTGGGCAACGATCTGAACAGGCTCGCCAACGAAATAGACAAGGTGCTGATTGCTGTGGAGAAGGGAGAAACCATTACCGCAGAAAAGGTGATGAGCCAGGTAGGCATCAGCCGCGAATACAACATTTTCGAACTGCAAAAAGCATTGGTAACGAAGGATGGTTTGCAGGCCGCTAAGATTGTGAACTATTTCGAAAGTAATACCAAAAAGAACCCTGTAATACCGGTGGTAGCTTTTTTATACTCTTTTTTCAGCAAGCTATTGGCGGCTTCCAATCTTACAGATAAAAGTGAACGAGGTTTAGTTAGTGCGTTAAAAATCAGTCCTTTTGCGGCTAAAGACTACAGTGTTGCTTTACGCCATTACGGAACCATGAAACTGGTGGATAACATTCACTTGTTAAAAACGGCCGATCTGAAATTGAAAGGGGTAGATGCAGGCAGTGGTGATGAAGGGCAAGTATTGAAAGAACTGGTTTTTCAATTGATGTTGTAATTCATAGCGCAGACGCAACCATTCGCAGAGCACGCGGTGGATAATCGGTAATATTTGATTAGCTTTGAGTCCATGCAGTTCAATTTTTTGGCATGGTTAAATTTTTTAGACTGAGTACTGCAATTTTTTTCACCATATCAGGTTTTTTGAAAAAGACCCAGATGAGGATTTTTATCTTATGTGCTGCCTGGTTGTTAGCGGGAGAGGTAGCAGCGCAGCAGGCACTGAACGTTCAAACAGCAGATGAGTTGTTTCGCCATGGAATAGATTTATTGGCCCACCAACAATACGGTGCCGCGCGCAACGCATTTACGCGGTTCAGCACTCAACACCCTAACGATGTAAGAAAACCAGAGGCAGAGTATCAGTCGGCTTTTTGCTCTGTGAATCTCTATCATGCCGATGGCGAGCGGCAGATGGAAACCTTCATTCGCAATTACCCCGACCATCCACGCGCTGCCACGGCCTACTTCGAACTGGCTTCGCTGTTTTATCAGCAAAAGAACTACAACAAGGCAATTGCCTATTTTTCTAAAACGCAGTTCCGGCTGCTCACGCCCGAACAACAAAACACGGGTCACTTCCGTTGGGCTTACAGTTTGTTCAGCCAGAAGAAACTGAGCGAGGCGCTGGATCAGTTTAATTTTGTGAAGGCACAGGGTGGCAACTACGGCCCCGCTGGCAGTTACTACGCAGGTTATATTGAATACACCCAGCAAGATTATGCCAACGCATTGATTGACTTAAAACGCGCAGAATTAAGTGCTGCGTATGCCACTGTGGTGCCGGTGTACATTGCGCAGACATTGTTCAAGCAAGGAAAGAATGATGAAGTAATCTCATACTATCAGTCAGTAAAAAACCGCGAAGGGGTAAATCAATTGGGCGAGATAGCCCTGCTGGCATCCGAAGTGTATTTCCGCAAAGCTGACTACACGGCTGCGTTGCCAGGCTACCAGGTGTACATCGATGAGAACAAGTCGGTGGATAGGGGTGTACTTTATCGTGCTGGCTACGCTGCGCTAAAGGCCGAACAAAATGAACCAGCCATTGACTATCTGAAGCGGGCTGCTTTGGGTTCCGACAGTGTGGCCAGTTATTCCTCTTACTTTCTGGGCTCGTTGTACCTAAAAACAAATCAGAAACCGCTGGCCTTATCGGGCTTTGAAATGGCCCGGAAATTTAAAGGCGACAAAGTGTTGGCCGAAGAAGCCTCTTTTCAATATGCTAAGATTGCTTACGACCTGGGCCGTTCCGATCAGGCGATTGATGAGTTGGAAACCTTCATCACCACCTACACCGCCAGCGACCGCCTGGTAGAAGTAAAAGAAATTCTTTCACACGCTTACATCAATGCCAATAACTACAACAAGGCCATTGAATATATTGAGTCCTTGAATAGGAGAGGCCCTTCACTCGATCGTGCCTATCAAAAGGCCACGTATCTGAAGGGTACGGAGTTATTTAATATGGATCGCTACCCCGAAGCCATTGCCATGTGGGAAAAGTCGGTGCAGTACCCACTTGACGGGGCACTTGCTGCCGAAGCGCACTTTTGGTGTGGGGAGGCGTATTCTATAGGCCGCAGGTACGAGTTGGCCATCGACCACTATTCCACACTTTTGTCGCCCAACGCCATGGCATCCGCTTCTTTGCTGGCAAAAGCCAGGTATGGATTGGGGTACGCCTTCTACAATACCCAGCAATACGATCGGGCACTTTTCAACTTCAAAGAGTTCGTAAACAAAACAGCAAAGACAGACGCCAATTACCCCGATGGTTTGCTTAGAATGGCCGATTGTCAATATGTAAGCAAACAATACAACGAAGCCTTGGCCACTTACCGCCAGGTGCTGCAAACCACCTCTCCCGATAAAGATTATGCTCACTTACAGGCGGGCATAATTTTGGGGATACAGCGAAAATATGCTGAAGCGCAGGACGCTTTGACCCAGGTGGTGAAAAATTTTCCCCAATCCGGCTACCGCGAAGAAGCCTTCTTTCAGTTGGCACAACTCGATTTTGAACAAGGCAAATACGCGCAAGCCGTTACCGGCTATGGCCGGGTGATTGAGACGAATGCATCATCGCGTTTTGTGCCCTATGCCTACATGCGCAGGGCAGCTTCTTATTATAATCTGAAAGACTATAATAAAACTGCCAACGATTACATGACGGTTGTCGACAAATACCCGACACACCCGGTTGTGAAAGACGCCTTGCTACCGTTGCAGGAAGCCCTGGGGTTGGCTGGCCGGTCTTCTGAATTTGAAGATTACCTCGCCCGCTTTAAAAATGCCAATCCGGATGTGAAAGGAATTGAATCCATTGAATTTGAAACAGCCAGTAATCTATTCTTTAACCAGGAGTATGGAAGGGCGATTCAAAGGTTTACAGACTACCAGAATGCCTACCCGGAAAGTCCGCGCCTGGCGGAAGCCAAATATTACCAGGCAGAATCTTACTATCGTTTGAAGGATTACGACAAAGCGCTGGAGGTATATCTAACGGTGGTCAATGAATCAGCTTTCAGTATGCTATCGCGGGTGGTGGCACGTGTGGCAGAGTTAGAGTTTCGCAAAGGGCGTTTTGAGGTGGCCGTAAATTACTTTGGTCGGTTGGTTCACTTATCGAATAATAAAAAAGAGCAATACACGGCATGGAGCGGATTGATGGAGTCGCACTACTTGCTGGCCCAATACGATTCTGCCGATGTGTATGCGCGCATCATTCTGGCGAAAGGCAACATCAATGCGGGTGCCGTAAATAAAGCATCGCTGTACCTTGGTAAAACTGCTATGGCACGTGGCGATTACGAAACTGCTAAAGACGAATTTCTGAATACACTCAATACGGCACGCGATGAGTTTGGCGCAGAAGCCAAATATTTATTGGCTGAGATTTTCTATCTCTCCAAAGATCACAAAGCATCCAACGAGAACCTGTTTAGCCTCATCAGCGACTTTGCCGCGTACCAGGAGTGGGTGGGTAGAGCATTTTTATTGTTGGCAGATAATTACCTGGCCATGGGCGACAACTTTCAGGCGCGTGCAACTTTAAAATCTATTATCGATAATAACTTTCCTTTGATTCACATTCGCGACCTGGCCGCTGAAAAGCTGAAGAAGTTAGATAGCGAAATTCAGCAACAACAGGTTGAAACAGATAGTACTGATAATCAATGAGAGGAAATACACCATATTCACTTTTTATCATGCTGCTGTTGGCGATGACAGGCAGCTTTTCATCCTTGCAGGCCCAGGAGAAATGGGAAGAAGGTGGCGAAATAGAAAGCGTGGAAATAGAAATTGTGAAGGAGCGCCAGATTACGTTGCCGAAGGCAAGTCGCAATTTTGAAAAAATACCTCCCCGTCCGGCTGAGCCTATTATTCCTGAAATGACTTACGATTTCAAGAATTTCAGATTCAACACACCCGATTTTCAGCCCACCATCCGTCCGCTCAGGCTTAAAGCCGAAGAGCTGCAGAAAATAAATGGTGGTTACTTAAGTGCCGGCTTCGGAAATTTCGCATCGCCATTTCTGGCGGCATCTCTCACTTCCAAACGAAACGAAAGCCGGTATTATGGCGCTGACTTTTTACACCGCAGTTTTGGTAAAGGCCCTGTGGGTGGCGCCAACTCCGCCAATGGCAACACGCAGGTAAATCTCTTCACCAAAGGATTTAATAAAGTGATGGCGGCAGGCTTGCAGGCAGGTTACGAAAATATAGCCACACACTTTTACGGATATCAGCCTGCATCGCAAGAGGTGAAGAGAGATACACTGCGCCAGATGTACCACATGGTTTCGGTGGGCGGGCAGATAGAAAATGTAAAGCCAGGTGACTTTAATTTCCGCCTGGGTGGCAACTTTAGCTATTTAGATGACTATTACCGAGCGGCCGAAAGCGTAGCGGGCATCGACTTTAACAGCGACTACCTGATCAGTGAGAATAAATTTCTGCTGATGGAGGGTTCTTACAGGTTGCTGGCCAGAAAGGATTCGTTAGCAGAAGCCAAACCCCGCAGCTTGCTCCGCCTGGCACCTGCGTTTAGGTTTAACCCTGTAGAAAAGCTTACGCTAACGGCAGGACTTTTATTTGCCTACGAGAATGATACCATTGGTGAGGGCAGCGATCTTCATTTATACCCCAATGTAAGCGCATCTTACCAACTGGGTAAAACGGTGCAGGCATTTGCCCACCTGAAGGGCGACATGGAAGAGGTATCGTTGCACCGCCTGGCACGCGAAAACAATTGGGTGAATGCGAACCTGGATATATTCCATAGCAACAAGCAGTTAGATTTCTCTGCCGGGCTGGTGGGGCGAGTGGGTACCAGTCTTTCATTCCAGTTGGGTGGAGCTGTTGCTTCCTACCAACACCTTTATTTTTATATCAACCATGCCGAACACACCGAGAAGTTTGACGTGGTATACGACAATACTACCCGAACCACGGCTTTTGCGGAGTGGGGCGTTGAACGAACCAACCGGGCTTCGCTGAAGATGCGTGGCGAATATTATGGTTACTCTATGGATACACAAGCGGAAGCGTGGCACCGCCCAGTTTACAGGGTAGCGGCCTATTCCTGGTTTAATCTGTTCAGTAAAATTCAATTACATGCCAACGTGGTAGCGCTGGGAGGCATGAAGGCATGGAACGAATCATTGACAAGAACTGAAACGCTCGACATGGCCATCGATCTGAATGTGAAGGCAAGGTATTTTGTGTCGAAAGATTTCTCCTGCTTTGTAGAAGGCAGCAACTTACTGAATAGCAACTACCCGCTTTACTTCCAGTATCCGGTTCGGGGGTTGCAGGTAACGGGTGGGATAAGCTGGAGTTTCTAAGCGAAATGGCAGTTTTTTTATAAATTGGATTAATTTTGTGATAACACCCTCATAACACCAAACCATGGCAAAACGCAAAAAACCTTCCGAGGACCCCTCTCAGGACAACATGGAGAATGTAAACGATGCCGATAACTTCGGTCTTCCGGATATTGAATACAAACCGCTGGATGCTCCCCAGGAAGAGCAGGCAGCTTCAGAAGCTCCACAGGAGCCGGAGCCTGTTGCGCAGGAATCGAGCTATCAGGGCACAGAGAGTACACCTTCGGCACAAGAGGAACGCCCAGCCTACAAACCTTCGTACAGCTACTCAGAGCCACCTAAATCAAACGCTACCACTATCATAACCGTGGTGATTGGTTTGGTGGTGGTGGTGGCTGGCTTTCTGATATACCAGTTTGTGTATAAGCCTCAAAAAGAAAAAGAACGCCAGGAGTTGCTGGCCAAGCAAAAAGAAGAGGCCGATCGCAAGAAGCGCGAAGAGGAGGCCAGGCTAGCCCGAGAAGAAGAGGAGCGCAAGCGCAGAGAGGCAGAAGCTGCGGCCAATGCCGCACCGAAAGAAGGTACCATTGAAACACTTTCTGAGCGCACCAATCGTTACTATGTGGTTATTTCCAGCGCGGTAGATGGCGACCTGGTGATGGACTACGCCAAGAAACTGAGTGCGCAGGGGGTAAGCACCAAGATCATACCTCCATTTGGCAAGTATAAGTTTCACCGTATCGCCATTGCCGACCATGAGACTTTTGCGCTGGCGCAGGCCAATGCCGATGGCGTGAAGGCCGATTATGGCAACGAAGTGTGGGTAATTCGATATTGAGCTGCACTGCCTTCGTATTTTGGTTCGTTTTTTGATTTTTTGCGACTAAATTTTTGAAGACATGATGTTAGCTCAGATCATTACTCCGGAGACCACTCCTGCAGAAGCTATTTCCTTCTGGGATCTCGCCTTGGCGGGTGGTCCATTGATGATACCCATCGTCCTTTGTTCGTTTGTGGCCATCTACATCTTTGTAGAGCGCGTACTTACTATCAACCGGGCCAATCAAAGCCCTGAGGAGTTTATGACCAGAATAAAGGACTGTGTGTTGAAGGGCGATATCAACGGAGCCAAGATACTCTGCGCCCAGTTCGACAGCCCCATTGCACGCATGATTGAGAAGGGCGTGTCGCGCATTGGCAGCCCATTGAAAAACATTGAGGCAGCCATTGAGAACGTGGGCAAAATTGAAATATTCAAGCTGGAGAAAAACCTTTCTATACTGGCCACGGTAGCGGGTGCAGCCCCTATGATGGGCTTCCTGGGTACAGTAATCGGTATGGTGTCGGCCTTCATCGCCATTGCGCAGGAAGAGGGCTCTGTAAGCCCTAAATTGTTGGCCGATGGCATTTATACCGCCATGGTAACCACCGTGGCTGGTTTGATAGTGGGCATTATTGCATACCTCGGTTACAACTATTTGGTTACCCGGGTATCGAAGGTGATCCATAAAATGGAATACAGTTCCATCGAGTTTATAGACCTGCTGCAGGAGCCCCGGTAACTTTTATGGAATTGATGGTGTTGTTGCATCCAAACAGCGACTTATGAATCTACAATCGCGAAACAGGGTAGATGCCGCGTTCAGCATGGCTTCCATGACTGACCTGATCTTTCTGTTGCTGATCTTTTTTATGCTCACTTCCTCATTCATCACCCCATCGGGGTTGCCGGTTAATTTGCCTACCAGCAAGGCCAGTACCATAGAGGTTCAAAAAGTGTCGGTAACGGTTACCAAAGATTTGCAGTTTTTTGTGAATGAAAGAAAAGTAACCAAAGCCACACTGGAAGGTGAGTTGAAAAGCAAACTGGCAGGCCCCAACGGGGTGGTGGTATTACACATAGACGAATCGGTACCTACCCGCGAAATGGTTTACGTGGCGGGAATAGCTACTTCGTTGGAAGCGAAAGTCTCCATTGCCACCAAGCCCAAGTAAACTATGTCGAAGCAAGAGCAACGCAACCGAAACATAGGCCTGATTACCTCGCTGGGTATTCATGCAACGTTGCTGTTGCTGTTCTTATTCATCATGGCATGGCGTGCACCCAACCCGCCTCTTCCTGAGTTTGGCATTGAGCTCAACTTTGGTTTAGATGCCCAGGGGAGTGGCGATATCCAACCCGAGACACCGCCCGCATCAGAGCAGGTGGAGGAACAAACGGAAGAGGTGGAGTCTTCGCAAGAAGTTACAGAAGAACAGGCGCCTCAGCAGGAAACCATCGTTTCGGAACAGGAAAGTGTGGTAACAGTGAAGGAGGAAAAACCAAAGGAAGAGGTGGTGAAACCCAAGGAAACTGAAAAGCCCAAAGAAGAGGTGAAGAAGGAAGAGCCAAAGAAAACAGAAGAAACCAAAACGGCAGCCGCTACCGAGACAAAAGCAAAAACAGAAAGCACACAAAGCCAGGGAGATGATAAAAACAAAGCCGGTGATAAAGGCAATCCGGAAGGATCATTAGACGCCAAAGCACTTTATGGTCAGCAGGGAGGTGGCGGTGGAGGCGATGGTTTAAGCCTGCAGATGTCGGGGTGGGCATGGGCCGATAACCCCCAAATACCAAGCCTACCCGATAACGAAGACGGACGTATTGTTTTTGAAATCGAATGCGACTCGGAAGGTGAAATTATTGGCATTACCACCGTGGAACGAGGACTCAGCCCCCGTGCCGAACAACTTTTGAAAGAAGAAATTCGCAAGAATTCGCTTATTCGCACCTCCACAGGTCAGACCCCCGAACGCTCTAAGGGCAGGGTTGTTTTCGTACTGAAAACCAAATAACAAGGTTAATCCTTCACGGTAATCAAGAAATAGTTCTTCTTGCCTTTCTGTGCCAGCAAATACCGGTTTTGCAAAAGATTGAAAGCTGGTTTCTGAAAAGGATCCTCCAGTTTTATTTTGTTAATACTCACACCGCCAGCCTGAATCATTTTGCGCGCCTCGCCCTTCGAAGGAAAAATGGTTCCCTGGGTTGCTTCCGACAGCAGATCTGTTACGTTGGCTGCTTCACGCAAGGTGTTGGCGCCAATCGTTACCTGTGGAACGCCTTCGAAAACCGCCAGCAACGTGTCTTCATCCAGCGCTTGCAGGTCTTCGGTAACAGAGTTGCCGAAAAGAATGGAAGATGCCTTTACGGCCGCCTCAAAATCTGCCTGAGAATGGACACGTGTGGTGATGTCCTTTCCTAATTCCTGTTGCAGCTTGCGCAAATGGGGGGCCAGTGCATGTTCGGCTATCAGCGCATTGATTTCTTCCTCTCCACGCAGGGTAAATATTTTGATGAAATTGGTCGCATCTTCATCACTGGCGTTCAACCAATATTGATAAAACCGGTAGGGCGATGTCTTTTTCGGGTCGAGCCACACGTTGCCTTGCTCGCTCTTTCCAAACTTGGTGCCATCGGCTTTCTTAATGAGGGGAGTGGTTAACGCAAAGGCTTCACCGTTTCCTTTTCTTCGAATCAGTTCAGTGCCGGTTACAATGTTTCCCCATTGGTCTGAGCCACCCATTTGCAACTTCATGTTGTGGTTTTTCCACAGGTAGTAAAAGTCGTAACCTTGCACCAGTTGGTAGCTAAACTCCGTAAACGACATGCCCTCGCGGTCTTCACCGGTAAGGCGTTTCTTCACAGAGTCTTTCGACATCATGTAGTTTACGGTAATGTGTTTACCCACCTCGCGAATGAAATCCAGAAAGCCGAAGTCTTTGAACCAATCGTAGTTGTTCACCATCTGCGCGGCATTGGAGCCGTTAAAGTCGAGGAACTTTTCCAATTGGTTTTTTACGCATGCCTGGTTGTGTTGCAGAATATCTTCAGACAATAAATTTCGTTCTGACGATTTGCCCGAAGGATCGCCCACCATGCCCGTTGCGCCACCCACCAGGGCATAGGGTTGGTGCCCGCACTGCTGAAAATGTACCAACGTCATGATCTGTACCAAATTACCGATGTGCAAAGAGTCTGCGGTGGGGTCGAAGCCAATGTAGCCGCGGGTCATTTCTTTATTCAGTTGGTCTTCCGTGCCAGGCATCATGTCGTGCACCATGCCTCGCCACTTCAACTCATCCACAAATCGTTTCATACTGCGCTGTGTTCATTTTAAATCGGGGCCAAAGATAAAAGAAATCACTTGGCTGTGCCGATCTGCACCCAGCATCAGCCGAATTTTTCCCTTCGAGCTCTTTATCGTAAGTCTAGCTTTCGCAATGTGGTTGGATTTTCTTTCTTTTAACTTTTAGATTAAACGCAACACATGAAGAGCCCCGAATCACTAGAATTGGTAGCTGAATTCCATCGCACCTTTAAGCATCCCATTTTATCCAATCCTGCCATTCCCGATGAGAACCGGTGTAAACTGCGGGTGGCCTTGATAGCCGAAGAGCTGAAAGAGCTGGAGGTAGCTATATTGGAAAAAGACATTGTGGGGGTGGCCGATGCCCTGGCCGATATTCAATACGTGTTATCGGGGGCGGTGTTGGAATTTGGGTTGGGCCATAAATTCAAAGCACTGTTTGAGGAAGTGCAGCGCTCGAATATGAGCAAGGCCTGCCAGACGGAAGAGGAGGCAAAGCAGACGGTTCAATTCTACAAAGAGAAGGACGGCACCGATTGTTATTACCAACATGCCGATGGCAAATGGCTGGTCTATCGCACCAGCGATAACAAGACCATTAAGTCGGTGGGCTATTCGCCTGCTAACCTGGCTAAAATTGTAAACAGCTAATAATCAAACGAAAAACTCGAGCTCGAATACGGCTTCCTGCCCTTTTTGTTGAAGGGGCTTAACGGCCAGAATGGGATAGTCGTTGTAGGCCTTGATGAATTCGGTGCGGCTGATGCGCAACTTACTATGGCCAGGGCGCACCTTATGGTATTGCATGCGCCCAGACTTGTTGGCCGTGGCACTATACATATAGTTGTACTGAATCGGTATAGGGGAGGGGATGTATTTCATTTCCCACGTCTTAACGGTATGCGTTTTTAAACTCCACCAAAATCATTTTGTTCTGCACCAGGTTGTATTGTGCCAGCAGCGAGTAGGCCCATTGAGGCACGTAGTTAAACGTGGTTTCATACTCCTGAATTTTCTCGCAGAGTTCCTTCACATAGAAGCGAATCTGGTCGAGGTTGCGGCAATCGTTGGGCCTTACAAAGTTTCTGGAGGTAAAATTTTTTAGCTCCAGTTCAATCTTCTTGCGCTCGTAGTCAGTCATATACTGTGCATTATTACACAAGTATAGCCAACTGAAAGTGAGGAATCAAAATTTATACGTGCATTTTTGCACAGAATATTTCGATAAGATCCAAAAACACTGTTTTCTAGTGTAATTTTGCACAATTCTATTCACAATTCAAAACCTATTCAAGGCTATTGCAGGTTACCCAATAGCGGTAGGCCACAATGACCTTGTCGAGTTTCGACAATTTTGAGAGGTCGCGCTGGCCGTAGCTTGGCAGCAGTAGTTTGTTTAAACGCGCAAGAATTTTAAACAGATTTCGTTTCATGGCGGGTTGGCTCAGCGGCCTCAATTAATCGATAAATATATTTACTTTAGCACAATTAAGATCATTCAACTTAGACCAAACTATGGAGGTTCAGAACAGTTTCCTGGAGGCGTGGCACAATGCAATGGTAATAGGGGGTGTCATCATGTTTGCCATTGGCATCATTATTTACCTCATCCACCAGTTGCGTGTGGCCGCCATCCGCGATTATAAAGAGAAGCACGACTTTATCAATGCCAACGAAATCAAATGGTACAAATACACTTTCTACTGTTTTGGCCTGGGTGTGGCCATGTTCATCAACTTGTATGCGGCAGGCAAGGTAGGTGATATTGGTGTTTGGTTTTTTGTTCGCATATTCATTTCGTTGGCTGGTGCCACACTGGTGGCTTACGTTGCCAGCCTGGTATTAGACTATTATTATCCCACCCAACTTAACAAGAAGTTGCGTAAGTGGCGTTACATGCCTCGTGTTAACCCTGCTACCGGTAACAAAATGCGTTTGTTAAGCGAAGATGAAGAAGATGTGCATCTGGATGAAGGTATGCAGGCCGAAGAGAATGTTTTCTCTATCGACTACGATGTGTGGATGGATGAGAAAACGGGCGATGTGAAGATTGAAAAATACTGGGGGCACCTCACTGCGTTGCGTTGCAATAGTTGTGGTTTCTACACCATGAAAGTAAAGCGCGAAGAAATTGTAGAACGCTACGAAGATGAATCTCCCAAAGAGTTGCTAAAACACTATCAATGTTCTTATTGCAAAAATGTACGTGCAACCCAATTCAGAATATCACGCAAACAGAGTGAGGATTATAAGAATGTGAAACCCAAATTTGCCCGCAATACCAAAAATATTGACCTGGTAAAAATTGAAATTCACTCGGGCTTAACTGGTAAACAAAGTTTTGAATTTCAGACGGTTGAACAGGCGCAGAAATTCCTGGAGGAATTGGATGTAGAGAAGGTGGCCTGATTTTGGATAAATCTTTCGCGAGATTTTTGCGTTTAGATGGTATAATTCAATTCAAGAAATGATGATGCGATTTCGTGTGTGGATGTTTCTGGGGGCGTACCTGCTGGCCATCGTTGCTACTGCTGCACCTAAGGATACCTTAGAATTAAAACCTAAGGCCGTTTATGGTAAAGAAGCCCGGGTGGTTTCCTACATTCTCGACAACAACCACTACCGAAAAATTCAGCTCAACGATTCGCTTTCTTCGGCCATACTCGATGCCTACATCGCTTCGTTGGATAATGGGCGTTCTTACTTCCTGGCAAGCGACATAGCCGCTTTCGAGAAATTCAGATATAATATTGATGACCTTACGCGCAGCGAGAACGTTACGCCCGCCTACGAAATTTACAAGGTGTTTAAGGTTCGTTCAGATAACCGCATGGCTTACGTGCTGAACCAGTTGATTAACGAAGAATTTGATTTCACCACAGATGACTATTACGATACCGACCGCGAAAAGGCACTGTGGGCAAAGAATGAGCAAGAGTTAAACGACCTGTGGCGGAAGATAATCAAGAGCCAATGGCTTACACTGAAGCTGGCTAACAAGAAGCCCGAAGAAATAAAGGAGACCATTAAGAAACGATACGAACGTTTTGCGAAAAGTCTGAGCCAATTCAATAGTGAAGACGTGTTTAGCTTGTACATGAATGCTATCACCGAAGCCTACGACCCTCACACCAATTACTTGTCGCCCAAGGCCACCAGCTTGTTTAAGCAGGAAATGAGCCTTTCGCTGGAAGGTATTGGGGCTTCGCTTCAATCAGAGAATGACTTTACGAAAGTTGCCCGCATTTTACCCGGTGGGCCCGCAGAAAAGTCGGATAAGATACATGTGAACGACCTGATTATTGGCGTGGCACAGGGGTTAGAAGGGGAGATGGTGGATGTGGTTGGCTGGCGTTTGGATGAGGTGGTGAAGTTGATAAAAGGACCGAAAGGTACAACGGTACGGCTGTCTATTCTGCCTGCTGAGTTTGGTGTGAATGGCCCGTCCAAAGAAATAGTGCTGGTGCGCGATAAGATCAAGCTGGAAGACCAGTCGGCCAAGAAAGACGTAATTAACTACCAGGCCAACGGGCGCAACATGAAGTTAGGCGTGGTTTCTTTGCCCAGTTTTTATATGGACTTTGACGCTTATCAGAAAGGCGACCCAGACTACCGCAGCACCACACGCGATGTGAAGAAGTTGATTGAAGAGTTGCAAAAGGAAGGTGTGGATGGCATTGTGATGGACCTGCGTAACAATGGAGGTGGATCGCTAGCCGAGGCGATTGACCTCACGGGATTGTTTATCAAAAATGGTCCTGTGGTTCAGGTAAAAGGATCGGATAACCGTGTGCAGGTTTTTCAAGATGAAGACAACAGCGTGTTGTACAATGGCCCGCTGGTGGTGCTTACCAACCGTTTTAGCGCATCTGCGTCAGAAATTTTTGCAGGCGCCATTCAGGATTACCAAAGAGGTGTAATTGTAGGAGAATCTACATTTGGGAAAGGCACGGTTCAGTCGGTACTCGACCTTAAAAGATTCATTAACGATAAAGAGCCTGTGGGCGAATTAAAAATCACCTTCCAGAAGTTTTACCGTGTAGCGGGCAGCAGCACCCAGCACAAAGGTGTTACCCCCGATATTCAGTTGCCCTCTGCCTTGTCGAGCGACCAGTATGGCGAAAGCGCCAACCCCAACGCCTTACCGTGGGATGTCATCCGCAGCACTTCTTTCCAGAAGACTTCCAGTGTGGACAACAAAACGCTGACCGATTTGAACAAGTCTTACCTGGACAGAACAAAAATGGATGCTAGCCTGAAGAGGTACATCTCAGAGACTGATGAGTTGAAAAAGAACCTCTCCGAAACGCGCATTTCCTTGAACGAAGCCAAGCGAAGAAAAGAAATGGAGGTGGCGCAGGAGCGCAAAGCGGCCAACGATAAATTAGGCACTAAAGTAACGGGAAAAGAAGGCCTTCCTCTTGACGATCTGACCATGGAAGACGAGTACCTGCGCGAAGGCCTGCTGATACTTACGGAACTAGTTACCCGAAGAATCGGGTAGCAGGTAGAGTTATTCTACCGTGATTGCCTTGAGTGCATAACCCTTAGATCGTAGCAGTTCCAAAATACCGCGTTCGCCTTCCAGGTGAGATAAGCCAATCGCCAAAAAGGAGCGCGACTCTTTCATCATTTTCTCTATTTTAGGCAGCCACTCTTCATTGCGCTTAAAGTAGAATTCTTCCAGAAATACCGGATTGTTTTCAGTAGAGTGCAGGGTGTATTCAAAAATTTCGTGAAGATCGCCTTTAGGATAGTCTGCCATAAGCTTACGGAACTCTTCTTTTTGCTGGTTGAAGTTAGCTACAGAATGAGCCAAGGCTTTGGCCTGCTCTTCGATAGGGAATTTATTCAAGGCCTCCGCTTCGCGCTCAACCGATTCCAGGCTATAGGTGGTGAGGTTAAGGTCTTTGGCTAATCGCAGCAATTCGATGTCATAAAACTTCACCTTTTCGCCTAGCGAGAGGCGCGTCATCAAAATAGAAAGTGGAAGGGGCTTTATGTGCGAATATCTTTTTTCGAACACTTTACTGTTCACTTTAAACTCTTTACTGAACAGTTGCTTCAGATTGTCGTAATCGGCAGCAGAAAGCACCGTTGCCAGCGACTGTCCTTTGGGGAAATGGATAGCTTTATTCAGTTCGTGCTGGGCATGGTGGTCTACCTCGTCCTCAATGGCAAACGTTTTGCATTGCTTCATCAACGTGGGCACGTTGGGTGGCAAGTAGTATTCTTTTTCTCCTATAAACTTCAGGGTGCCCATTAAGTAAGAAGGTTGCGATAGGCCGTTGCCTGATATCTCCCATAGTATAGAGTTTTGGGCCGAGGCAGAAACAACTGCGAAAATGCAAATAACTAATAGGGAAAATAAACGGTTCATAAGAATGGGTTGGTTAACAAAGAAAACAGAAAAGATGGTAACTAGAAAATCGGAGCTACCGAATAACGTCTTCCGTTGCCGCTGTAATTTAATTGGCGACAATTTTGGCGTAGAGACCCTAATTTTACCTATTTTAAACCGCAAATTACCTGTTCTGCGTAGCCGATGAGTGAAGAACTTTTGAAAGCCATTGTGCAGTTGTTTGCCATCGTTGCCAAAGAGCGCATCACAGACGATGAAAGGCAGAACATCAAAGACTTTTTGTCGCTGCACCTGAGCCAGGATGCCACCCGCTATTACCTGGGCCTGTTCGATACGTTTTGCAAAGAGAATAAGCGCTATGCTACCGCAGGCCTTTCTAACGTTGACGAAGAAACGTTGCAGTTTGTAGACGACTGGGCGCAGATCATGCAGATTGCCAAAAAGGTTAACCAGGCGCTTACCATGCAGCAGAAGGTGGTACTGGTAATCAAAATAATTGAACTGGTATTTGCCGATGGCGTACTCTCCGAAAGGCAAAGTAACCTGATCTATTACATTGGCGAAGCATTGAAAATTCCAATGCGCGATTTGCGTGCCATGCAGTCGTTCATCATCGGGCAAGATATCGAGGAGTTGGCGTCAAAGAATATCCTGATTATTGATGAAGGCTCAGACGAATTAAAACATCCCGGGCCACGCATTACTTCCAAAAACCTGACCGGCCTTATTGCCATTTTGCGTTTGCCCGACATCGAGACTTACTTCATTAAATACCTGGGCATTACGCAGCTTTTCCTCAACAGCATTCCGCTGAAAAGCCGGAAGATAGATGTATTCCCAACCGGTAGCACCATCCGCGGCAGCAAGATAGAATCCATCTATTACAGCGATGTGGTGAGCAAGTTCCTTACCGGTGAAGATGCGGCAAAAGTAACGTTAACTGCCGAACACGTTTTTTACCATTTCAAATCGGGGCGGGCTGGGTTGCAGAACATCAACCTGGCCGAACAAGGGGGCAAGCTCATTGGCATCATGGGCGGCAGTGGCTCTGGCAAATCTACTTTGCTAAACGTGTTGAACGGATCAGAAGCACCTTCGAGCGGGCGTGTTACGATCAACGGCATAGACATACACAAAGACGCACACAAGGTGGAGGGTGTGGTGGGTTATATTCCGCAAGATGATCTGTTGGTGGAGGACCTTACCGTATACGAAAACCTTTTCTTTGCTGCCGAATTGTGCTTTGGCCATTACACCAAAAAGCAGATCAAAGACCTGGTTGAAAAAGTGCTGCTCAATTTAGGTTTAACAGAAATACGACACTTAAAGGTAGGCTCACCGTTGCAGAAAACCATCAGCGGGGGGCAACGCAAGCGCGTTAACATTGGTTTGGAATTGCTGCGCGAACCTACTATTCTTTTTGTGGATGAGCCCACCTCTGGTTTGTCTTCGCGAGATTCTGAAAATATTATGGATTTGCTGAAGGAATTAACCCTTCGCGGCAAAATGATTTTTGTAGTCATCCACCAACCCTCTTCTGATATTTTTAAGCTGTTCGATACCCTGATTATTTTGGATTTGGGTGGCTTTCAGATTTATTACGGCAACCCTTCCGAGTCGGTCAACTATTTTCAGGAGATAGTGAATGCCACCAGTAAAACGCCTGGGGTGTGTCCCGAATGTGGTAACATCAATCCCGAACAGGTTTTTAATATTATCGAGACGCGGGTGGTGAACGAATATGGCAGGTTAACCCATACAAGAAAAATTTCTCCCGGCCAGTGGTATCAATACTTCAAACAGCGGGTAAAAATCCCCAAAGTACCCAGCTTAAATGAAGCTATTAAGATTTCACAAAAAATCCCCACACGGTTCGAGCAGTTGAAGGTTTTTGCCAAGCGCGATGTGCTGGCAAAGCTGGCCAACGAACAATACATGACCGTGAATTTACTATTGGCTCCCGTACTCGCGTTGTTCATCAGCTATTTTGTGAAATACTACAACATAGCTACAGGCGACCAGAGCTATACGTTTTACCACAACGACAATATTCCGGTTTATTTCTTCATGAGCACGGTGGTGGCCCTGTTTGTAGGGCTTATTATCAGTGCCGAAGAAATTTTCCGCGATCGAAAGATACTTAAGCGCGAGCGTTACCTGAATCTGAGCCGCGGTAGTTACCTCATGTCGAAGGTGTTGGTGTTGTTCAGCTTATCGGCCATACAAACATTTTCATTCATTTTGGTGGGCAACCTCATACTCGAAATTCCCATAGGGGAATTGCGCTACTGGCTGATACTTTTTTCTTGCTCTTGCTTTGCCAATATTTTAGGCCTGAATATTTCTTCGGCCTTCAACTCGGCCGTTACCATTTATATTCTCATCCCGATACTGATTATTCCGCAGTTGTTGTTAAGTGGTGTGGTGATCAGTTTCGACAAGTTCAATCCAAAAGTGGGAACACCCAAAGGCATACCTGCCATGGGGGAGGTCATGGCTTCGCGTTGGGCTTTCGAAGCGTACATGGTTACACAGTTTAAAGACAATCCCTTCGAAAAGCAGTTTTATACATTCGATCAAAAAGAGTCGATAGCTGAATACAAGAAGATTTATTACCTGCCGGCATTAGAAACCAAACTAGCGCTGATATCGAACAACCGTGGCCAGTGGCGCAATCGTTCAGAAAACAATCCCATTAAGCCCGCATTGGATCTGTTGAAAGCGGAGTTGGAACATGAGCGATCGCAGATTGGAACCACACAATTTCAGGAAGTAAGCTACCTGGAAATTGGCAAACTCGACTCTGTGGTATTGCGGCAAACAGAAGAATTTATCAGGGTGTTGAAAGAGTATTACACCATCCGACAAAACAATGCCATTGCCGCACGGGAAAAGTTGGTGGCTGCGCTAACGGATACACCGGAGAAAGCGGAGGCATTTCAGAGGATGCGGCTGGATTACCAAAACGATGAGGTGATTCGCATGGTTGAAAACTCACTTAGCCTTACACGTATCATCGAATGGGATGGAGAATTGGTACAGAAGATTTACCCCATTTATTTTGATGAACACCGGCCAAGGCACTTGTTCGATTTCAGAGCTAATTTCTATACACCTGCGAAATACTTTGCGGGTACGTATGTGGATACATTCTATTTCAACCTGATGGTGATCTGGTCAATGTCGGTAGTGTTGTATGTGGCGCTCTATTTCGAATGGTTGAAGAAGTTGATAGATACGGTGGAGAACTACAGAAAATACCGCAGAAAGAAGAAGCCGGAATCTTAAGGTTTGTTATTTTTGCGCGTCAAGAAAAAACAACCTTACCACATGAAGCATTTAGTTATTAAGTTTTTTGTATTCGTTGCAATGCTGGCACTGGTTTATGCCTGCGGAGCTAAAAAGGAGTCGGAAGCCACTGCCGAGGCAGCCACCGAAGAATTGGTTGAGTGGAAAGAAATGGACGCCTTCCACATGGTGATGGCTGAAGCCTTTCATCCTTATAAAGATTCTACTAACCTGGAACCCGCCAAGGCAGGTGCCGAGGCCATGGCTGCGGAAGCTGAAAAATGGGTTAACGCTGCATTGCCAGCCAAAGTGGACAACGAGCAAGTGAAAGCAGCCCTGGCTCAGTTGAAAGCAGATACCCGCGCCTTTGCAGACAAAGTAGCCGCAGGCGGAACCAACGAAGAGTTGGGCGCGGCACTGACCAACCTGCACGACCAGTTTCATTCCATCATGGAGGCCTGGCACCGTGGTGGTGAGCACAAACATGGCGAGCATTGATTCAATCTTTTTTGAATTAGAAAGAAAGAAGCAGCAAACCCACTTGCTGCTTTTTTTGTTTCTTGAAGGTGTTATGCTAAAAGTTGCCTGGAGCCCGCAATATGTGCTGCCTTTGCCGCCCCATCATCGCTTCCCAATGAGCAAATATGAGGTGCTGCCGCAGCAGTTGCTGCACGAGGGCACACTCACGCCAGCTAATTTCTTTCAACCCCAGCAGCCTGTAGCCGAAACCTGGATCATTGAGACCCACCAGCCTGATTATTGGCATCGACTCAACACGCTGCAGCTATCTCCAAAAGAAATACGCAGAACAGGTTTTCCGCTTACGCGCGAATTGGTAGACAGGGAAGTGTTGATTATGGAAGGCACCATTCAATGCACAGCGCATGCGTTGCAAAATGGTATTGCCATGAACATTGCAGGAGGTACGCACCATGCCTTTACCAACAGGGGGGAGGGATTCTGCCTGCTGAATGATCAGGCCATAGCTGCCACCTACTTGTTGGAAACGGGTCAGGCATCCAAAATATTAATCATAGATTTGGATGTGCACCAGGGCAATGGCACGGCAGAAATTTTTAGAAATGAAACCCGGGTGTTTACCTTCAGCATGCACGGGGCCAACAACTACCCCTTACACAAAGAACAATCCAGCCGCGATGTGCCCTTGCCGGATTTTACGAACGATACATTTTATCTGGCCACACTCGATCGACACCTAAATGAGTTGTTCGACCTGGTTCAACCCGATTTTCTATTCTACCAGTCGGGTGTAGATGTTTTGGAAACCGATCAGTTGGGTCGGTTAAGTCTTTCCAGAGATGGCTGCCGCGCACGCGACAAAATAGTGTTGTTGGCTGCTCATCGCCACCGAATTCCGCTGGTGGCC
Source organism: uncultured Ohtaekwangia sp. (assembly GCA_964602295.1). Lineage (GTDB taxonomy): Bacteria > Bacteroidota > Bacteroidia > Cytophagales > Cyclobacteriaceae > ELB16-189. The sequence continues at coordinate 68,792 of CAZRQK010000023.1, forward strand.
AGTATGGGTGGTGGTTATTCGCTCCATTTCAGAGACATCATAGAGGCACATGCCAATACGTACCGGCTTGCACAGGAGATTTTCTTTTAGGCCATCGGCCTCTGGAAAATTTCGCTCTTCTACTTATCTTGAACACTTGAGTGAGAGAGAAAATGGAATCGACTGCCGTTACCCCTGACGAAAAGAAGAAATTGTGGTCTGTCATTGCGGCCTCTTCGGTGGGCACACTTATCGAATGGTATGACTTCTACATTTTCGGAAGCCTGGCCACCATCATTGCGCGCGAGTTCTTTCCTTCCGCTAATCCCACCGCAGCGATCTTGTCTACCTTAGCCACCTTTGCGGCCGGCTTTGTAGTGCGCCCTTTTGGTGCCATTGTGTTTGGCCGCCTGGGCGATATGGTGGGCCGCAAGTACACCTTCTTAGTTACGTTGGTACTCATGGGTGGCTCCACATTTGCCATCGGTTTGGTGCCCGGCTATCAAACCATTGGCCTGGCAGCACCTGCCATTGTGCTGGTTTTGCGGCTGCTGCAAGGCCTTGCACTGGGCGGAGAATATGGGGGCGCGGCCACTTACGTAGCCGAACATGCGCCTGCTGCCAAACGTGGATATTACACCAGCTTCATTCAGACAACGGCCACCTTAGGCTTGTTTGTATCGTTAGGAATAATATTGGCGGTGCGCTTGGGTATGGGCGAAGAGGCATTTGCCGATTGGGGCTGGCGCATACCCTTTTTGCTTTCTGCCTTACTGGTGGGCATCTCTATCTATATCAGGTTGCGCATGGAAGAGTCGCCTCTATTTGCAAAGATTAAAGCAGAGGGCAAGATCTCTAAAAATCCCATTCGCGAAAGCTTTGGAAAGAAAGAGAACCTGCGCATGGTGCTCATTGCTTTATTTGGTGCTGCGGCAGGGCAGGGGGTGGTGTGGTACACGGGTCAATTCTATGCGCTCTCTTTTCTTCAGAATACTTGCAAGGTCGACTTTGTGCAATCGAATTACCTGATAGCCACCGCGCTGGTTGCAGGCACACCGTTGTTTATTTTCTTTGGCTCCTGGTCCGATAAGGTGGGGCGCAAGTTCATCATGTTGGGTGGTATGCTG
>CAZRQK010000024.1:0-69771 GCA_964602295.1 uncultured Ohtaekwangia sp.
TGCTTACTGTTAACGGTCAAAAAATGAGCAAGTCGCTGGGCAACTCATTCTTACCTTCGGAATTATTTACCGGCAACCATCCATTGTTAGAAAAAGGCTACAGCCCCATGACTGTGCGTTTCTTCATGCTTCAATCGCATTACTCCAGCACGCTGGATTTTTCGAACGAAGCATTGAATGCAGCTGAAAAAGGTTTCAGAAAATTAAGCGCTGCATTGACCGCTGTTCAGTCGATGCAGGCCGATGCCACCGATGCCGAAAACAAAGAACTCTCTGCAACACTGGCACAACTTTGCGAAGACTGCTACCACTCCATGAGCGATGATTTTAACACCGCAAAAACTTTGGCCACCTTATTCGAAATGGCCGCGCGCATCAACGATTTCAAAACAGGCAATGCCTCGCTGTCGCAAGTAAATGCAGATACTTTTACCCGCTTCAAACAAACATACATCGGCTTTATGCACGAAGTGCTGGGCCTGCAGGAAGAAGCAACAACCGACAATAACCTGCTGGATGGAACTATACGCGTGCTGATTGAGTTACGCAAAAAGGCTCGTGCCGACCGCAACTATGCTTTGTCTGATAAAATCAGGGATGACTTAAAATCCATTGGCATCCAATTGAAAGACGGTAAAGACGGCAGCATGGAATATCAACTCGATTAGTGCTTAGAAAAATCTTCATCTTCCCCATTCGCGTCTACCAGTGGGTGTTGTCACCTATGCTGGGTGCTCACTGCCGGCATACACCATCATGCTCTCAATACACGGTGGAAGCTATTCAGGAATGGGGCGTGGTTAAAGGCATTTGGTTGGGTAGCAAACGCATTGCGCGTTGTCATCCGTGGGGCACCAGTGGTTACGACCCCGTGCCTCGTAAAAAACCACACAGCCACTAACGGATTTTCCTTCCTTATTCAAAAAATAATATTTTACATTTAGAGGAGTTAACCGAATAATACTTCGCACTTCTCTATGCCCGACTTTCAAATAAAAAAAAATCCGAAAACTTACGATGTCTGCATTGTAGGCTCCGGTGCCGGTGGCGGCATGGCAGCTTATATGCTAGCACAGGCAGGCATTAAAACTGTTCTGCTGGAAGCTGGCCCTATGTACGATCCCGCTAAAAATGTAACACAACTAAAATGGCCGTGGGAGTCGCCACGTAGAGGTGCCGCAACCAAGCACCGCCACTTTGGCGACTTCGATGCGGCCTACGGTGGCTGGGAACTGGAAGGCGAGCCGTACACACACAAGGATGGAACACAATTCGATTGGTTCCGCTCGCGCATGTTGGGCGGAAGAACCAACCACTGGGGAAGAATATCTTTGCGTTTTGGTCCGAAAGACTTCAAACGAAAAAGCATAGATGGTTTAGGTGATGACTGGCCTATTGGCTATGACGATATTGCCCCTTACTATGACCGCGTAGATCAGTTGATCGGTGTGTTTGGATCGAAGGAAAACCTGCCTAACGACCCCGACAGTATTTTTCTTCCTCCGCCCAAGCCTCGTCTACACGAATTGTTTATCAAAGAGGCGGCCACTTCCATCGGCATACCGGTAATTCCGTCTCGTCTCTCTATTTTAACCAAACCCATTAACAAAGAACGGGGCGCCTGCTTTTACTGTAGCCAATGTAACCGCGGCTGCACCGTGTATGGAGATTTCTCATCTTCATCCGTATTGGTAAAACCTGCTTTGAATTCCGGCCACGTAGACGTAATTGCCAACGCCATGGCCCGCCAGGTACTTACCAACGATGAAGGGTTGGCCACGGGCATTTCTTATGTAGACAAAACAGATTTGCAGGAATATGAAGTACATGCGCGCATTGTAGTATTGGCTGCCAGCGCCTGCGAATCTGCACGCCTGCTGCTTAACTCCAAAAGTGCCCAGTTCCCCAACGGTTTGGCTAACAGCAGTGGGGTGGTAGGCAAATACCTGCACGACTCTACGGGTGCTTCTATGGGTGGCATCCTTCCCAAACTCATTGGGCGCAAACGCTATAATGAAGATGGCGTTGGCGGTATGCACGTGTATACACCTTGGTGGCTCGACAACAAGAAACTTGATTTTCCTCGCGGTTATCATATCGAATATTGGGGAGGCATGGGTATGCCCGGCTATGGATTTGGTTTTGGTATGCAGAATACGAATGGCAAATACCCCGGCCGCGATGGCCAGCAAAAACCTGCCGGTGGATATGGTGCTTCACTAAAAGACGATTACCGCTATTTTTATGGTGCCACCTTCGGCATGGCAGGCAGAGGCGAAGCCGTTGCGCGTGAAGATAACTACTGCGAAATAGACCCTAACACGGTGGACAAGTATGGAATTCCTGTGTTGCGCTTTCACTACAAATGGAGCGACTTTGAAGTGAAGCAGGCCAAACACATGAAAGAAACGTTTGCCGAGATTATTGACAAGATGGGAGGCGTGGTAACCTGGGGCAAGTCGGGCCCTGAAGATAACTATGGACTGGAAGCCCCCGGCCGCATCATTCACGAAGTAGGTACCACACGCATGGGCGATGACCCAAAAAAATCGGTGGTAAACAAACACAACCAGGCGCACGATTGTAAAAATCTTTTTGTGGTGGATGGTGGACCCTTTGTATCGCAGGCAGATAAAAATCCAACCTGGACCATACTGGCGCTTGCCATGCGCGCTTCCGACTTCATCGTAGAAGAAATGAAAAAGCAAAACATCTGATTCAACGTTTAGACTTACGTTTATGGACAGAAGAAAATACTTAAAGACCCTGGCTGCCGGAACAGTAGGCACCATCACGGCTCCCTCCCTGCTACAGGGCTGCGAGACACCTGAGAAAACCACAGTTACCCCCGCGCCTACCATCGATCGCACTCCAGAGGAACTCGCGCACTATCAGAATCTGATGGAAGAAAAGTTCTTTGATGAGCATGAAATGAAAACCATCTCCATCCTGGCAGACATTATTATCCCCGCAGATGAAACATCGGGCAGTGCCACCGATGCAGGCGTGCCTGCCTTTATAGAATTTATTGCCAAAGACATGCCGCATCACCAGGTACCCCTGCGGGGTGGCATTAAGTGGTTAGACCTTCAGTGCATGAAACAGTTTGGCAAGGCCTTTGCAGATTGCAACGAAAAAGAACGGTTGCAAATGGTGGACGCCATTGCATACCCCGAACAAGCCAGACCAGAGTTACAACAGGGAGTAGCTTTCTTCAATCGCATGCGCGACCTCACCGCCTGTGGATTTTTCACCAGCGAAATCGGCATTAAAGACCTGGGTTACATGGGCAATCGCCCCAACCAATGGGATGGTGTTCCGCAAGACGTGTTAGATCAGTACGGTCTGAAATATGACGAACGCACCTTGAACGAAAGTGTAAAGTTTGAATCGTAAATCGTTATCCATGACAACCAGAAGAAAATTTATTCAACAGGCAGCCACGGCAGCGGCAGCTTTCACGATTGTTCCCCGTTTTGTGCTTGGTAAAGGTTACCGCGCACCTAGCGATACGTTGTATGTAGCTGGCATTGGTGTGGGAGGCAAAGGCGAAAGTGATATAGCCAGCTTTCACAAAAGTGGCAAAGCCACCATTTCATTCTTATGCGATGTAGACGACCGTAGAGCAGCCAAGTCTGTTGCGGCATTCCCAAAAGCAAAATATTACAAAGACTACCGGAAAATGCTCGATGCCGAGCATAAGAATATCGATGCCGTTTCTGTGTCCACCCCCGATCACATGCATGCTGTGCAAACAATGGCAGCCATGCAATTGGGTAAACATGTGTATGTGCAAAAGCCATTAACACACGATATATACGAGGCACGCATACTTACCGAAGCAGCCCGCAAATACAAAGTGGTATCACAAATGGGCAACCAGGGCGCATCGGGCGATGGAGTGAGACAAATGCGAGAGTGGTATGATGCCGGAATCATTGGAGATGTGCACACAGTGTATTGCTGGACCAACCGACCTGTTTGGCCGCAAGGCATTCCATGGCCCGACAAAAAAATCGAAGTGCCTAAAGAATTAGACTGGGATCTGTGGCTGGGTACCGCCCCCTATAAAGATTACATAGATAAACTGGTGCCCTTCAACTGGCGTGGCTGGTGGGATTACGGAACCGGGGCGTTGGGTGATATGGCCTGTCACATTATTGAACCACCATTCCGCGTATTGGGCCTCGGATATCCTAACAGCGTAGAGTGCAGCGTAGGTAGCGTGTACGTTGACGAATTCCGAAGAGGTTATTTTCCTGAGAGCTGCCCGCCCTCTTCGCACATCATCATGAACTTTCCTGGTGCCAGCGGCAAGCCCGATGTGAAGTTCCACTGGATGGACGGTGGCATTCAGCCCGAGCGGCCAGAAGAATTAGGACCGAACGAAATGATGGGCGATGGAGGCAACGGTGTGATTATGATTGGCAGCAAAGGAAAAATGATGTGTAGCACCTATGGCGCCAACCCGCGTTTGTTGCCCACAAGTCGAACTAACGAGGAGAGCGTGCCGCAAAAATACGAAAGAGTGCCTGGTGGTGCCGAAGGGCACTACGCGCAATGGGTGGAGGGCTGCTTGGCCGGATACGGCAAAAAAGAGCTCTCCTCTCCGTTTGATATTGCCGGTCCACTGACTGAAAGTGTATTGATGGGCAATCTGGCTATCCGCAGCTACGACATTCGCAAACCAAGGCAAGGCGGCCGCCCCGATCAATTTGACTATCCGGGTCGATTCATTAAACTGCTGTGGGATGGTGCCAACATGAAGATCACCAATTTTGATGATGCCAATCAGTTTGTGAAACGGGAGTACCGTGAGGGCTGGAAACTGTAGTGGATTTATTATTCATAAACTTTATCAGATAAAAAGAATCACATCATGCCTTTAAAGAAAATGAATCCGCCTGCTGCGATGTCGCGCAGGACTTTTATCAGAAATGCAGGATTAGCAGCCGCAGCATTTACCATTGTTCCCCGCTTTGTTTTAGGCAAAGGTTACGTTGCACCCGGGTACTAAAGTACAAATTAAAGCGCTGACATTCAGCGCTTTTTTTGTTTTAGTGTGGCTGAAAGTGTGGCTAAACTCTCCAAAGACCTGGAATTTTCGTAACTTAACTATCGCTTCTTCTAGCAGGTGTTTTTTATGTACCATTTTTGACTGGTCTTCTCCAGATAACGGATGTGGAACACTTAAATTAACGCCTCATAAAAGAGTCGATTTCCAAGATGAAAAAAGATGCAGAAAACTTTGTAGGCCCAATGAAATCTGATCTGGATTTCATGTATTTCATAACTAATCTATATCTAGAACAGAACAAGACTGAATACAAGGAGGAAATTGAAAATGTAATTAGAACGACCCATAACCTAGTCAGCAATAAAATTGAGTCAAAACAAATTGACCCTGTAATCTTCTCTATAGTCACAGCTTTGATGTCTTTTGGTTTCGATTACTTCAAGGATAATATAAACGCGGACCACATCAATAAGGCAAATATTGAGACTGTCAGAGGAATGCTGAGCACTTTAAGGCATTCATCCAGCTTTCAATAATTTCGATGCAGATACCGAGCCAGCAGATTACTTTTCAAACACTTGAATTAAGGTTTGCTCAGCTCCTGAAAATTGCTGAAAGATCAAGGTCGAGTAAATTCTCAAATGAACGAATAAGGATTTTCCACGATTCGCTATTGAAGGTTATCTTCAAAATGTCATCGGAGAACTTTTCAACGTTTAAACCTGATAGGTTAGTCTGGACGTACGAAGTAGTTGAGCAACTCTTTGATTGGTTTGAATACCTGGTCAACAGCACCATTAACCAAACTCCGTATGAGATTGTCCACACCCTCGAAGAGGTTCTAAATGATTGGGAAATTCCTAACGAATCTTTCATCCTCCTGACATCACTATCAAGCAAGCGCGATGACTTCGCTTTTCAGACCGACAAGAATCCTGCAAAGCTGAAGGGACTTAAAAAGTACATCCATCTGACGTACGGAGTTGAGATTAGTCAGGATCTAGATGTTATAAGAATCATTCTTCCAAAGTTCCTATCTCATGACTATTTAACAGCTGTGAGTTTGTATCACGAGATAGCGCACTATATTGATATAAAGTCACACATAACTGAGACAATTCTTTTGGACAATAGCCTGAAAAAGACTGAGGAGAATATCATTTTTCATCGAGAACACTTTGCCGATTTATTTGCTGCTCAATACGTGGATTTAGCGTCATGTTCACATGTTTGCTATCTGACTTATCAGAAGGATCCTGGAAAATATCCCCCCACTCCGAGTAGGGTGGCGGTGGTCGAAGAATTTTTGAAGGGTGGTTCGAATGAATTAATTAGAACCATTGCAAAAGCGACAAAAAAATGCACCAAGAAAGATTTAAAAATTCGATCTAAAAAAGTTGGTAGGAAGGATTTTGATAACCTGATTCCAATCGATATAAAAAGTCTGCCGGAGCTGCATGGAGTATTTATTACAGCGTGGGATATTTGGCTTGACCCCAAATCTCGTTTGCGAAAAAAATTTACTAACAAGAACGACTTGTATCGTGTTTTAAATAATCTGGTAGAAAAGTCAATAAGCAATTTTTTCTTAATGCGTTCGTGGAAATCCAAAAATGTATCTCGCAAGAAAATCAATTGAATCGCTGATTAAGTCCAAAGACTTGATCATACGTCCACTGCTGGACAATGACCAGATAGGAGAGGTTTCTGTTGACTTTAGGATCGGACAGGATTTTTTGGTCTCTTACTTGGGGCGCGATGTGAGCATCGATGTTACTGGCGAAACTAAGGACAAGCCGCTCAATACTTTTTTTGATGAGACTAGACGAATGGTTGGAGAAGCTTTTGTTTTTCATCCCAATCAAGTAGTTCTATGTTCAACATTGGAATATGTAAAACTGCCACCCAACGTGTTTATGTCTTTGACCACACGAAGTTCTTATAGTAGGTTAGGCTTCTCCCTATCAACAGTCGTACAACCAGGCTATTGTGGATGTATTTCGATAGAACTTACGAATACTGGCAATGTACCAGTTAAAGTATTAGTCGGGGCTCGCGTACTTCAGGCTCGCTTCTTCAAAATCAACTCAAAGGCTGAATATCATCAGGACCGAAAATACCTGTGTCAGGTTCGACCGCAAGTTTCGAAAGCACTAGAAGACAAAGAATTTGAACGACTAAAAGAGCTTATCAAAACCACTCAAGGTGTCCCTTAATAATCAGAAAGTGTGCTTTACATGAAAATCTTCTGTTAACAGAGGGTGTAATTGTGATCAGTTTCCTTCTGATTTTGATTCTCCATTGATCGTCACAATCGGGTAATAAATTCAATTGGACAACATCTCCACAACCGCACGGACATATCAGCATCGCCAGCCATTTACAGTGCGTTTCGCCAACTATATAGACAACTTTGTTATCAAGTCGTTCTGGAACATCCTCAACCGAGAGATAGCTGTATCTCGGTTTTTGCCTCGACTGACCCCAGATTGCAGATAAAATGCCTTTCATTTTTTTGAATAGGACAATTCTGGCATGTTTAAAAAAGGACTCATATCTCCTCTGCCGCAGAATTTCTTCAAATACGCATCCGTGGAGTCGTCTCGTTCGTGGAAAAAGTATCCATCAGTTAGACTAAATCGAGTTATTTCAAAATCAACATTGTCCTCGTTTCTGAAGCCATGGATTCGGGCTAGAAATTCGTTTACAGCAATGCTGGCTACAAGCATATTAACACTGATAACCGCAGGGCTGTGTACGTCAGCATTGGCTATGTAACCAGATTTTCGTAGTTCTTCGAACTCCTCCGGATTAGTTCGCAGTAATCCAGCAGCTCTAAGACCTTCTGAAGTGTAAACTCCTCTGGTCAATAGCGATCCTTTGCCTGGTACGAGGTAATGTACAGTGCCATGTATCTGGTCAATGCCACCTTTACCATCTGCGCTCAGTTTTACTCCAACATCGAAGTATGGTAGCAGGTAAAATGAAGCCAAGTGATTCAATGCGTGTCGTCCATCGATGCTATCGACACATCCAAAAATAACGTCACACACTGCCAGGGACCGCAGAGCCTCTACATCCTCAAACAAATTGTAAGGGTGAGTTTCAACACTGGTGCCAAGTCCGATTTTTTTGATTACTGCGTCTAAGACAGAAACTTTAGTTCTCCCATCGATTGCATCCGAGAGTGTGGTGTTCAGAATTCTATTCAAATTTTTCTCTTCCACAACATCCGGATCCACCAACACAAGATTTCCAACTCCTAATCGCGTGAGCTGTTCTATTATTGGACTTCCCGTTCCGGAGCAACCAACTATTCCGATTTTTAACTTGGCCAGTAATTCTGTGGTTCCCGGCCCGAAAGTTTGCATGGTTCTCAGTGCAAAGGGGGCAGGTGAGGTTTTGTTTTGCTGGTTCCACCAAATTGTAATGGTATCACCTACAACTACGACTTTCTCAAATTCTTTAAATTCACCCGACTTCAAAACTGCCCTCCCAAATATTTCACCACTTGGAAGCATCACTGCGCTTCCGTGGTAGTGATCCGAGCTAGACCATCCGTAAACTGATTCAAAAAATTCGGTATCCGATCGATTGTCAGTTTCCGAGAATTGTCTGTATCCTCCTGGGTGGCTATGAATTTTTAAAATGGCCATGTCTTTGTTCATAACCAATTCAAAAAATCTGGAAATTCTCTTCGTCCCCCACGTCAACAACCCCTCAGTACGATCGCATTCTTCGTAGGGAATAGCAATAATTTCATTGATCAGAAGCTTGCATTCACCTTTATAGATGCTTCTACCACAAATGGCTACTGCAACTGCCTCTAGACCGTCACCCGGGAAAAGATGAGTCTTAATTGCATTATGCATGCTTTCTGTCAATGATAGGCTTGTCTTCATTTCTTCAATTCTCTCTCAAACCAAGATGTTACCATCGACAGGTGTGTAGATACATCATCTACGCCAGGTCGCCAAGGATTCTCCCCAGTTCGATGTCTCGACCATCTTTGAAAATTTTGCCCGTTAATTCCTTGAGCCGCTAAAGCTGCAATTGGTCGGCCATCCTGTCTCACTAAGTGCGGAAAAAAGTAAGCCATATCCAACTGAGTGGTGGGGTAACCTGGTGGGATCATCAACGCAACGCAAACCTGATTTACATTATATCCGGGTGGAACAGGGAAATTGTGAATACATAACCATTGTCCTCCATCGACAATGGTCTCCCACGCCATTTTGCAGGCTTCAACAAATAGCTGATCGTTTTCCGGAAGGAGGAAATCTCTTCTCATAACCTATCCTTCGGTTTGATCAAGAGGAATTGTCATGAACCGTTCAACACCTGGTTCAGCCAGATCTACCGATTCATCTAGACCAATTTTCTTGACCATCCCCCCCCTTAGCTTTTGATTCAGCTGAAATCTTTCTGGTGGCTTCTTTCCTGCCTTTTCCAAAATCTCCCTTCCGGTCACGATTTGCTTGTCCATCTCCACCTTCTTGGTGTCGACCCTAATAAGGTACCGCTTCCCTGGGGGAATAGGCTTATTTCCTTTAAAATACTCTTCTACGTCAATAAGCTCCTGTTGATCTTTTGCAGTTTCCATGTTCGCTAGTGTTTTTTTCGCTATTTTATACATAAAGCCGTGACAAATCGACCTATGTCACACTTCCAAGTATACTATCTAGAGATTTGATATTCGTATACCTAACCGAAGCCGGCTATGCAAAGAAATTTAATTGTAAGGGAACATACGAGATTCGAGACAGCCTCAGATCTGGAGCTGATCGAGAATATGGCCTTGGGGGACATGGACACGAAAAACTCATCGGAGGCTTTCACTGAGTTTCATCGAAGGTACGCTCAGACTCTTTATACAACATGCTATTACATATGCCGAATAATGGCGAACCAGGAAGAGTCAGCAATGGACATCACGGAAAGTGTGTTGATAAAAGCCTTTTCTTACGCAGACTCCTACAATCCCAACAGGGCCTCGATAAAAACTTGGCTGAATAGAATTGCTCAAAACGAGTTCAATAACTATTACGTTGACCATCGAAGAAATCATCCGCTCGACATGGAGCCGGAGAACGAGGATGTTACGTTAGCGATAGATGATTCGCCACCAATTGATCGAACAAAAATCAATGGTGAAATATTAGAGCAAGCGCTGGATAATCTCACACCGATGGAAAGAGACATTGTAATGACTCACATGTTCCACAAAGACATCGATAATCTAGATACACAGATCCCAGACGAAGTGATGAAGGAACTTTGTAAAGTCTACAAAAAGAAACCAGTAACAATTAGGAAAATAAAATCGCGAGCAATCACCAAAATCAGATCATTCATCCTAAAACAATAACCTCTACCACTAACGACAAATCACTTGCAGCTATGAAACAAAAACCCGTCACATTTGAAAATGATCTCCATGAAGAGATGAGAGCGCATGGGCTTCTTTTTCCAATTTCTGATAAAGAAATTGAAAGATTTGAAGCGAAATTCACAAGGGTCCCACTTCCTGATGCCCTTAAAAGTGCTGATCAAATCCTGCTTCGGAACAAGGAAAGGATTCAGACGACTACACAACCAGTATTTCAAGTTGCCGCTCTAACCGATAACGCAGATCAAGTGATCACTGGCGGACGCAAAAGAAAAAAGAAGAAGTAAGGCTTCATCTTTCAATAACGGGTCAATAGTATGGCTAACGACAGATCCCCCTTTATAATTCCAATTGAGAACGTTCGACTTGTCAAGGTCGATAAGAATGGATTTGGTATGAGCTATCCTCGAAGTGATCACCGAAAACACGGGCTTAGGCTAAGAAAAGCTATCGGCCTCGCTGGAGAATCGGAGTCATTGCGAAAAGACTTTCAATTCATGCCGTCTTTGTTCTTTCAAGTGGAGACACCTCAAAAGACAATTCTCAAGAATTATAAAACCAGTCTCGAAAATCTAGGATTTAGCATTGTGCGCTATTCTAATGTCAAGAAGAACGTTGCAACTGTTCGGATCGAAAAGGGTGCTTTTGCTGAATTGGATCAACGGATTGTTGAGTACATAGAAAGCCCGGACCACGTAGGGAAATCGTATTTCTCACCCGTTGAGAATCTTACTGCAATCCCAGTCGAGGAAAAGATCAAACTAGATTTAGAAAATACAACTGACAAAATCCCCGTAATCTTTGATCTATACAGCTCCATCCCGATAAAAGAGAAAGCTGCCATAAGTCAGGTGGTTAAAAGCGAGATATCAAAGTATACTTCCGAAATTCAGCAAGTAGACCTCCAAAGCGGAGTTACTTCGTTTGCTTGCTCACTTAGCGGGGCCGAAATATCTAAAGTGGCGGAAGATTTTGCATCGATTAAAGATGTTCAACTCAATGATACAGCTTTTGTTGTAAACTCAACTGCGCTTCGAGATTTACCCAGCGAACTTGTTATTGGTGACCCATTATCTAAATCGGAAATTTGTGTAGTAGACTCCGGGATTAGTGATGGGAGTGGAGTCTTTAAAAAAATAAAAACGCGAACCATTAAGCATTTGCCGACAGGATCAATCGATGCGCACTACGTTCATGGTACGTTCGTTGCAAGTCGATGTGCATTTGGGGATAATATCGATTCTTGTCTCGATACAAAAAGCTTGCAACCGTATTGTCGCATTATTGATGCACAAACCTTTGGAGTAAATGCAAAAGGTGAAGTTATCAAACCTTCTCTGCTTCATTTGATATGGGCGATCGAATCGATTGTGAAGGCCCTTCACAACGAAGTTCGAGTTTACAATTTGTCATTGAACCTAAAGACGGCTATCAAGAACAACGAATTTTCAAAACTGGGAAGGCACCTTGATTTTTTGAGTAGGGAGTACAAGGTTTTATTCGTTGTCGCTGCCGGTAATATTGACAATCAGCTGGGAAAGTACCCTCGTAATCATTTTGCAGATCCATCAGCTCGCATAGCTTCGCCCGCAGACTCGATTCTTTCGATAACAGTGGGTTCGATTTCAAAATATGATAATACGAATTCCTTATCCTTAAAGGATGAGCTCTCTCCATTTTCAAGAATTGGCCCTGGAGCAGATAAGGGTGTGAAACCTGAGCTTGTCGCACACGGTGGAAACCTTGTCAGGCCGTATAAAAGTATCCCCCAGCTGTCGACTCATGGAGTATCTCATGATGCTAAAACTCTTGCCACTAATATTGGCACTAGTTTCTCCGCGCCAATTATATCACAAAATGCTCAACGACTATTTGATGCCTACCCAGGATGCCACCCTAATCTTGTGAAAGCACTCTTGTTTCATTTTGCTCAAGGAATGAAAATTCCGACTGGTGTCACTAATAAGGAAATTCACTGCACGGGATTTGGAGAGCCCCGAGTTGATGGCGCGATAAACGCTGAAGCTCATAACGCTGTCTACATTTGTTCAGGTGAACTGGATCAAGAAAATTACCAGTTCGTCACGTTCCACATTCCAAAGACGTTAGATTACAAGAATAAAAAAACCAAACTCAAAGTCCGGATCACAGTTATTTATGATCCCAAGGTGGCCGAAGACAATCCTATGGAATATAGCCAGGTAAGAGTTGCATTGACATTGCAAAAACTGGCCAGAACTGGAAGGAAATTTGTCACATTTAAGAGTTCATCATCTTATAGTATTCCTTGGAGCCCGATAATTAAGTTTGAAAAGACTTTTACGAGGAGTTTTTTGACTGGCGCCTGGGATGTTAGACTTCGAATGTTTACGAGGGGTGATATCTCACCGACTTATAAGCAGGATTATGCCTTGATTGTTGAAATAATTGATGAAAAGAAAGCTACTGATGTATACGAGGACATCAGAGAAGAATACGGCAACGTATACAAGAATATACAGGAGGCCGCTTAAACAGAATTTAGAATGCAGCGATACTCAAGGCCATTACAAACCAAGGAAGTAGTTGAAGATTTTTTTAAGCGTGTTTTGGCATTTGATCATAGACCGTACAGGAAAATTATTTCCTTGATAGTTGATGCGGAGTTAGGAGTGGAGAAATTCGACATTCAGTATCAGACCATCAGTTCAAAAGCTATGCGTTCGAATAAATATCGAGATGATGATGATAGATGGGATCTCCGTGAGCAGATTATCAACGAATTGCTCGATCAAAAGCAGCTGGCTGATGATGATAAAATTAGATTGACCAAGGGCGGTGCTTTGCCGAAGGGCCCAGTCAAATCAAAGAAGCAGGCTTTCATTTTGATCGGATTACCTGCCTCTGGGAAATCGACAATTGCGTCAGAGATATCAAAACGCTATGGTGCAATTATCCTTGACTCGGACTATGCTAAGCGCAAGTTGCCTGAGTATAATAATCACACCTACGGGGCCTCACTTGTTCATGAGGAGTCGAGTCAGATCACTTTTGGGTTTAGTGCAAACCCTAGGAAACTAAAATCGTTATACGAACATTGCGTTGAAAAAGGGCACAACATCATTATCCCGCGAATCGGGCAAACACCTAAAAGCATTATCGATTTGGCAAAGGTTCTTGGAGAGACCAATGGATACAAAGTACACCTCATTTTGATTTCCCTTTCAAAAAGAGATGCCACAGTCAGAGCAGCAGTTAGGTATTTTAACTCAAAGCGCTATGTTCCGTTAGGATTGATCTTTGATGGCTACGGAAATGATCCATCCCTTTGCTATTACTATTTGCGAAGTAAACGCAGTGCCCTCTTTGCTAGCTTTGGGGCAATTTCTACATCAACTAATCCAGCACAATGCACAGACAAGGTAGGACGCTCACCTGCTTCGTCTTATTCGTATAAAGACTTAACTTTGCAATTGTTATGAAAGCAAAAAAGAAAATTATCAAGAAAGCCGCCAAAAAGAAAATTGCCGCGCGCAAGAAGAAGGTCAAAAAGCAGACGAACTCGAACTACACCAATGCAGTTGCATACCTTGTATCCTCTGAAGAAAATGAAATTCAGCTTATGGTAGCATCATCAATGGGTCTAGTTTCCGAGTAAAAAGTCACACTTCTGGGTATATAGTAATGAGAGCTAATCATTAAATATCCAGATGTCAAAAGGTAAAACCCAACACGTGGTCCCTCATCAAGGTGAGTGGGCTGTAAAACGCGGTGGCAGCGATAGAGCTACAACCGTTGTCCCAACTCAAAAAGAAGCGATAGAAATCGCAAAGGAAATCTCAAAAAATCAAGGTTCAGAACTCTTCATTCATGGGAGAGATGGGCAAATCCGAGAACGAAACAGTTACGGAAACGATGATTTTCCACCTAAAGGTTAAGGGAAATGAATTACATCAACTTTCATAGTCTGAAGCCAGGTGACAAAATTGTCGTTCCAAAGAGCTCGTTAAAGCTTGTTCAGCACCATGTAATTTATCTTGGTCAAAATTATTCCGGCCAGGATCTTATTGCCGAGAACGCGGTTGGAATGTGCGTTCGAATCATTACTGGTGATCAGTTTTTTACGGAGAACAATAAGATCACTCGCATAGAACGCTTTTTTGGAAGCAATTCAGAAAGACGAACTGCGATTGAAAGAGCCTTGAAAAAGCTGGGGCAACCTTACGATCTAATCAACTTTAATTGTGAGCATTTTGCAAATTATGTTCAAAGCGGAGAGATTAAAAGCGAACAGGTTGGCTGGGGGTTGCTTGCTCTTGGCATTCTTGCGGTAGCGGCAATTCTTACGGACTAGACTTTTTATACTCTAAATAGGTGTTCCGAGATTCGGACACCTACTCCCGGGCTTGATACTACAGCTCATCCCATCATAGGTTTTCATTGACCCGTGCAGTATCATGTAAAATTTTTATGAGCCTAGACACTATTAAACAAGTGCTACCTGTTGCGTCAGGTGGAATTATTGTGGTTAGCTTTCTCAACCTTTACTTCTACTATCAGTCTGGTTTCGAAATACGCATCCAAAACTATATCGAAGTATCTGAAATAATTTTTTCATTGACTTCAATGACCTCATTTGCCTTTGTGATTGGCTTGATTGCATTTTCACTCCTAATTGTACAGAGGGAGAAGCCGGAAAACTCGATAGAGGTTCAACCCAAATTGAAGGAAAGGTCTCGCACGAAGCTTGAGCAATTCTTTCTTAACAGCCGTTTTCGAATTCTCAAAAAGATATATGGGCTTCTAAGTGCGCCTAGAATACTTTTTGGAGCGTCAGCTCTCTTAACTTTCTTCTATGCAGGTAGAGTGAAAAATGAAAGCGCTCTAGAGAAAATTGCAATTGACCACCTTTCGTTTGAAATGAGTTTTTTTGTTTTAATCCTCGTTGGGGCGACTTCTTTCAGTTTGCTTAATCCAGCAATTTACAACAGCCCTAGATTGAGTAAGCTCGATCTTATTAGGTTATTCTGGTCCATCGGGTTTTGGATTTTAGCTTTCATCGTTACTCGAAATATCTTAAGCGCCAAACTTATTCTTTCTGGTCATCACAAGTTTGAAGTTCATCTAGCCATGAAAGACAATTCTAAAGTTCAGACAACTGATTCGATTGCATTTGTGGGATCCACTAAAAACTTCCACTTCTTTCGAAACCTAAAGTCAAATGAGAACTATATCTACCCGGCATCGGAGGTAAGGAGTATAACAATGAAGCAACTCAGACAAGGCCTTTAATTTCCTCGAATAAACCCGATAGCTTCACGCATCGATATTTCTTCAGCTCCAGCCGGAGTGTAATTGCTGGAGTGAATCGCTCTTTCAAGCTCATCCAAAAAAATATCAACCCGGTGATCAACAAATTCCGTTTCCGTCATGCCCTCCAGTAACTCTCGCTTATACTCAGGCGTACACTTTTCAAGCGCCTCCCGAATTTTAACAGCTACAGGTAGACAAGCGTTGGGGATATCGATAATGGATTTCATAAATTTTTGTGGGCATCTAAAATAGTCAATGTTAACATCAGATCACAAGATCGTGGATCCTCAAGCTGGCCGGCAGCGGCTTTCTGTTAACAGGTGAGCTGTTAACACCATTTTCCGATATCACACCCCGCCTCAGCTGGATCCGGGAGAAACCGTGTTAACAGCTGTTTACAATCGGGGCGGCCTTGCCAGCTCTTAAAATGTGGATTTAGACCTTGCCAAAGCACTATTCGAGTTACATCCGGCAATATGTTAGATTTTGGGGCGCCCCCGTTCATCAAAATTGAGCGCGTGGGATTTCATGTAGGAAAATCTTTTTCCACTCAACCAATAGATCATCAAGGTGACTGCCAAATGCCAATCGGTCGAGTTCTCTCCTCTTAACTCTGTTTGATTTTTTTATATGTGGGTATTCCTTAATTGCTCTTTGCTGTAGATATTTTGAATACTTAATTCTTCCGGCTATTGATCCATATTCGTTATCCCAATGCTCCATGAGCAGCTTGTGATAGTCATGGCAATCAATAAAAATATAGTTCGCTCTATTGTCTGGCAGAGCCGTCATTAAAGCCATTATCGCATTTGTGAGATTGTCTTCAGTCAATAATGTCTGAAAGAAAAAAGTGAAACTCGATTCAAAATCAACGGCATTAACCTCCTTGTCGGCCCCAATGTATCCAAAGAACGGACAAGGTTTGTCTAGCTCGCCTTTGTACATATCAAGGAAATTCGCGCCATGGCATGTGGCAAGGGATACGTATAAATTGTTTGCGCAAGCGATGTTTATTTCTCTCATCGGTTCCTTAAGTTCTTGCCAGGAAATGTGCTCACCATTACTCAAGGATAAACCGCCAGCTGGTGATCCATGCATTTCAAAATGAATATATGGTCGTGCACCATCTTTAATCGATTCCAAAATGGCCTCAATAGCTTCAAAAAAAGATGCCCGGTTTTCAACTGGTATCAACTCGTCTAGAGGTTCAATGCCTCGTTTAATGCAAGCTAATCTTATCTGGAGTGCTATCTCACTTCCTGTTTGCCGTTCGTCTTGAGCAAGCGACTGAATTACATAGATGACATTGAATTTTATTCCCTTTCCCACTGCTTTAAATTCGTCACGGTAAGGCTAAGTGATCCCGATGAGACGAGCTATTCAAAATAGCAATTTTACTTCAATTAATGCCAATTCTGGTAGTTGCTCCATCACCCTAGCCCGAAGTACAGCGAGTACTATTTCCGGGAATTTAAGCACCTGAGCGGGGAGTTCTCAAAGAGAAGCATTTGACCTGTTAGATTTTGGGGCGGGGGAGAATTACCCCCGAACCGGATTTGCACCTGTTAGATTTTGGGGCGCTTTTTATTTGTAACTTTCAGAATGATCAAGCCGATTCTATACGAGCGCATTGAGCAAAAGAACGAAATCGAGATAGAGCTTTTTTCAAAGCTGACTCCGGAGGAAAAGCGTGCGGCCAAAAAGTCTTGGTTCAAACTCTTGAGGTCAATCAAGCCTGTGTCAAAAGAGGAGCGAGTACAACGAGAATTACCTACAGACAAATCATGATCAAGCCAATACTATACGAACGCATAGAGCAAAAAAAGGAAATAGAACGCGAGCTCTTTTCTAAGTTAACTCCGAAAGAGCAGCGTGCTTTGAAAAAGACCTGGCTTGATTTTTTGTCGTTTGTCTCTGAGAAGGAATCTAAGAGAAGATCTTAGGTTGTAGGCCCGCTTCCCTTGTTTTTCTTTTGCTCGTATAACTGGCGAGCAGCCTCGACTGAAGCCGGCCGTTCGAGCACTGACTTTTTTTGCGCTGATAGAATTTCCGATACCCAAGGCTTCACTTCGTCCATCTTCTGAGTTAACACTCCCTTGTGCAGCACCGCCTGGATGGTCAACCCTCCATGGGTATTGTCCAGCAGTCTAGTCTGATCAGGAAAATCTTTATAGTGGGCCAATAGACTTTTTCCAAGTACATATCGATCCTTAATCACCTGGGGGCTGACATCATGTCCACCTTCCCTTACTCTTTGAGCAACGCGATTAATACAGATATTCACATCGTCAACAGTTAGGAAAATCAAGTTAACCTGGTAGCCATGTTTCAGCTGAGCATTGATGAATGAATTATAGGTTTCGACATCCACTAAATTCGTTTCAATAGAGAATGTCTCACCGGCCTTGATTTTCTTCTCGAAAATTATCGATGCTTGAGCATTGGCGATTTCTTGAATATTTAAACCTCCAGCCTGCTCGCGGAGATCTTTAGCAATCAAATCTGCATTAATGTAGTCGGTACCTTCTGGGACTAATTCCTTAAAAGCGGTTGTTTTCCCAGCACCATTCGGCCCCGCAAGCACATAGAGGGTTGGCACTTGAGCTCTTTTAGAGAGAAATGGCCTTTTCTTGAATAGGCTTAAACACAGCCTTACGACCCGTCTTAGCAGCACGTTCACTGGCCACCTTAAAAATACGTTTGCCAGCTTCTGCAATTTCTTCATTGCTCATTTCGAAGACGGATTTGGCAGCTTTTCCTTGCTCCAAAACGATGGTGTATTTTTTGTCCATACTCCTCCGATAACGAATTTTAGGTCCAATTCGTTGGTCAAATTTAGTCGTTTTTTAGAGCAGAAAAAAGGGGGTTAAAAACGATGGTGATTTTTTGAATGTATAAGTTCACGTTATACGAACTCAAAAATTTTTGATATTTTTGGCATAGTCATTTCTGACATGCTTATTTCCAAGGCCAAATTTTCAGGTCAAAAAATGAGCAAAAAAAAGAGGTGCTTGAAACACCCCTTTTTAACCTGAGTTAGGGTCACCTTCGAACTGGATCGTTCGACCATCCCACACCTCAGATGTTAGAAGCCACCGCCCAGATAGGTATTCTGGATGACTTCCCCCAGAGGCGAGCATTGCTCGCCTTTCGTGTTTTAAAAATACTAAAAAATAAAACACGTTTTTAAACGAGACTAGTCTCGACTTCAATCTTTTTGTTCTTTGAGCAAAAAGATTGCTAAAACACCTTCTTACTCGCCACCAAAAAAAAGTCAAAAAATTTTTTAGTTAAAGTACCACGTCAACCCAGGACTCGAACCCGTGTGAAAGGCTCGCTGTCTTAAGACCTACGCTTTTTAACAAATCGCCTAGTTGCTTGGTCCTGGGCAATACTCTGCATCAGTCGCATCGCGTTTGCTTGGTTAGAAAGTAAATGGAGCGTTTCATTCATTGAATTGTACTCTCGCTCTGGCAGCACGACCAGGTTGCTGGTTGGATTCGAACCGATCAAGAGCAAAGGCTTTTGATTTTGTTCGACTTGCGATAGCTGCTCCTTAACTTTAACAATAAATTTTTCGATCGTCATTTTTTTCATTTCTCTAGCTCTGTGAGTACAAAGGTACTAAGCATATAAAGCTACCCTAAAATAAAAATGGTTCCTGAAAACCAAGAACCATTCTGACTATGAAACCCGCCTGCAGTCAAATCCGGGGATCTTAGTCGCTATGAACCATTTTAAAGGGAGATTCCGAAAACCCAAAGGATAAGTTTAGCGATAAAAATCAAAGCCACAACCCCAACTAACTTGAAGAAAACACTGCTGCCAAGTAGTTGGGAAATAATTGTCCCGACATTCTTCTTTGCTTGGCGCGAGTTGTGCTGATCAAGCATTTTATTCCAGCCATCTGCGTCATTTTCTTCCATAGCAATTTTTTTAACAAATCGGAGCGTGGCAATCGAAGTATTCAAATATCCATATGTTTGGGAATAATTAAAAACCAAATCACATGAAAATTACTATCACTTTACTGCTAACCCTCACAGTTGTTGCGGGAACGCTGGCGCAAGAGTTGTCTTGGCAAGATGGAACAAAGGTCAAGCGGGGCGATTCATTACAACTAGCCAAACCGACTCTAGGTCGCGATTATGCGTATGTCAAGTACAAAGAAAAGACATTCTTAGGGACGGCCAGACCTAAACAAGAATTGAGCGGGGAGTACGAGGGCAGAGTACTTACCATAAGTTCTATTAGGGAGGGAGTAGCTGATCTACGGGGTTTATCCTACCTCGTATTAACGTGCGATTTGGAGAGGGCCATATTGAAAGGAGAAATAAAAAAATTCAACTATGCGAAATAAACTGATCGTAGTCGGGCTTTTCTTTTCCCTTGAGTCCTTTTCTCAGGCCGCCATCGTTAGCGCTCCAGTTCTGGAGAATATTGCAACTGCAACATCTGTTTCGATTGAGCGACAAGGGGGCATCATGGCAACGATGTCTAATGTGGTTCAATCACTTGAGAAGGCTGAACACGAATTTAAAGAGGCGATGAAAAAAGCCACATGGATGCGTAATCTACAATCTGCTCGCAGGCTCCTTTTCATGGTTGAGAATTTGGTGTGCACTTCAAAGGATATAACTGTGAACCTTGGCTATGTTGATTCTCACTCTAGTTGTCTTGTCAACTATAAATTTGATATATCGATTGCAAAGATTCAACTCTCAGCGGATTACCTCGGTATTCTCTTAACGGATGGTATCGCCATGACTCCAGCTGAGCGAATGCAAGTCATGTCGCTTACTCAGTCGAAATTCGAGGAAGCCAACGATGAGTTCTTAAAGATTCAACGACAATTGGAGGCTGATAAGATTCGAAGGCAAATTGACGCTGCAATCTATTCTGATGTGAGAAAAATGATTAGGATTAAACAAAACTGATATGGATGCTTTACTGTTTGAAAACACCGCGCTGATAGATGCTTCGACCTTGAAAGCGGCAGGAATCAATATTCTTATAGCAGAAGCCTTGATTCCAATTTTCTTTTCTTTTTCAATTGTTTACGATATCGTCCAAAGAACATTAGGAACGATTGATGGAGAACGACCTTCCTATTTCAGTAAAAAGGAACTGGTTAGATTGATGTCGATAATGCTGATGGCTGGGCCGTTATACATCGCGATATTCTGGCCCATTTCGACTGCTGTAAACAAGATAGCTAAGGTAACAGAGCCGACCTATAGTCAAGTTGTATCGAGTAAGGAGGAGATACTGGAACAGTTCAATCCGACTCCTGGAGGAACTCCAGACAATGCGCCCAAGGCCTGGTGGGATGTATTATTGGATGAGGCAAAGAAAGGAGTAAGTATTGGAATCAATGCAATTGTATTAGCGAACACGGCACCAATCGTTGCCATTATTCTTGCAGTGATATCGACTGTCATCAAATTGTTTGCTACGGTGCTCTCCAAAATGTTCTTTATTATTGGTCCGCTGGCAATAGCATTTTCAATGATACCAGCATTCAAAGACAAACTTTCAGCCTGGTTCGGAGTTTACCTGAATTGCCTCTTTGTTCCTATCACCATTAACGGAATGGATTACTTGTACTATTCTAACATCGCGGAAGGACTAAGGGGAACCGAAATTATCAATCCAATGATCAACACAGCGTTCAACATCGTGATTGTTATCTGTTACTGCTTGGCTTTTTGGATGACTTCATTCTATGTTGGATCATCAGGTGCTGGTAAGGTATTGTCTACTGCGGCAAGCGCAGCAACGACAGTTGCAGGAATGGCAATTGGAAAATTAGGAGGAGGGGGTGCAGCCGCCATGAGTGATTCAAGAGGTGGGAACATAGTTGAGGATGGGTTATCAATGATGAAAAAGTAGCTGATTTATTGAGGTTAACACCAGCAGCTTGAGGTCTGGCTTCTGCAGCCGCAGGCTGGCGGATTTGTGTTAACTAAATCAAAAAACCCTGAGTTATGTTAGAAGGAATGCAAGCTGGACCTTGCATTCTCTTTTGTCTAGATTTCAATTAGCTCATATAAAAGGCTCCCCCATTCACCACCGACTTCAATCGGTCTGGTAGAAACAATTAGGTTGCATCCTTTCTTCGCAACAATTTTTTTTGAACGAATAAAGAAAAGAGTTTCAATACCCCTCTCCTCAATATGCACAACACTCCCCCTTAGCCTACGGCAGGAAATTTCGATAAACAAATTATCATGTTTTCTTGTAATGCGAATCTCCTCTCCTGGTAGCACGCCAAAAAATTGAAGGACACTAAATGGTAGATATGCTTTGCCTTTTCTTGAAATAATTACATTTGATCCGTGTTTCATTTTAACTTGGAGGTTAAGGTGTTACATGTTGGGCTGATCTTCGGGTCAGCCCTTCCCGTTTTATATTGACATCGATTGATCATTTTTCCTTTTCTTTTTTGTCTCTTCATCGTCTTCGTTTTCAAAGAGGACTTTGCCAATCTTGATCGAACGATTAGAGCTTGCCGTTTCAAATTCTGGAATTCGAGCCTGTAGTTTATTTTGCTGCGGTTTATTTTCCTCGATAAGAGCGAAAATTCCTTTAGCTGAATATCTGCGATTTACATCACTAGCTTTAATAGTAATTCCATCTCTGGTAAATACGATTCCTCGAATTGAATTATCTGGATTGTACTTAATAAGACTGTTGATGCCATGTGAAGAAAGTTTGTTTTGAAAATCAATAAGACTTTGGCATATTGGGATCAATTCTCCAATGAATCTGTTTAGATCTGTCTTCAAGAGATCGCGGCCACGTAGTTTGTCACGACTAATTGCTGCCTCATTTCTATGCTCGGGAACTGGAGTTAGGCCATACGTCTTAATGAGTTCTTTACATAATGCCTCAGATCTTTTCCAGTTATTGCTATCCGAAATTGTTTTTGTTGTGTCTCCAATCCTATTCGCAACAATGTGAACATGCGGGTGGGCGGTATCGTTATGCCTTACTACTATGTATTGTGTTGCGTCCAGTCCCATGCCCTTCATCCAGTCTTTTGCAATAGAAAGAATTTGATCGTTGGTGAGTTTATCCTGGAAAGAGAGAGAAGTGTGCCACACTGTTTTTGTAATTGTTGAGTTGGCTAATCTTCTCATATTGAAGTCTCGAATCATCGCTTTACGGTCTTCTCTTACTCCCCGCACTTCAAGAATTTCTCCTTCACCATTTTCGACCTTCGATAAATTATAATTAATACAACCTTTGAAGCTTCGGCCGATAGTCGTTTTTCCAATCATGGCAGGAGCTTTTCGATTTCAGACAAAACCATCATTACCTTTTCAATCTGATTGGCTGACACTTTATCCTGGTGCATACGTTTCACCGCTTGATTAAGATTGTTAGCCATGCCGGAGAGGTTGGCCATCAATTTGAGCTCAGTTGGACCAAATGGTGAAATCACTTGGCCTTTAAGAATCATTGATGTGCAATAGTCAGTGATGGATAGTCGTGCCTCAGCAGCAGCTTTTTTAATACTTACCTTCTCTTCCTCGGTAAGCAGTAGTTCAATTCGTGCCTTTCTTTTCATTCGGATGAATCAATTCGTGAATTTCATTCGCCCTTATCTAGGGGCATATAAAAAACGACAGTCGGAGTTTTCAAGCGCTCATTTCCGGTTTTCCGGAAATGAGCATGGCTTGCTCCTCACTTCGTTGAATAGTTGAACTAATTGAAGCCGATTTGCTTTCGCTTAACAAAATTGAACTACGTGTGTGTTGATTTGATTTCATTGACTTTCATTTAACTAAATTTGACTTGGTTGAACCAACGCCCCATTCACGTCAATCAGTGATCTTAAAACGTCCTGGTGGCTCTTCTTTTTTTCCTTCATGTGTATCCTTGAAGTCATATTTCTTCTTCGTAGGAGGTTTTAAAGCCGTTGACTGCCCTGATTTTCGATGAGTCGTTATCGCCCTATTTAGGCTGAAGTAATTGAGCGTGACCTTTTCACCAGTCTCCCTTTCTAGGTCCTCCTGAATAAGTTCAAGTATTAGGTTTACCCCAGATGACGTAATTAGATCCGAATAGACCTCAACGATAATCTTGTAAATGCCCCTTCTGCCCTCTTTCAGAAATCGTACGATGTGCGCCTTTTTCATTAATCGGTGGATTTGCTTTTTCCTAGGTAGACCCTCACTTTTCCATGAGCGATTTCATCATACTCGGTGAAGTTCTTTATCTTATTCCCGGTAGCTTCAGTGAATTCGAGATACAGATACCCATCAGAGTCCCTCTTTGCACTTTGCATTAACGTAGATTCAATTACGGACGCGCTGTCAATGATCAGTTTCGCATTTGCGTGATCGTTTCGAGCCTGCCACCAGACGAAAGCTATCCAAGAGATGGCTACTAACGAAAGTCCTCCAACAGCCCACCTAATTGAAGCTGCGGCTTGAAACTTCCAGCCCTCTCCAGGTTGACTAAAATTGTATACTACCGGAGCGAGACTTTTTGTAGCATCTTTAAATTGCTCAGCAAGTGTTTCGTTACTCTTCCTTGCCGCCATCATTTGCCGATGAATGACATAAAGAGCCGGCAACACAGGATCCGTTGGAGGGAAATTAAAGCCATACTCCTTTAGGAGCCAGGCACAGTAATTGCGAAGTTCTCGCTCTTCTTTGTCATTCATGGCAACTGGGGTTAAAGTGCTAGCTCCTCGATCGGCTTCTTAAAGTAGATGGCCGTAAACGGACTTAGCCCTGTTATTCCCTTTCCGTCTTTCAAAACATTTTCAACCGTTCTGATGGCCATTTCGCCTTTGTCTTTTACCAGGT
Organism: uncultured Ohtaekwangia sp.; assembly: GCA_964602295.1. Lineage (GTDB taxonomy): Bacteria > Bacteroidota > Bacteroidia > Cytophagales > Cyclobacteriaceae > ELB16-189. Next base: position 24,518 of record CAZRQK010000024.1, read on the forward strand.
CAAATTGAACTACGTGAAGCTTGTTTTCTGCTGTGAATCTTTCCATTGTGGCGCGCTGATCATCAGACATCGGAAAGTGGCCATTCGCGGCAACAATTATTTCGAGCTTGCCATCTACCGATTCGATAAGTTCTGCCAGATAATCCATTGTCTGTCTGAAGTTATTTCCTCCGTTAATCACGCAGATGACTTGAAGTTTTATTTCAGACGCTTCAAGAATTTCTTGAACATTTTCAATGCCATTCATTTCGAAATACTTAGGCAGCTGCTCTGCAACGCTTGCCCCTAGATCAGCAACGAATAAAGCCTTTTTTGCTTCGATAACACTTTCGAAAAGACCGTTAAAGGCACCCCTGTCAATCCGTTTGGTAGTCGGATCCAGAAATGAAATTTTAATCGGCTTCCTGTACGCTAGTTGTTTCATTGTTGTCGTAGTTGCATCGTCAAGGTCGAGAACGATCGCTTCTTTGTATTTTTCCGCTAGCATAAATGCGAGCACGGATTTTCCAGCGCCACCTTTGGCTTGGGTGATAAAAATGATTTTCTTTACCATAGAGTTTTGTTTTAAGTTTTATTTGTTGAAGTATTTTGATCTGTAATTCCTTAGGTAAGATTCGACCTCACCTTGTGCATAACCTTTTCGAAGAAGATCTTCACAGTGTCTCACCAGAGCTTTGTCACTAGTAAATCTGGGAGTGAGATCACCGGCATCAAAAGCGACTTTAGGTTTTGACTTAACCCTCAGTTTGTCCTCGATTTGCACCAACGGCCATGCCTTATCCAGCAAATCGTACATGTTGTCAATAGTTGATTGAGCTTTTTTCCATTTCGGTTCGAAAAGGAATTTGGGTTCCCAGCTAGCACGACCTTTTTGTAGGGTTACGATCGGGTCACTCTCGCGATTTACATAGAACTCAATGCACTCAATTTCCCGTGTACTTCCTGGGTAGTAACTGTTTTTCATTAGGCGGAGTATGTAGTTGATGAAATTGTCAACATCGTTGTCTTTTTCCTTCATGCCCACCTTCCCCGAGTAGCCCGTCAAAACAATGTTCTTCGACTCAAAAAAAATGAGGTGTCTGTATTTACTATTCTCACTATCCGGATTGGCTGTTTCAAACCGATTGACTTTTCGTTCCTTCATTGGGTAGTTTACTTTTGAAAACGTTCTTGAGTACTTGAGTTCGGGTCGCAGAAAACTGCTACGGTAAACGTTGGAACTTCTTCTACCGAAGGGTTTCCCAAACAGTAAACTAGTTTTAGCAGCGACACAAAAAATGCCCGTTACGGCAATAGGTATCCGAGTTGATTCACTTTGAATCTACCAGGTGAGGCTTCCCTCTTGTATTCGCGAAATACTTAAGGGAAGAAAATTTCGTAAAGTGGATTAGGATGTATCCGGAATTCCGGAACGATTTTGCCTGGCGATTGCCAGTGCGTGTGAATAAGTATTCATCATCGAGATAAGAATTGTTTTACGTGGTAAACATTTTCTTATCTTTGTCTTACTGAAGCGTTCCAAACTCAGTAGTACAAAGAATTAAGACCAACGGCAACACACCGTTGGTTTTTTATTTTCTAGCTGCTTGCAATAGTTCTGGGTTCTGTTGAAATACCTTTCTCAACTCCGACTTGTAAAAAATGACCTTCCTGGAGTTTGGTAGTTGGTAGTAGGGAATAAGTTTCTTGTGCTTGTAACGAATTACCGTTCCTTGGCTTACGCCCAACCACTCCGCAGTGGCTTTTAAATTCATTCCTTCCTCTTCTTGTAGATCACTTGCGGAATCTGATTTGTGAATCTTGCGAAGTGAGTTCATGATAATATCCTCCAATTCGCTCCTACTCAAAGACGTCAATATTATTTCACTCATATGCTCAATTGAATTTGATTTGAATCAACTGAGTCAAATGTCAGCATGTGAACTCTAGCGTGAAATCTAGGTGCAAGAATTTAGAGCCAAAAGTGCTTGAATGATACTGAAAACGGGGAATTTACGGTGTATTTAAATCGACCGTAGTGCAAGTATAGAGGAGAGAATTAGTTCGTTTGCCTTGAGTTCAGTTGCATAAAAGAACTGATTGTTCAGTCTGTCCTTTAGAGTACGAGTTGAAAAGCCTTCACGCACTCCAATATGATGAAGCCACCGGATAACGTCACCTTTAGAATTCTGTAGTTCATCGCTAGCTTTAATTCGAGCCACAATAGCTACAAGGAGTTCCGGGTAATTTACTCTTACGCCAAGGGAGGTCAAATCACTTGCATTTAACTCAATTTTGGAACAAGCCAACGGTCTTTCAAAATCCAGTATCCTCATTGGAATCTTTTTGGAAATGTTCTCACTCGTCAACAGCTCCAATAGTTGTTTCTGTTTTTTCTCATTTTTCAACTGAAGCTTGGGCGAGTATTCACGCACTTGATGATCGAGCCATGTGGCAATAGCTTCGTAGTTCATTTGGACAGAATCTAATTCTCTGGAGATAGGATCCCATTTCGAGTAGTTGATGAATTGCCATCCAACGCTGTCCTCACAGATTACGGCTATATCACCCACAAGGTGTTTCCTAATTTCCGCGAAGTATGCTAGCCTCTTACTACTTCCCCACTTTGCTAGGACTTTACTCCTAAAAAAGTCAATGCATCCTTGATGGGTTTGATAAGCTAGGAGAACTAGGATTGCTTGTTCGGGCCTGAATTTATTCAACTCCTCATGCTTTATTATCCGTTCGACCTCACCGAATATCTTACCCAAAGTCTCCTGCCTGAAGAAGCTATACCTGCGTTCTAAATCATCGTCATACGTTTTGTATGACTTTTCTAAATAGAAATAGGACGATAGCGATTCGTAGTCCGAACACCTTTCGTTTGAAATAAGATACGGCTCTATACCCCTTAGCTCTGTGGTGATCCGGGCGAGTCCATGATCAACGATTTCCCTGGGAAGCATTGCATTTGCTAGGTGCGTCAAACTCTTTTCTGTTGTCAGAATCGCATCGTAAAAAATGGCCTTGATAAAATCCAGGCCTATTTTCGATGAATCGTTCATAAGCTTAATGCATCCCAGGTTTTAGACATTTCACTCTTCTTGACATTGTCGGCAATCTTGACATAACGCCTGAAGGTTTCTTCCTTTTTATGGCCCAGGAAGTTTCTAACAGTCATCGGGCTCATGCCGAGTATCAATGAATTCGTGGCAAAGGTTTTCCTGGCCGTGTGACTGGTGATCAGCTCATACTTAGGCAAAGTTTCCACAGTTCGCTTTCCACCAGAAAATCTCACAATCATCGTGGGTGTTGTTATGCCGGCCGCCTCGCAACAATCTTTTATGTAGTCGTTGAATTTTTGAGTTGATATTTTTGGCAATGGCTCACGGGGAGATCCTTTGTATTTCTCCAGGATTTCGATCGCGAACTTACTCAAGGGAATCACACTAACGTCTTGAGTTTTCTTGATCATCTTTACAATCTGCCCATCCTGGATGTTGTGAACAGATAAGTCGCGAACGTCCGATATCCGCAATCCGGTAAAACAACAAAAACAATAAATGTCGCGGACGTGCCGCAATCGCGCAGACTTAAAATCGAAATTGTAAAGGGCTTTTAATTCTTCTTCAGTCAAATAGATAACCTCGGTTTCCTTTTCTGGTGCACTGAACTTCTTAAACCTTAAATTATCAGTGTAGCCTTTGTCTACTGCCCAGTAAAGAAAGGTCTTCAGGGTCGTTGTGATTTTGGCGAAGTAATTTGCACCGACCTTCTTGTCGTCATAGGCATACGCCCTAATCTTTTCGAAGAAATCCTGATCGAAATCGCTTAAGTGAAGTTCGGTTTTTTTGGCTTCCTGGTAAGCTAGAATGAAATTCTTGACGGTTGTCTTCCCCAGGATAGTTCTTTCGGCCGAGTTGGGCCGGATGGCGTTCAGGTATTCGTCAAAGATGGGCTCGAACACTTTCTTCGAAATCTGAATGCTATTCTCTTTGTATAGCCAATCAAGTATAAATTTTTCAGTTAGCCGTACTTTGTTGATCAGGATGTACTTATTCGCTTCGTTGATCCTTCCTTGAATTTCGTCCAACCTGGTGTTGAATTCCTGGTAGTTGTTATCGACCTCAGTCTTGCTCGGCTTTTTCACCCGACCCTTATCACTCACCCAATGCTTCGGATTAATTCTAACGCCCTGGACCGGCCTACGGATACGGTTACCGTTATAGCTTACTTGCATGAATACCGGGCAGGTACCATCTTTGTAAAGGCGTTCTTTCTTCGGAAAAAAGTAGACTGATATCATAGACGAAAAAATTTGAGTGTGGCTCAAAGTGTGTATCAAAAAGTACTATGCACGAAGTAACATAGATTTCAATACAAGCATTGCCACGCTCCGATTGAGTTTTTACGAAATTTTAAGGGGTTTTATGTGGTTTCAAAACCACGAGGTCCCGTCCCAGCGACACGTTATATATTGCAGGAGTGGGTGTAGGTGGTAAAGGAGAGAGCGATCTTACCGGTTTCGCGGGTAGCCCAGATGGTGCAACGAAAGGGAATCCGAAAGCGCGCATTGCTTTCCTTTGCGATGTGGACGACCGAATGGCCGTTAACTCTGTCAAAAATTTCCCGAAGGCCAAGTACTACAAAGACTTCCGCGAACTGTTCGATAAGGAGTCTAAAAACTTCGATGCGGTTTCGGTCTCTACACCAGACCACACACACGCTGTAATTACCATGGCGGCCATGCAAAGGGGTAAGCATGTTTATGTGCAGAAACCCTTAACACACAACATTCACGAAGCACGGATGCTTACTGAGGCAGCCAAAAAATACAAGGTGGTAACGCAAATGGGAAACCAATATGCATCTGCAGATTACGTGCGTATCACTAAGGAGTGGGTGGACGCAGGTTTGATTGGCGATGTACATACAGTATGGACGTGGACCAACCGACCTGTTTGGCCGCAAGGCATTCCAACACCTACCGGCAAACACGAAGTGCCCAAAGAAGTTAACTGGGATTTGTGGTTGGGGCCTGCCCAATACATTGATTTTAATCCCGCCTACCTGCCGTTCAACTGGAGGGGTTGGTGGAGTTTTGGTACAGGCGCTTTGGGCGACATGGCTTGCCACATTATGGATGCACCGTTCCGCATTCTCCCCATTGATTACCCATCTGAAGTGGAATGTAGCTCTACCACTGCTTGGGAAGACTTTTTCAAAGAGGCCAACTATGCTGACAGTTGCCCGGCTTCTTCCATCATACACTTGAAGTTTCCAAGAACGGATGGAAAAGGCGATATCAAATTCACGTGGATGGATGGTGGCTTGCTTCCCAAGCGCCCAGATGAATTATTGCCCGATGAGCAGATGGGAACGAACGGTTATATTTTTGAGGGAACAAAAGGAAAAATCTTAGGCAACTACCAAACCAACCCGCGACTGTTGCCTACTTCGAGAATGAACGAGGTAACGCTACCTGCACCCGCGCTGGAACGTGTTCCTGGTGGCGAAGCCGGTCATTACACCCAATGGGTAGATGCATGCCTGGCGGGTTATGGAAAGACAAAGTTAAGTTCACCATTCGAATACGCTGGTCCTTTTACTGAAGCGGTCTTGATGGGCAACCTCGCCATCCGCAGTTATGCCATGCGTAACGACAAAGGTTACCCTGGCAGAAAGAAGCTATTGTGGGATGCCAAGAACATGAAGATTACCAACTTTGATGATGCGAATCAGTTTGTGAAACGCGAATACCGCAACGGCTGGAGTTTGTAATAGTTGATTTCCTTAAAGGCCGCCTTAAAGCAATTTGTAGCTTTTAAGGCGGCCTTTTTTTTGATAGCTACTCCTTCTTAAGAATCTCCCCAATCATCCATGCAAAATATTCTCCGTAATAGGGACCCACCCAATTCATGGCTCTTACCTCCTCCTTTCTGAATTGGTCGTAGTGCGCATCGTGAGTAATGTAGCCATTGTAGTTTCCGTTGAAGCTGGTAAGCATAAGCAGTTGCCCATCATCATGGAGCAGCTCGTTCAGCCTGCTTTCAACATAAATTTCGCCCGAAAAATCGCAGGGGGTGCCTACCAGCCACACATTGCCGATACGCAAAACACTCAGGTTCCCTTCCAATGGCTGAAACAGCGAACTAAAAACCCAATCGCGCAACTTCCAGTTTTTACCAATGCGCAATTGCGAAGATCCAAACGCAATCGGAACCTCCGCATATTCCATCTCCACGCTGTCGCGGAAAATCAAAGATGTTCTCTCTCTTATCTTGTTGTGTAATAAACCACCCGCCTTTGCTACCCATTCAAAATCCATTTCTGGTGCCCAGATAAACCGATGGCTGCCCACCATGCCCGCCATGTACATACCAAAATCGTATTCCTTCTCTAACAACCCGATCACTGCGGCTGGGTAATCGGCTGACAATACCCTGCTACGCTTGCTGATGGAAGTGGCATGTGCGCTATAAGTGAAAAACAACGCTTGCTTTTTGTCTTCACGTTGCAGGACGAAACCTCGAATAATGCCGTCTTTGGTGCCTTTGTCCAGCGCCAACCTGTTTTCCACCCACTCACTTGCATCTGCCTGCCACGGCTCTATAGTAGATGGCACGGGTTCCATTTTAGCAATAGCTTCCACAATTTTTTCTGCAACCTCCTCCAGCCACACCTCTTCGTAGTTGCCAAGCACCCACTGCCCTCCGGTGCTTTCCTCCCATCCGCCTACACCATTGTGGGTGTGCGTAGCCGATAGGTACAGGAAGTATTTTTCCGACTTTTCTTTAGCAAGCTTCACCCGCAACCTTTCTTTGAGTTGGGTTGGAAAGAGCAGCAGATCTACATTGATCAGTAACGCTTTTGCATAGCCGTTGTCTATCCTAATTATTCGTGCAAACAAAGAATCGTGTACAGCATCGAAACCATTGCGCGGCCGGTAGCCAGCCATGGACATGGAGTGGGCAGGTGTGATATTTACTTTTGCCCAATCGGAAGATAATTTTCCATTACCCGTCTTTTTCAGTTGAAGTGTATCCAGGCGCTGCGCCATGGTTTTATAAAATGCCCGCTCGTGCAGCGGGGTTCGATCGATGGGTGCTACCAACAAACAGAGCACGAGCCCCAAGCCTGCCACCAGGCCGACAATCCAACGCAGGGGTTTACGCCAACGACTCATATCGCCAGCGGCCTTTTCATGATTGCATCAACTCTTCCAGCTCCATCCACCGCAGTGTTCTTGCGTCCATTTCTTCGCCTATCTTTTGCAGCCGCGAGGAGATGTCAATGATTTCGGCATTAGGCAATCCAGGCTCATTCAACCGTTCGGTAAGCGATTTCTTTTCGTTCTCCAAACTGGCAATTTCCTTCTGCACTTCTTCGTATTCTTTCTTTTCCTGGAACGATATTTTTCGTTTCTCTACTGGTTCAGACTCTTTCTTTTCCTGCTTTTTAGGCTCTTTCTTCACCAACTCAGCCTCCTCTTGCTCGGTGCGGTAGTCTGAATAGTTACCGTTGTACACCCGCACATGGCCACCGCCTTCAAAAACAAACAACTGCTCCACCAGGTGGTCCATGAAATAGCGGTCGTGCGAAACCAGCACCAGGCAACCGTTGAATTTCTCCAGAAAATCTTCCAACACGTTCAGCGTATCGATATCAAAATCGTTGGTAGGCTCATCCAGTATCAGAAAGTTGGGGTTGGTAATTAATACCTTCATCAACTGTAGCCGCTTCTTCTCCCCTCCGCTCAGCTTTTCGATAAACGTGTATTGTTTCTCGGGCGGAAACAAAAACATGTCGAGGAATTTAGATGCAGAAACAGACGATCCATCTGAAAGTGTAATAAACTCCGCTATCTCCTTCACTTCTTCCAGCACACGGTGGGCCGGATTGAGATCAGCTGCCTCCTGGGTAAAGTATCCAATCTTAGTGGTTAAGCCGGGTATCACTTCACCCTTGTCGGGTTTCAAGGTACCTGTAAGCAGATTTAAGAACGTGGATTTGCCCACTCCGTTTTTTCCCACCACGCCTATGCGATCTTTCTTCTTAAATACATAACTGAAGTCTTTCACCATGGTGGCATCGCCAAAGCTTTTGGTAACGTGATGCAGTTCCAGAATTTTTCCACCCTGCCTGCGCTCTTGTATGTCCAACTCCAGCGAGTCGCGTTTCAGGTTTTGCGATGCTTTCTCCTGTAGTTCGTAAAACGCATCTATGCGATACTTAGCCTTCGTGCCCCGCGCCTTCGGCTGTTTGCGCATCCACTCCAGTTCTTTCTTCAACAAGTTACGCGCCTTGGCAACTTCTGTTTTCAACATCTCTTCGCGCTCCGCCTTCTTCTCCAGAAAGTATGCATAGTTGCCTTTGTAGGTGTATAGCTTACCGCGATCAATTTCTATGATCTCGTTCACCACGTTATCGAGAAAATAGCGGTCGTGGGTAACCATGATCAGCGTAACCTGTTGGCCCGACAGGTAGGTTTCCAACCACTCGATGGCTTCCAGGTCGAGGTGGTTGGTAGGTTCATCGAGAATGATCAAATCGGGTTCGGAGAGTAGCAGCTGCGCCAGGAACGTGCGCTTGCGTTGGCCACCTGACAGTTCGCCAAATTTCTGATCGAGATCCGTGATGCCCAGCTTGCCGGTTATCTCCTGCACCTTGGCATCATAGTCCCACGCATTCAGGTCGCTCATGCGCTCCAGCAAAAACTGCATGCGCTCGGGCGATGTATCGGGGTGGTGGATGGCATCTTCGTACTCGCCCACTACTTTGGCTACCTCGTTCTTCTCATCGAACAGAATTTCTTTCACCGTCAAGGCATCGGCTACGGTAGGCTGTTGGGTTAAAAAGCCCAGGCGAATACCCTCGCGAAGTGCTACGCGGCCTCCATCTGGCTCTAACTGGCCCGTTAGAATTTTAAGCAAAGTTGACTTGCCCACCCCGTTGGCGCCCACCAAGGCCACTTTTTCGCCCTGGCTAATGCCAAAGGTAAGGTCTTTAAAGAGCCATTGTTCCCGGAAGGATTTGGAAAGAGATTCGGCAGAGAGATAATTCACGATTGAGTAGAAAGTTAGATTGGCTTGCAGCAAAAAGTCTGCAAGTTAGCACAACCCGCTACGAACCGGAAGGGAGCCGAAGTTTTAAAAATGTAATCTTGCCCATTGAAACTTACCGGTGGTGCTTTTCACCCGCTGCAAATGGAAACAGTAGAATGTAAGACCCAACTGGAGTATCAAAGTGGCAATGATGGCAAAAAGTACTGGCATAGCACACATCATTTAGTTGAATAGAAAGTTAACATGAATAGGTTAAATAACCTAATTTTCAATTAGTTATGAAATATTAAAAATGCTAAGTAGCTGATAATGAATCTGGTAAAAATCATAGAAAAGGAGCAATCAGTAGCCCAGCGCGACCGCATTGTAAGGTACGTGGGCCATGATGCGGGCCGGTTTAAGGAGTTGGTGCAAGTGTTTTTGGAGGGTCCGTATCGCATAACCCAACGTGCCTCGTGGCCCTTGGGTGTGTGCGTAGAAAAGTACCCAGACTTGGTGCTACCCCACCTGAAGAGTTTGCTTATGCAATTGTCAGTGCCCGATCAGCATGATGCAGTGAAGCGGAACATCGTGCGGCTGTTGCAGTTTGTGGAGATACCCACGCGGCTGCAAGGCCTGGCTGTTGAACAATGTTTCAGGCTGTTGCAAGATACCCAGGAACCCGTGGCCATACGTGTTTTTTCCATGACAGTGCTGGCCAACCTGGCAGACCACTTGCCGGAACTTAAAAATGAACTCATTCCGTATATAGAAGACCAACTGCCTTATCAGTCGGCAGGTTTTGTTTCGCGCGGCCGGAAGCTGCTTGCAAAATGGAAGCGGCAACCAAAATCGCGTTAAATTCGCGACCGGAAATGGAACAGAACCCCGAAACACATACCTGCAAAAGTTGCCAACATGTTTTTGTGGGCGTGTATTGCAATCAATGTGGCGAAAAGGTTATTCTGCCTGTCGATCGTTCCTTCCGGAAATTTCTCAGCAACATACTGATAGCCGTAACCTTTGCTGATAGTAAGTTCATCAAAACGCTTTGGCTGGTTCTCAAAAAACCTGGTTTTGTTTCGTATGAGTTTGCCAACGGCCGCACGGTAAAATACCTGAAGCCCATTTCGTTGTTCTTTCTGCTGAACCTGTTTTATTTTTTCTTCCCGGTCATCCAATTATTCAACGCCTCACTTACCACCCAGATGATGGCCCCCTACGGATCGCTGCTGAAAGACCTGATTGCGCATAAAATGGTTAACACCGGGCTTGATATGTCCTCCTTCAGCCTGATCTATAATATTAAAACAACGGGGCTTGCCAAGCTGATGGTGATGGTGTTTGTGGTGTTGGCTTCGCTGCCACTTAATTTTCTCTACCGCAAGCGCAACCGTTACTTTACCGACCATGTGGGTTATGCAGTAGAGCTCGCCTGCTTCAACCTTTTTGTGAATGCCTTAGTACTTACAGTGGTGGCAAAGTTTCTAGGCTTGGGCAAATGGATGAATGAGCTGGTGCTGACAGTTATCTTCATATCAACCAACCTTTATTTTTTAATTCGCTCGTCCATTACCTTTTACCACGAAAGAGGCTGGCGCCTGATTGTAAAATCGCTGGCCATGATTTTCTTTTTGAAGGTAGCGCTGGAGTTGTACCGGGGTATTCTCTTCCTCGTTACCATTACCTCCATGTAGAGAGACGTTGATTGGGGAAGTCATGTCAAAATGCTTAACCGTTTATGAGAGGGAGGACAACCGAAGCAATCTCCGTTTTTGAATCCAAACCAGAGGCTGCAACGCCTGATTACATACGAGTCGCTATTGACGAGGAAATTCTTGAGATAGCTTTTAGGCTTGCGATGTACTGAGCGTTTTGATCAGGTCATCGGCCTGGGTGCGGTCTTCTGCCGGCACCAGCTTTTTGTAGGTGTGCAGGGCTTCAATGGCCGGCCTAAATTCTTTGTTGAGTGCCAACGTAAGGGCTAAGTTGAAATAGCTGTTGGGAAACTCCGGCTCCAACGCAATTGACATTTCGTAATGTACTTTGGCCAGTGGCAGGTTGCCTATCTCCGCGTATTGATTGGCCAGGTTATAATGGGCCTCGAAATGACGCGGGTCTTCTTTCAAACACAGCGTAAAGCAATCGATGGCTTTGCTGAAGTTGCGCGCTTCCGATTCGATGATGCCCAGGTTACAATACGCATCGGCCAACGAATCTTTCTCTTGTATGGCCTGTAAATACAATTCGCGTGCTTTGGCGGTATCGCCCATTTCATCCAGCAACAGCGCTTCTTCGAATGTAGAGAGTTGATTAAGCTTTACAACCTTGGCAGTGGTGAAGAGATTGAGCTGACCTTTTCGCCCAGGTTCGCCCTGCTTTTTTTTGCGAACGGGCTTGAAGCCGAATTTCTCGGGCGAGGGTACCGGAAATTGCACAATCTTGGCCATGTGCAAAGGTAACTAATTAAGCACTCATTTTGTTCGAACGGCCTGGCAGGTAATACTGACTTGTGTCAGCTTGCTTTGCGGTGTTTCACCTTAGGTTCTTTCTCGGCTTTCTTCTCTGCCTTGGCGGTGGTGCCTTTGGCTTTCTCCATCGGCTTCTTCTTGGCCGCGTCTATACTGGCTTTCAGAGCCGTCATAATATCCACCACTTTCGGTTCTTCTTCGGTTACAGAAACAATTTCTTTGCCTGCAATCTTGGCATCGATAATCGCCTTCAGGGCATCGAAGTAATGGTCTTTCATTTCAATTTTGCTAAAGCTGGTGGTCATCGAATCCACCAGCGTTTTGGCCAGCTTCAGTTGCTCCTTGTCGGCTTTTACTTCCAGCAACTGGGGCACTTCGCGCATGCTGCGCACTTCGCTAGGGTAGCGCAGCCGGTACATCAAAATGCCACCTTCGTGTGGAGTAATGAGCACGGGTGTTTCCCTGTCGCGCAACACCACTTTGCCCACGCCAATCTTGCCACTTTCTTTCAGCGTGTGCATCAGTAATCCATAAGTTTTGGCGGCCACATCGCCATCGGGGCCAACGAAATAAGGCGCTTCGTACAAGGTGGGGTGCACCTCTTCGGCTTTCACAAAACCTTCAATTTCTATCACCTTTGTGCTCTTCAACCGCACTTTAGCCAGGTCTTCTTCTTCCACAATTACAAACTGTCCAGGTTCATACTGGTAGCCCTTTACAATCTCTTCGCCTTTCAGCGGCTGGCCCGTTACCTTGTCTTTCTTTTCGTAGCTCACGGGGTTGTGGCCCTCTTTCGAAAGCAGGTTGAAGCTGATGGTCTGCCCGCTGTCTATCGCATTATAAATTCGGATAGGAATGTTTACCAGCGAAAATTGGATATGACCTTTCCAAATGGCGCGCATAAAAATTGTCAGTTAGCTTAAAAAATGAAATACAGACCACTAAACTACTGACAATGAAATACTTTTCAAAATCTAAAGCTCAGAAGCGCTATTCGGAGATAAGTGGCAATGTCACCACAAAACGTTGGGCCTCCTCGCGCACGGCTACGGGTTGATCGGAAAGAAAAGCGTAACGCTTCTTGATGTTGTCTAAGCCTACCCCGCTCGATTCTTCCAACAGTGTTTTTCTGTGCTGCAGATTGTTTTCCACCACCAGTTTTCCACCCTGTGCGCTTACGCGGATGGTGAGCGGTTGTTCTTCGGCAATGATATTGTGCTTGATGGCGTTTTCTATCAGCATCTGCAACGCCAGGGGTGCCACAAAACCTTCCACACCCGCCAGTTGCGTGTCTACTTTCAGCTTATCGCCAAAGCGTATTTGCTGCAAAAACAGATACGACTCTAAAAATTTCACCTCTTCGCTTAAAGACACTAGTTCCTTATCGCGTGTGGCGAGCACATACCGATAGACTTCCGACAGTTGTTTGATAAACTTGGCTGCCTTGTCCTGATCCTGGTACACCAGGTTGGTGAGCGCATTGAGGCTGTTGAATAAAAAATGTGGGTTCACCTGGTTCTTCAAGCTTTCGTATTGTGCCTTCACACTTTCGCGTTTCAACTTCTCTGAGTCTACGGCTGCCTTCTTCCAATTGAGTAGAAAAGAGCGGCCCGTCATAAACATGGTAATCAGCGTGGTGATAATGATGGTGCTATACAATGTGCCCGTAAGATCGTTGCCTATGTTGAAGTTGAGCACCCAGCGAAAGAAGTAAACCAGAAAATAAACCGCAGCTAGCGTGTAAACAACCATGCCCACAATGCCGTAGATCAGTCGCTTCACAGGTTCTTCCGTCCATGAAACCTGGCGATCAATGATATCAGTAAGAAAAGAGTTGCCCAACCACAACAACAACCACATACCGGTAGTGAACGAGCCGACTTTAATCAGCACTGAGTCAGACCAGGTACGACCCATACTGAGCAGAAATGTCATGACGATGCCGCAGACCAAAATAATAACAGCCAACTTCCAAGATTGACGAAGTAACATCCAGAGCATGCCCCGAAAATAACTCTTATCTGCGTAATTCAACGAGCTCTGATAACCGCACCCCATTCTTCAGCTGATTTTTGTAGTAGCGAATCCAATACGCAATTACAGGAGTGCCCACCAGCGTAGGCCAGGCCCACATCAAAAAATCCGGAAGAAACACCAGCACTTGCGTGGAGAAGGCCGTAACCGAGGCAATGAAACCCGCAAGAAAGCTGCTGATATGTTGAAACAGCCACTCGTTCTTGTCGGCCGGTGCTTTGATGAACTTGCGCAGGTTTTGCCACACATTCATTAAACCAATTCCACCAAAAAGCCAACACAGGTAGGCAATGGCGTGGCCGGTGCCCATTCGTATGCCGGCCACCACAAAGTAGATATTGAAGCCAGCGGCCACGACCAATGCTACCCAATCTACCAAAGCAGCCTTGCCACCGCGATGCAGGTTTTTATGGTACAGTGCCCGGTATCCGCTCACCACATTGTAATAACTGAACACGCCAATCAGCAACAAAAACAAGTTGCCTTTATAAAGCGAAAGGGTTGTGGCCGAAATAAAAATCCATGTCATGCAATAGAAAAATATCTTCCCCCAGCGTCTGTGTGCCGCTGCTCCTTTGGCTACTGCCAGCGCCACGGGTGCTGCCACCAACGAAAGCATGCCAGCTGCAATGTGTGTATAGGTAACGATGGTGAATAGCTGCTCCATGTTTGCAATTAAAATGCCTCCATAATAGCAATGTACAGGTTGCCCGATTCGCTACCGCGTCCATAGTCGATGCGCAACGTTAGATCACCCGATGGCACAATGGCAATGCGCGCGCCCACACCATAGTTGGGTTTAATCTGGTCGGCCCTGAAACGATGGACATCTGGAGCCACTGCGCCCATGCCCACAAAACCGGCAAAGCCCAGCCAACTGTTTAGCTTGTAGCGATACTCTGCCTGGGTAGCCCAATAATAACGGTCGCGGTATTGACCGGAGTAGTAGCCACGCATCAGGTTGCTATTGCCCAATTGAGCCAATTCGGTAAAAGGCACATCACCTTCAGTGCCGTGTGCAAACGCCTGCAAAGCCAACACGTCTCCTCTGTGCTTAAAAGGTCTAAAATACTTACGCAAGTCGATGGCATAATTAGAAAAATGATACCTGCTACCCAGCGAAGGGTGGAATACTGCGCGGCTCAACCGTGCATACCAGCCTTTGCTGGCCCCCAGTTGGTTGTCGCGATTATCAAACAACAGTGCTGCCTGTACACCAGAAAAATAATGGCCGTTTACTCCCAATGGTTGCAAGGTTTCCAGTATGCCGCCTTCCAGGTTATCCATGCGGTGCACGTTACCGGCGCGATAACCCACACCCAGAAACAACTTCTTTGCCAGCGCACGATATCCCAGAAACTGAAAGCGGAAGGTGTTGGAATGATAAATTTCCTTTTGGCTGCTGCTCACATCGTTGCCTATGCCGTAGAAGAAAAGCGGAAAGTCTACATAGCTGATGTCTGCATCTATGTAATACTTTTCTCCAGGTGTGAAGTAGTTGGAGCTAAGGCCCACCATCCATTGCTTGCGCAAAGTACCCATGGCATTGCCATTGAGGAAAGACGTGCGCGTTAATGAATCGGCTTTTTTCAAGGTATAGTATCCGCCCGCTCCCAGTATAAGACTTGTTTCGGGCGAACTGCCGATGATGGGATACCACGCGAGTCGTTGCTGTGCCTGGATAGCACCCGCCATAAAAATCATCACAATCAAAATAATCTGACGCATATCAATTCTATTTGTTCCTCTTCTTTACGAAGATTCTACACGTATCAATGAATAAAATCGTGAACAAATGGTGTACAGTACCTATTTATCACTGTATAGCTAGTTATTGACAACTCTTCAGCATGGCTTCCGCCATACTTTTGCCCCACATGGGTGCCAAGGGATTTTCTGATGGTATGGGGTTGTTAAACAATGCCACCGCTTTTTTGCCTGTTTCGCAGGCTTCCGTGGGGGGTTGGTTAAAGAACTGGGCCGTTCCTAATTGCATTTGCGCCATCAAACTCAAAGCACGGGGGTTGTTGGGGTTGGCGCCCACCGCTTTGCCGAAAGCCTGCATGGCCATCATCGAATATTGTTGCCCACGTGTAGCCGGATCTACCGTTACACGAATCATATGCACGAAGCCTTCCATTGCCAGAATTTCAGAATCGTTGGGCAATATCGCGCTGGCTTTGTCGAGGGCAGCCTTAGCCAGGTCTAAGTAGCTGTCCTTTTTACTACCCTCCTGACGCACGGCAATCATCAGGTAGCCAAAGGAGGCGTAGTAAAAAGGCTCCCACTTCGTTTTTTCGGCACTGCCAATGCGCTCGAATGCATTGATGGCTGCCTGGTATTCTTCTACTGTTTCGGCTTTGTACACCGCCTCTATTTGTTTGGTCATGGTGCCGATGTACTTCTCATCGTTGGCGTCTGCTGAAAACGTGAGTAACGCAGCGAATAAAAAGATGATTGGTTTCATATGTTAGTTGTTAGTTGTTAGTTGTTAGTCGTTGGTTGTTAGTTGTTAGTTACTGATGCGTTATAGATTGGGCAGTTGATTAACACCTTTGTTTTTGGAAATGGTGATGAACGCACCCAGGAACAAAAAACGGGGTGCGGGCTGTCGTATGGCGCGGTTGGCATACACACCGTTGTTACCGGGTGTGGCCGCATACTCGTAGCCGAAGATGTTATCGCGGCCCAGCAGGTTGGTGCATGAGGCATGGATGATCAACCAGTTGGTGGGCAGGTAACTGATATTGGCACTCAGATCCTGATACGAGGGGGTGCGGTCTTTGTGAAACACCTCGTTATTGGGATTAAAGTACGGACGACCGCTGCTGTAAGAATAGGTTACGCCCACCTGCGACTTCAAATCCTGAATGAAGTGCTTGTATACCACCGAGAAGTTGTGTTTTGATGCAAAAGAGGGTGCGGCCGCAATCGGAAAGTTCAGATAGTCGCGTTCGGTATCTAAGAAAGAATAAGAAACCCAATAGTCTACGTTGCGCAGCGTCTGGTTGTCGCGCCAGAAAAGTTCTACCCCCCGCGCAAAGCCGTTGCCCAAATTGTTTAATTGTGTGGGGTTACCGTTTTCGAACTTCACCAGGTCTTTGTAATTCTTATAATAAGTCTCCAATCGGAAGGTTCTGCGGTCGGTAATCAACTGATAGTTTAGGATGTAGTGTTCGGCCTTCTCGGGATCGAGTTGGGTGTTGAAGCGCAACAATTCATTCTTGGCCGCCTGGCGGAACGTACCGTAGGCAAAAGAGAACTGCCCCTTCTTGCCGGGCTTGTAAGCCACGGAGGCGCGAGGATCTGCACTCAATTGGTTGGCCAGGCTGTTGTGCTCGGAGCGCAATCCCACCTTGGTTACCAGCTTTTTGCTGGCGTAGAGTTCCGCTTCGGCAAATGAAGCAGAGAGTGTTTCATTGAAATGAAGTTGTTGCGATTGATCTGTTTCGGTATTCCAACGCGAGGCCTCGTAACCGCGGTGTATCACCTCGCTGCCAAAGTGAATTTCAACACGGTCGGAGGCGGAATACTCGGCCACCGCCTTGGCATGCACACCTTCTTCCATCTGGCCCATCGGCAGGCCCTCTACTTTCACATCGTTCTCGTTCAGCGTGTATGACACACCTCCGCGCACCATCCATTTTTCGCCCCACACGTGCTGGTAAGACGCGTTGCCATAACCATAGATGTTGCCTAAGTCAAACAGTTGCTTTTGCGAAGGGTCGGCAATGTCGTGGTTGAAGAGTGAGAAGTCGGAGCGGTTGAAGTTGCCAAAGAACTTGAATAACCCTCCTTTGCCAACCTCCTGGCGGAAGGCCGTACTCCCCTCTACCGAGGCGGGTGCTTTGCTCCAATCAACCTCCTGGTTAATCAATCCAAAGTAAGGGCGTATATTGGTGTATTGCACTTTACCCGACCAGGAGGCCTTGTCCCACACCTGCGTGTGCGCCACATCGGCCCCTACCGACAGCAAACCAATGTCTGTTTGTGTGATCTCTGCTTTGTCGCGCGAGTTGAGTACCAGGGCCGAAGACAAAGCCTGGCCGTATTCTGCGGAGTAGCCACCCGTGCTGAAACTGGTACCTTTGAACATGAATGGCAAAAACCGACCGCGCGAGGGTGTGTTGGGCGCTGCTGCCCCGTAGGCATCGAGCACCAGCATGCCGTCTATAAACGTGCGGGCTTCGTTGCCATCGCCACCGCGCACAAACAGGCGGCCACTCTCGCCCACCCTCTGTGTGCCCGGCAATGTATTCAACGCTCCGGCTATATCGGCCGTGGCACCTGCCGTAGTCGCAATGTCTACTGCTTTCAAAATCGTTCTTCGCTTTTCTTCTCCGGCTGTGAAGGAACCTGCAGAAATCACCACATCCTCCAATTGGTTGATTTCCTCTTTCAGCTTTACCTCCAGCACCACCGGCTTCCCGTTAAGGACTACGTTTTGCTGAAACAGTTTATATCCCACGAAAGTGACTTGCACCCACCGTGCCCCCGCCTCCCCAGTAGTAAACTGAAATGTGCCGTCTACGGCAGAGCTGGAGCCATCGTAAGAATCGACTACTACAATGTTTGCCCCGGGAATGGGCTCGCCCTTCTCATCGGTTACCCTGCCCGACAGGGTGGTTTGTGCCCATGCTGGTAAACCGCTGAGTACCAAAATCAAAACTTGTAGAAACTTCATATGCCGTGTTTTTTGGGCGTTCACACGACAAAAGTGGGTGGTAGATGGCACCTTCTATAAATAGAGTTACCGAACTGTAGAAAGTAGGAGATGGAGTGTAGGAATGAAGAAAGTTTTCGCCCGATTAGTGGGGTGTGCATCGACATGGCCTTGATACAATACCTGAGGGACCGTCACCCTGAGCACAGCGAAGGGTCTTTATCCGACCATAACTTTTCAGGCAATCTCTCTCCACATGATTTTGTCGTAAAAGTTGTAATCTTGCTTCATGCAAAGAGGCGGTTGCGTTTATATTCTAACCAACAAATTAAAGACAGTTTTATACACCGGTGTTTCGTCTGATCTGGTTGCCAGAATTCAAGAGCACCAAAGTTTTCTGTATCCAGACAGCTTCACAGCGCGGTATCGTGTCACTTGTCTGGGATACTATGAGTCGTTCTCATCCATTGAGGAAGCAATCGCTCGAGAAAAGTTTATAAAAGGCAAACGCAGAAGTTGGAAGTTGGATTTGATAAATTCATTCAATCCAGACTGGAATGACTTATCGTCCGAAATTATGAAATGGTAATTTTCTTATACACTAAACAAGGATCCGAAGTGCTTCTCTTTGAAAAAAACTCCTTGCTCAAAAACTTCAGAATGAGACCCTTCGCTGTGCTCAGGGTGACGATCCCCGGCAATTGGACTTCGGTTATTATTAGGTGAATCCGCCTAACCTCTATGCAGGGCCCCTTTGCCAGCCTGAATAATTAACGACTTCATTAATCTGAATCGGTAATACGAATGGCACTTAAAACTTCCAATCACTTTCTACGTTATTCGAAGTAAATTTGTCGTTTCAATCATCGGTCCATTTTCCTATGCCACAGAAGGTTCTCATCACTCGCGTTATTCCCTCCATAGCCGAAAATCTGCTGAAAGACGCAGGCTTCGAAGTAACGGTGTGGTCGGGCGATAAGCCCCTGACAGCCACACAACTGGTAGAACATGCCCTGCAGGCAAATGCAGTTATTTCTTTGGGCGCCAACAAGCTCGACCGCAGCTTCTTCGAAAAATGCCAGCATCTGGACCTGGTCTCTCAATTTGCGGTGGGGTTCGATAATATCGATGTGGCCGCTGCCAATGATTTCAAAATTCCTGTTTGCAACACGCCCGATGTGTTGAGTGCCGCTACGGCCGATGTAGCCTTCGGTTTGATGATTGCCGTGTCGCGCAAAATGTTTTACAACCACCAACTGATTTTGAAAGGCGAGTGGAAACAATTTGAGCCGCTGAAGAACCTGGGGTTTGAATTAACAGGCAAAACACTGGGCATCTTCGGCATGGGCCGCATTGGCAGCCTGATGGCGCAACGATGCCAGGGTGCCTACGCCATGAAGGTGCTCTACCACAACCGCAACAGAAACCTGGCTGCCGAAAAAGAAACCGGAGCCGCATACGTTGATTTCGACACACTGCTACGCGAAAGCGATATTCTATCTGTGCACTGTGCCCTTACACCCGAAACGAAAGAGCTTTTCAACCGGCACACTTTTGCGAAGATGAAACCCACAGCGGTGTTCATCAACACCGCCCGTGGTGGCATCCACAACGAAACCGACCTGATTGCAGCACTGCAAAATCAAACCATCTGGGGTGCCGGTTTGGATGTTACCAATCCTGAGCCTATGCAAGCTAACAACCCGTTGCTGGAAATGCCCAACGTGGCGGTATTGCCACACATCGGGTCGGCCACCATCGAAGCGCGCACCGGCATGGCACGGTTGGCAGCTGAAAACATTATTTCCTTCTACCGCACCGGCAAGCCCATCACCATTGTAAACCCCGAGGTGTTGAAGTAGCGCTTCCGATCGAACACAGCGGCCGTGCACGGATAAGGAAATTGCGTATCTTTCCTTATGCAACAAACAGCCGCCACTGCACTCTTCCTGCCCATTGCCCTCGGCATCATCATGCTCGGCCTGGGCCTTACCCTTACCCTCGAAGACTTCAAACGCGTAACCAGGTACCCGCGTGCCATGACCATTGCGTTGGTGTGCCAGATGATGCTGTTGCCGATGCTTTGTTTTGTGATCGTGAAGTTCAGTGGCCTTCCGCCAGAACTGGGTGTAGGGCTGTTGCTGCTTGCTGCATCGCCCGGTGGGCCCACCGCCAACTTGTACAGCCATCTTTCCAATGGCGATGTGGCGCTTAATATTACACTTACTGCCGTAAACAGTGTGCTTACATTGTTTACCCTTCCTTTCATTGTAAATCTTTCTATGGAGTATTTTATGGGCGCGGGCCAATATATTCCATTGCCATTTAGCAAAGTGGTAGAGGTGTTTGTGATTGTGTTGGTGCCCGTTTCCATCGGTATGTTGCTTAAAAGTAAGCGGCCCGCGTTCGCGGCCCGCATGGAGAAGCCGGTAAAAATTATTTCGGCTTTGCTGCTATTGGTTATTATCGTTTCGGTAACCATCCGAGAAAAACAATTGCTGGTAGACCATTTCGCCCAATTGGGCGTGCCGGTTCTGCTCTTCAACGTGCTGAGCCTGGCAACGGGCTATTATGTGCCGCTGCTTTTCAAAGTAGAGAAAAAACAGGCGGTGGCTATTGGTATGGAGATTGGCATACACAATGGCACATTAGCCATCTTCATTGCTTTGAATGTGCTGAACTACTCAGCTATGAGCATACCACCGGCCATCTACAGTTTGTTGATGTTTTTTACCGCAGCTGCCTTTGGCTTTTTAGTAAATCTGAAACGGTCTTGATTTCTGGACCATCAGAAGCTGCGGAGAGATGGCATAAGCAATCCCACCTCCCTCTCCCTTCTGCTGCAAAATTCGTTCAGAGCGCCCTTGGGACTAAAAATCAAAGGTCTACAGCCGCTCTTTAGTCAAATTACTTTGGATATTGCTCCGGGTAGGGAATGAAAGACTCCAACAGAAGGGCCACGCCATCTTTGGTGAGCAAACTCAATGTAATGATGATGCTACCCACCACCAGTGCCACCGCCAGGTTGTTGTTTTTCAGTTCGGTGAATTCATCCACGGGCGTAAGCCATGTGTACACCAATATGCCGATTACGCAGATGACGGCTCCCATCACAAAAGCGGTGCCTATGTAGATTCCACCTGTAGTAATAAACCGGAGCGCCAGGGAGAGCGCTTCCTCCTCCTTCACAGCCAGCAGTCGAAACAACGACAGCAACGGCTGGATGGCACTGCTCATGGTATAGCCAATGGCAAACAAGATGCTAGCCGTAAAAATGCTGTAGGCCTGGTTGTTGGCGTGAATGTCGTAACGCTTTTTGCCAATGTACTTCAGTACCTGGTAGGTGGCGGCCATGATGAAAATGCCCATGCTTAACGCAGACAAAATTTCTATAACGGCCAGGAGGGTGAGGTTGGTATTCATAAATGTTCGGTGTCTAATACTACATGCCAATAGTGAAGGTTGTTCATACCGGGGGGTATCATACCGGGTAGCCACCCGGTGTTGGTAGTTTCCCAAAAAGCGTAACGCCTGCCTTTGTGCACCAGGAAATCACCTGATGCTGGGATATCCAGTGCCAGCATGGAGTGCGCATACTCCGAGCTGTTGACAATAACCGGTTGGTAGCCCAGGTTGGTAAGTAACGTAAAAAGCAACACGGTGCGTGTGTCGCAGTCGCCCTGCAGCCGATATAAAAATTCAACAGGCGAAAGTATACCGTACCGCTCGTTGGCTACGCAAGGGTGCTGGTCGTACCCTTCACAACCCTTGGGCATAATATAGTTGTAGGGAATGTCTTGCACAAAGGCTACCACCATACGGGCAAAAGCATGCCGGTCTAACTGCTTTACCAGCCCCACGTGCAGCAGCGAATCTTGCAGCGCTTTCAGGTTATCCTTATCGTAATTATAAAGCATGCGGTACACCTCGTGCCAGTAGTCGGCATCGTTCTGCCAATTGCGCACCCGCGAGGCCGTTCGGTATGTGGCGGCCTGCGCCACCTGTTGGTGGTCCACTTCGTAGCGCGTACAAAAATCCATATTGTGCATGTATTCCAACCACACCCTTTGGTGGGTGCGAGCTAAAGTAAGGCTGTCGGTCAGCATTAACTCATTGCAAAGTGAAGTCTGCGTTACTTCACCCTCGGTTGCAACCTCCGTTTGCTCCGCAAATTGCCTGATGAGCAGAACAAGCACCACCAATAGAAACAGCATGGTACGTATGATCTTCTTCGTCATACCTTGCTACGGGTTTGTTTCGGCAATTGGTGGGTCCATTTTTTATATGCTCTGCGAAATGAGCTTGCTTCCGCATAACCCAACAGCCGGGCCACTTCGCTCACTTTTGTATTTCCGGAAGATAATAATTTAATGGCCAACTGTTTCTGCCAGCCGGCCGCCCACTCCCGAAAGGTGGTGCCCTCCGCTTCTAGTCTGCGTTGCAGCGACCGCCTGGTGAGCTGCAGGTGCGCGGCCAACACTTCTTGAGAGGGTAACAGGCCATTAAATATGGTGGCCACTGTTTCATTCAACAGCGCTGTTATTAACCTGGGCGTATCCTTTGTTTTCTTATTGGCTGCCAAAACCTGGTTGAGTGCACGGAACACAGACCGATCGTAAGTTATCACGGCAGTTTGCAGTTGCCCGGTGGTAAACATCAGGTAGTTGCTCTCGCTGCGGAAGCGAATGGGGCAGCCCAACGCTCTTTCGTACTCGGCAAGTGGGCCTCTACGTGCAGTGGTCAACCCGGCCCTCACGGGTACTACGCGACTGCCCGAAAGCAAACGGAACACGTTAATGGTACCGGCCATGGCTTGTTCAGTTGCTTGTTGCGCACCGATGGGCGACAAACGCTGCCACAATGGGTGCGGCTCAAAGACGAGGGCAACCTGCTCTCCCTTCTCTTTCTTCAATCGATAAAAGAAGAGGTTTGTAATGACCGTATTGTTTTCCACCACTTGTAGAAATGCATCTTCCAATGTAGCACTGCTTTGCATCAGGTGTCCAACCAATCCCATAATGGTGGGGCTCGCAGTTTCACCCAGGTGCAAACCCAACAGCGGATCATTCGTGGTTTTTACGGCCGCCTCCCACACTTTCATCGACTGGTCGAAGTCCGCGTACTTGTCCGCCTGGGTAAGATCCTGTGCCGGAATTCCCGTGGCTTTGCACAATTCATTCAGCGATGCGCCATGGGCCACCGCCCCATACACAATCTCGCGAATGATGGGCATGTGAGCAAAAAGAGAGGCTGTCGCAATATGTCCCATGAATGACACAATTTATCTCCTTCGCGCGGAACGTGCAATGCGTTATTGTGTACATCACCATTTAATCTTTCAACCATGAAACTTGCAACACAAATTTTTCTGGGTCTGATGGCCCTGGCATTCTGTAAAGTAGGCATTGAAGCCCTGCTCGACCCACAGGCAGTGGTGGCTGCCGTTGGTATTGAATTGACCAATGCCAGTGCTGCCAGCTCCATGCGGGCGGTCTACGGTGGGCTTCACCTGGCTTTCGGTCTGTTCTGTGTCTATGGCATCTTCCGCGAGGCCCGAGGACCACTTACGCTTTTGATTTTGTACACGGCCGGATTCACCGTAGGCAGGCTTACCGGGTTCGTGGCCGAAGGCACACCGAACGAGTTTGTGATGACCTGGCTGGTTACAGAAATAGTGTCTGGACTGATGGCCGGAGGCTGCCTGTACATGCTTAACAAAAGCACATCGCGCGAAAGCGGTGTGGCGGCAGTTGCCTAACTGGCTGACTCGCGAAAACCTGACACTCCACCCGACACAATGAACTTCATAGCCACTGAGCCTGAAATGTTCAGTGGCTTGATGTTTTCCTTCGACACCAGAAAATGGTCGCCCGCAAAGGCATACGATTGCGGAAAGTACACCACCACCATATCGGTAAGCCCCAGGTCGCTCAGATCGGTTTGTGTAACGAAGCCAATTCGATGCAGCGTATTTTCCTTGTTGATGGTAACAAGCACCGGTTTATTGAATTTGCGTTTCTCACCCACGAAGGCGGCCATTAAATCTTTGATAGATGAATAGATCAACTTCACTAATGGAATTTTGTTCATTACCTGGTCGAACCAGTTGGCAATGGTTTTAAATGCCAGGTTGGAAGTGAGGTAGCCAAAGAGGGTGATGGCCGTGAAGATGATGACAAAGCCTACACCCGGATATGGCAACGACAGGCGCGTGTCGAGCCATTGAAACGACATAAAAATAAAGTAGCCTGTTGCCACCAACGGCACAATGAACAAAGTGCCGTTGAAGAAGTAGCGAATAATTTTACCAGCAATGTTTCTCATAAAAGATGAAGGCGGAATTGATTTGCGATCTTGTTGATCGCAAACGTGGTAGCCTGTCTAGCTGCTAAATTAGTGAACTAATCAACGAGTGCACATCGACATTTAGATTTGTGTGAGGCTATTTTGATTAAAAAAGTTTCGAACGATAACCATATGATTATCAACAGCTCACTTTTTCATTACAGAGTCAAAATTCTCTCTCTGAGAGACCAAAATAAATTGAAATACCTCCCCTCCCGGGCATGTGGCTCTCAAAAATTGCATGACCATCGATTTCGCTATTAATAGCTGAGTATCGACTCAATAATTCCTTCTGGCAACTCCACCCCGCTGAAGAAAATACCCACGCAAAATACTTTCTCATAATAATTTGCACTCTTAATGGCTAATGGCAACGAACTTACCGAAAGTGTGGTGAAGGTGAACGCGAATAAAAGCAGCATTATCAGTATCAACCAAGGCTGCGAGAAGAATACAATACCCAATATACTTAACAACACTAGCACCGCGCTGTACCAAAACACAGACGACATGCCATACTTGTTGACCATATTACTGGCCGGAATGGAGAAAATGGCAGACACTACCAGCACCAGCACCACTATCCACTTGCCTTCCATCTGCAACAAGCTGCCCAATGTGTTTTGCAACATGTCGGGGAAAATTTTTAGCAACAGCGTGGTGGCGAACCCAAGGCAAATACCCAACACCCAAATAAATAGATAGTTCGACCGTTGTGTATCGAAGGTAATGGCTGCACGCGGACGGCTCGTATTCTGGGCAAACAAGCCCATCGAATTTTTCTTCAAAGCGTACCCCGAAAGAAATACGGCCACTCCACCTGCCACAAAGGTGGCCGGTGCGCCAATAAAGTCAATCAGGTCTACAATCACAGGCTCCAATGCATAGATTAAGCTACCTACAATGGTGAGTATGGCCATGGCCCTCGGCAGTTTGTCGATGGGCGTAAAGAGTTCCATCGTAGACAATGCCGGACTTGTAAAAATGCTCATGGCCACCAGCCACAACACAATCAGCAGTGGCAAAATCCACTTAAACACTTCGCCCGGGTTGCTTAACAGCGTAAAAGCCACTGCCATAAAAATCATAGCGGCAAAACTGATACCCGAAGAGATAATAGGTAAACGATGCCCTTCTTTAAATCGAAAACGGTCGCCCAATCTACCCGCAAAGGGTGGCGTGATCACCAGAATAAGGCCTTGCGCCACGGTGAGCAAAAACGTAAAATCTGTGAACTCGAACTTTACCAACAACTTGGGCTGGTAATTGTGGTAGGCAATCCAGCCTATCACAATCGATCCATACAAAGCGGCCAAGCTCCACAACTGTTTCCACTGAATGCGCTCGGCCGCATGATCTTCCATTGACGCAACTTGACTCATAAGTATTTATCTGGTTTTGGACGGATGTACGAAGTTAAGGAACCGAACAGATTTTTGGCGCATGAAGAATCAACTTCAAGTAACTGAAAACCAAGCCGAAAGAAACAAGAAATTCTTGGTGAGGCCCTGAATTGGGGTTATTTTTGCCCTCTTTTTTAATCGAACTATGTCGCTTTCAACCAAGTATAACCCGGCCGAAGTAGAAGACAAATGGTATCAGCATTGGATGGAGAAGGGCTATTTTCACGCCACCCCCCATCCCGACAGGCAGTCGTTCTGCATTGTGATACCGCCACCCAACGTAACAGGCGTGCTGCACATGGGCCACATGCTGAACAACACCATTCAGGATGTGCTGATACGCAAAGCGCGTATGGAAGGCAAAGAAGCCTGCTGGGTACCTGGCACCGATCACGCCTCGATTGCCACCGAAGCCCGCGTAGTGGCCATGCTGCGCGAGAAGGGCATCAAAAAATCTGACCTCAGCCGCGATGAGTTTTTAAAGTATGCCTGGGAGTGGAAAGAAAAATATGGCGGCATTATTCTGGAACAACTCAAGAAGTTAGGCGCATCGTGCGATTGGGACAGAACCAGCTTCACCATGGATTCCGCTTATTACGAAGCGGTGATACGCGTGTTTGTTGATCTTTACAAGAAGGGCTACATCTACCGCGGCCTGCGCATGATCAACTGGGATGTGGAGGCGAAAACCGCGCTTTCGAACGAAGAAGTATTGTACAAAGAAGAAGGCGAACGCTCTGTGCTTTACTCGGTACGTTACAAAGTAAAAGACACAGCCGATAAATGGGTGACCATTGCCACGCAGCGCCCGGAAACCATCATGGGCGATGTGGCCATTGCCGTTAACCCCAGCGATGAACGCTACCAGCACCTCATCAGCAAGAAAGTATTAGTGCCTTTTATTGAACGTGAGATACCGGTGATTGCCGATAACTACGTGGACAAGACATTTGGTACAGGTTGCTTGAAGGTTACGCCTGCCCACGATGTGAACGACTATGAAATAGGACTGCGCCACAACCTACCAGTGATTGATACCATTAATGACGATGGCACACTGAACGAAAACTGCGAACTGGCCAAGTTTGTGGGCAAAGACCGTTTTGCCGTGCGCAAAGAAATCGTAAAAGATCTGCGCGAAGCGGGCCATTTAGTGAAAGAGGAAGAGTTTGTAACACGCATCGGCCGCTCCGAGCGCACCAACAGTGTGGTAGAACCCAAACTCTCGCTGCAGTGGTTCGTGAAGATGAAGGAGATTTCAAAGCGCGCTTTTGACGCGGTGGAGAACGATGAGATAAAACTGCACCCTGCCAAGTTTAAGAACACATACCGGCATTGGATGGAGAACGTGCGCGACTGGTGCATCTCGCGCCAGTTGTGGTGGGGTCATCGCATACCTGCTTACTACTACGGGCCTGGGGAAAATGATTTTGTGGTAGCAGAAACACTGGCAGAAGCCATAAAGTCAGCTTCTGCTAAATGTGGAAAAACACTTAGCGAAAAAGACCTGCGGCAAGACCCTGACGTGCTCGATACGTGGGCATCTTCCTGGCTTTGGCCCATGGCCGTGTTCGATGGCTTCAATGATACCTATTTCAACAAAGAACAAGGCAAAATTGAGATCGGAAAAAACAAAGACCTGCGTTATTTCTATCCCACCCAGGTGTTGGTAACTGCTCCGGAGATATTGTTCTTCTGGGTGGCCCGAATGATCATTGCCGGCTACGAATACACCGATGAAAAACCTTTTGAAGACGTGTACCTCACCGGTATTGTGCGCGACAAGCTGGGAAGAAAAATGTCGAAGAGTTTGGGCAACTCACCCGACCCCCTCGACCTGATTGCCAAATACGGTGCCGATGGCGTGCGCACAGGCATGCTCTTTAGCTCGCCAGCAGGCAACGATTTGCTTTTCGATGAAAAGCTGTGCGAACAAGGCCGCAACTTTGCCAACAAAATTTGGAATGCCTTTAGACTGGTGAAAGGCTGGACGCCCGAAGCCATTGCCCAACCCGAGGAAAACAAGGTGGCCATTGCATGGTTTGAAGCGAAGTTGCATGCTTCACTGACAGAACTCAACGACCACTTCAGCAAATTTCGTATGAGTGATGCGTTGATGACCGTTTATAAACTGGTGTGGGACGATTTCTGCGCGTGGTACCTCGAAATGGTGAAGCCTGAGTTCGGCAAGCCCATCGACCGCACCACGTATGAGGCCACCGTTGCCTTTTTCGAGCAGGCGCTTAAATTATTGCACCCGTTCATGCCATTCATTACAGAAGAACTGTGGCATGAGTTGAAGGAAAGAACCGGTGAGGATTGTGTGATTAAAGCTGCCTGGCCGAAAGCACAAACATTCAATCAGAACTTACTGGCCGAAAGCAATTATGCCTTTGAAGCCATCACTGAAATACGCAATACGCGCAACAGCAAAGGGCTTTCGCCAAAAGAAGCATTGAAGCTCATTGTGAAAGAGGGCGATTCCAAACTCATTCATTCGTTCTGGCCCGTGGTTCGTAAGCTTTCTAACCTGAGCGAGATCTCCTTCTCGAAAGAAAAAGTTACCGGTGCCACCAGCTTTGTCATCAAGTCCACCGAATTTTTTATACCACTGGAGGGTAAAGTAGACGTAGCCAAAGAACGCGAAGAGGCGCAGAAAGACCTGGAATATCAGCGCGGGTTCCTGGCATCAGTCAACAAAAAGCTCGACAACGAGCGGTTTGTGGCGGGTGCGCCCCCACAGGTTATTGAAGGCGAGCGCAAGAAAAAATCCGATGCCGAAGCCAAAATCAAGGCACTGGAGGAGCGATTGAAGACGCTGGAAGGCTAGTAATTTCCCCTTGGAAGGATGCAATTTCCGTCAGTTTGTTGACGGAATTTATACTACCTGGGCAGATGCCTACCCTGATGCCAAATTCAAAGTGATCCACAAAGACAACATGGACGATTGTGATGAAGAAGTAATACCTGTCGTTAATGCTTCGCCACGAACACGTCACAGCTAGAAGAGGAGTAGGGACACAAAGTATCCGTTCAAAAAATTATTGAGTGCCGGGATCACCGAGAAGAACAAACGATGCCCAAAAGTAAGGGTGCGTGTTAGTAACTGCGCGCGTTGATTTGATTTTTCCTGAACTGTTTTGTCTTAGAAGCACATTTTCTTGATCTAAGTAATCCCGCTGCGCTGCTGTAAGTGCCTCTGAGGTCGGCAATCCTCTCTTTAGATTTCGATAAAAACCCGCCATGATGGAGGCAGTAGTTGCATCGTCTACCTTCCAAAGACTTACCACAACAGCAGAGGCTCCGGCATATATAAACGCCCTGCTCATACCAATTAATTCGTCTGCTTCACCAATGTCTCCGAGACCAGTTTCGCATGCGCTAAGCGTTACCAGCTTGCACCGCAATTGAAGCTCAAAAATTTCGTGTACCGTCAATTGTCCATCGTCATGTTCTCCTGGTGTCATCAATAAATAAGAGTACAATGGCTGTAATTTATTGAACGCGCCATGGGTAGCAATATGGAGAAAATTGCACTCGGACGCCTTTGATTTCAAAAACGTTTCTGATGAGGCAGCTCCACTCACCCAGTCTGCTTCAGGATAGACCTGCCTTATTTTTTCTAACTCGCTCTCGGTGCCTGGTAACCCAGGGAAGCTTCCAATTTCGATACTTCCCAGCGCCATGGCTAGAACCCTATTGCCTTCGGGAGGCCTTCTGGCAGCGCAGTAATGAAGAACCGCAGAAGATGGCGAACTGCTTATATTAAATCGTTCCAAGAGATAGCCTCCCGTTCCTGTTCGAAGAGCCTGGAAGGGTATGAAGTGCAAATCGCCATGTGGAACAAAAACGATACTTCCCACGCCAGCAAATAGATCTTCAATCGGCCGAATAAGATGGTTGGTCAGTCGCTGACTGCTTTCATTTGTCATCTCCCTCTCGTGAATAGAAATGGACTTCCGGAAAAAAGCAATCTCACGGCTAACCTCTCTGCGTGAAATATTGACCACCCTTCCAATAATTTTTTCGTTCGTCACTACCCAAATGGTAAGCGATTTCTCACCAAGCCAATATTCAACAACTGCCGTCCCTTTTGGAAGTATTTTTTGGACTTCCTCTGGCAAAGGAGGCTCAACGTTGGTAACGGAAACGTATGCTTCATTATTTAATTTTAACTTATGAATTACCTCTTCATATTTGATTCTTGCGGCCTCGAGCTCACCCACCAACTGTTTGCGGAGGTTTGAATTCTGATCGGTGTTGTGGAGTTCTCGTGTAAGTTGTTGGATTTTCAATTTTACCAATTGCTCTTCCTCTAATAGGCTGTCATCATTACTTGTTTTCGCCACGATTTTTTGATTACCCAACATATCGAGAAAGGCACGCGACCGTGACTGCTCACTGTAATGCAGCGCTCTAACCACGGCTTCATTTTGCGGAACCCCATGCAATGTGGATTGCATTAAAAGAGCAATAATGCGATCATACACGGCCACCTTCGAGTTCGCTAAAAGGGTCTTGAATTCTTCAATAGTCAGATTACCCCTCATTTGGTCAATTACCTCTATGGCCCGGGAGTAGTAGGCATAGCTACTATCCCGTGCACCTTCAAGTTCGCGCACCAAACCAATTTGGTAGAATGCCTGATACTTATACTCGGGTTGAATTGTTGTTGATAAAACTGCTCTCAACAATTTCTCAGCATCTCCGTAAAGGCCTTTTCGAAGGGCAATGCGCGCTAACTCCAGATTCGACCTTGCTATGCCCTCTGGCTGTTCTGCCTCGGTTAGAAGCGCTTTAGCTTTTTCGAAAAGCAACTGCGCACTGTCCAGGTTTGCCTGATCAAGATAAAGGGCTCCAAGGCGCAGAGAGGCCAATGCAGTACCCACCAACGATCCTTGCTTTGCATGGCGGCCATATGATTGCCTAACGTCTCCAAACCTCATTTCCAATGAGGGTATCGGCTCGCTTGCATCCAGCCCCTGCATTTCGTTCTTGATGGAGATCGCCCTCTTATAATATTCGCCAGCCCGTTTTCGATCTCCCAAAGCCAGGTAGACATCTCCAAGTTTCATGTAGGCAACCAAAACCTGTGGTTTTATTCTCGAGTGTTCAGCATCTTTTACTGCCATAAGTTGATGGCGAATGGCCTCTTCAATATTACCCCGGAGAAATGCAATGTCGCCCAATAGCTGATTTTGTCTGGCAGTACTTAGCTGATGTTGCTTGGCAAGCTTCAATGAAATATTCACAAACTCGCGAGCATCGTCCAACTGATTTCTATCTCGTTTAACGATCGACAATAGAAGAGTAGCTTCAATAACACCTTCGTATTCGCTCACCATCCCCTCGTAGATTTCCAAGCCGCGCGTTGTAAAATCTTCTACCTCCTTGAAATTGCCCAGTGCCATGTGGATCTTTGCTGCAGCAATGTATGTATCGGCCACAGATGATCTCCTCTCTTCTTTGCGACTGGAGGTTATCTGCCCGGTCATATCTAAAGATCTGGAAAGATATTTTAACGCATTGGGGTAGTCGCCTGCGAACCCATTCAAAATACCCAAATCGCGGAATGCTGCTATCAGTTCAAGTTGGGCTTCACTATGGAGTGAATCAATGCCAATAGCCTTATGCACATGACCAATCGCGACTTGGTAGTTACCCTGGGTAGAATACACGTATCCAAGTTTACGGTGGACTTGCGCTTCCATCAACGGATTTCTATATAGTCCAAGTTGCGGGCATAGCTGCAAATATTGCGTATAGTGTTTGGCTGCTTCTTGATAGTTTTTACGATTACTCGCGTCATCACCAAGACGGATGGCGTTTGTGGCCACGATCGATGGCGTTGTGCATCGGCTAACCATTGCCATCACCAAGACCAGCAAAAAACTATCCCTTATCATGTTAAAGAATCACCTGTACCAGAAAAAAATACGTTGGGTCTGCCGCAGACAATTTACCTGCCAAAGGAATGGTTACACCCTGGGCTATGCGAAATTGCCGAATCTGGAAATTTAAACCCGGGGAATATTGAACCGTCCAGGAAGGATCGGGCTCGGTTATGCCATCAAATGTGTCGGGATTCGAAAAAAAGTATTGAGCACTATTCCTTAACGCTATCCACTCATTGAGGTGAAAATTAAAATAGCCTCCTAACGATACATTGTCACCACTTTTAAAAGATCGTTCGCTGGGGTCTAATGGCTGCAACTTCTTTCTTCCTCCGGCAAAATATTGGTAAGATACGTAAACTGAATACACGTAAGGGTAGACTATCTGCCTCAACTGATATTCCGCTATTGCGCTCATCTCACCAGAACCGAGGGCCGGTTCATATTCGAACTCATTCTTAATATTGCTAGGATTCTTTTGTCCGGATGGAAGTCTCAAATAGCCGGTAATTGTTTGCGAGGGTCGGGAGGCAACCTGGGTAACGATTTGATAAGAAGTTGCAATGGTAATGTCGGCCAGGCCGCGGGCCTCATTCTGCCATCGCTTGGTACCCAATGCACCAATGTCCTGAACCTCCTGCCGCACCGATTGATATAGTTTTACGTACCTGTATGGTAGAGATGCACTTAATTGAAATCTATCAGTCACACCGTAGCCTATACCAAACTGCACCTCACCAGAGGCTGCCCATATGTTGCTAGGAAAACTTTCGCGATTTCCTTCACTGTCAAAAATTTTATCCAACGGTGTTGTGTAGAAGCTTAAACCAGCGCGAAGAAAGCCTTTAAAAAGAGTCTGTGGTTCGTTTACCACCGTAAGCTGTTTTTTTTCAACTGGCGTTAGCTCTTCCAGCATTTGGCTACTTACCCTCAGCGCCAATGCAAAAAAAGCCAAGCAGACAGGTACAAAGTTTTTCATTTTCTTAACATGGGAAAATCGTTAAACACCAATGAAGTAAATATTGAAAAAGGTGCCTCATTACTTTTCCCAGATAAAGCGAAATTGATCCTCTGCCTAAGCCAAACCTTGGGCGTTACAATTATCTCGTAGCCTGGGGCCAGAACAAACAAAGAGGCACGTGGTATTTGATAACGCTGATCAACTTCTTCCACCCATCCACCGTTTGAATTCTCGCCTGACAAGGAAACTGATACGTCAAACCACGGAGCAATTTGATGCTCAACTTCTAAGTTGTACCTAATGATTGCAGGGCTTTGATGCTGATATGGTACAGGCCTATATTGGAATATTTGGTTTTTTAATTGGTATTCCCATCGAACATCCTTTGCATCTGTTACGGGTAATGCATAGAAGACGCCACTTGTAACAGCCATCATCGGCCAACGATATTTTATCCAGGAGCCAACCTGAAGTAAGTTCGTGCCGTTTCCCCATTTCTTATTAAAGCGATAATGTATGGAAGTGACTCTGTTCGGATCGGATGAGTACCGATGATCGGGTTTTTGCTCTTGATCCTCACCAAGTGGCAACCCCAACCCGCCTGCCCCGATAAGATCAAGTCTTGCGTTGCGAAGAGGTAACCGGCCAACCAACATCAAATTCAGATTCTCCCAACCTTTTTTTGTTTCAATCTCAGAAATCTCAACAATACCTTCTGTGGAACTCAATGTAATTATTTGCTCTTTCCTGATTGATTGCGATTTGCGATCAGTGGATATTTCTATGGTTAGGTTTTGAAAAACCCCATAGCGAAAGGAAAAATAGAACTGGTGTCTCGCAAATGAAGTGCCTGAATTTTTCAGATCATAAGCCTGACCGCCCTCATAAAAACCTTTTGTTATAGTTGCAAGCATATACCCGCCTTCTACCCGCAGTTGCCCGCTATGCAAAGTAATAGGCCTGTCTATGCTTCGTTCTTTTAGCAAGACCGAATCTCTCGCAGACTGACCAAACAAGGTGGTTGACCAAAGAAATAATACATAAAAATATTTTTTCATGCTGATATAAGCTTAGCCACCTATTGCTGGTATATACCTGTAAGCACCACTGGCAGTTCCTACCCAAACATTACCTTGCTTATCCAGCAACAATGGGCCGATCTTCTCTTCTTTAAAGCGATCAGTCATTCTTCGCATGTATGCGCCATCGAACTGATATAACCCATTGCTGCCAGTGGCAACCCACAAAATACCCTTGTTATCAACCAATAGGCTACGAATCCAGTTTGGCTGCTGCAGATTTGCCAAGCCCACCTGGGTTATTTGCATCTCGGTCATCTTTGCCAGAGTAAATCCATCAAACGTGCCAATCCAAACATTACCCCACTTGTCCTCTGCAATAGCCGTAACATAATTACCGGGCAGGCCATCACTTTCTGTGAAAGAAGTTACCCCGCGATTCTTTTCTATTCTTTTAATTCCGCCATCTGTTCCAAGCCAAATTCTTTCATTTCCATCCTCGTAAATCGTGTTGATGTAGTTACAGGGTGCACAACTAGTCGGATTGTAGAAATAATAGAAATTATCATCGTCAGTGCGGAACTCGAACGCACCACAACAGGCCGTGCCAACTACAATACGCCCGCCAGAAGTTTCTAAAAGTGCCGTTATCGGTATATCGAGAAAAACTTCCGGAACAACCCAAGAATTGTCAACATAAATACTCAGCCCCGCATCGGTGCCCACCCAAATACTCCCATCATTGTCTTGGGTGATAGATGTAATATAATTACTTGCTATTCCATTATTTTTTCGAAAAGAGGTGAAACTATTTTGATTGTACATCGAAAGGCCTGCCGTTGTTCCAAACCAAATATTACCCTTGCCATCTTCAAAAATTGCAGTAACGTCATCTCCTGCCAAGCCATTATTCGTTCTAATTTGAGTCCATGTGTCAAGCACGCTGGGGTCTAATGCGCTTTGCTCTAGGCATGATGTAAGCGCTATCGACACTAGTAGTACAACATAAATATGTAATAGCCGCTGGAAAATTATCTCTAAATAACTGGCTTGCATGACTAATTTACGTTTGTATCAACTAACCAAACAGTCATGGTAGTTTGAAAAATGTCAACAAAGCCACCACCTGTAAAAACGGAGGTACCAGATCGATAAAAACCGCCAAAGCCTATACCTGGAAAATAATATTCTTTAACTTGATAGTCGTGGGAAACAGTGCCACATATCTGTACTCCTGAAATCGTTTCGCAAGCTGGCTGGTAGAAGGGCTCGGAAACAATTACCGCGTTTATTGAATAGTTTGGGTTAAAAGTATTGGTAACAATACCTGTGGAAAGAACCTCTGGTGCGCCTTCAGAGAAATAACCAACAAAACCCTGATCCCCAAAAAATTCACCATTTCTAGAATCGAATAGAACAGCCGCACCCCAATTGCCATTTTGAATCTGGGCAATGTAAATCACTCCGTCCTTAAACGCTAAATAAGGTCTACCATACCATATAAGCGGGTAGGTAGCCCCCGTGCCGAAGTACTTTGTTTCATACAGTCTCAATTTTCCAAGTCCTACAAAGGTCACTGATACCGTATCAACTATCTCGATTGTGGTAAATCCTGTTTTCTGTGGATTTGTAGAACCATTAGTTTTTGAATCATAGACCCATTTGTACTTCCAAAATGCTCCGATAAAAAGCGACAGATTGTCGAAGCCTGGATATTTATTTTCTTTAACTGTTATTGAAACGGTGGCTTTCGTTGACTTACCTTTATCATCTGTTACATTCAATGTAGCATTGTAGATGCCACTGGTTAAATATGTAAAGCTTGTTTCTGGTGAAGATGCAGAGTTGTAGTCATAGATTCCATCGCCTTCAAAATCCCACTCGTATTTAACCACCACTCCGTCAACATCAGAACTATTTGCGCTGAAGTTTACACGAAGCGGAGCATACCCTTCCACTACCGAGGCCGTGGTTGTTACCGTTGGAGGCTTGTTTTCAATAACGGAAATGACTACCTGCTTACTGGATGACGCGCCCTGGTTGTCGGTAACTGTAAGCTTTGCATTGTACGATCCGGGTTTGGTATACTCATACATTTGGAAGCCGGCTGTTGCGCTTTCGAAGTCTGAAACACCGTCTCCTTCGAAATCGAGCTGATAGGATTTCACCTGGCCATCGGGGTCAGTTCCCGAGAAATCAAAGCGAATTTCGAGTGGATCCGTTCCGCTCACTTTATCAACGCTTAACTCAGCCGATGGTGGAAGATTCTCCTCTTCGCAATTAGTTATTGCTAACGTCAACAATGTATAAATCCCTATTGCAAGCGCTTTCTCCTTTTTCATCTGAGCTTATTTTTTTGAAGAATTTGAACTCAACATAACACTTGTTCATTTCACTCGATAGGATAAGCCTGCGCCCAACGTTAAGGGAACAATGGTTGCGTCACTATCGAAAATAATATTGGTAGCCACTTTCACAGGTATGAAAAGTTGATCTGTCAATTTGATTGGATAGATCAAAGCGGCAAGCGTTGTGAAATCGGCAAAGTCATCGAAAACAAACGTCCCTAATCCCAGGTCGAATTGTAGTTTGGCCGTGTTCAGTCTAACTATCCCTAAAAATCTGCTGGCATTTACATCCGCTTCCTGGTAGTAGAAATAACCATTGCTGGTATCGTAAAAATATTTCCACTCGTACCAGAATAAGTGTTGATAACCAGCGCTGACTCCCGCTTGAATACGCTTACTCACAGGAAAAAGTACCTGTAGGGATGCGTAACCAGTAAAATTACTCCAGTCGTACAAGCGGAATGTTGATCCTGTCTCTGAGATACCTGACCAGCTCTCCAAATTGACCGCAGCATACCCCATACCCCCATCAACTTCAATTGTCTGGCCGGCAAGGGGGAATACGCCTGAGAGAATAAAAAGCAAAACAAGTCCTGTTAGTTTCATATATCATTCATGGTTTCGTACAAGCATGACATCGGTAACACTACAAAAAAGCTACATTTTCTACTCCTTCCCCTTCACCGCACCCGGCATTCTTCGTTTCAGCCAGGTGATCTGCCCGCGGTGGTTTGGTTTTAATAACGACCTCACCCTATCCGCACTCACCAGTTAACACTTTCACCAACTCCCTCTCCACAGGAGAGGGAAACTCATTGCGTCTATTTACTTCATTGACCGCAACTAACACTTCATTTCCCTTTTACTCCTTCCCTTTACCGCCCCCGGCATTCTCCGCTTCAACGAGTAATCTGCCCGCGGAGGTTGGGTTCTACTAACGACCTCACCCTATCCGCGCTCACCACGTATCCGGTTTCACCAACTCCTTCTCCACAGGAGAGGGAAACTCATCTCATCTATTTTCTTCATCGACCGCAACCAACACCTCATTTTCCTTTTATTCCTTCCCCTTCACCGCACCCGGCATTCTACGTTTCAGCCAGGTGATCTGCCCGCGGTGGTTGGCTTCGTGCTCGCACACATGAAACCACTTCCAATAGCAGTTGAAATTCTGCTCCTTCGACCACTCAGGATCGATGGCGAGTAGCCAGGCATCGTCTCGCTTCTTAAATTCCTCCAGTGTTTTCTGGCGCACGGCTTCAATGCGGTCGAGATAATATTTTACCTCGTGGCCTTTGATTTCTTTGCGGCCGAGGTCACCTAGTTCCATGGCGGCACTCCATTCCTTTTTCTCTGCTTCATTGAAGTCTTGCCGGCCTTCGAAGGTGTTGGCCTGGTAGAATACCTCGGTAGCCCCGAGGTGCAGAATCAATGATCCGATGGTGTTGGCATCGGCATCGTGCAGGTAATCGAGTTGCTCGGGGGTAAGGCTCTTCACGGCATTCACCACCGTGTAGCGATTATAGTTGAGCATCGACACCAATACGCCTATGTGTGGCGAGTACCCTTCCATGGGTTGTATCATGTATACACTGGGGTCGGCCGCAGGATGTTGAACGACCGTTGCCCCCAGTGATACCCCTAAACCGGTTAATACGGTGGTAGCTGCCAGGCTCTGCTGCAGGAATTTTCTTCGGTGGATGCGTTGATTCATGAGGTTAGCGTTTTTTGCAGTTACGTTCTCTCCTCATGGTGAACTAAAGATCGCGAAGTGCCAGTAAGCGGTCAATCCCAGAATTCAGGGAGGTGGCTCACCGATCGCTATTACCACCTACTTCCCGAACGGTAATGTGTGGCTTGGAAATAAACAACGAGCAGGGCGCTTTTGCGGCACTCTCTGGCAACCATTGTAATGTGAAAAACAGACCTGATTCAATTGATGATGCAGCAGGGATCGCATTATAGTCTGGGTGTATCACCATTTTGAAAAGCAGGGCTTCCCACCTTCCCGCACCTTGCCAATCAAGTGCCGACTCTCTCTTATCGTGCAAATCGACCCATGGGTAATCCATGCGCGCCATCGTACCGACACGGTCTCCGCAACGCCACGCTTCATTTCGCAACGTTCCCCTTAAACTATTACCAACTACAGCAAATCGCAGAGGCATTCCTTTGGCGTAGGGAATCCGGGCAAATAATGTCTGGTGCTCATCTTCAAACATCGGCTCGTTGTCACTCGCAGGAATAAGGTTTAAGTGAATTTCTGTGCCGTTAACAGAGGAGACAATGACAGACCATTGAGGAGATTGGACATCTTCAACAAGCAACGTTTCTACACCTGTTAGAGCAAAGCAGCCGGCCAAAAAAACCATACACTTTACGCCAAACATTCTTTTGCGCTGCGAATGAGGTTATTATTGCAACACTCCATTCTTAATTACCACTCTACCGTCAATCTCTAAGGTGGCATTCACCAAAGGAAAGCTGTACCCGCCCGTTGCAACCACCGAACCATTGTACTGCTTGTTATTGGCGCCAATGGTTACCGTTAGGTACCCCGCTGCGATGTTCTGTCTGAAATCTGTTTTTTCGTTTTGTATCACTTTTACTTCAGGGTTCAGGCCAATAGTAAAAACCGACACGGTATACTTATCGCCCGTGTGTGGCGCCATTTCGTCTTCAAAACATTTGCCGCCCTGCTGCGCTTTAAAATTCTGAGCCACCCCATTCTTTACGTCCAGCACAACGCCCAACATCGGCTGGTAGTTGCAGCGGGCCTGCGGCACCACTATTTTTCCGTTTACGGTGTTTTCCTGGGGCGCGAAATCCATCCATCCACCGGGCAATGATGCAAAACGGGCGAACATCACTTTATTGTTTTTCTCATCAGATGAAAGCACACCGTCATCGGCAAATACCAACCGATCGCCCATCGAAAAAGTAAGATCAGTGCCACCGGGCGTAGTTATTCTTACCTCCTTGGCCCCGCTTAATAGTCCTTTCAATTCTTCCCCCTTGGCCCTTATGGGTGTATAGTTGGTGTTGATGGAAGCCCAATGAATTTTTTCGTAAGTCGCCCAATCCAAGCCAGATATTTCTGCCTCTTGCTTCTGCGGAAAACTGATGCCGACAATACTATGGCGGGACTCGCGACCTAATTCCTCGAGCATACGGTTGCTATTGCTTCCTACCGCTGCTGATCTTTTGGGATCAACAGCTTGAAATATCTCGCGAAAATTCTGTGAAGCTGGTAATGCTATCAAATAATCAATAGCTTTATAAAGTTGCAACTCATGCGAAGGATAGTCCGCCAGGTTGGCCATCGGCTTTTCATGCCACATAGCTTTCAAAGCCACATCACTCTCGGCTATCATAATGGGATGACCTCCTTTGCGATGTACTTCTGCTGCCACTTGCTCCATCAAGTCCATCGTATGTTTACCACCGGTAATCAGCACCTTCTCGCCTGCCTGCACTGAAACCGTTTCGTTTACAATTCTTTTGGCAAGCGCCTCCCACGAAGGCACCTGCGCATACAAGGTGTGTGTGACAAGGGAAAATAACAAAGCGATGAACCTCAGTCCTTGATGATTAAGCATAACAGTTGGGGTTTGTTTGTCCGAACAAGTTCATCAACAACCAGGTAAGGAACAATCCCAGAATTCAGGGAGGCAAATTTTCCAGTTCAATCAGAAAAGCCGTCAGACCTTCCGGCAACCGCTCCACGTATTCGTTGTTTTTCGTGATTACTCTAACCAAAAAACTTTACTTGCCTTCTTGATCAACTCAGCCGTATTCTTTGCTTCAAATTTTTCCAATAAATTCCTACGGTAGG
Source organism: uncultured Ohtaekwangia sp. (assembly GCA_964602295.1). GTDB lineage: Bacteria > Bacteroidota > Bacteroidia > Cytophagales > Cyclobacteriaceae > ELB16-189. The sequence continues at coordinate 64,514 of CAZRQK010000024.1, forward strand.
TTTCTACGGTATGATAAGAGATGTTCATCCGATCAGCTATCTGCTGCGTGGCCAATCCCTGAGCAAGTAACTGCAAGGCTTCAGCTTCCCGGGGCGTAATGGCGTGGGGCGGAAAACCGCCATAGACCTGGTGCAGTGGAAAACCACTTTCTTGAAAATCAGGAGGCTGGTGAATGGCATTGTGCCTGTGCTTAACTGTCGTTAACCATGTTTCGCATGCAGCCGCCAAACTATCGCTATCACGATGAGTAATTGCCAGCCCCATTTGAAAATCGCCACTTGGATGATACGTTAATGCAACGCCACGAATATGAAAGCGTTCGTAGTCCACAGGCGTTTTCATCCAAACAGAAAAATGTTGAATACGCGCCATCGCTCGGTTAAATTCCGGCTGCTTGCTCTCTTTCAAATATTCAATCTGGCGGGCCATCGCCTCCGGCCTAGAGTCTTCTCGGGTAATATCATACATCGCCTTGGCACCTCCAGCTGCGAACACGTGCGGTTGGATTCCAAAAAAGGTAAAACACGTATCACTCACGAAATCTGTTCGTAACGAAGTGATGTCGTTGCAAATGTGCAGCATCCAGTCTGTGCGTCTGGCTGCCTGGTCGATTAAATCTACCAACAGGGGGTCGTTATTAAATTGGTCTTCGTAAATGCGCAACAATTGCTCTTGCATTTCCATAGTGGCACAACAATGAAAATTCCTGATCTGACATGGCCGGTTGCACGGCATTCAACCAGGGAGCAACACGATAAGACAACCGGCTTGTGAATATAAGCAACCCGCGCCTTAAAGACAAGGCTGTTTCTTCACCCACCCAATGCCGTCACCCTTTCCGAATGTGACTAGCTAAGGGAAGTTTTAAAGCAAGGGATTGCTTCGCTCAACCGGCTACGCGTGTCTTCCTCGCATGACGCGATAAATATTTCTGAGAACGAATAGCCTTACAAATCGCGATCTGGCAGCGTAAGCGTTATTACGTGCCCTCCCCACATGGCTTCTACTTGCCTGCTTTCCAACACCAACGTATAGTGTGCATTAAAGTCATTTATCTCCTCCTGCCAGTCAGCCTCAACCACATTCTCTATTTCATACGGAGAGGCCCCGGTTTCGCAAACAGGCCGAAAAACAAACGCGCGGATTAAATGGTAAGGGTATTCTGGTACGTGTTGTCCCTCTTCGTAAATAACCCTGATGCTACGAGGTGGCAACGAGAAGGTCTGCGGCTTCAGGCTCATGGATGGCTGCCATGTTACATCTACCGTTAGCCAATGTTGCGTGGCATTGTGTATGCGGTAGCCCACTTGAAAAAACGGATCGCGGGGTGTGGCTATCATGCTCAGCATCCCAAACAAGAAAAGGCTTTTCATAGAAATGGGATTAGTTGAATTGAATTCGCTACAAGAACATTTCTTATTTCCAGAATGACTCAGGTAAAATTCTTCCGGCTTTCAACATCATTTGCACGGTATTGCGGGCTTTGAACTTCTGTAACAACACTTTGCGGTGCGTCTCTACGGTGTGGAAACTGATACCCAACTGTTCAGCTACCAGCTTGGTGGAAAGACCCAACGCCAGTCCCCTCATAATATCACGTTCGCGGGGGGTTACAACCGGCACAGTATCACTTTGCTTTCTCATTATACTTTTTGCGTTTCGGTGAACGGCACTGATGCGGTTTGCCAGTGCCTCACCACAGATGGTGTCCAACCCCTCACTACACGCCTTCTCCAGGTTCGCCAACGGCACATCGTCCAACCAAAAAATGCCGAAAAGTTTATCGGGACGGCCATGCGCATCGTAACCTGCGATGTCTAACTTCACCATGGCCTGGCGGTAGCGCTGGTTTCGATCCAGTATGCGGAAATGCAAGGATTGGATCGTTGGCTGAGGCTCTCCCTCACGGTGCTGCATCAATTCGGGTACTTCGCGCGAATAGTTGCTGAGCACACCAATGCGGTCGTTGGGGTGGATGCGTTCCAGAAACGACTGGAACCGCAAGCCTGGCAAACTTAAATTCAACTTATCTAGTATGGCACGAGAAGCCGTGAGATAGCTATCGCGCTGCAGGTAGTAAACAAATGCAGGCACAGACACAAAATCTTCGATGTGGCGCCCAACACCTTCTTCATCTTGCTGAAGATAGTACCGAATGTTGTTCAACGTGGCCATGGCTGGGGATTTACGATGGCTAATCAAATTAGACGAATAAGCACGAAAGGCACCATCCCTGTTTTCAGGAATTAAGTTCTTAGATGCGGTACCTAAATTGACGAAATGTGTGAGCGAGTGGCTAGTCTGGTTGTTTCAAATATTAGTCTTTTTGTTTCATTTTGCAGAAGCCAGCGTCATTTAGGGGTATCCGAAGGGGGATAGCCAAATTTTTGCCGGTAAACGCGCGCAAAATGACTTGGGCTCTCGAACCCGGTAAGGTAAGCTACTTCCGCAACCGGATGTTCTTTCTTCTGTAGCAAGCGCGCGGCCTCTTCCAATCGCATCTGCCTGATCAGATCTCCCGGGCTGCAACCCGCTACTGCTGTTAGCTTGCGATGCAACTGCACACGGCTCACCGCTACTTCGCGTGCCAGCTGCTCTACAGAAAACGAAGATTGTGAAAGGTGTTGGCGTATCACCAACTGCACCTGAGCAAAGAATGGATCTTCGGCTTCGTAAGACTTATCACGCAACGTAAGGCTACCAGCGTATTTAACGCGCAGGCGTTCGCGCTGCGCCACCAAGGCAACCAGACGGGCACGCAACTCGTGCACACTGAATGGCTTCGAAATATAATCATCTGCTCCACCCTGCCAGCCATCCACACGCGACTGCTCACTGGCGCGCGCTGTCAACATCACCACAGGGATATGGTTAGTTAGGATGTCATCCTTTATTTTACGGCATAGTTCTAATCCACTTTCACCGGGCATCATCCAATCTGTGAGCACTAAGTCGGGTAACTGATTTCGAATCAACTCCCAGGCCTGCGCTGCACCCTGTGCGGGCTGAACATTAAAATCGTCTTTCAATGCATCAGCAAGAAATCCCCTCAACTCTGCGTGATCCTCCACCAACACCATCAATCGGCCATTACGGTGTAGTTTTAATTCTTCTTCTGCCGGTGAAACGAATACAGGCTCCAACTCTCCTGCGTCCGCTGTGCCCCACTCTTGTGGCGAAAAGCTGGCGGCATCGCAACTGAGGTTTACCACGAAGGTAGCACCCCGTCCGGGCTCGCTCAAAACCTGGATCGTTCCCTTGTGAATCCGCACCAATTCGCGCACCAACGTAAGGCCTATGCCTGCACCCGGCTGATCTGAACCCTCTACTCTATAAAAACGGTCGAAGATGCGTTTCAATGCCTTGGGTGCAATGCCTGGACCATTGTCTTTCATTTCCATCACTAATCCGATTTCTATCAACCGCACCTGCAGCTCAATGCTTCCATGCGCGGGCGTATATTTGGCGGCATTCGAAAACAGATTCTGTACAATAGCCTCCGTTATGTGCGGATCGAGATAGATTTCCCTATCGTCTTCGGGAAGATCCAGGCGCCATTGTTGTTGCTTCTGGGCCGCGAGGTAGGCAAACGACTCCGTAATGCGGGACAAAAATGCGCGTAAGGACACTCGCTGCACCTGTAGCTTCCACTCGCCCACTTCCAACTTCGAAAGCTCCAACATTTGGTTCACCAGCCTTAACAACGATTGACTTTGGTGAACAATGACATCTACTTCTCGCTGGTAAAGCCCGCCACTTGTACGTGCTATTTGTTCTGCAGGCCCCTGTATGAGCGATAAAGGCGTGCGGAACTCGTGCGAGATGTTAGTGAAAAAGCTAGACTTGGCAGCATCTACCTCACGTGCTTTCTCCAAAGCCAGTCGCTCTTTTTCTAGGCGCGACTCAGCTTCCTGCCTTCGCTGTTCATCTAAACGCTGTTTGAATCCAAGGCCCATGGAGAAGAACAGCAATTCGAACAGCACACCGGCCCTGAAATAAAAGAGTGAATGGCTGAGAATACCCGGCCATGAGGCAATGGCGGTTGGGAAAGCATTCCACACCATGGTAAGTACTCCACCCAGTATGAGAAAAGTATTGCCTGCAATGAGGTATTTACGCAGCGGACTTGCTGACCGAGCCACCCAAAATGCAAGGCTTACCACCACAAAAACCGAAAAGCCAATGCGTACCACGGTCCATACCAAACCGTAGCTGAAGCCGGCCGGCTGCCATACAAACACCAACAACGCATCCGCCACCGCAAGACCGAGCCCCACCCATGTTGCGCCTTGCAATGCCCTATCAAAAATCGGCTGCTGCACAGGTGTATGCGTAAAGTAGCGGAAAAACTGAAAGTAAGCCACGTGACTTAACAGTTGAAAGAGTCGATGGTAGAAGATGCGTGTCTCCACATCTTCGTACCACCATGCCCACGACTTGGCCAACATCACTACCAGGAAATGCAAAAACGTGAACAAGATGTACAGTGCATAAAACCCGTATTCTTTGGTTCGCAGTTGAATAAATTTAAGTGCGATGTACAATCCCATCATAAACACCATGCTGCAAAGTGCCAGCTCCAGAAAATTACCTTCGCTTTCGTGTTGCAGTGAAGGCAGGTGGGTGGGAATGAGGTCGGGGTGAGGTACCACGCCCACTACCGCCTCGTTACTTGCTTGCAGATGCAAAGGCACGGTAGATGCTGCCGAAATCGAAACAGGATAAACAATAAACTGTTGTGCAAAATGATAACGGTAGTGCAAAGGTGCCACAAGCCGATCACCCGCCATCACATCCGCGGCTAGGAACACCTGATGTTGCGGGTCGTATACGAACAGGTAGATTGTTGCTGTTCGGGGCGCCTCGTTGGTTAAGTGCAGCAAAACCCGCTGCTCGGAGCGCGGCAACAGTCTGCCCGTTTGCAAATCGGCAACCGACAAGGTATGCGTTTGGCCGCACGCGAGTGTGATATTCAAACACACTAACGCCAGCGACCTTATGCACCAGTCGGCTAAAGCAGTGTGGGCTTTCGAGCACACGGAATATTGGTGAGGTAACAGAAATGAAAGTTACCATCCCATCCACCCCCAGACAATCACCCAAAAGGAGTATTCAATTGGCCAGCAAAAAAATATGCCAAGCGTTCAATCCTGCTTCAGCGCCCTTACGGGGTTGCTGAGGGCAGCGCGCAGGGCATTGTAGCTAATAGATATCAGGGCAACCAGGCACGATAGCACCAGGGCCACCACAAAAACAC
>CAZRQK010000025.1:0-14753 GCA_964602295.1 uncultured Ohtaekwangia sp.
AAGGGTGGCCGTTTGGTGTTGTGCGAACCTATAGCTGAAGCCAGAAAAAACGCTACACGCAGTGCACAAGAGGCCAAGCACGAACTGGGAATGAATTTCGCCCTGGAAGATCTTCAGAAGGCAGGCTTCCGCATAACAAAGCAAATTGATCTTTTTGCCGATAGAAGCAAGGTGAAGGGAGACATGATGTGGTTAGTGGTTGCCGTAAAGCCGTAGCCACAGCGTCTATTCACTGCCAGGCTCCATTTGTTTGATCAACTCCTTCAGCTGGGTGCAATACTTTCCGTAAGAATATTTTTCCATCACGCGTGCCAACCAATATCCAAGGGGTGTTAGAATGGCCGAAGCAGCCACCATAGCCAGCAACAGCTTGGGCTCTTCGATAACCTGTGTAGGATCTTTTTCTGTGGCAAAGCCCATCAGAAAACCTGCCGAAGCAGCAATGGGGTAAATGAAAATAGCCGCTCTGCGTTGAAACCTAAGCGAGGTATCTACTTTGTGGTAGATGTGCGTAAGCGTTTGGTACAGGTTATCCGAAAAATCAAGCTTCTGCCTGATTTCTTTGTACACCTTGTAATTCACCACAAAGAAAAAGACATAACACAATATAACCAGCAGCAGAAAAGCGCGAACCAACGGATGGGTGAACTGCAGGAAAAGATAAATGAAAGCGCCTTCAAAAAACACCACAAATAGCAAAGCTGCCAAAAACGCTTGTTCTAATTTACGCACCGGGTGCTTCGACTTAGGAGGCCATTCTGCCAACGTGGTGGCTTTAACCACCTCCAGCTTGTCTTGCTCCAGTTTTTTCCAAAGTTGTTGCAGCTCCATGCTATGCGGTAATCCTTTTCAATTTTTCAATCACTGTAGTCTTAGATCGGTGCAATTTTACAGCCACATTGTTTTTGGTTAAACCCGTAATCTCAGCTATCTCTTCATTTTCGTAGCCATCCAGGTGAAGGGTAATGATCATGCGTTCAATTTCCGGCAAATTCATGATGGCATTGTAAAGCATTTCAGTATCTTCTTGCTTCTGGTTAGTTACCACTTCTTTCGAATCGAGCACCTCGCGGGTTTCAACCAGTATTGGCCTCCGTTTAAAAGTTAAAACGGTATTAAGGCTTACGCGATACAACCATGTGGAAAACTTCGATCGTCCATCGAACCGGGGGTACGATTTCCACGACTGAAAAAGTATCTCCTGAAACAAGTCGCGCTCATCTTCCGAATGCCGCACGTACAGGCGAATCACCTTAAAGATGATTCCCCTGTTCTGTTCTACCAGCGCAAGAAATTCTTTTTCTGAAACCATTAGACGTAAACTGATTCTTTAACAGCTTACCATCTTAAAAGTTGGGCCACCAGCGCCATAAAACCATAACCTCCCACAAAAGCACCCACTAACAAAAAAGCCAGGGTGAGCCTTACAAGCCAGCGATTAAATCCACTCGTTGTGTTCTTCATAAACATTAGGTTGCCTGCATTAGTAACACCAAGCGCTTTTGGATTACGGAACGCTGAGAAATATTTATTTTTTTTGCGGAGCATGCTTATTCTTAACCGGGGTTCAGGTAAATTTCCCATTCATTGAGAGAGCACCATGGCCATTTTTAACCCCTTGCGCGTTGGCGTTGAAGCCGAAATGCCCATAGACCAACGAAGAAGGGTGGTGTTCTCTAATGCCATGTACCTGGTCATTGGCATTATCCTCTTGCTTTATATCTGTATCAGTTTGCCCAGGCTTATCAGAAATGGCATGGGCGGTATAGTGCAATGGGTGCCTATCATCATGTTGATTATTTCGTTGGTTTGCTTGCTGCTGAATCACCTCAAAAAGTACCTCTTTTCCCGTGTGTTGTTGCCGCTCGGATGGATTGGGTTGGTGATTCTTTTACCGGTGATCTACATTGGGCCGAGCAAGCCGGTCTATTTTCACCACGTGTATTACAGCATTCTCTTCTCGCCAGTAATACAACTCTTCTTCTCTTATCGCAAAGAGCGACCCTACTTTATCTTTTTCGTTGTTGCCTTCTTTTTATTAACGGTTACTTCAATCGATTTTCTGTTAGCGTTCGATCGTTCGGCAGAGCCGCAGGTGCCGTTGGTTCAATCTACATTTGGCTTGCGCATGTTTCACTTCATGTTCTGGCTGTTCATCAACCTGGTAATGATGTATGTGCTGCGCATCAACGAAAAATTATACGATGAACTGGAAGAGAAAAACAGGTTGATCTTTGCGCAAAACCGCGAACTGGATGCTCAAAGAAATCACTTGCATCAATCTAACGAAGAGCTTGAAAAGCGCGTGGTCGCCCGAACACTTGACTTGGAACAGCAAAACAAAAAACTTACAGAGTATGCCTTCTTTCACGCACACATTTTGCGTGCACCCATCAGTCGCATACGCGGGCTTATTCAATTGCTTACGCTTACCACTGATGTACAGGAGGAGCAAAAAGTACGCGGCCTATTGAACGAAAGCGTGGAAGAGCTGGAGAGTGCAGCCAGGTCTATCAACGAAAAGCTGGAAGAAGCCAAACACGGCTAGCTTACCACCTGGTTAATTTTCCTGATCTGCTCATCAATTTTCTCCGCTACCTTTTTCAGTTGCTGTACCTGCTGTCTGTCATGCTGGTTGGGATAATTTTCCATCAGCTGCAACAACCCGATAATGCGGCAAACCGGGCCGCGCAACATGTGCGCATTGATAAAGGCATATTCCGCCAGCGCCCTGTTTTGATCCTCCACTGTGCGCGTGCGTTCCTCCACCAATGCTTCCAGGTTTTCGTTGATGGCGCGCGTCTCTTCTTCGCGCGTAACCAATTCCTTATTTTGTACTACCAAAGTGCGCATGATTTTTTGCAGCTGCTGAAACCGGGCCGCGGCTTTGGTGCGGTAGCTGGTAAAATTTCTTTTGATGTAAAGGGCAAATAAGGCAATGATACCTGCGATGATCAGGTAATCGATGGTCTGCTGTAAAAACGGCACCTGACCCGGAACGCTGTGGCCAGGCATGCCCAGCCAAGAAGGAAAGCCTAAAAACAAAACCACAAAGGTTGCTATCAACAAAAGCCCCACTACCCGGAACATGCCATGCGAACTGAGGACGATAAATGAAATGTAAAGGCAAAGGAAACTCGGAACGGTACCCGCCAGCCCTCCGTGATTGATCCAGAAATAACTAAACCCGGCCAGCGCCAGCAGATGAAGTAAAAAGGTAATGAACTGAACATGCTTCCGCTTCTGAGCCACTACATAAAGAAATACCAGCAACAGTGTGATAAGAAAATTAATAAAGGCCAGTTGCAGGTACACTGGAAACAAGCTGAGTATGCTTTGGTAGAACTGGTAAACAATACCCAGAATTAAACCGTACTGTAAGATTTCTTTCTCCAGGTTTCCCTTCATTGCGGCCGTATTTTGGTTCGATCTAACTCGCCCGTTGCTTCCAGATTTTCTTTGATGGTTTTGAAAACAATGTTCAACTCCTGTTGCGAAGCTTTGAGCATATCCGAGAAGTTGTCTTGGGTGTCGAACGATGAGATCAATTCGTTCAACTCGGCAATTGGTGCTTCCAGTGAAGTGGTATTCAGTTTGTTGTAGGCATCCAAGGCCATTTGTTGACGCTCTAACTTTTCTGCGCGCCTGGCCACCTCCCGCTCCAGGTTTTGCTGGGCCCGCTGCAACGCAACACCTTGCTCTACTAGCGTATGGTTGGTTTTTTTTGCCTCTGCCACCCGCAGCCGCAATTCTTCACTTACGTTTTCAAAAGTTTCTATTTCGCGAAGGGTAATAAATTTCAGATAATAAGAAAGCAAGCCCAACGCTAACAACCCGAAAACAAAATCGTAAGGGTCGGGCGGAATGGGAAGCACCCACGAAGTAAGCAACGGCCACTCTAGATAAAAACAAGTGGCCAGAAACACCACCAGCAGAAACTGAAAGACCAGCAGCACAGATAATTTCCGCCCGTTGTACAGTAACACGATCACATAAATGCCGCTGTAGTAATTAAATCGTGAGGTGCCGTTTACACCATTCAACAATACAAAACTCATTCCCAATAACAGCACAACCGCTACGCCAAACACCAGGGGCACCGTAAAAAAATCTGCCTTGTATAAACCTAACAGAAGCAATCCTGCAAAGACCAGCAGCAGTAACACATCGGTAACTAATTCAAACAGGTTGGGCACTGGCCGGTTGCTATCAACGTAAAGGGCAATGACCAATCGTATAACAGCCAAGAAGGCTGTGAGCAAAACCACTTGGGTTTCGTACGATTTGGAACTAATACGTTTTGCAAGCGCAGCTATCACAGACACTTAGAATCTGTGAAAGCTAAAGATATTTTTTTCTCTATGAAATCGGTTTGTTTACAATTGTCCGGCTTTCAACTTTTTCAACATGGCACTTGCCGACTCCAGGGTAGCATCTAATTCGAGCGCTCTTTCGTACGCAAGAATGGCCTTATCATTCTGCCCGCATTTAACGTAGGCTTCGCCCAGGCTATCGAAACAATTGGCATTCTGTGGAAACAGTGAAGCATTGATGCGGAATATGGAAATTGCCTCTGCCTTTTTTCCATCAGCCAGCAACACGTAACCACATGCATTCAACTCGGAGGCGTTATGTACTTTGCCATACAACCGGGCAGCCAAACCTCTTGGGCTCACATTTTCATCGGCCAGCAAACCATCCTGCAGCCATGTGGCAATCTGTGGATAGCCGTAGTAGTTAGGCGTATACGGTTGTCCCTTCAAAATGGCAAGCAAGTCGCGCTCCAGGCTCTCCACCGGGTACTCCACAATTCGGTTTCGTTCCTTTCCTTTTTCGCTTACCACCATAGTGGGTACTCTATAGATATGCTGACCTGCCTCCTGTCTTTGTGGAGATTGTTTGTACAACTCGGTAGAATCAGAAACGCCAACGAATTTTACCTGGTTCATGGCAAAGCCCATGTCGGTAAGCACCTTCACAAAACGTGGCACTTCGCGTTTACTGTCGCCACACCAGCTTCCGAAATAAATGGTTATCTGTAAGTTATTGTGGCGTGTGGATTTTAAATCGCTCAGAACGGAGGGAGAAGGTTTATAGGAATCAAAATTGCTGATAAACCAGGTTGAATAGGGTGCTTGTTGAAATTGACCGAGCGTTACTTCGCCCAGCAGCTGATCGGGTTGTGCCCCCAACAAAGTAGGTGCGAGCAACAAAAGAATGATAATGTATCTCATAGTTTCAGGTATTTTTTTTCAAACATAGCGGCAACAGCTTTACACCATTGTTAAGTGCTTGCCAACGGTTTCACAAAGAGTTGTTAAACGGATGGTATGTATATAGGAAAATTGAATTGTGAAGCTTTCGCGCGAAAAAACCGAAAGGCTTCTATCTTTGCCCACCATGGCTTCTTCTTCAGCAGAAACACCACTCATGAAACAGTACAATGCCATTAAGGCAAAGTACCCCGGGGCACTGCTGCTTTTTCGTGTAGGCGATTTTTACGAAACATTTGGTGCCGATGCCGTTGCGGCCAGCAAAGTGCTGGACATAGTGCTGACCAAGCGCGGCAATGGTTCTGCCTCCGAAACAGAGTTGGCTGGCTTTCCGCACCATGCGCTGGACACCTACCTGCCTAAGCTGGTGCGTGCCGGGCACCGCGTAGCCATTTGCGACCAACTGGAAGACCCTCGATTTGTAAAGGGCATCGTAAAACGGGGTGTTACCGAACTGGTTACGCCTGGGGTTTCATTCAACGACAATGTACTGGAACGCAAGCGCAATAATTTTCTTTGCGCTCTCTTTGCCGGCAAAGCTGCTTTTGGTGTGGCCTTTTTAGATATCAGCACCGGTGAATTTTATTGCGCGCAGGGAAGCGAGAGTTATGTGTTGAAGCTGATTCAAAGCCTGGCTCCTGCTGAGATCATTTTCAGCAAAGCCCAACGTGAAAAACTGGAAGCGCACCTGGGCGAAGAGTATGCCACCTTTGCCGTAGACGATTGGGCCTTTGCCGCTGAATTTGCGCAAGAAAAATTGTTGCAGCAATTTAAAACTGCAACGCTAAAAGGTTTCGGCATCGATGGCTTGGGCGAGGCCGTGGTGGCAGCAGGAGCCGTACTGCACTACCTGGAAGCCACCGAACACAAAGACACGCACCACATTGCGTCCATCAGCCGCATAGACGAAGACAAATACGTGTGGCTGGATAAGTTTACTATCCGCAACCTCGAATTAGTCCATGCACAGCATGAAGGCGGTGTGCCGTTGCTGCAAGTGCTCGACCAAACGGTTACGCCCATGGGTTCGCGGCAGTTGCGCAAATGGATGGTGCTGCCCCTGAAAGAGCGAACAGCCATTGAAGAGCGGTTAGCGGTGGTAGACCATTTCTTTCAACAGCCCGATTTGGATGAAAGCATCTCTGAACACCTGCGACACATAACCGACCTGGAGCGACTCATTTCAAAAGTAGCGGTAGGCCGGATCAATCCTCGCGAGTTGATTCAACTCAAACGTTCGCTCGTGGCCATTAGGCCGATGAAGGAAAGCCTGGAGAAACAAACACTACCAGAACTGAAGAAGCTGGCCGACCAACTGAATCGCTGTGATTTTTTGCTGGAGAAAATCGAGAAGGAGCTGAAGGATGACGCGCCCATGCTCATCCACCAGGGCGGCATCATTAAAGAAGGCGTAAACGTAGAACTCGATGAGTTGCGGGCCATCGCCTTCTCAGGAAAAGATTACCTGCTGCAAGTGCAGAAACGCGAAGTGGAAAGAACGGGCATTGGCTCGCTGAAGATATCGTACAACAAAGTCTTTGGCTATTACCTGGAGGTAAGCAATGCCAACAAAGACAAAGTACCTGCCGACTGGATTCGCAAACAAACGTTGGTGAATGCCGAGCGCTACATCACAGAAGAGCTAAAGGTGTACGAAGAAAAAATTCTTCATGCGGAAGAAAAGCTGCTGGTGATAGAGCAAAAACTTTTTCAGGAGCTGGTAACACACACTGCAGATTTTATCGCGCAGATTCAGCAAAACGCACGCGTTGTAGCCGTGTTGGATTGTCTGCTTTCCTTTGCGCGGGTAGCCCGGCAGAACCGCTACCAGAAACCAGAGGTAAGCGACTCTACGCGCCTGGCCATTAAGGCAGGCAGGCACCCGGTTATTGAAAAGCAATTGCCTGTAGGCGAAAGCTATGTGCCCAACGATATTTACCTCGACACCGAAACACAACAGATACTGATCATCACCGGTCCCAACATGGCTGGTAAGTCTGCCTTACTGCGGCAAACCGCATTAATCGTGTTGATGGCGCAAATGGGTGGATTTGTGCCTGCTGAAAGTGCGGTAATTGGCGTGGTGGATAAAGTCTTCACGCGTGTGGGCGCCAGCGACAACCTGTCGCGGGGCGAGTCTACTTTTATGGTGGAGATGACCGAGACTGCCAGCATCCTGAATAACCTGAGCGATCGCAGCCTTATTCTGATGGATGAAATCGGGCGTGGCACTTCTACGTACGATGGTGTTTCCATTGCGTGGGCCATTGTGGAATACCTACACAACCACAAAGAGGTGCGCCCCAAAACTTTGTTTGCTACCCACTACCACGAGTTGAATCAGTTGGCCGAAGACCACCCGCGCGTAAAGAATTTCAACGTAAGCGTAAAAGAAGTAGGCGACAAAATCATCTTTATGCGCAAGCTGAAAGAGGGTGGCAGCGAACACAGCTTCGGTATCCATGTGGCGCAATTGGCAGGAATGCCCAATAAGATTGTGTTGCGCGCCAACGAAATTCTGCGCTTCCTCGAAAAAGATAAACATGCAGAAAAAGGCAAAGCCAGGAATATGGAAGAACTGCCCAAGCCTACACCCCAGATGAGCCTGTTCGAAGCCGATCCCAAAATGAAAGCCATCCAGGAAATGCTAGGCAAAATAGACATCAACACCATCAGCCCGGTAGAGGCATTGCTGAAATTAAATGAGGTGTTGGGGGTGTTGAAGAAGTAACCCCTGTTATCATTCTAATTGGCTGGTTTGGAGATTCGGAAACACGCTGCCCCATTTGCTTGGCAAGAAATGCGTCTAAGAATGAAAGATTGGTAGCATCAGCGCGACACCGGCTGATGGTAAATTTACAGAGGTATCAACTCTTTCTATCCATGTATCGAAATAACAAAAGGCTCTTTACCATAGGGCTATTACTTTTGGCCACATTTTCGTGCCGGGCGCAGCGTTCTTCTCAGCAAAATAAGAAGATGGTCGTGGATCCATCCAAACTTCTGGAGCGGTATGCGCCTGCCGTCTTAACCACGCGGTTAACCTCCAGCTATTTTATAGTGAGGCCATCTCATGGGTCGTTGCTGCCCACAACCCCTCCAACTCCAAAAATTTACAACCTCTCTGGCTACACAGTGAATGAGCAACAATGGAAGGCACCGAAACCTTCTTACGCAAAGGAAACCCTTGATGCTATCTTGACAATTGGCAGCGGCATTCTTCAAACGCACCTTCAAACACGACAATAGGGAGAGAAATGGAATTTTGGTAAATTCACCAAGTCCCCATGAAAACACTCTTTGCCTTTGTTTTTGTTGGCTCAATAACTCTCGCGGCCCGAGGCCAAACCGATACTATCGACAGTCTGCGAACCGAACTCGCTAATGCAAAAGCTGACACCACGCAAATAAGAATCATGGCGGAATTAGGCGCGGAGTGGATCTACCTTCAAACCGACTCCGCCTATCTGTATTTGAATCGGGCCAACCAGCAAGCCTTGTCGTTGGATTATCATAAAGGAGTTGCGATTAGTCTTAATTATCTCGGGCGTTACTACCAGCAAGTTGGCGACTATAGCCGTGCGTTGAAAAGTTTTTTGGATGCCTTGAAAGTGAAGATAGATCCTGCGTTTCCCAAAATTCATGTCATCACCTTATTGGATTTAGGTAAACTATACAGCGCTATGCGAATGTATTCGGGAGCAGAAGATTTGTTTAGAAAGGAGATATCGTATTACCACAAGAGCCTTGCAGCATTCCACGGGTTAAAAGGTGCCGAGCGTGATGGTTCGCTTAAAAATTTCGAGGCCTCCATTAACGTAATGATGGGGCAGGCGTATGCCAACCGACAAATAGATTCGCTGATGCTTGACAGTGCCGCCTATTATTTTCGTGCGGCTCTTGAAAAAGCGAATGGCAACTCTCGCCAGGTGGAAATTTTGGCCTTAGATGGGCTTGCAAGCACCTACTTTCAGCGCGAAAAATATTCTGAGGCTCAGCAAACCGGAAAATTACTGCTAGCAGTAAGCCGACAGGAAAGCCCCGACCGTGAAGTAATGGCACTGCAAAAAGTGGCGCATTTTTTTCAAAGAACCAGCTTCGATTCGGCCTATTTCTATTTGCAACAGGCCCTTGAAAAGGCACAAAGTTTAAGTGCAAGCATGCCTCTTCAAGAAATTGTATGGGGACAGATTGGTCAGCTTCACTTTCATCATCAACACTACCGCAAAGCTATCGATGCATTTTCGCGCGAGCGGGCGTTGGCAAAAGCGAGTGGCAGCAAGGTGAACGAAATAGGGTATTTGTTAACGTCTGAAGCTTACGCGGCTTTGGGCGATTACAAGCAGGCTTTTCAATTCAAAACCCTTTACCACAATTTGATGGATAGCCTCTTTAATACTGAAACTTCTGCCAGATTGGAAAAACTCGAGGCTGACTTTGCAGCAGAAAGACAAAGGAATGAGATGCTGGTGTTGCAGCAAGACGCGACCGCCAAAACTTTGCTGCTGCAAAAACAGCAAAACCGCCAAATCATTTTTGTGTTCCTTATAATTTTGTTGCTTCTCGCAGCAGCAGTTGTTTATTACCGCGTGCGCGTACTTCAAAAAACAAAAAATGCCCAAGAACAATTATTCAAACAATTGGATGAGTTGAAGTCGCGTTTCTTTGCCAACATCTCGCACGAATTCAGAACCCCTCTTACACTGCTAATGGCTCCGTTGCAAAAGCGTTTACAAACAGCAGGCAACCCAGACGACAAAACTGAATTTCAAATGATGTTTCGCAATGCCGACAGGCTGCTTACTTTGGTGAACCAGCTTTTGGAATTGGCACGTTTTGACGCGGGCACCCAACAACTTCGCGTTACAGAGCAAGATTTAGTTGCTTTTTTGCAAGCGCGTGCCAGCGAATTTCAGCCACTGGCGATTTCACAAGAAATTCATTTTTCTTTTCATCACGATAACGCTGCTGTGCCCTTACTTTTTGATGCGGACAAGGTCCACAAAATCATAAATAACTTACTATCGAACGCGTTTAAGTTCACGCCTGCGGGCGGACAAGTCCAGTTAAAACTACAAACCCTTCCGCCCAGTAAAACATTTAGAGCAGGTTCGGCCCTGATTACCGTTGCAGACACTGGCCCGGGAATTGGTGAAGAACACCTGCCTCATCTATTCGATCGCTTTTATCAGGTCGATAGCAGTCCAAGATTATTTGAAGGCAGTGGGGTGGGGCTGGCGCTCGCCAAAGAGTTAACAGAACTGCATAAAGGAAAGATCAGTGTACAAAGTCAATGGGGCGTGGGTACTACTTTTTCCGTAGAACTGCCATTGGGCAAAACCCATCTGCCCGTGGAAAAGCTGAAAATCAGTGTCCCAATTACCATGAAGCCTATTCCGGAAACGGCCGATATAGAATACACTCTTTCTTCGAACAACGAAAACAGCGATGTGATTTTGGTTATAGAAGACCACACCGACCTGCGGGCATATTTATGCCGTGAGTTAGGCAAGCGGTATGTAGTTCTACAATCTTCTGATGGCGAAGAAGGGTTGAAGGTAGCCGTGGAAAAAGTGCCGTCTTTAATATTGTGCGATTGGATGATGCCCGGGTTAAGTGGCCCTGAGGTGTGTGTGCGTATTCGGCAAGACGAGCGTACCAGCCATATCCCTTTCATTTTACTTACGGCAAAGGCGGAGCTGCCATCGCGCATCGAGGGCCTACGCCAAGGTGCGGACGATTTTATCACCAAACCATTCTCGCATGATGAACTCTTTACTCGCATCGAAAACTTGATAGAAAGCCGAAAACGCCTACAAAAAAGATACAGTCTGAAGCATCAGCTAATAAAATCCGGGCCTATAGAGGTGGAATCCATGGAGGAGCGTTTCATCAAAAAAGCGGTTGCGATTACCGAGGCCCACATAGAAAATACTGACTTCAGCGTAGAGGCTTTTGCCGAAGAGATGGCATTGAGCCAGGTTCAATTGTATAGAAAACTCACCGCACTAACCGGGCTTACACCCAACGAGTTTATAAGAGAATTACGATTGCAAAGAGCAGCGCAATTGTTAAGCCAACGGGTAGGCAACGTTGCCGAGATTGGCTACCAGTGCGGATTCAATAATTTATCTTACTTCGCCAGGGTGTTCAAAGAAAAGTATGGCGTCACGCCTAGTGAATTTAGAAAGAAAGAAGTTCCCCGTGTAGACACTGAGAACAAGTTCTGAGATTGGAAAGAAATCGTTGATTTTAATGTTGTGAAGTTTCTTTTTGACCGGGTGGCGCCCAAAGTAATCGCCACTTGGCCGCCAGAGTGGGGGCATTCCGAATATCGTGTAGTAATTGTTGCCATTCATAAAAGACTACCGTTGCAGGATTGCGATCGGGTAGCGGTTTTGTAATGCCATACTTAACTGGCGTGTGTTCCGCTTGGAAAGTTCCAAAAAGTCTGTCCCACACAATCAACACCATTCCCATATTTTTGTCAATATATTCAGGGTTTGACCCATGGTGTACGCGGTGGTGCGAGGGCGTTACTAAAATCCACTCCAGTATTCCCAATTTACCAACCTGTTGCGTGTGTAGAAGAACGCCATAGGTTTGCGAGGCCGCATAGACAAACAAAATATCAACCGGAGCAAACCCGGCTGCCGCCAGCGGAACAAAATACACAAAACGATATAATGGTTGAAAAACAGAGGAGCGAAAGCCCGTGGTCAGATTAAACTCATCGGAAGAATGATGCGTGACATGCATGGTCCAGAATAACCTGCAACGGTGGTCTACCCAGTGAAGCAGCCAGAATAAAAAATCAAGACCCACTACAAGGGTTATCCAATAGATCCATGGATGTTTGATTGCCGCCCATTGCTGTTGATAGAAAAAACCGAGCACGCTCACCGCTACCCCACGCATAAGTAGGTCAAGCAATGCGTTGCATGCAGACAGATAGACGTTTTCCAAAGTATCTCGCCACCGGTATGCTGGTCTACCTCTCCAATTCGATAATGCCAACTCCAAAATAATCAACAGACCGTAAACGGGTGTAGCTGCAATAACCAAAAAGGTTTCTCGAAGCGCTTCCATGTACTGCTAAAATGTGTACTATCCGGCCGAGGTGCAATACCTCGAAAGGATTATGTCAGGAATTGAAAGAAAAGTGTCTACCCTGAGAGCAGTTGGCGAGTTAACTTCAAATAAAATTACAGCCATGAGACTCACCAAATACCTAACAACCCTGGCGCTACTATTCACCCTCGAAATGGGCCATGCACAAATCATTTTAGGAAACCACGCGACCATGATTTCCTTATTGCCACCCAAGCAACAGGGAGCCGTCCTTATTGTTACCGGAAGTCTGTTATTTATCGTGGGTGCGGGCTTGGCCTCTCAACCCAACAAACCCAACGACTTACTCAACATGAGGAAGCTCGGTGTTCCGTGTATGATTTTGGGTGGGGCTGAAATTGGTTTGGGTATCGCACTGCGACAATCCAAGGTAAAAAAACGGGTGAGGCGTGTGCGTTAGTTTTGCTTAATTAAACCACTATTATTGTCGTGCGCTGGATTGACTGGCAGTACAATGCCCGCTATCTTTCCAAACCATGACCTACGACTACATCATTATCGGAGCAGGCTCGGCTGGTTGCGTGTTGGCAAACCGGCTCACGGAAAATCCTGCCAAAACTGTTTTGCTGCTGGAAGCAGGCGGCAAAGACACCAAGCCGGAAATTCACATTCCACAAGCCTACATGCGATTGCATAAAAGCAAAGTGGATTGGAATTGTTATTACACCGAACCTCAGCCTTTTCTTGCCAACCGAAAGATCTATCACCCTCGTGGCAAAGTGTTGGGCGGCAGCAGTTCCACCAACGCCATGGCTTATATTCGTGGCCAGCGAGAAGACTACGATGCCTGGGCACAACTAGGTTGCGAAGACTGGGACTTTGATTCTGTGCTGCCCTATTTTAAAAAGTCGGAGCACAACGAACAATTCGAAAATGAATACCATGCCAAAGGGGGGTCGATGAATGTTACCCAGGCCTACTGGTATCACACCGAAATGGGTAAAGCATTTATTGATGCGTGTTTGGAACGTGGCATCCCCGCCAACAACGATGTGAACGGAGCCACACAGGAGGGCACGGGTTGGTTTCAATACACTATGAAGAATGGAAAACGGCAAAGCACAGCTCGGTCTTTTTTGCTTCCGGCTATGAAGCGCAAAAACCTGACTGTGCTTACCAGGGCGGTTTGTAAAGAAATTCTGATAGAAAATGACCGGGCTACAGGTGTAGCGTTTGCTACTGCGCACAGCGCCACTTTAATGGCACGCGCCCAACGCGAAGTACTACTCTGTGCCGGTGCATTCGAATCGCCCAAGCTGTTGATGCTCTCTGGAATTGGAGCGGATGATGAATTAAAAAAGCAAGGCATTACCGTCAAAAAAAATCTGCAAGGTGTTGGCAAGAATCTGCAAGACCATCTATTCTTTCCTGTAAGCGCACAGTGTACAAAGCCCATCAGTAACAACCATTACCTGCCACTCCATCGTCAGGCGGGCGCGTTGCTTCAATACTTGTTGTTCAAAAACGGGCCGCTGTCCATTGGGCCACTAGAGGCAGTGGCCTTCTTGCGATCGAATGAAGCGCTTAACCGACCCGATGTGCAATTTCAGTTTACGCCTACCAACGCGGGCACCGAAGCCGGTTCTGCCAATATGTACGACATGTCGACTTTTCCATTGGAAGACGGGTATACCATTTTACCCACACAAGTGCGACCGAACAGCCGTGGTTATGTTGGTTTGGCCTCAGCCGATCCGCAAGCCGCACCAGTTATTCAACCCAACTATTTGCAGCATGAAGAAGATCGCCTCACCATGGTTGCCGCTGCCCGCAAAGCTGCTGAAGTACTAAACGCCTCTGCGTTCGATCCATTGCGCCTGCGCCATCACCTGCCGGCCCACAACCTGACTGACGATGGTTGGCTACAACACATCGCAAAAACAGCAGAGTGCGTCTATCATCCGGTGGGTACTTGCAAAATGGGTACCGATGAAATGGCTGTGGTAGATGCGCAGTTGCGCGTGCACGGCATAGAAAAACTACGTGTGGTGGATGCCTCAGTAATGCCTTTATTAACCAGCGGCAACACCAATGCCCCTGTTATCATGATCGCAGAAAAAGCGGCCGACATGATTAAAGAAACGTGGCTGTAAAAAAGAACTGCCCCCGCCTGCGCCATGGCACAGAACGGGGGCAGAGAACACACCCTATTAAGTCCTACTACTTAAACACAATCGATTTTACATCTTCCCACCGCACATAGGTGGGTTCTGCTTTCGTTGATGCAAATACCAACACTCCCTGGTTGCGGTCGTTCACATCTTGCGCATCATCAAGCGCAATTTTCTGGCCATTCTTTAATTCCAGTTCGCAGCGGTATTCACTGAAGGGAGTCAGTTTGCCAATATC
>CAZRQK010000025.1:14763-65509 GCA_964602295.1 uncultured Ohtaekwangia sp.
TGCCAATATTGCGAAAGGGAACCACGTATTCGTAATCGCCACGCTTACCTTGCAGCAACTCGTAGTCATATTCTTCATCAAGGTCGAATACAATTTTACCATTAAGGGTTTGTCCATCGCGGGTGGCAACGCTGCCGGTTAGCGTATGTTGGTTAGAAAAAAATTCATAGCCGGGTAAAGCACCTGCGGGTGGTTCGCTAAAGGTTACCTTGTCGAATTCATTCCAGGGCACATCTACAGCTACCACTTCTTTATTCATAATAATCACACCGCGGTGGCCAGAACTTACATCGTTACTGCCATCCATTCTCAATTCTCTTCCAGATTTCAACACCACATAACTACGGCTGCCTTTGCGCTCAATGGATTGTATTTTACCCATCTCAATAGATACATCACCATCTTCCGCATCCCCATCTAACTTATCTGTGCTCAGGCGCTCATCATGATCCCACTGAATGTAGCCGGTAAATTTTTCACCAAAGGCTTCAACGGTGCCATACAACGGCTTGCCAAATTTCTCTTTCAGGCTTTTAGGTGTTTTCATAAATTCAACCTTGCTGATACGGCCCCAACTCATGTCCATCTCGCCCATTTCCGGATCCATAATCCGAATCTCTGTGCCTACATCGTTATACCCGTCACCTTTCAATGTATATTTATCACCATTCTGCATCTCTATATCTACATACTTGCGGCCAGATGGTATTATGCTTTTAATCTCTCCAAACTGGCAGGCAAACTGATGCGCGTAATCATTGTCATACCTGTCATCGCTGTCGTAATTAATCCATTTTTTCCAATAGCTGCCGTTCCATTCTCCCCAGTTATTCTGTCTGTCGTCTAAGGCTTCGCGTTCGCGGCTCGAGAGATACCGAAGGTTTTCGTTTCTTTCTTTGCCGGCATTAAAAAGATCTACCCAATACACTTCTTCTTTGCCCCAGCGTATGGGCCCTTCGTACACCTTATTGTCGATGGTGGTAACTTTTCCATAAATAAAGCTTTCGTCTTGCGCTGCCAGGGTGAGGCTGCACAAACAAAGGAGGAGGCAGGTTGCTATTTTCATTGTATCTGTTCTTTGGTTTCGATGAATTATACTACCAAAGTGCACAAAGGTTAGGGCGCGAGGAACGTTATTGCGACCAAACGGAATGGCGGGCTACCGAATCGGGATAATTGTATACCGGAAGAAACGGCTAAAAAAAGAAAAGATCGACCTATTGGTCGATCCACTTTTTGAACTCGGGTGTGCGTTCCGAACTGATAACCACTTCTTCTGTGGCAACCGGGTTTAAATTCAGTTTTATTCGCCCTTTAAAATAGGGGTGAATCTCGGCTATGGCCGGAAAAGTGATGATGAACTGGCGGTTGGCACGAAAAAATAATTTCGGGTCGAGCACATCTACTAACTCATCCAGCGGCTGGTCGAGCGGGTAGCGATTTTTTTCGGTGGTCACTACAAAAGTGAGTTTGTTTTCGCTGAAGAAGTAGGCGATTTTTTCTACCGGCACCGCCACAATCTTTTGGCCCAACCTTACCATGAAGCGCGTTTTATACGCAGGCTGTGCGCTTTGCAACACTTTGGCCAAAGCCTGGTAATCGAAGGCAGCGGGAGACGCTGGCTGGGTCAATCGTGCTTTTACTTTCTGCAATGCCGCTCGCAGTTTTTCGGTTTGCAACGGCTTCAACAAATAGTCTACGCTGTTTACTTCAAAAGCTTTGATGGCGTATTGATCGTATGCCGTGGTAAAAATGACAGGCTTCTCCACCTTCACCGCACTAAAAATTTCGAAACACAAACCATCCAGCAAACGAATGTCGGACAGGATGAAGTCGGGGTGCGGATTGTTTTGCAGCCATTGCACAGCCGCCTCCACTGTTTTCAGTTGCGCCAGTATTTGCACATCGGGCTCCAACTCAAGCAGCATATTTTGCAGCCGCTCGGCTGCCAGCGTTTCATCTTCCAGTAACAAGAGGGTCATGCCATTTCAATTTCCAACAAAGGTATATGTACTTCAAAATGCGTTTCTGTTTTTTCTATGCGCACGGGCTTATCGGTAAAATGGGCATAGCGGTATTGAATGTTGCTCAGGCCACTTCCGTGGGATTCTTTCGCCACCACCATTTTGGAGTGCAGCGTGTTGCGCATTACCAAATAATCTTCACTGCTCTCTAACTCAATCTGCAAGGGCTGGCTTTCGCTGATGAGGTTGTGCTTGATGGCATTTTCCAACAACATCTGTAAGGTAAGCGGTGGCAGCATTTTACTTTTGGCATCGCCTTTTACCTTGTTTACAAACTGAATGTTGTTTTCGAAGCGCACCCGTATCAGGTACATGTAGGTGTCTATAAACTCAAGCTCTTCGTGCAGCAAAATCAAATCATCGGACTTTGATCGCAACAGCGACCGGTACACTTCGGCAAATTTTTCTATGAAAATCTTTGAAGCCGCTTTGTCTTTATCAATCAACGAAGAAAGGATATTCAGGTTGTTGAAAAGAAAATGAGGATCTAAGTGATTCTTGAGCGAATCGAGTTGCGACCGCATTTTTTCTTTTTGAATCTGCTCCACCTCCAATACCGACTCGCGCCAGTGCCGGAGAAAATGCAAGCTGAAGTAAAGCGAAAACACCGGAATAAAAATGGCCGCGCCCCACACATTCATTACCACCATTTGTTCTACCGTGGGGCCACTTTCGGTAAGAAAATACTTGATGCCCACATAGATTAGATTGATGAGCACCAGCAGGTAGGCCAGGCCCAACAATAAGTGGATAAAAAAGCGCCAGTTGCCATAGCGGGCCCAGGGCAATCGTTTATCCAGCCGAACGGTAAGCTGGCGGTTGCCTACCCACAACAGTACTGCAATAAATATCAACCAGCCTGCTGAGAAGTAAAAAATAGGGCCGGGGTTGCGCAGGTATAGCGCCAAGGCCACCATGGCCAGTAGCACCGGCACCGCAATCAATACTTTGGTAGAGGGTTTTTTCAACACAGCAAAATAAGGAAAGATCAATCGAAGATAATCTCGTTAATCTTCTTCCATGGCACGTGCACAGGTTCTTTTTTGCCTTTCGCAAACACCAGCAAGCCACTGTTTTCGTCCGACACATCGCGCATGCCACCCATTAGCAGCGTCTGGCCCGATCTCAACTCAACCTTCGAATAGTCGAAGTTTTGTGGTGTAATGCGCTTGATCATCTGGATCGGAATCTGGTATTCAATGTCGTTTTCTTTTCCTTCTATCAATTCAAAGTCCAGGGCTTCGTCAATGTCGTAAATAATTCTGCCGGAAACTTCACCGCCATCCAGCAGGGTTATCGCTGCTTGCATGGGTTTAGGGGTGGGGAAGTCGGAATATTTTTGACCCGAGTGGGGCGGTGTTGCCAAGGTTAGGCGTCTGAATGCTTGCCACGAAAATTTAATGATCCCATACTCCGGGTTCATCACAAACACACCGCGGTTGCCATTGTTTACATCGTTGGAATCATCCAGAAAAAAGGAGCGCCCCGAACGCAAGGTTACGTTACAACCGCTGCCACTCTTTTCAATGCTTTGAATTTCCGCAAAGCGTATGGCCAGCTTGCCATCGTCAGAGTCGCCATCTAACTTATCAGAAGCCAGGCGTTCGTCATTATCCCACACAATGAAGCCGGTATATTTTTCCCTGCGCCCTCCCTCTACGGTGCCGTAAAGTGGTTGCCCAAAATATTCGGGCAATCGCGATGGCGTTTCCATAAACTCTACCCTGCGGATATTGTCCCACTTGATATTGATGGTGCCCAGCTCTTCATCCAAAATCTGAATATCGCTGCCAATGTCGTTATAGCCTTCGCCATCTACCTGCAACTCTCCACCGTTCTTCAATTTTAGCGTGATGTATCGGTGCCCTGTGTTTTCGATGGCTTTGATGTTTCCGAACTGACACACAAACTGGTGAGAGGTTCCCTTGTCTTCCCAGATGCTGGAGAAAGTCCAGTTATAGCTTGACCACCAATCTTTGTCGCTGCCTTCTTTCGGCACCAGCTTGGCATAATCGTTATTGCGTTTGGCGGCATTGAAAATGTCTGTCCAAAAAACTTCTTCACCACCCCAGCGGATGGGTCCGGTATAGGTGGTGCGATCGGTCGTTACCTTACCATATATAAACCCCTCGTGCGACTGTGCCGGACTTTCCAATGCAAATGCCACCAGCGCAATCGCCAACCCCAAAAACACCAACCACTTTCTCGCTAAACTCATTGCAATCAAATCTTTGCCAATAATACGCATTAGCCGGGCAAGAAAAGGAGTACCCGCACCCTGCCGAGACAATGCCTTACCCAACCGGGAAAGCATCGCCCTGAAACGGGCGGCTTGTTCAGATTTGCAAAAACCACTGTTCATTTTCTTACACTTTGGGCATTTATTACTCGCCCAAACATCGTTTTTAAGCTAATTAAGCACTTTCGTTTAAACTGAACGATTATTGCAGCGGGCCGAAAGAAAACCTCTGCTCTATGTCTACCCGCAGTTCTTCGCCCGCCTCTACCTTTTTGATCATCTTGATTGTGGTGCTCACTTTCCCCTTGTGGATAGGATTGTTGGGCGCTATGGTGGGTGTTTTGGGTGGCGTATTTGGTGTGGTAATTGGCATTATGGCCGCCATCTTTGGCGCCATTGTGGCGTTAATCTGTTTGCCCTTCAAGATTATTTTTGGCTGGCACGATTGGGACTGGGGCTGGCATGGTTTTCCCCACTTCAACTTAAACGGCTACGTGGTGCTGGCCATCATTATTCTGGTGTATCTGGCCTATCGCAAAAAGTAGGTAGAGCAGTTTATCTTTGCTCCAAAAAAACTACTCCATGGCCTGGATTTACCTGATCGTTGCCGGTTTATTTGAAATTGCTTTTACCACCAGTCTCAAATTGTCCAACAACTTCTCCAATACAAAATGGACTGTTGCGTTCTTC
Source organism: uncultured Ohtaekwangia sp. (assembly GCA_964602295.1). Taxonomy (GTDB): domain Bacteria; phylum Bacteroidota; class Bacteroidia; order Cytophagales; family Cyclobacteriaceae; genus ELB16-189. Next base: position 19,717 of record CAZRQK010000025.1, read on the forward strand.
TTCTCCATTTCGCTGAGCTTCCATTTCTTAAACGAGGCCATACAGAAAATTCCGCTGGGCACTGCCTATGCGGTATGGACCGGCATTGGCGCGGTAGGCACCGCGTTGGTAGGCATTTTCTTTTTTAATGAACCTTCTTTTTTCTGGCGGATGTTCTTCATCTTCCTGCTGATTGGTTCCATCATCGGGCTGAAACTGGTATCGAACTGAAGAATTAATTCAAGCGCAATTCTGCGCGAAAGCCCATCAGATGGTTCTTCAGTGCCTGCACGTAGCTTTCGTCTGCATCCCAGCGTGTGCCCAGAAATACATTACCCGATTCGATGTGCTTGAAGTAGAATTTATAAACCGGCTTATCGGCTGCAATGGTTTTAATTTGCGATGATCCGTTAGGCCAGGTTACAGACGCGTAGGCGCTTTCAGTTTTCGACATGTCATAACCCAGCAATTCGCGGGCAGCCCGGCCACTGGTTTTTACATAAGTAAGCACGTAATGAAAGCCCAGCTTACGCGACTCCTTTTCATCGTAAGTAGGTTCTACTATTTTATATTTATAAGGATAATAGGCAGCAAAGAATTGTTCGAGCTCCTTGTCGATAGTTTCGTCTCCTGTTTTAGGCACCGCCAGGTTATCAACTTTTAAGTCGATGGCAAAAAATTCGGCACGCCTTCCCGCAATCATGGTCAGCCCACCCGGCATTTCCGGAATGTCGTTGATCAGGAAATTTTGCTTCTTCTGCACCAGCCATGAGTCGCGGTAAATCTGTTGTAGCATGTCGTATATTTTCGCGCCCTTTACGCGCCAGGCAGATTGATTGGCTTCAACAAAGGCAGGTTCGCCCGTAAACAATGTGGCCACAAACTGGTAGGCTCCGTTTTCTTTTTCCAATAACACCAGGTATTTAATTTGCCGTTTATTCAGATAATCGGCATACATGCGGGCGGGGTCTTTTCCTGAAAAAACCTTTTCCTTTTCAAAATATACAACGGCATCGATACCGATTTGCTGAAAGCCTTGTTGAAATTCTGTGAGTTCGGCCTGGCTTACCTGGCTGTTGTAGAGTACGGCCGAACGGGTAGCCAGCAGATCGGCAGGCGCTGAGTCGGTAAACTGAAGAGCGGGCAAGTCTTGCCCAAAACAGCCAATGGAAAATAATAGAAAGAAAATCAGTCGCGGCATCTATATCACAAAACGAATACAAAAGTATTTTATTTCAGCAGAAATTACGAGGCGTTCTTCCCAAGGATTCTGTATTTGACCAAGGAATGACCACAAGAGAAGGTTCTCAATCTACACACCAATGTAAACACCTGTCTCGTCTTCGCGTACCGGGTAAGTTTCCAAGTCGGCCGATTGCTGCCCCGCTTCCCTACCCGTTTTCAGATTGAACCTGTATCCATGCCAGGGACATACTACATCGCCCAGGTGCGTCACCATCCCTTTGCTCAGCGATTCACCATTATGGGTACACCGATCGGCCACAGCAAAAAATAAGTCTTGCCGAAGCACCAGGCAGATTCTTTTTCCATCAATTACTACCAGTTGTGGTTTGTTTTCAGTCATGCGCTGACGTGCCTCTGCTTGCGTGGAAAAAATCCTTACCCAATCCATACCACTAAGCTACGGCAATTTGACTTTGCGTGCGCTTAAAATGGTTTTTGCGTGCTCGATTGTTTAACTATCTTACCACAGTAATTCGCACATTCCTAAACCACACTCCACTGATGAACAAGTTTTTATTCTTTCTTTTTACGATCTGCTCGTTTCCCGCTTGGTGCCAGGTAAATGCCAAACTGCAAGCCAAAGTAGAACAACAAGCCATGGCGTTAGAGCCGAAGGTGATTGAGTGGAGAAGGCACTTCCATCAATACCCGGAACTATCTAACCGCGAAACCAAAACGGGCGCTTACATTGCCGAGCATTTGAAAAAGCTGGGGCTGGAGGTTCAATATCCGGTTGCCAAAACAGGCGTGGTTGCGTTGCTGAAAGGATCGAAGCCGGGCCCCGTGATTGCCTTGCGTGCCGATATCGATGCCTTACCTGTAACCGAAAGAAATAGCCTGCCTTTTGCTTCAAAAGAGAAAACGATTTTCAACGGCCAGGAAACCGGTGTGATGCATGCCTGTGGCCACGACTCGCACATTGCTATTCTGATGGCTGTTGCCGAAATACTTTCCAACAACAAAGCCGACCTGAAGGGCACGGTGAAATTTATTTTCCAACCTGCTGAAGAAGGCGCACCTGCTGGTGAAGAAGGGGGTGCTGACTTGATGGTGAAAGAAGGCGTACTTGAAAATCCGAAAGTAGATGTAATCTTCGGACTGCACATTCAGTCCACCTCACCCTTGGGTCGTATCTTGTACCGGCCGGCAGGTATCATGGCTGCCTCCGACTGGTTTTCCATCACCGTGAAAGGAAAACAATCGCATGGATCGGCACCGTGGATGGGTGTAGACCCCATTGTGGTGAGTGCACAAATTATTAATGGGTTACAGACCATTGTAAGCCGGCAGACAGAGTTGACCAAGGAAGCTGCGGTGATAACAGTTGGCCGCATTCAATCGGGCATACGCGAAAACATTATTCCGGAAGAAGCATTTATGGCGGGCACCATCCGCACACTGGACGAAGGCATGCAGGAAAAAATTCATGAAAAAATAAGATTAACAGCCACCAAGATTGCTGAGAGCGCTGGCGCCACAGCCGAGGTTTCGATAGAGCGGAAAACCCCCGTTACTTATAATGATCCTGCGTTAACAGAAAAAATGGTAGCCAGCCTGCAAAAGGCAGCCGGTGAGCCAAACGTGATACGCATCAACGCGGTAACAGGTGCCGAAGATTTTGCTTTTTACCAGAAAAAGGTGCCGGGGTTCTTCTTCTTTGTAGGCGCCATGCCACCCGACCAAGACCCCAACAAAGTACCCGCACACCACACTCCCGATTTTATGATTGACGAGCGTGGATTTATTACCGGGCTAAAAGCCATGCTGAATGTAACGCTGGACTACATGTTTATGCCTGCGAAATGATGATAGTAAGGTTACGGGCTCCGACTGCTGAAACCTTATTTTTCCTCAATAACTATTTCTTCCAGGCAGGTAATCTTAACCATTTTCCCTGCCATACAGGTGCTGGCAACATCGGGGCGCTCTTCGTAACCGATTAGTACTTGCTTGCCATCGGCATATTCAAAATTGTAGAGTGGGTCTTCGGTGGTTCCTTCCGGAAGAGGAGGGGTACCGCACCAACCCCACTCCCAATACGCAATCAGGCGGGTACCATCCTCCAATTCGAAAACATAACTGCAACCGTCCAAACCACTTAAGTCGCGCACTGTTGCCGGTGTACCACATTCACCTTTTAACAAGTTGCGCTCTTCACTACAGGAGAATAGCAGAACGGCCAATGCCACTACTCCCAAAAAGATCCAAAAAGCAAACCGCTTCATACAAGTTATTCTCTAGTGTTTTGCTGAACAGATTGAATGCACGTAATAAACACCACTTTGCCCGCCATACAAATAGAGCCGGCATCGGACTTCTGGTAGCTAATCCTTACTTTGTCGCCCTCCTTCCACTCGAAAAAGTAGATCGGGTCTTCTTCTGGTTTGGGTGGCTGCACATATGTTCTGCGTTCGGGCTCCAGCCTTGTGCCATCGGCCATTTCCAACGCCCATCCGCAACCATCCAGGCCGGTTAAATTCACCACCGTGGCTGGCTGTGTGCAATCGGTGGGAAAACACGTAATCACCTCGGTAGTTTCACATCGCAACAGGCCTGTTAATAAGAGGGTGAAAGCAAAAAATTTCATCTGTTAATGATTTTCTTCTCTAATTGTCAGATGGAATATCCATTGCCTTTTTTTCATCCTTGCGGGTACAGGCAGTGCGTGGATATTTCATATTAATCCTTCTTGATTGTTTAGACACGCGCAAAAAACGAAAGGTTGGAAGCTATTTTTTGCACCATCATTTTCTGATTTTTTCCTCACACTGAATTTGTTAGCTTGTATCACCCAAACCAGACCCAACCATTATGAACAGCCCACTGGAATACTTTTTACACTGGGAAAAAAACAATCCCGATTCCATTGCTTTCCGACAACCCAAAGGCGATGATTGGCACACCTGGACGTGGAAACAAGCCGGTACTGAAGTGCGCAGCATAGCCCAGCATTTGCGCAAGCAAGGATTACAGCCTGGCGACCATGTGTCATTGTTATCAAAAAATTGTACCCACTGGATCCTGGCCGATTTGGCTATCATGATGGCGGGATGTGTTTCGGTTCCACTCTATCCCACCCTTCCGGCAGAAACCATCGGCCAGATATTGGAACACAGCGATTCGAAAGCCATTATCATTGGCAAGCTGGATAATTTTGATGCACAACGCCCCGGTGTACCTGCATCATTAAAAAAAGTTAGTGTTGATTATTATGGTGTGCGCGATGGGGATTGGTGGAGCGAGATTGTAAAAAATACAGAGCCGCTGGCGGAACCTCATAGCTGGCAACGCGATGACTTGTTAACAGTTATGTACACCTCGGGCACTACCGGTCAGCCTAAGGGCGTAATGCACGTGGTGGGCAACTTCGATGAAACGGTAAAGGCGGCCTGTACGCTTTTGCAAGTGCCCCTTCATCCTCGGTTGTTTTCTTATTTGCCGCTAAGCCACATTGCTGAAAGACTAGGTATCGAAATACTAGGGTTGTTTAAAGGGGCGATGTTCTCTTTTCCTGAAACGCTGGAAACTTTTCCCAAAAATCTGGCCGCCACTCAACCCGATATTTTTATTGCCGTTCCGCGCATCTGGGCCAAGTTTCAGGAGAAGATTCTGGAGAAAATGCCACAGAAAAAACTCGATACGTTGCTCAGTATTCCGATAGTGAATAACATTATTCGTGGCGCCATCAAAAAGAAGTTGGGTCTAGCAAAGGCAAAGATCTGTGCATCGGGGGCGGCACCGGCCAGTGTGCCTTTATTGCAGTGGTGGAAAAAGTTGGGTGTGGAAATTTACCAGATCTATGGCATGACAGAAGATTGCGTGTATGCTCATTTTAATTCGCAGCATGGCAATAAGTTTGGCACGGTAGGCCGGCCGTTGCCTGGCCTGCAGGTAAAGCTGGCACCTGAAAACAATGAGATAAGGGTGAAAAGCAATTGCATGATGCGCGGCTATTACAAATTGCCCGACTTATCTGCCGAAATGTTCGATGAAGAAGGCTACCTGAAAACGGGAGATACAGGTGAAATTGACAACGAAGGCTACCTTACCATTATTGGCAGGGTGAAAGATCAATTTAAGACCGACAAGGGTAAGTACATTTCTCCTTCGCCTATTGAAATGAAATTTGCCCAAAACACAGACATTGAACAAGTATGTGTGGTAGGCATGGGCATACCGCAGCCCATTGCGTTGGTGGTGCTCTCGGCCATAGGTAAAGCCAAATCCAAAGAAGAAATTACCCAAAGCATCTCTGATACTTTGGATGCCATTAACCCTCACCTGGAGCCCTACGAAAAATTAGAGCGAGCCGTAATAATGAAAAACGACTGGACACAGGAAAACGGATTGCTTACTCCTTCTATGAAATTGAAACGCAACGAACTAGAAAAAATACATGTACCCAGCTACCCTCAGTGGTACAACGGGCAGGGTAAAGTTGTGTGGGAGTAGTGTTCAGAACAGAGAAAGCGTACCAGCCTTTCTAAACTGAGTCAGATCGTAGGATGGCATTTGCCTGTCGGCAAAATATTTCTTTTTAGCAGATCGAAACAGTTGTTGAATCATCTCTGCTATGGGGCCTTCGCCCCGCATGCGCCTTCCAAATTGCGAGTCGTTTACACTGCCTCCATGCAGTTCGCTAATTTGGTTCCATATCTTATCGAAGCGGTCGGGAAAATTCTTTCGCAGCCAGTCTTCGAAAATAGTGCCGATAGCACCATTCAATCGCACCACCGTCATGCCGGCAGCCAACGCACCATGGTCGGCTGCAGCTTTCAGCACTTGCGGAATTTCATGGTGATTGAGGCCAGGTATGATTGGTGCATTCATAACGCCAACCGGCACATTGCCCTTGGTTAATTCTTCTATCACTTTCAGTCGCTTGATGGCACTGGCCGTGCGGGGTTCCATTTGCCTGCGCAGGTTTTCATCCAACGTAGTGATGGAAATCATTACATGCACCAATTTGTATTTGGATAACTCCTGTAATAAATCCAAATCGCGCAGTATCAAACTGTTTTTAGTGATGAGGCCCACCGGGTGGCGGTACTTTAGAAGCACAGCCAGCATTTTGCGTGTCAGTTCAAACTTCTTATCCTGGGGCTGGTAGCAATCGGTATTGCCCGAAAGCATGATGGGCAGTGCATCCCACGTTGGGCTTTGCAGTTGTTTCTCTAAGAGAGAGGCCGCATTGCGCTTTACAATTATTTTCTGTTCAAAGTCAAGGCCGGCACTAAATCCGTAATACTCGTGTGTGTTGCGGGCATAACAATAAATGCACCCATGCTCGCAACCCTGGTACGGATTCATGGAAAACAGCATGCCCAGGTCGGGGCTGTTTACTTTGTTTACAATCTTTTTGGCATTCTCTTGAAATATTTGGGTAGCGGCATTCTCCAGCATGGGCTCGTCCAAACCTTCTATATGGTCAGTTACATACTCCGCTTTTAGAAAGCGGTTTCCAGTTTTCAATTGTGCCCCACGACCTTTTAAGTAGTCATCATTCATGTCACGATTTACTAAATATTTTAGTATTTTTTGCGCTGGATGTTATCTTTTTTAGTATCTCATTTTTAAAGGTGGCCATTAAGCTTTAAAATGCGGGTGGTGTTATTAGCATACAATCCAACACCTCTAATTGAGGTTACAACTCCCGAAACAGTTCGCGCTGGCATTCAACTGCTCATCAAACGCGAAGACCTTAATCATCCTTTTGTATCGGGTAACAAGTGGTGGAAGTTGAAATATAATTTGCAGGCAGCCCAAGAGCAGGGGTACAGAACATTGCTAACCGTGGGAGGCGCCTATTCCAACCATATCTACGCCACCGCAGCCGCGGCCCGTGAGTTAGGCTTTCAATCCATTGGAATAATTCGCGGTGAAGAAACGCTGCCGCTCAATGCTACGCTTTCATTTGCAAAAAGTAACGGCATGCAATTACATTATCTTTCACGAGAAGCGTATCGCAGAAAAAATGAAACCGAATTCATTCAATCGCTCCACAACAGATTTGGCGAATTCTATTTTATCCCAGAAGGTGGAACGAACCCGTTTGCAGTGAAGGGCATTGCCGAGTTTGCGCACCAACTTCAACAACAAGCTTCTTTTGACTATGTGTGTTTACCGGTTGGCACGGGTGGAACCTTGGCTGGATTAGTGGAGGGGTTACCCAATAAACATATCGTTGGGTTTGCGGCTTTGAAGGGCGGAGATTTTTTATCTGAAGAAGTAAAATTATATACAGCCCATCGCAACTCCGAAATAGAAACAGCCTTTCATTTTGGAGGCTATGGAAAGGTGACAGAAGAGTTGTTGCACTTTATTCACCAATTTTCAAAGGAACATAACGTACCGCTTGATCCTGTGTACACCGGCAAAGCCCTATTTGGTGTTCTTCAAAAGGTCAGGGAGGGTTTCTTAAGAAAAGGCGCTAAGGTACTTTTTCTTCACACCGGTGGCCTGCAGGGAAATGCCGGCTTTGATATGCCGTCTAATTCCTAATGATCCCCCTCAGCCAGGTAAATATGCGGAACCCTCCTCTTTCTTCTGGCAGCACACCGCTTTCTCCTGCGGCCTTCACCTTTTCTACCGTATAGAATGCGGTGGGTAAATTTGTTTTCAGGTGATCCAGTAAGTCGTCTAATCGCTCGCGCTCCAAAACGGTAAACACCAGGTTTTCATGTCCATCGGGGCCCTCAGCATTTACGTGTGTAAATCGGAACTTATTGAAATTGAGATAATCTAAAAGCCCCTTCACTTCTTTGCGCGTAATGATTCGAACTATCACCTTGCCGTAGGCAATTCGTTCTTCGATCATCATTCCCACAAAAATGCCCATGGCAAAACCCGCGGGATAGGCCACATAGCATAGCCAGTTGTCCAGGTGTTTAAAGATTTCGCGTATCACCAGCAGCCAGATAAATGCTTCAAAAAAACCAAGCAACGTAGCGGTATACCTTCTGCCACCCAGCATATAGATAATGCGCACCGTGTTAATGGACACATCGCAAATGCGCGCGAAGAATATAAGGAAAGGCAGAATGATGAAACTGAAAACAACATCTGTTACCCCTAGCTTTTCTACAAAAAAGTATTCCATAGCTTAGCCAAATAAATCTTCAAAAACTTCTGTAAGGCGGCCGAAGGCCTTCACCTTAATTTTGCCGGTTTTTGCAACCGATTTTTGTGCAAATTTTGAGACGTAAATTTCATCGAAGCCTAACTTTTCAGCTTCCGAAATTCGCTGGTCTATTCGGTTGACTGCGCGCAATTCTCCTCCTAAACCTACTTCGGCTGCAAAGCAGATTTTATCGGAAACAGGCAGTTCTTCGAAAGAAGAAACCAAAGCGATACAAACCGCCAGGTCAATGGCAGGATCTTCTACCGTAATGCCTCCGGCCATATTCAGAAAAACATCTTGCGTGCCGAATCGAAACCCACATCGCTTTTCCAGCACCGCCAAAAGCATATTAAGTCTTTTTTGATCGAAGCCTGTAGGGGTGCGTTGTGGTGTTCCGTAAGAGGCCGGACTCACCAACGACTGTATTTCGATTAGTAGTGGTCGGTTGCCTTCAATGGTAGCCCCAATGGTTACCCCACTCAGGTTGGCGTCCTTTTGGGAAATCAGTATTTCCGATGGATTAGAAACCTGGCGCAGGCCCGTGCCCTGCATTTCGTAAATGCCGATCTCGCTGGTGGAGCCAAATCTGTTCTTAGTGGTCCTCAAAATCCGATAAGCGAGGTGCCGGTCGCCTTCAAATTGCAGCACGGTGTCCACCATATGTTCTAATACCTTGGGGCCGGCCAACGAGCCATCTTTGGTAATATGCCCCACCAAAAAAACGGGCGTGTTGGTTTCTTTGGCAAACTTCATCAACTCGCCCGCACACTGGCGTACCTGACCCACGCTACCTGCCACTGAATCGAGCAGAGGGGTATACAAAGTTTGGATAGAATCGATAATTACCAACTGCGGCTGCAGGCTTTCAATCGCCAGAAAGATATTTCTGGTGTTGGTTTCGGCCAGCATAAAATAACCTTCCAGGTTATGCTGTTTCAAGCCCGTCAGTTGCAACCGCTCCGCACGCATCTTTATTTGTTGTTCGCTCTCCTCGCCAGAAACGTACAACACTTTTATTTGCGGCATAGACAAACCTATCTGCAACATGAGCGTAGATTTGCCAATACCGGGCTCACCTCCAATCAGTACCAACGAGCCGGGAACAATGCCTCCCCCTAGTACCCGATTCAGTTCTTCATCGGGGGTAACCATTCTCACATCGGTGGTGGTTTCAATCTCGCGCAACGTTTTGGGTTGTACAGATTTGGTGCGACCGGTTTCTTGTCGCCACTCATTCTTACCACCCTCTGCTTTGGCCACCACCTCTTCTACAAATGAATTCCAGGCATTGCAAGAGGGGCATTTACCTAACCACTTGGCCGATTCGTAGCCACAACTCTGGCAAAAAAAAACAGCTTTGGACTTGGCCATTTACTTCAGCGGTGTATCGGGCTCGCTGGCCATAAAGCGATAAACAATCTTGTCCATCCAGGCGGGGAAAAGCCGGTTTAGAAACACAGCTGATTTTCCTACAACGGTAAGGGTAAGGTCTCTCTTTCGTTTGGCTATCGCCACATACAAGTGTTCCGCTACTTCCTCGGAGGTCATCATTTTTTCTTCCTTGCGTGGGGACTCACCCTGCGAAGAACCATCGGCTTTCAGTGCCGCCACGCGTATGTTGGTGGCGGTAAAACCTGGTCTGGCCACCAGTACATGCACCCCATGGCGCATCATTTCCATTCGAAGTGTATCCAAAAAACCCTCCATGGCAAATTTAGAACTGGCATAGGCTGTGCGCGCAGGGCTGGCCACTCGGCCATTAATGGAAGAAACGCCTACTACTGAACCCTTCGACTTGATTATGTGTGGCAACGCATATTTCACAATGAAGACGGTGCCAAAGAAATTGCTCTGAAAAACTTTTTGAAAAACAGGTAACTCCAATTCTTCGAACAGCGCGCGCATGGAAATACCTGCGTTGCAAATTAAAACATCTATTCTTCCAAAAAGGCGAACGGCTTCTTCCACCACCCGTTGGTTGTCGGCTTCCACTGCAGCATCGGCCACTTGAAAATGCACATCTAGATTTTCGTTGCGCATGGCCAGGCATGCCTCTTCCAACGACTGTCTGTTTCTACCCGTGATAAGCACCTGCGAGCCCTTGCGTGCAAACTCGAAAGCCAACGCACGCCCAATGCCCGAAGAGCCACCTGTTATAATAACCGCCTTGCCTTTCATTATTCTGTTAACGCTCAAAAGTAATCAAACAAACCCTAATTTTGGCTTTTATGTGGTTTTTGAAGCTTGTTTCTCGACTGCCCCTGAGGGCGCTCTATCGGCTGGCAAACTTTCTCTTTTTCGTAAGTTTTTACCTGCAGCGTTATCGCAGAAAAGTAGTTCAACAAAATTTAAAGAACTCTTTCCCCGGTAAATCGAACACAGAGTTGTACAAAATAGAAAAGGCTTTCTTTCAGAATCTTGCCGACTATGGCGTAGAAACGCTGAAGTTGCTTTCCATCGACCAGGCAGAACTGCAAAAACGTATGGTCTTTGCCAATCCAGAAATTCTTCTGCCTTACCAACAGCAAAAACAGTCGGTGCTGCTGTTGGCATCGCACCAGTTTAATTGGGAGTGGTTGCTGGCAGCAGGCAGCTTTGGGTTAGGTATTCCCATTGACTTCGTATATCAATCGCAAGGCAGTAAATTGTTTAACCAATTTGCACTTTTGTGCAGAACACGTTTTGGTGCATTTCCCATCAGCCGCGACAACGTAGCACGGGAAATCATTAAGCGAAGAAGCATGGTGCGAGGTACCGCCATTGTGGCCGATCAGTTTCCTGGCCACCACAATTCAAAACGATATTGGACCATCTTCATGGGGCAACGCACTGCCTTCTTTCAGGGAATCAGTCAATTAATGGTGTTAACACAAAGTCCGGTTTTTTTTGCTGCGGTGAAAAAAGTAAAGCGCGGCTACTACCAGGTGGAGTTGATTCATCTGGCTAACCCCCCTTTCGATCGCGAGACGAGTGACAACGTTATTGATCTGTATGTTAAAAAGACCGAAGAGGTAATTGGCGCGCAACCGGAGGGCTGGCTCTGGTCGCACAAGCGGTGGAAAGAATTGGACTAACCCCTGGCAGCAAGTAGAGAAACAACGTTGTCTTTATAATTTCTTCCGATAGGAATCAACTTTCCACCAATTTCCAACTCTGCCGCATCGTAAGCATGTATGCGATTGATGGCTACCAAAAAAGAGCGGTGCACCCGAAGAAACCCACTGCCCAATTCCTCCTCCAGTTTTGATATACCCACTTTAGTGATATACGCTTTAGAAAGGGTGTGTATGCGTACGTACTCCTTCATGCTTTCTACAAACAGAATTTCGTCTACAGGTAAAAGCACCTTTCTCTTCTCCGTTTGAATGGCCAACGTCTTTCGCACTACTTCGGGGGAAGCCACCGGAGCCGGCTGTTGAAGCTTGTTTACTGCTGCAAGGAAGCGGCTGAATTCAACAGGCTTCAACAGGTAGTCCAACACATTTAACTCGTAACCCTGTAAAGCATATTCGTGGTACGCTGTAGTCAGTATTACTTTAGGTGGGTTGGCCAGCGTTCTTAGAAAGTCAAGCCCCTTCAACCGCGGCAGATGGATATCAAGAAAAAGCACGTCTATTTTCTCCTTCTGCAAATATTCCAGCGCATACAAGGCGTCCGAGCAGGTACCCACCCATTGCAGATAGGGCACTTGTTGAATGTAATCTTGCAAAACCTCTGCTGCCAACGGCTCATCTTCCACAATCAGGCAATTTAATCTCATGGTTAATTGTTTAATGGAATGTGTAAATCAATCCTAAAATGATTGGCCTCGTTGGCGATTGTAAGCCTGTGGGCAGGATACAACAACTGCAACTGTCGTTTGATGTTTTCCATGCCTATTTTCTCGCGGTCTTCTGTTGTAATCACTTCTTCCTTGGTATTTTCTATGATGGCGTTAAGCTCTTTGTTCTGAAGTGTAATGTTTATATCAATGCGCGCCTGAAAACGCGATTCGCTGGCACCATGCTTAAATGCGTTTTCTACGAAGTGGAGCAACAAAAGCGGAGCGATGGTTTGGCTCTCATCATCAATGCTTGTGTTGAAGGCAACTGTCAGTCTCCCATTGTAGCGCATCTTTTCCAGTTCCATATAATCGGTAATGATGCGAAGTTCTTCGGTTACCCTTATTCTTTCCTTGCGGGCCTCGTAAAGCATAAAGCGCATCAGCTTCGATAATTTTAAAACTGCATCTGGTGTGGCTTCGGATTGCTTGCGGGCCAACGCGTAAATATTATTGAGTGTGTTGAATAAGAAGTGTGGATTAATCTGAGCTTTCAAAAACTTCAACTCCGATTCCAGTTTTTCTTTCACCAACACTTCTTCGCGTTGGCGCCAGCGTATGCGTTGTCGAAATGCTTTTATCGAAATGCAAAGCCCCGAAATAAAAAGAAGTTCTATGGCGCTTGCATTCAATAGCGAGAGTTGAAAAATCTGTTGGGGTTCGTCTGTAAACTCAAAAACGTATGGAATTGCTCCATATACCAAAGACAGTCTTCTGCCAATTACGGCCAATCCAAAAGCGAGAACTGCCAACGGAATGGTTTGCGCCCACGACCGTGGCTTCTCGTTTGCCGGGAAGAAGAGGAAGAACAAAAAATAGACCAGTGCCATTTTCACGGGGAGCAGCACTGCCTCCGAGGCAAAAGCAAGCCCTAGTCGTTCTGTAACAGCCAATGTGTTGAAGCTGGGCCCTAACCATCCAAATTCTACATACGTCTCGAACAACAAGTAGGTAAGCCAGAATGCAATGTGTAAAACTAGTCTTTGGTTGCGTGCCATTTATCCAAAGGTCGTAAAACTAAACCGATTCGCCCTGTTGCCTGAACCAACCGTAGTCATTTGTCAACTAAATGCAAACTTATGTCTACTAAAATAATTGGTAGACAAATTCTTGCTGTGTGCATACACACTTGGCTGGTCGGTTGAAAATTCCTGGCAGTATGGTAATGCTGCCTTTTATTTACCGGTGCATAACTCATCCAAAATGAAAATCAACATGCTTACTTATCTGGCTGTACTACTGCTGCTGTGCAGATGTAACGATTCCGGAAGCGACTCAGCTGCCGGTCTGAACGGGAAATGGAAACTAGAAAAAATTATTTTTTCCACCGATCTGGCAGAGTGGGAAGTAAAGCTACCTGCTACTTATGTTGTACACACAACATTTGAGGCAGATGGCACTTATTTATACCAAGAGAACGGTACTCAGCAAAAATTCACGTGGAAACTTCAAGATCAAACCCTCGTGGTTACACATGCAGATGGCAGCACTTCTGAATTTACCATCAGCCAGAAAGAAGATGGTACCGCCTGGACTTACCAGGTGGCAGAAATTGACTTAACAAAAGAACTTGATCCAGATGCACGCGCTACGGTAGACTTTGCCGAACTAATAGGAATAAGTGGCAGTCAATCTGTAAAAAATGCATCTAAGCTTACCGTTTTCTTCAACATGACTAAAGTTTAACTATGCGCACAACGATCCTTCTTCTTGTATTGGCTTCTAGTACTTATGCTCAAAATTTTTTGGGCGAGCCGGTTCCACAAAATGGTGCCACCTTGTTTGCCCCAAATACCATCTCAAGTACGCTATACGAACGCGACTTTGCCCTTTCGCCCGATGGCAAGAAAGTTTATTATTCTTTGGTGTTAGGTTCAAACATTGCGCGGTTGGTAGAACGCACTTTTGAAAACGGGCAGTGGTCGCTACCAGCGCCATTGCCCTTTTCTTCTGGCAGCAATGACATAGAACCTGCTCTTTCGCCCGATGGAAAAAAATTGTTCTTTGCCTCCAATCGTGGTGGTAATTTCGATATTTATATGTGTACCCTGCAGCCCGATGGGTCTTGGGGCCAGCCTATCAACGTTGGTGCACCAGTCAATACAGTTACCAACGAGTTTTACCCATCGGTAACAGAAGATGGCACTTTGTATTTCACGGCACGTTACAGCGGTGGCATTGGTGGCGAAGATATTTGGTATGCCACCTGGAACGGTACCTCTTACGATACGCCACGTGTGTTGCCCGTGGGGGTTAATTCCGATAAAGATGAATACAATGCTTTTGTGGATCCAAAAGGACAATACATCCTCTTTGGAAGTCACGGGCGGGCTGACGATGCCGGGCGAGGTGATATCTACAGCAGTCGTAAAAATGAAAATGGTGAGTGGTTGAATGCTACACGGTTGGGTAATGGGGTTAATTCTTCGGAGTTGGATTACTGCCCGTATGTTTCGCCCAACGGGCAATATCTGTTCTTTACCAGTGAACGAGCCACACCGCTTAGTCGCCCGACTAATCCATTTAAACCCAACGAAATACTAAAGGGAATTTCAACTCCTTTGGGTGGGGGAAATATTTTTTGGATGCGTTTCAATTAGATCTTTTACACATTGCATAACACACAGAGGCTCATAAGTATCTTCGTCATGTTGAGCGTTAGCGCCTGCCTGCGCAGGCAGGAAACATCTCCAATTCTAAAATTTTAGAAGGAGATTCTTCGCTAACGCTCAGAATGACGTAAACTTTTGACAAACTTTTCGTCACAAAATAGTTACTGAGCCATCTGCGCAATTTTGCTAAGCGGTATGCTATTGGCCACCTGAGTAATTTCTGTTTCGGTTGTATCGTCAATGCGCAGCGTAAGCAAGGTGTTGTTCATCGGTATCTGCAACTCGTAGTTGGTCTTGCCGGTATCGCTGTTAACATTTCGCGTAAGCAAAGATTTATAACCCTGCACTTTGATTTGCTTTTGGTTCTCATCGCGCATCATACCCCCTAGCACAGGCATCGCGAAAATGGATTGTATGGAGTTGATGACAGGCGAATTATTAATGATATCAATATTGGCATGACGCGTTTCTGGTGTGCCATAGGTACGCTGCACGTACAGGCCACCTGCATAACCCGCACCACCGGTCAGGTTGTCTTCTTTTTCATTCGCTGCCAACGTTCCCACCTGGGCAGGTAAGAGTTTCAGAATTTCACGACCGATGGCCATATCCAGATCGCGCAGTAGCTGTTCCGTGGCAAAGCGTGCGTTTTCCAAATCGCCAGCAGCATAAGAACTGCGAGCTGCCGTCAGGTTTTTATCAAAATCCTGTGCGCCAGCCGCATAAGAAATCAGTACCAGAATATATATGCTTAGTTTTTTCATATCATAATTCATTTAAAATCTTTACGGGATTATTGTTCGCCCAACATTTTTTTAATGCCATCAATATCTATGGCCTCGGCCGATTTCATCACTTCTTGCTCATTGGCATAGTTCACTGCTTCGTATACAATAAGCGAAGATTGCCCAAGGGGTACGCTGAGTTTATAACCGGAGTCATCGCTGTACTCTATCACCGCTCGGTATCCTTTTACTTTCGTTTGCTTCCAGTTCTGCTCACCGTTGGTTTGCTGTGCATATCCGCCATTGGCCAGGTAAGCATTCACACCCGCCATCCACGCAGAGTTGTTGGCAACCGTTACGCGCAGTTGCTTGTCGTTCTTATCATTATAATGGCGCTGAATAGTTAACCCCGCCCAGCCATAGCCGGTGCTGGTAACCTGGTCTGCATCTGGATCTTTGTCCAGTCCGCTGATGTTCTCTGGCAGCGACTTTAAAACCTTGTTACCTATCTCCATCTCAATACCCAGCATGGCTTGCTGCACTGCATAGCGTGCTTCACCATAGGCATTCTTTTTATAGGCCACTTCGGCATCGGCCAGGTTCTGGTTGACATCGGGGGGTGTTGAAATAAGGCCGCCACCACCTTCAGTGGTTTTGTTGTTAGATGGGTTGTTGCCGCCAGGGCCGCCTGCATTGTTGCCACCGGGTGCATTGTTGCCATCGTTGCCACCCTGCTGGTTTTGGCCGCCTTGGTTGTTTTGATTTTTCTTTTTGCCACTAAAGAGGTTGTCGATGGCTTCTCCCGCTTTTTGCTCACCCTTGTTTTTCAGACGGTTGATTACCTGGGCGTAGCCTGTGCCTGCCGTCAAAAAAAAGACGGCCATCAGGATTGGGACATACTTTCGGTTCATTGGTAAGGAAGGTTTGTGTTTTTTTGAAAGTTTAAAGTTACTAAAAACGAACTTGTTCACTTTTCGTTGACCTACCTCCTAACAAAAAAGGGGCCGAAGCCCCTTTTTGATGTTAGCACCTCGCGGACTTCCATAATCAGCTTACGTTAAAGCTGTGCCTATGAAAAAACAAACCCCTGATCCGTCCGGTGCTAATGCCTTTTGGGTTTATTGCGGGGTTGTTCTAAAAAAACGGTGCAATTTAGGTGACAGGCAAAGGCGCCATCGTTCGTTTTCGGTGCAAACATTACACCTACCAGCAATTAAATGGGAATAACTAATTTAAGCGCTGGTATCAGCCTGCGTGGCAGGCCTTTCGTTTGATTCGCAGTAAATATTGTGAAATGAAGTGTAGTTTATTCTTGTTGTTGGCGGCTTGGGCATTGCTGCTTGGTTCTTGCCGCGAAGTTTCTTTTACTGTGCCGCAACCAGCGGGTGTTCAGCCACTTCTGCAAGTGCCAGCCGAATTGCACGGGGCCTATCTTTCCAGAGATCCGCAAACCAAAGAAAAAGGCGACACGCTGCTGATAGAATCGTGGGGCTATCACTTTAAAGATGCAGAAGACAAAGACTGGCTGGGCAGAGGGGTGATCAGCGATTCGATGGTGGTGAAATTCCATGAAGATTATTACTTCGTCAACTTCAAGGTGGAAGATCAGTGGGTGCTTCGCCTGATTAAGCGGTTGCCAGACGGCAACATCCAATTCTTGTCGATTGACCTGCAAGGCGAAGAAAAATCGAAAACAATTGTTAAGCGCATCTCGAAAAAAATGGCGGTGAAAGAGATTAAACGCAAGGACGATACCTTCTACCAGATTAACCCCACACCGGCACAGTTGATGACTCTGATAAAAGAGGGTTTCTTTACCGGAGTGCAACTAGAGAAACTGAAACAATTAAGAAAATAAAAAGCCGCCCCGGAAGGGAGCGGCTTAAGTTTAGATTTCTATCGCTGCAATCAGGTCATCTTAAAAGCCTTCTTCACTGCGTCTACATAGTCCAGTTTTTCCCAAGGGAAGAGTTCAACCTTCACTTTCTTCTCGCTCTTCTTGCCCTTGTTAAATACCTTTTCCACCACTTTTGGCTCGCGGCCCATGTGGCCATAAGCAGCGGTTTCGGAATAAATAGGAGTGCGCAGTTGAAAGCGCTCTTCAATAAAGTAAGGGCGCATATCAAAAATCTTTTCAATCTTCTTGGCAATCTCACCATCGCCCATGTTCACCTTGGCTGTGCCGTAGGTGTTTACATACAACCCAACGGGTTTGGCTACACCAATCGCGTAAGCTACCTGAACCAGCACCTCATCGCACACACCAGCTGCTACCAGGTTTTTGGCAATATGGCGGGTAGCATAGGCTGCCGAACGGTCTACCTTCGAGGGATCTTTACCAGAAAAGGCACCACCACCGTGTGCACCTTTGCCACCATAGGTATCTACAATAATTTTGCGGCCTGTTAAGCCGGTATCGCCATGTGGCCCACCAATTACAAATTTACCCGTAGGGTTTACATGGTACTTAATGTCGTTTCCAAAAAGATTCTGCACGCGCTTGGGCAACTTCTTCTTGATGCGCGGAACCACAATGTTGATAATATCTTCTTTGATCTGATTCAGCATCACTGCATCTTTCGCGAAGTCATCGTGTTGGGTAGAAACCACGATGGTGTCTATGCGTTGTGGTTTGTTGTCATCAGAATATTCAATGGTTACCTGGCTCTTGGCATCGGGGCGCAGGTAGGTCATCACTTTTCCTTCTTTGCGGATTACAGAGAGTTCGCGCAAAATTGAGTGAGCCAACTCCAACGGAAGCGGCATGAAATTATCGGTTTCGTTGGTAGCATAGCCAAACATCATGCCCTGGTCGCCAGCACCCTGATCTTCTTTCTTTCTGCGCTCTACACCTTGGTTAATATCTGGCGATTGTTCGTGAATGGCAGACAAAATGCCGCAGCTGTTCGCTTCGAACATATACTCGCTCTTGGTATAGCCAATCTTCTTGATTACTTCGCGGGCAATGTCTTGCACATCCAGATAAGCCTCGGATTTCACTTCACCTGCCAGCACTACCTGTCCGGTAGTTACCAGTGTTTCGCACGCTACCTTGGAATTAGGGTCGTACGCTAAAAAATAATCGATAAGGGCATCTGAAATCTGGTCGGCTACTTTGTCGGGGTGGCCTTCTGAAACGGACTCGGAGGTAAATAAATAGGGCATTGTTTAGTTATTTTTTCGAATGAAGCCGCAAAGATAACAAGGTTCAACAAATTTAAGGCAAACCATTTATCATAGCCAGGTTCAGAATTTGACGCACCCCCTTTTTTACCTTAATTCTAACAAATCGGGGCCATCAAACTGGCAATTTAAACGTTCCATGGCAGGCTCATCAAGATTTCAGCGATCAGTAATAGAGATGCGCCAACATACTTTGATAGCTGGATGGGCACCCGCGATTAGAAATCCCTAAGCTTAAACGGTTTTACTTCATCACTGCTGCCGCGGGCTCCGGGTGTTTGGCATATCGTTCAAAGAATTCAATAACGCGCAGCAGGTGGTCCATCATGCGGCCAGGGTTGCCACTGCGCGTTAACTCGTGTCCTTCCTTAGGGTAGCGAATGTATTCTACCGGTTTGTTTAGAATCTTCAAACTCTTATACAACACTTCCGACTGTATCACACCGGTGCGCAAATCCTGATCGCCATGGATGATGAGTAAGGGAGTTTTTATGTCGGCCACATAGCTGAGTGGTGAGTTGGCATCTAACACCGCGCGGGTTTCTTTCTCCCAAGGGTAACCTCCGAAATGATCCGGTATCAAACGCCATGCGTTACCTTCGCCCATGAAGGTAGAAAGTTCGTACACGCCTCGCTGGGCATTGGCCGCTTTAAACCGGTGGTCGTGGCTTACAATCCACGCTACCATATAGCCGGCATAGCTGCCACCTTCCACAAAAAGTTGGTCTTTGTCAATCCAGTTATGTTTGCTAATAGCATCGTCTAATGAAGCTAAAATATCCGCAGCGGGACTTGTACCCCAGTCGCGGTAATTGGCGCGCTTGAAGGCATCACCATAGCCACCGCTGCCACGCGGGTTGCAATACACTACACCATAGCCCCAACTGTTCTCTAATTGGTACTCGTGCCACATCGAAAAGGCACCCGGCCCCCACATGGCCGAGGGTCCGCCATGTATGTTTAAGATGGTTGGGTATTTGGTGCCGTCTTTGCTTCCAACAGGTTCCATCACCCAATACTGCACTTTGGTGCCATCGGGCCGTGTAAGCCAATATTCTTTCGGAAAGACCACACTCTTTTCTTTTAGCCAGCTCTCGTTCCAATGGGTAAGCAACTGATGCGATTTGTCTTTCAACGAATGCACATAAATTTCCCACGGGTTTTTGGTTTCTGTAAAAGCGTAGACCACTTTGTCACCACGAATATCAAAGTCGTTTACTCCACCGTCTTCGCGCGTAAGGCGCTGAATGGCTCCTCCTTTCGAGGGAATGCTGTAGAGCGGAATATCGCCTTCGCTTTGCGCGATGAAGTAGATGGTTTTACCATCGGCCGACCAAACGGCATTGCCCGCATCGCGATCTAATGCCTGGGTTAACAAAGTGGGGTTTTCGCCCGAAGCCGATGCGGTGGCAAGAATAGACTGCGAGTAAAAACGGCCGTTGGTAGTGTTGGCATCAAAAGAAATGCGCGTTCCATCTGGCGAATAAGAAGGGTTGTCGAGGCTGTAACCAGGCCAACTTAACAACTCGCGTGCCTGACGACTCGCTACGTCTATCACCCAAATGTTATTGTCGCGTTCGCGATCGGGATGAATGGCGTACACTTTGGAGGCACAGATGATCTTCTTACCATCGGGCGACCACGCAGCGCTGGTGAAATCTTGAAAACCTTGGGTGAGTTGAACAGCTTTTTCATCGCTGTCCACCTGTTGAAGGAAGAGGTGCGCAAAACTTTCATCGGGCTGTAGATTCAATTCGCCCTGCAGGTCTTGCCGGTTGAGCACGCGCGGATTGCTTTCGCTGGCATTCTTTGCCAACCACGCACGCACTTCTTCCAACGTGCCATCGGGACTGTTGGCAACGTCCTTTCGTTCATCGGCCTTCATGTTTTTCATGTTGGGCTCATCGCCTTGTGTGCGGCCTGGCCTTTCATAACTCCACGGAACATTTCCCTCTATGGCATAGATGGGCAATGAAGATGCGTAAAGCAACCATTTACCATCGGGCGACCAACGCGGGTTAAACGCGCCATACTTTGAAGTGGTAATGGATTGCGCTTCGCCTCCATGCAGCGGCAGCAGCCAGATCTGGCTCCGCTCGCCATCGGTACGTGTAAAGGCAATGCGTTTACCATCGGGCGACCATTGCGGTTGGCCATCGTTGCGATCGCCAAACGTAAGCTGCCGCGGCTCTGCTTTGCCCGCCATATCCAGTAGATATAGATGCCGTGTGTAGTAATAGTCGTTGTCGTTGCGCACTGCTTTGCGCGTAACTACCGCTACCGCTTGGCTGCCATCGGGCGAAATTTGTATCTGATTCGCGGTAACGATCTTCATCAGATCGGAAGCAACGATGGGTTTTTTGCTTTGCGCGATGAGAACCAACGGAAGCAGGAATACCCAAATGGTAAGGAGGCGTTTCATAGTAAGGCAAATTTTATAAGTGGGAAATTACACAAACGGACTGCTTTCACCGCCAGGTATTTTTTCTGTGGCATGGACTTAAATAAAAAAAGCCGGGCAATGCCGGCTTTGAATTTTGCGAATAAACGAATGACTAAGCGCTCTTCCACTTAATGCCGCAACCAATGGCCTTGGTTTTAGAAGTGGCTACCTCTTTGCCTGCCAGCAGGGCATCTACTGCATCTTCTACATAACGCTTCGAAACCGAAGAAGCATCGCGCGGGCTATCATCAATCGTGCCGATGTAAGCCACCTTTAGCGCGCTGCCCGCCTTGTTTAAAATAAAAACATGAGGCGTATTGGTGGCACCATAAGCGCGTGCAATCTCCTGGCTTTCATCAAACAGGTAAGGGAAGTCGTACTTTTTCGCTTTGGCATATTTCACCATTTCCTCAAACGAATCGCCAGGCGAGGCTGCAGGGTCGTTCGAGTTAATGGCTACCAGCGGAAAGCCTTTGCTTGCATATTTTTTACTTAACGCAACGATGCGCTCGTTATACGCTTTGGAGTAGGGGCATGTGTTGCAATCGAACACTACAATAAAACCCTTTGCCGATGAAAAATCAGCCAGTGAAAGCACTTTGCCATCCACGTTCTTTAACTTGAAGTCGGTGGCGGTATCGCCCACCTGGTAACCATCTTTTGCGGGTCGTGCGGCCATAAGTAGCACCACGCAGAGGAGTAGCAATATTGATTTCTTCATAATTGATTTGTTAGTTATTGAGTTAACGGTCTAAAGTTTTGAAATAGCAGAAGTTGATGCCATACCTATTAGTGGGTTATTTTACCTGGGCAATTAGTTTCTCAAGATCGCCCTCGTGCAATTCTTTCTCCACAAACACGCGTTTACCGGTTTGCGTATTTACCAACAACGTAGCGGGCAATGCCCCCGACCATTTTTTATCGATCTTGTCGATCCAATCGTTGGGGTTGCGTTCGTCCAATATCAATACTTCAGACTTCAATTTCTTGCGATCAACAAACCGATATACTTTCTCAGGATCCGGATCGAGGTCGATATCCATGCTTACCAGCGTAACCTTCACGTTTTTGTTTTCCTGATTCAGCTTTTCGAACAGCGGCAGTTCTTTGATGCAGGGTGCGCACCAGGTGGCCCAGAAGTTGATTACACGTATTTGCTCCCCAGGCGTGCTGATCAGCTGCTGCAACTCGGTTAACTTTACCATTGGTGCCTTGGTTTGACCAAATGCCGATATGGATAAGAGCAATAGAAAAGGAATCAGTTTCATAACTTTCGTACGGAAATGGTTAATAATATCATTGGCAAAACAACGGACACTACGGCCGCGGGTTTGTTAACAAGCTGTGAAATTACATACAAGGTAAATGCCATGTAAGATTGGCGAAAGAAACGGTACTAAAAGGGTAAAATTCAGGGACTTATAAATGGCCAAAATATGGCCCAAATAGAATTCCACAAAATCAGTCTTTTATCCACATTACCGTATTGTTATTTCATAAATATCTGATTAACAGATATATACACAACATTCAATAAATCCTTTCTTTGTGGAAAACTTTTCACACGGCCCAAACCGCTGCCCGGTTGGGGGCCAATTCTAATATTCAGATATTCAGCCCCGTACAAATCCAAAAACCATTTGTAAAGTGATGGAAAACACCCATAGAATCGCGCAACTTTTCAAAGTGACGCTGCCCATTGTGCAGGCAGGCATGGTATGGTGTAGTGGCTGGCGATTGGCCGCGGCTGTTAGCAACGCGGGTGGCCTGGGCTTGCTGGGCGCGGGCTCCATGCACCCTAGCACCTTGCGCGAACACATTACCAAATGCAAGGCAGCAACACCTCGCCCATTTGGGGTAAACGTGCCTCTGCTCTACCCCGAAATGGATACCGTAATGTCCATTTTGGTGGAGGAAGATGTGAAAATTGTTTTCACATCCGCGGGCAATCCGGCCAAATGGACGGGCTACCTGAAGGACAAAGGCATAACCGTGGTGCACGTAGTGTCGAGTGCGCGCTTTGCCCGCAAGGCGGAGCAAGCGGGTGTAGATGCGGTGGTAGCAGAAGGTTTTGAGGCCGGTGGCCACAATGGACGCGAAGAAACCACCACCCTTTGTTTGATTCCGGCCGTGCGCGATGCCGTGTCGATCCCTCTATTAGCAGCAGGAGGCATTGGTTCTGGCAGGGCCATGGTGGCCGTGGAGGCACTGGGCGCGGAAGGCTTCCAGATAGGATCGCGATTTGCCGCCAGCGCGGAATCGTCTGCCCACGAGGCATACAAAGAAGCGGTGGTAAGAGCCACCGAAGGCGACACGGTTCTTACGTTAAAACAAGTAACACCGGTGCGGTTGATCAGGAACCAGTTTTACGAACAGGTGGCTGCGGCCGAGGCCGGAGGAGCTTCCGCTGAAGAGTTGGCCAATTTGCTGGGAAAAGGCAGGGCCAGGAAAGGCATTTTCGAAGGCAACCTGGAAGAAGGTGAATTGGAGATCGGGCAGGTGGCATCAATGATCAATCGCATTCAACCTGCTGCAGAAATTGTGGACGAACTATGGCGCGAATACCTGGAGACCAAAAAACAAATCTGCCACCCTGCGTAACGCGAACTTAATCATTTACTTACCTGGCGTTGATGGAAGTTTTACCAGGGAGTGATAGCTTCGCGGATACATCAAACTGTTCAACCTAAGTGAAAAAGCTCTGGATTCTGGCTTTCGCTGCACTGGCAGCCTGTGCCCCTACTGAAAAGAAAATAGGTTTGTTGAATGAAGTGGTCTCCATTCATTACGACACCACCTTGCGCCCGTTTTACCATGGCGTGGCTTCGGGCGATCCGCTGCCCGATCGTGTCATCATCTGGACACGCGTAACACCTCCTGATTCTGCAAAGGCTGTTAAAGTTACGTGGGAAATATCTGAAACACCTTCTTTCACTTCGGTACATAAATCCGATACGTTGACCACCACACCTGCCCGCGACTACACCGTGAAGGTGGATGTAGACGCGCTGAAGCCTGGCCATACTTATTACTATCGTTTCTCCGCACTGGGCGGAACCTCTGCGGTAGGACGAACCAAAACCACACCAGTAACTGCGGTAGATAGTTTGAAATTTGCCGTGGTGAGTTGCAGCAACTGGGAGTGGGGCTACTTCAACGCCTACGAGAAAATTGCCAACCGTGCCGATGTTGATGCGGTTCTGCATCTGGGAGATTACATCTACGAATACGGACGCGGCCGGTATGGCGACACCACCATCCGCAAAAACCTGCCTCCGCACGAAATTATTTCTTTACAGGATTACCGTACCCGCCACTCACAATACCGCCTCGACAAAGGCCTTAAGTTAGTGAGCCAGCAGCACCCCATGATTGCCATTTGGGACGACCACGAAGTAGCCAACAATGCATATACAGAAGGCGCTCAGAATCACCAATCTGATAAAGAGGGCGACTACGGGCAGCGCGTGGCCGTGGCACGACAAGCTTACTATGAATGGCTACCCATCCGCGAAAGCGGAAAACACTACCGCAGCTTTTCTTATGGCCCTTTGGCCGATTTGATCATGTTAGACGAACGATTGGAGGGCAAAACCAAGCCGGTGGATAGCCTAAGCGATCCGCAATACGGCAGCGACCAGCGTAGCATGCTCGGTGCCGAACAATTAAGCTGGTTCGAAAACAACTTGAAGAACTCCACTGCCACATGGAAAGTAATTGGCAACCAGGTAATGTTTGCCGATATCGAACTGAGTGCCGTTTACCCCAACATGCCCCGCAACCTCGACTCGTGGGACGGCTACCCTGCGGAAAAAATGAAGGTTCGTAATTTTATTGTGCAGAATAACGTGAAGGATTTGATCTTTCTAACGGGCGATACACATGCATCGTGGGCCATAGAAGCGGCCACCGATGTAAAGAAAACCTACAACCCCAAAACATCGGCCGGGGCTTTTGCCGTTGAATTGGGCACCACCAGCGTTTCGTCTGCCAACGATGATGAATACAGAAGTGCCGATACGGTGCGCATGATGGAGAAAATGCTGCTCAGTAAAAACCCACACATCAAATACCTGAACGACCGCGACCACGGCTACCTGCTGCTAACACTATTCCCTAACCGCGCCCGCGCAGAATGGTATTACATGGAAACACTGCGCCAGCCCGAAACAAAAGAGTTGATGGGAGCCCGCTTCGAAGTAGAGAAAGGGAGTGTGAAGTTGAAATAAAAAATTCAGTCGGATCACATTAAGGAATGTGATCCGACTGAATAAAAATATTCAACACCTCAAATCCCCTAATTGCACGTTTTAGCACACGAGCTGCCTTTGGCGCTCTCCTTGATGATGGCAGCTGATGGCTTAGCGAAACTCTCTTTCGCCTTTGTTGCCCACTCTTTTTTTACCTGTGCGAATTCCTTTTGGAAGGCAGCATTGTCAAAAAGCTTATTGACGAACTGACGTGCGAAAATGCGCGATGCCTCCGAGTCGGTGGGGTAATGTACACCAATGATCTCGCGCGAGTGTGCCATATCGTAAGCGTCTTTCAAAAACACATCGGCAAATTCGGGGGCCAATTCAGAATAGATGTAGGCGTTAATGTAAGAGTTGGCTGCGTGACCACTGGGGTAGGCTGCCCAATTGGTTTCTTCCAGATTTTTTAGTTCAGGTTCGAGCACATAAGGCCTCACGCGCAAATGTTTGTATTTCAGGCTCCAGATAAAATAGCTGGCGTCTTGCCACACCTTAGCCATTAAGTTGGCAGTCTTTGTAAGTGTATCAGGATGAAACCACGTGCCAATTGAACGACCAATAAAAAACAGGTTTTTACGGTACGCGTGATAATTCGAGTCGGCAGGGGTGGTGCGAGGATTATAGAATACACCCGCCATTACCAAACTGGCATCTACATCCAACTGGGTGCGTTGTGCCTGCAGGCCCAGCAGGTAGTTGAGTTCTGCCCGTGTTTTTTCGGAGCTGTTGGCGGGCGGATCTGGAATCTTAAAGTCTTCGGGTTTTACCTCGGTTAAGAACACAGGTTTTAAACTGAGTCTTCGTTCCGCGGAAGCGGCATCGAAAGGAAACTTCTGCTGGTCAACCGCTAACCCTGGTGCAGCAGGTTTTGGAGAATACGTCTCCAGGTTTTTGTAATGCCCTTTGGCCGGATCGAGGTTTTTTTGAGCCAATAGAATGGTGGTGCTCACCACATACAAGAGCGCGAGGATGTATTTCATAAGCATTTCGTTTTTTGTGGTTGACGCAGAATGAAAAAAAAGATGCAAGGTGCGTCTTTCAAAAAAGCAGCCCGTCTACCAGTCAAACCCGCAAGGGATGAGTAAACAATGTTTCACTTTAAATTTTAATGCAATGACAAACTTCATCGTGAAAGATGGCGGTTGTGGCCCCGGCTGCTGCTAAGCCCTAAACAGTTGCCCGGCTTCCTAGCGGTTGGCCGGGCAGCTTTAAACTTTTCAGTGTGCAGATTGATTGAGTTGAGTTACCGCTTCGTGCGAATCGCACCCACAGGGTTGCCGGTTTTCGCATTGCACCACATTGCCGAAACCATCGGTTTGAATGTGGTAGAGCGCAGTCATTTTTTCCTTCAACATCTGGCGCGCTCGTTGCACCCGCGATTTTGCCCCTGAGTAAGAAATACCCAAACGCACCGCCAGTTCTTTTTGCGGCACCTGGTCTACCTCGGCCAGAAGAATGGCCTCGCGGTAGGGCGAAGGCAACGTGTGCATGAGTTGTTGCAGGCAGTGAAATACGCAATCGTTGAAAAAATTGTATTCCTCCGTGTCCGTCAGTGCCGGTTCTTCAAGCTGCTTCTTTTTCTTGCGGTAATAGTCGATGATGCTGTTGCGGGTAATCTGGTATATCCAGGCGGTGAATTTATCGGCCTCTTTCAATTGGCCTCCTTTCAACTGGGCTTTGATGAATACCTCGTGCACAATGTCTTCGGCATCGGTGCGGCTTTTTACACGGCTGTTCACAAACCTCTTCAGCTCGTGGTACAGTTGTTGATGATCAGTAGCGGTTGATACCATAGGGCGGTTTTTTTCGTTGGGATGACGGCAGAGACCCCGAAAAGACGCAAAACGGACCTTTGAATTTTGTAATTTTCAACTTCCAAACCAATTTAAACCAGTTCTACATGAAGACAACGGTCATTTTATGCTTTTGGTTGGCGTTTTCTTTCACTTCCACAGCCCAGGTAATCGGTAAAATGTTTCCAGACATGGAAGCCGAAACTGTAGAAGATAAAAAAGTGAAGCTGCCACAGGATACGAAAGGCAAATACACACTGGTAGGATTGGCTTATTCCAAAAAATCGGAAGACGAACTCAACACCTGGTTCAATCCCATCTTTTCCACGTTTATTCAAAAGTCAACTGGCTTGATGGCAGGCTTTGGCTACGATGTAAATGTGTACTTCGTTCCGATGTTTACTGGCGTGAACGCTGCTGCGCAGGGTACTGCCAAGAAGAAGGCTGCCAAAAACATCGATCCGCAGTTGTTGCCATACGTGCTGTTCTACAAGGGCGAGTTGAAGACTTACAAAGAGTCACTCGATTTCGAGAAGAGAGATATTCCCTATTTTTTTGTCTTGGATCCTGAAGGAAAAATTGTGTTCGCTACTTCCGGCCGCTATACCGAAGAAAAGTTAGAAGAGGTGGAGGGAGCCATTGAATAGATACACTGCGTCTGTTCATTCTTTTAACCATCGGCAGGTCTTTCTAATCCCTCTCAAACGGCTAACTTGCGGCCGTGAATGTACTTATTCTGCTGGCCATTGCTTCTGCGCCCGGGGTTGCCATCATGCTGTACATCTACCTGCACGATAAGCATGAGCGCGAACCCATCGGGTTGTTGGCGCGTGCTTTCTTATATGGTGTGCTCAGCACCCTGCTTACCGTCATCGTTAGCATGCCTATCAATGCGGTAGTTACTATCCACGAAAAAGATTTAACCGAGCAAGCCATTCACGCATTCATTATTGTTGCCCTGGTGGAGGAGTTGAGCAAGTTCGTTTTTGTGAGGGGTGTACTTTACCGCAACAAAAACTTCAACGAACCTTTCGATGGCATTGTGTATTCGGTCATGGTGGGCATGGGCTTCGCCACGTTCGAAAATATTTTGTACGTAATGGATGGCGGCCTGGAGGTAGCCATTCTGCGCATGTTCACTGCCGTGCCTGCCCACGCCAGCTTTGCGGTGCTGATGGGCTTTTACCTAGGCAAAGCAAAGTTCGAGCATCGCAAAGGCTACTATGCATTACACGCACTTGGGGTAGCCATATTATTCCACGGCATCTACGACTATTGCTGGTTCATTTCGTTCGAGCCAGGCATTTGGCTGGGGGCCATTGGCTCGCTGCTGCTGGCCATTGTGCTATCGCGCAGGGCCATGCACCTGCACCAACTCGCCTCACCTTTTCACCCCGATGTGGTGCACGAAGAGCTGCCGCTTGATAAGCCCGACCAAAATGGGTAGGTTAGCAAAAAGACGAACGATATGCTCCGCGAGGGTTTTCAAAAACAGTTCGGCCGCAACACAGGTTTCAGATACAGGGGCGCAGAGCCCGGCCGCCTGGAAAATTTCAGCGATGCGGTGTTTGCGTTGGCCATCACCTTGCTGCTGATATCCACCTCTCCGCCAGCTAATTTCGAACAGATCAAGCGCTTCACCTACGATCTGTTGCCGTTTCTGGTCTGCATCACTCTGATCGTACTTATCTGGCACGAACATTTTCTCTTCTATCTCCGCTACGGCATCCGCGACAATAAAATGATCGCATTGAACACACTCTTTTTGGTGATTGTGTTATTCTATGTGTACCCTTTGAAGTTCATTACTAAAATCATCATTCTGTTTCCCGTGGCGTGGGTGTTGAACGAGCAAGGTATTCTTAGTGAAATAACGGGCATGATACGTGCCCAAGACATGGGTCAGCTCATGATCATCTACGGCTTTGGTGCCACCTGCGTGTTCATGGTGTTAATGCAGATGTATCGCTATGCGTTGAAGAAAGCCGATGAGTTGGAACTTTCTGAATTGGAACGATTTGACACTCGCACCAGCATTCGCACCAACCTGCTGATGGGGCTCGTGCCATTTGTTTCGGTGATTGTGGCTTTTCTGTTGCGCCACAGTTGGCTGGCCGGCCCGATGGCAGGATTCATCTACTTTTTGTACACACCCATTATGTTTATCCATGGCACCCGCTCCGAGAAAAAGCGCAAGCAACTAGTGGCGCACCTGGCCGAATCTCAACAAGCGGTAGCCTGACGTTATTCCTCCGCGGCCACCCCGAACCCACCGGTGCTAATAAGCGGCCCAAAGAAAAGTGCGTTAAAGAACAGTTTGTTGGTGCCGTACCAATAGCCCCGGAAATTCGGATCGTCCAGAAACAAGATGGCCCGACCTTGCCCGCTGCCACTCACCACCAACGAAGGAGAGTTTTTTATCTTCTCCAGATTGGCTTTGTTAATGTATCCGCTTAACAACGGATTGGCCGTACAGCGAGCCACGGTGTTGAACTTATTTTTTGAAGGCTCGAGAAAGATATTATGGTTGCGCCAAACCGCCAGGTTGCGCGAAGTGTATCCAAAGCCGAGTGGATGCGTGATGTCCAGATCGGTCATGTACATGGAACCGCCAATGGCTTGTGCACCCTGGTAGTCACCGGCTTTCACAAAGTCAATTCGGTCGGGGCCACCTTTTTCGTCAAACTTTTTCAGCTGTTCATCTACCAGTTTATTTTGAATGGCCCAGTTCACAGCGTTGCGTACCAGTATCAGTGTGCCACCTTGCTGCACCCAGGCTTTGATCTTGTTAGTGCCCGCCTCGCCCAGGTTGTTGTAGTTGCCCGATACCATTACCAGGCTGGTATAGTCGTGCAAACGCAGTTGCCCAAATTGGGTGGTGTTTACTTTCGTGATGGGCATACCGATCTTTGAATCCAGCAGGTGCCACACAAAACCCGCTTCTGTGGCAGACACTCCATCGCCCACCAGCATGGCGGCTTTGGGCAGTGGCACCGTCCGCACGTTATTACTTCCCAAATCAATGCCTTCACTGCTCAAACCGGTATCCACAGAGAACACGTCCATGCCCGTCCGTTGAGAGGCCGCTTTCACCGCAGTAAAAACTTCTTCAGCCGATTGATTCTGATCTGCAACAGGTATCACCAACGTACCATAACCAAAATTTTTCTTTGCTCCGTTAACGGTAATACTAAACGGCTTGAAGGCGGTCTTCACAAAAATGTTCTGCTTCAATAAATGATAGAGCGCTTGCACAGACTGATATTCGCTCCATTCAATCAAATACGCATATTGCGATTTCACCACGGGTGCGGGTGGCACATCCAGGTCGGCAACTTTTAACTTTTCTCCGCGTGTTACTTTCACGTTGGCGCCCAAGGCATCATGCGGAAGACCAAAGGCCAACGACATCGTCCAGGTGGAGGCATCGTAGAACACGCTGTCGTGAAACTGCGTTACTTTTTCGAACACGCTGCGCACCATGCGGTACTGTGTCTGGTCGGTGGGCACTACAAATGCTTTGCCTTTCTCGTAGCGGTTGGCTCCTACTGAAAGATCGGCAGTAAGTGGATAGGTTTCGATGCGGTGTTTTAATAGCAATTGGGCGAAAGCACGTGTCTTACTCTGGTCTTTACCATCGCCAAAAACATAAGCCTTCACGGCAGACTTTCGGCCTTCATCCCGAGCAGATTTAAAATATTCCTGCTGGTGCTTTAGCAACAACTCTCTGTTTTCAACGGCTGCCTTTACGGTGGCAATGCTGGTGCGTACATGGTTGCGAATGGTGAAGGCAAAAGTTACTTCCTTAGTGGTGCTTTGCTGCACATGACCGCGCGAGCTGGCCTGCTCGAAAACCAAACCCAAGCCGCCATGAATGTCGGGATAGGTGGAGCCATAACCCGGGTAAGAGTTATCGAAATTTTCTTTGGAATAGTACAATGAGCCAATTTCATTCAGGGCTTTCGAGAAGTAGCCTGCAAACAAAGGATTCAATTGATCATAATTCGGGCGAGGCACCACCGGATTTTCCGAGCCATAGGGTTTGGTAGGCTCGAAGAAGTTGGTGGCATTGGTGCCCATTTCATGATAGTCGGTGCAAACGTTGGGCAACCATTGGTGAAAGAACTCCACCCGGTTACGGCTCTCCACATGGGCCAGCGGCAGCCAGTCGCGATTCAGGTCGAACCAATAATGGTTGAAGCGGCCACCCGGCCACACTTCGTTGTGTTCGCGATCCATCGGGTCGGCCACGGCCGGAAAACCTTTGTGCATGTTGGCCCAGTTGCTATGGCGATCGCGGCCATCGGGGTTGTAATTAGGATCTATGTGAATAACCGCCTCGCGCAGAAAACGGTCGGCCTCTTCGCCCTGGCGGGCAACAAGGTAATAGGCTGTAAGTATGGCGGCCTCGCTGCTGGAGGGTTCGTTGCCATGCACGTTGTAGCCATGCGTTATAATGACTGGCATGGAAGAAGTGTTTACCGATTGTGTCGGATCGGCCAGCTTTAAATGCTCTTGTCTTATCTGTTCAATTCTGCCGTGATTTTCTTGCGTAGTGATGGTAAGCACTACCTGGGGCCGATGTTCGTTGGTGTAGCCTATGATTTGAAATTTAGCCTTGGGAGAAACGCGAGCCAACTCCTGAAAGTAAGCCACTATACGGTCGTGGCGGGTGTGCCAATCCCCGACAGGGTAACCTAAAAACTGTTCGGGCGTTGGAATGGCCGGATCGTAGCTGTTGCCGGACGGGAAGAAATAATTGTTCTGTGCACTGAGCTGAAACGAGAGCAGCAACAACAGCAGGGATAGCTTCTTCATAAGATGAGGTTTTGTGCAATTTAACAACCTTGTGGCATGGTTTGGCCGGATTGTGATAAGTGGCAGATGGGTGTGCTTTTTACCGAAAGATGTATTTTTGATTACACCTACAACCCCAACATGCTATGACCAAAGCAGACCTGGTAGATAAGATGGCTGAAGAAGCAGGCATTACGAAAGTGGCTGCAGCCAAGGCCCTGGAA
Source organism: uncultured Ohtaekwangia sp. (assembly GCA_964602295.1). GTDB lineage: Bacteria > Bacteroidota > Bacteroidia > Cytophagales > Cyclobacteriaceae > ELB16-189. The sequence goes on from CAZRQK010000025.1 coordinate 51,911, forward strand.
AGTTTTTTTGAAAATGTGACACTGGCCTTAAAAGAAGGCGACCGCCTGACCTTAGTGGGTTTCGGCACTTTTTCAGTGGCCAGGCGCGCAGCCCGCGTGGGTAGAAACCCTTTCACGGGCGATACCATCAAAATAAAGCCAAAGAAAGTGGCGAAGTTCAAAGCCAGCAAAGAACTGGACGCACAGTTGCAATGATGCGCGCTTAAGCCAGCATCTGTTCGATGTCTTCGCGCGTCAGTTGTTTGATGATACTTTCCTCTGTGGTAATCAGGTTTTCTGAAAGCTTGAGTTTGCGTTTCTGCAATTGCAGAATTTTTTCTTCTACCGTGTTGCGCGTTATGAACTTGTAGGTGAATACCTTTTTTGTTTGGCCTATGCGGTGGGCCCGGTCTACTGCCTGGGCTTCCACAGCAGGGTTCCACCAGGGGTCGAGAATAAACACATAGTCGGCTTCGGTAAGGTTGAGACCCAACCCACCGGCTTTGATGGAGATCAAAAACACTTTCAGATTAGGCTCGCGGTTGAACTTTTCTACCTGGTCTTTGCGGTCGTTGCTGGAACCATCTAAGTAGGCAAACGGAATCTTATGTTTGTGAAGATGTTCTTTCACGATGTCGAGGTGCTTTACAAACTGGCTAAACACCAACAGCTTGTGCCCTTCGGCAATGGCATTTTCCAACATGTGCGACATGTCTTCCAGCTTGCCTGAGCCGCCTTCGTAGTTCGCTTCGATCATACGTGGATGGTTGGAGAGCTGCCTTAGTTTTGTGAGGCCCTCCAAAATCATGAAACGGGTATTGTTGATACCTTCTTTATCGATCTGCTCCAGAATTTTATTGCGATAGAAGGCTTTGGCTTCTTCATATTTCTCCTCCTGCTCAGGTGTCATGTTGGTGTAATACACATTCTCTACCTTTTCAGGAAGTTCGGTAGCCACCTGCGATTTAAGTCTGCGCAACAGGAAGGGTTTGATGACTGCGTTGAGCTTTTTTGTCTTCGTTTCATCCTGCTTCTTTTCAATGGGCACCTGGTATTCGTTCTTGAAGAAGGTTTGCCCGCCTAACAAACCGGGGTTGATGAACGTCATCTGGCTCCACAAATCCATGGTGGTGTTCTCCAGCGGTGTACCCGTTAGCGTAAGTCGGTAACGCGAGCGCAACTGCATAACAGCTTTGGCAATGTTGCTGGAAGGATTCTTAATTACCTGCGACTCGTCCAGTATGATGTAGTTGAAATAAAAATCCTTCAACAGGTCTACATCCAGACGCGTAATGCCGTAAGAGGTAAGAATCAAATCATAATTTTTAAATCGCGATATGTCCTTATTCCGCAGCGTGCCAGTGTAGTTTAGAATTTTTAATCCTGGGGCAAACTTACCAGCCTCCATCTCCCAGTTGTAGATCAATGACGTGGGCATGATCAGCAAAGAAGCACCCGTGTTTTCTTTTTCCTTTTCGGATTGCAGCAGCGCTAAGGTTTGCACGGTTTTACCCAAACCCATATCGTCCGCCAGGCAGCCACCCAGATGAAATTCGTTAAGAAAGCGCAACCAGTTATAACCCGCCTTTTGGTAAGGGCGCAACTGCCCCTGAAAGCCAGCAGGCAACGGGTAGTCTTTAATCCCTTCGAAAGACTCCAGGCTGCGGAAGCGTTCGCTCATGTGTACTTTGGCCAGGTTGCCGTCTTCCAGCTCCTTCAGCAGATTGATGTGGTACTTTTTCAGAACGGGTTTCTCGTGGTCGCCATGCGTTTCGCTGAGCGCAAACAAGTCGCCATATTTTAAAAGCCACGCTTCGGGTATAATGGCTATTTCTCCATTGGGCAATTTAAATTCTACCTTCTTTTTCAGGATGAGTTTGCGTAGCTCCTTGAAGGAGATTTCAAACTCACCAAAACGAATGCGCGCGTGTATATCAAACCAGTCGATGTTTTCTTTCACCTCAAGCTCGAACACGGCTTTCCCCACAAAATACTTTTTGTCGCGGTTCTCGGGCTGGCTTACCTCAAAGCCCAGGTTAAGCAGGTTTACGCGGTTTTCGTTCAGCCACGAAAAGGCATGCGCTTTGTCTACCGCGCAACGGAAACCCTTTAACGGCAAACCCAGTTTAACCAGCGTTTGCGCATATTTCTTTTCCGTATCTGTTTGCCGCTTTACGCGATGAAAAATATAGTCGTTGTCTTTCTTTTCGATGGTAACACTTACCTGCCCGAATACTTCGCCACGGAAGCGGTGCTTACCATATTTAAACGACAGGTCGAATACAATTTTACCCGCCTCATCTTCATGGCTGGCCCCCCCTTCGTTGCCAAACAGATCGGGCACTTCTTTCGAGGCTGCCTGATGCAATTCTGAAAGGGTTAGCAGTGGATGCGGATCGTACAAATTTTTATTGATCTCAAATCCTTGTACGTCTACATCATCAAAAGAGGCAATTAAAGGAGCTACAAAACGATTGTAGTACGTTTCTTCGAGGTTCTTCGGAATCAAAACCGACTTCTTCGCAAAGAAGGGCATCAGCTTTTTGCCGTCCACATGTTTTTCGAAGCCATACAATTTTCCATTCATCACCATCCACGCAGGGTCTTTGCAGATGAGGTACGCGCCCGGGTTGGGCAGCTCCAGTCTCTTGCCTTCGTAGGTTAGCGTAGGGTAGTAGTTGGTGTTTTCGGGCGTTCTGCGAAAGTGAAATTGTATGTTGGCTCTTTTTTCCAGCACTTCAATCTTTTTCCAAGTGGGCTCGCCATCGTTGCCCATCTCGAAGAGGCGTTTGCCTTTCATCTTTTCCAGAATCTCGGCTCGCTTCACTTCCAGGTATCTTTCAATCTCTTCTTGAATCAGTTCATTGCCCTTTTGCTTGTCGTACACTTTGGCAAAAAATTCCGAGGGCTTCATCTGCTTACCCGAAAACTTCTTCACAATCACATCCTGACTCATTTTGTCCATCAGGTCAATCAACTCATAGTCGCGGTCATCGAGGCCTTTGGAAAACTCGCGCGCATTTTTGGAAGAAATGTTCTGGTGCTGATAGGTCAGCTTCCCTTTGTCGTCTAAGTGCACGATAAACGACTCGAAAATATACCCCATGAACTCGTGCTGGTAGAGCGAGTAAATGATCTGAAAAGGCTGAGCAGCAGATACTTTCATTGGGTAAAAATTGCCTGCCTACGTGACCAAAACCGGCCGAAAGCAAGGCACTTGGGCCACTTTCAGCACTTTGCACACTAAGCAGAATTGCTAAATTAGGCATTTCGGGCCGATTTTAATTTGCGTTTTGGGCCCGAATACTTACACGATAATTACATGATCAAAGGTGCCGAATGGAGTACGAACGTGCGGCCATTGCGGCCGGGTAATAAGAAGTAACCAACGTAACAAGACATACCATCAGGCCGGTGGCCAAAAAATCGGTCATTGCCATTTTAACAGGGTAATGTTCCACCACTGCGTTAATCATACCCATGCTCACCAGGCCAAAAGTATCTTGTAACCAACAAAGGGCTGCACCTAGCAGCAGGCCGGCACCTGCACCAGCAAATGAAATCACGGCACCTTCCGAAAGGAAAATCTGGCGAATAAGCGTGGGGCTGGCGCCCATGGCAAACAGCACGCTGATGTCTTTCTTTTTATCGATGGCCAGCATCATGAGTGAAAAGAAAATATTGATGGCGCCCACCAACGTAAGCAACGAAAGGGCGAGGAAGGTAAAGAGTTTTTCCATCTTCAACAGCCGGTGTATGTCTAAATGCTGTTCTTCGTTAGAGAGCACTTTGAAGTTTGTGCCCAACTCATCCTTCAGCGCCTGCTGTACACGGCTAAGCGAAGCCGTTGGCGTGAGCTGCACTTCGAGAAAGGTGCGCTTGTTGCCATAGTCGAGCAGTTCTTGCACAAAGTTAAGGGGCAGGAAAAGGTAATTTTCATCGTAGTTTTTTTCTACCGAAAAGACCGCCCCAGGGCGAATACTTTTGCGGGCATAGAGCCGGGAGGGATCGAGGGTGGCGGTGCTGCCGTTTTTTATGTAGAAAATCTGCATGGCGTACATGTCTTCTTCCACGGCTACCGAAAGGGTGGCCTGCACACCAGAGCCAATAATAGCAAACGGAACTCCGTTTTCTTCCAGTCGCAGTTTGCCGCTTACAATGTGGCCATCTAACCGTTTTTGGCTGATAAAATTATCGGAAACCCCTCTGATGATAGCCACCATGTCTGCATCGCGGTAACGCACGTAGGCGTAGTCTTCAATTACTTCTGTGATAATGCCAACGCCTTCTACCGATTGTATGCGTTGCATCAAGTCTTCTGTTAACTCGAAAGATTTGCCGCGGCTGGCCTCAATTTTTATCTGGGGATCGAATGCTGCGTAGAGTGATCGAATCAAATCGCCCAAGCCATTGAAAACAGACAAAACAATGATTAAAGCTGCCGTAGAAACGGCAACGCTTGCCATGGAAAGCAAAGAGATGATGTTGATGAAATTCTTCTTTCGCCTGGAAAGAAAATAGCGCCTGGCAATGAAGAAAGGAAGATTCACTTCTTGTCTGGTTCGGCTGAGGCGGGTGGGATGTTGAGGCTTTTGATCAGATCATCCATGCGCATGGCGTTTTCCTCCACCTCGTCAATATAGAAAATCAGCTCGGGTATAATACGCGCCTGGTTTCTGATGCGATCGCCCAACGCTTTTCTGATTTCTTTCTTGTGTACGTTCAACTTTTCCAGCACCTTTTCCTTGTCTTTGGCCAGCATCATACTGATGTAGATACGTGCCACGCTCAGGTCGGGGCTCATGCGCACCTCGGCAATGGAAATGAATGCGTTGTTCAGTACGCCCCGCTTGTCGCGCTGAAAGATGTCGCTTAGTTCTTTTTGAATCAGCTTGCTGAATTTCTGTTGACGCACCGTTCCACTCATAGGGCAAAGATACGCATTGGCCGGCAAAGCAGATAACTTGCTTTGGTGCCTATGCACTGTGGCGCCTTTTCCTTTATTTGCGATCTGATTTCACTGCATTTTGCTCCGCTTTTTCAGAATCAACGATCCGTACCGACTGCTGGCTATCCTGGTTTTGCTGGTTTTGTTTGCTTTGCCCGTTTGGCTGGCTGAAATGCCGCTTACCCCGCAAGAATTATTGCACCTGGTGTTGGGCGAAAGCATTGCATCGGGCCAGCGCATGTACATAGAAGTGTACGATGCCACCGCGCCCTTCGCAGCAGGTATTTTTGGCGGAACGGATTGGCTGTTTGGCCGCTCACTCGCTGCCCGGCATGCGTTAACACTCATTCTGTTATTCTTTCAGGCCGCCTTCTTTGCCATTCTGCTTATCAATAACAAAGCCTATAATGACAATACGTACGTACCGGGACTGATTTTCGGCTTGTTGTGCTTTGTATCCTTCGATTTCCTCAGCTATTCGCCTGAACTCTTTGCCTCTACGTTACTTCTGTTGGCGCTCAACAATTTGTTTCGAGAAATAGAATTTCGCATTCAACGCGAGGAAACCATTTTAAGTTTGGGTGTGTACCTGGGGGCGGCCTCGATCTTTGTTTTTACCTACGCACTTTTTCTGGTGGGCGCGTTACTTATTCTGGTTACATACACACGCATTTCATTCCGCAAAGTGCTTCTCATCATTTTCGGTTTTTTACTACCGCACCTCATCTTATTTTTGATTTACCTACGGTGGGATGAGTTTGCCTTGCTTTGGGAGAATTTTTATCTACCGAATATCGTTGGGCAACGGTACCTTTGGGTTTCATGGAAGTCGGTGCTTTATTTGTTGGCGCTACCCGCAGGTTACTTCGTTATTTCGTTGTTCATGCTCACGCGCGAGGCGCGCTTCACCAAGTACCAATCGCAGTTGTTTCAGGTTATGTTTTGGTGGTTGCTGATTGCACTGGCCGAAATAATGGTCACCAAATCTTTTACGCCACACAGTTTTATTACCACGGTGCCATCGCTCACCTATTTTGTAAGTCATTACCTGCTGCTGATACGCAGAAGATGGATTGCCGAAATGATGCTTGTGCTATTTCTGGGAGGCATTTTGTTGCTCAGTAACCTGGCCCGCACAGGCGTTATCAAATCAATTGACTACAGCGCCATGAAAGTAGCGGCCAGCAATCACCCGGCCGAACTGGTTGGCAAGAAGGTAATGGTTTTAGGAAACGATCTGCCGGTTTATCAGCAAAACAGCCTCGGTGGCTTTTTTCTAAGCTGGCCGCTTTCGCGGGAAACCGTGGCGGGCATGGAGTACTACGATCATGTGCTGAAAATGAATGCGGCTTTTTTGCACAACCCACCCGATGTGGTGGTTGATCATGAAAACATGATGCCGGGGGTGATGGAGCGAATACCGCTGGTGCAAGAAAAGTACAGAAAAGAAGGTAGTTACTATTGGCGAAAGCCTTAGCAACTCATTTTATCTACCCTGCGTGCGTGGCGCCCTCCTTCGAAGCTGGAGTTTAAAAACCGGTCTAATATTTTCTCTGCCAGTTCGCTGCTGATGAAGCGTGCGGGTAAACACAAAACGTTGGCGTTGTTATGCTGTCGTGAAAGGGCAGCCAGTTCTTCATTCCAGCAAATGGCAGCACGAATGCCCTGGTGTTTATTGGCGGTAATGGCCACCCCGTTGGCACTGCCGCAAACCAACAGGCCGAGATCGAACTCTTTGTTTTCTACTGCCAGCGAAACCGGGTGTGCAAAGTCAGGATAATCGGCTGATTCGGTGGAGTGCGTTCCAAAATCTTTGGTGATGAAGCCGTTTTTCTGCAGCCAGGTTTTCAGAAGTTCTTTTAATTCAAACCCCGCATGGTCGGCTCCTATGGCAATAGTAGGCATCATACGCTTCCTTCGGCCCTGGCTTCTGCTTCGGCCTCTTTTATGCGCTTTTTCTCTACCCGGGCAGAGATCAAGATACTGATTTCAAACAGCAAGTACAACGGAAGTGAAATAAGTGTTTGGCTCAAAGGATCGGGCGGGGTGATAATAGCGGCAATGATTAAAATGCCAACAATGGAATGCTTGCGGTACTTACGTAAAAACGCAGGCGTTACAATGCCCATCTTGGAGAGGAAATAAATCACCACCGGCAATTGAAATAACAAGCCGCTGCCCAGCACCAGGGCCACGAAGGTAGATACGTACGAGGTGATGTCGAACTCGTTTACGATCATATCGCTGATGCGGTAGTTGGCCATTACGTACACCATCAGGGGGGCGATAACGTAATACCCAAACGAAACTCCGGAGGCAAAAAGAAAGGTTACCGCACTAACTGCCCCCGTGGTGTTCTTGCGCTCTTTCATGTGCAATCCCGGCCTGATGAAGCGCCACATTTCCCAGATTACATAGGGGAACGCCAGAATCAATCCAAGTACCAAACCCGAAATAATGGTAATGGTGAACTGCCCCGTCATGAAGCGGCTTTGCAATTCCAACGGAATGTCTTGAATGCACAGCAAGTCCGCTTTGCCAATGGCCTCACCCAACGCACACAGCGCGCGCCACGTGGGGAAATCGGCCTTGGCCGGAGCCAAAATAACGTTATTAAAAATCCACTTAACGTAGACGAAACCAATGATGGTAAAAATGAGGATGGCGCCCACCGAGCGGATGACATGCCACCTTAACTCCTCGAGGTGATCGAGGAACGACATTTCACTTTCCAGTTCGGGCTGTTGTCCGGGTTGGTCTAATGCCATCGACTTTATTTAATACGGGTTAGCTATACAACGGAAATTTTTTCATCAGTGTGTTCACCTTTCGCTTTACCGCCTTCAGGTGCTTGGTGTCGGCCGGCTTCTTTAGCGCTTCGTCAATCAAATCCACCACCTTCACCGCGTCTTTCTCTTTTAACCCGCGTGTGGTAATGGCAGGCGAACCAATGCGAATACCCGAAGTAACCATGGGCGACTGGGTATCGAATGGCACCATATTTTTGTTGGTAGTAATATCTGCCTGGATCAGTGCCTCCTCTGCTTGTTTACCTGTCAGGTTTTTCGAGCGGAGGTCTATCAACATCAGGTGATTGTCGGTACCACCAGAAATAATCTTATAACCGCGCTTCGAAAACTCTTCCGCCATGGCCTTGGCATTTTTTGCTACCTGCACAATGTAGTCCATGTAGGCATCGCTCAGCGCTTCGCCAAAGGCAACCGCCTTTGCCGCGATTACGTGCTCCAACGGGCCGCCTTGTGTACCGGGGAAAACGCCTGAATCGAGGATGGACGAAATTTTCCTGATCTCTCCTTTGGGTGTTTTTAAGCCCCAGGGGTTATCGAAATTTTTACCGATCATAATCAACCCGCCACGCGGGCCACGCAACGTTTTATGTGTGGTGGTAGTTACGATGTGGCAATGCTCCATCGGGTCGTTCAACAAGCCGCGTGCAATCAAGCCTGCGGGGTGCGAGATATCGGCCATCAGCAATGCACCTACAGCATCGGCAGCGGCACGCAGTTTTTTATAATCCCAGTCGCGGCTGTAAGCGGAAGCACCGCAAATGATCATCTTGGGTTTTTCGCGCAAAGCGCTTTCCATCACCTTGTCGAAATCGATGGTGCCGGTTTCTTGCTCTACGCCATAAAAGCTGGGCTGGTAAAGTTTGCCTGAGAAGTTAACAGGCGAGCCATGCGTAAGGTGGCCACCATGCGAAAGGTCGAAGCCCAGAATTTTATCACCAGGCTTCAGGCAGGCCAGCATTACGGCTGCGTTGGCTTGCGCCCCGCTGTGTGGCTGCACGTTGGCCCAACTGGCGCCAAACAATTCTTTGATACGATCGATGGCCAACTGCTCAATCTCATCCACCACTTCGCAACCACCATAATAGCGTTTACCCGGCAAGCCCTCTGCATACTTGTTGGTAAGCACGGTGCCCTGTGCTTTCATTACCTGCAGCGAAACAAAGTTTTCGGAGGCAATCAGTTCAATACCTGTTTCCTGGCGGTGTTTTTCCTTTTCAATCAGGTCGAATACAATCTTGTCGCGTTTCATCGTGGTGGTCTGCGTTTTACGAAGCGCCAAAAATAGGTCAGGGCGAGACGAAATCCCAAACCACCGCCAAAAAAGGAGGATCAGAAATCAAATGGCCTGATGGAAGGCGCAGTGGCCTTATTCCAAACGTTTCCGAAGATGTTTTTGACCGGGCATGTTAATGTCCAGATTCAGAATGTTGGTGCTCCGCTTGCGATCGATAGAGTGGCCAATCACATCGCCCATGGAAGGGCTTTCTTTTACGCGGCCAATGTCAGGCAGGCCAGTAATTTCTTTCAGCGCCAGGTTTAGCAGGCGCTCTCTGGGGTCGCCCAGCGGATAAAGAAACAAGCTATTGTCCGCATCCAGAATTTGGGGATTGAAGCCGTTATCGTAATCGGACTGGTCGAGGCTGTTGAACGACTTGGTAACAATGGGCTGCATACCCCAAGTGTTTTTGGCATCGTTTTCTTCATACAGCGAAATGGACCCCACATTCTTTCCTACTGTTTGGTTGCCTATCAGAAAAACATCCATGTAAGGACGAAGCCCATTGATCAATAACTCGCTGGCCGAGGCCGAGCGGGAACCCGTTAAGATGTACACCCTGGACTCGCGCAGTTGTGCGCCAATGTTTGGCGTTTTATCGGTAAACTTCACCAACAAGAAGTTCGGCCCCAGGGTAGGGTCGTCTTTGATCGCCTTTTCCACATCGGCATTGTACTGGCGCTTACTGAATATTTTACTGCTGTTTACTCCTTTTCCAATCAGGCTGGCCAGGTTGCGTGTGGCACTTTCGGCTCCACCGCTGTTATAGCGCAGGTCTATGATTAAGTCGGTGATGCCTTGTGCTTTGAAATTGGCAAAGATTTGGTCCATTTCATCGCTGTAGGCTGTGCTGTTTGAAGAGGGACCAGTGGCAAAGAGGTTATAGACGTAATAGCCCACCTTGCGGTCGTTGTAGGTGTAAACCTGGTGTAAAAAGTTGGGGTTCTCCGCGTATTCTACCACTGAAAGACTGGCCTCTTTCTGCCCGCCAAATTGCTGGGTTTCTTCGTCCAGTTCTTTATACAAAATGGTGAAGGGTTCGCTCATTTCCGCCAGGATGTCGCGGTAGTTGTCTACCGTCAGGGTTTGATTGTTGATTCGGCTGATCAAATCGCCACGCTGCAGCCCGGCACTGGAGGCAGGAGAGTTTGGTTTTACATAAAGAATCTGCACTACCAGATCGTTGCTTCCGGGGCTGGCCCGGTACAGTACGTATTCAAATCCGGCTTCTTTGTTTACCCCCTGCAAAGATTTGAGCAACTCCTGAAAGTTTTCCTGAATCCACGAGAATCGGTCTTCTTCATTCAACAAAGAGTTAAAAAACGCTTCGTGCTCTTGCGATTTATCTGGGCTGGCAGGCAAGGCGCTGTTCCAATAATACCAGAACTGCATGTTCTCCAGTATCCAGTTGTTCACATATTCGTTGGGATGCTCCGCGTCTTCTTTCTTATCACAACCAGAAAGGCTCAAAGTGGCCACGGCCACCAGTACCATGCTCATTTTCTTCACAGTCGGCCAGCTAATCGCGCGCATCATATTTTGCAAATTATTCAATCGCAATTTAAAACGAGTTCCCCAAACGAAACGTATATTCCCTGCTCTTTCGGCAGGTAAACAGAAACAATTACTTTGTTCGGGCATTTTTTTCATAAAATCGTTCACCATCCCGGTCTTACGGCCGAGGATGCCATAATTTACCGCAACTTCAATTTCTTATTGCTCTTTGGCATGGCCGATACCACGGTGGTCTGTGTGTCGCTAAGCCGAGTAGCCCCCACTTGGCCATTTTGGCTATGCCTGGCAGAACTTGGCTTGTTTACCCTTTTTCTGTTTCTGCATATGCGGGGGTATTTTATTTCCATTCGTTGGGGCACGTTGTTAATAACCATTGGACTTCAGATCATAGCCAGCATGGCGCATGGCCCTTCTTCTGGGTTCGATTACATTTTTTATGTGATAGCCGTTCTGCCGATGCTCTTCTTTCATGAGCCACGCCACTACTTACCCATCTTCATCATTACCATGCTTACAATGGCCGGGGTGCATTATGCCTACAACCTGGTGCCACCCATGATTCTGATTGAAGGCAAAGGGCTATTTTACTGGAACCTAATGGCCACAGGTATTTTGATATTTGGAATTATGTACATTTTTAAAACCGGCTATGAAAAAGGCCGCGAAATATTGAGACAAAAGAATGAAGAGATTTCTATTCAAAAACAAGAGATAGAAGCCATTAACGATAACCTAGAGACGCTGGTGGCGGAGCGCACGCAAAAAATACAAGACCACGAACACCGCTTTACGCAATATGCTTTTATCAATGCCCACAAGGTAAGAGGGCCACTGGCGCGCATTCGCGGATTATTGCATTTAATTGAATTGGAACAGGACAAAGCAAAAGCGTTGCATGAGCACCTGCCTGCGCTAAAAGCCAATACCGATGAGCTAAATGATATTTTGAAAGAAGTGAGCGATACCTTAACAGATAACAACTACCCATTACCAGCTTCCGCTGCTGCCGCCCCCACCAAAACTTCCCCCGCCTCCGGAGAATCCTCCACCGGATGACCAACCACCGCCCCCGGAAGACCATCCGCCCGATCGCCAACCACCGCCCCCACGCGATTGCCACTTCATCATTTTTTCTTTCCACTTCGGATGCCTGTTCAAATAGATTTTGAGAACAGGAAACCCAATTAGGTAGGTGAAAAATGTAATCAGCCCACCATCCACTCCGAAAATTACCATGGGGAAGGTGAGGTAGAAAAGCAGCAGGAAGGCATATAAAAACCAAGCAATGCCCCCTTTTGAAAAAAGAGCGATACCGGTAAAAAGCCCAACCACCGTGAAGAACAACAATCCGAAGATCAACCGGCCAGTGGTGCCTATGTCTTCAAAATCGGTGGAACCACCTGCCTCCTCGCTGGAGTATTCTCCCCCGATGGAGAGAATGATGCCCTGAATGCCGGCCTCAATGCCTCCATCATAATCGCCCCTGCGAAAATAAGGAGCCATGTCGTTGCGAATAATGCGATTGCATTGTGCATCAGTAAGCACACCTTCTAACCCTTGCCCTACCTCTATGCGCATTTTACGGTCGTCTACGGCTACCAACAACAAAACTCCATTGTCGTTCTTTGCGGAGCCCAGTTTCCATTTTTCGGCTACCCGCAACGAGTATTCTTCCAGCACATCACCATCTAGCGAGGTAATGGTGAGTATGGCTATCTGGTTGCTGGTGGAATCTTCGTAAGCTTTCAATTGCTGTTCAAGTCGCTCGGCAACGTCATGGCTCAATACGTGGGCATCGTCATGCACGCGCATGTTCCAAAGTTCGGGTAGGGGTTTTTGCGCTTCAGTAGCCAGGGCCGAGAGCCAAAGCAGACAAATGGAAGCTAACCTGAGTGTTTGCATGATAATCGAAAAGCGCATTTTACAATTTATGGTCACCAAGAATCGCTGGAACCACCCCCGCCAGAGCTGCCGCCTCCACCAAAGTCGCCCCAAGACCCCGAGCTTCTTCCAAAACCACCGCCCATCATCATGGGGCCCATCCAACCGCCACCGCCTGACCAATAACCACCTCCGCCCCCACGGTTTCTGCGTGAGGCTAGCCAGATGAAAAGCACAATGATCAATAACGTAACCCAAGGCGATTGGCGTTTGCCTTTGCGCCTGGGCGGCCCATCGTTTTTGTATTCTCCTTTTACGGCTTTGATAACGGCCAGCACCCCGGCCACCACGCCATCGCTGTAATTCCCCTGCCGGAAATACGGGGCTACTTCATTTCGATTGATGCGGCTTGTAAGCGCATCCGTTAGCACACCTTCCAGGCCATAGCCCACTTCAATGCGCATCTTTCGATCGTTGATGGCGATGAGGAAAAGAACACCATTGTCTTTCTTCTCATCACCCAGCTTCCACTCTTGGAAAACACGGCTGGCGTACAGATCGATGTCATCGCCTTCTAGTGAAGGAATCAGAAGCACGGCTATTTGGTTGGAGGTGCTGTCGCGCTCTGCTTGAAGAGCCGCCTCTAATTGGGCGCGGGTGCCTGCATCCAGTACTCCGGCCTCATCGTGCACCCAAATTCCCGCATGAGGTGGAATGGCGCGCTGGGCTCTAGCAGAGGTCAAGCAGATCAATACAAATAACGCAGGCAGGCAACGGTATATCATACACTTATTTCCACGCATGTTATTCTACCCGCAAATCATCGCCCAACTCGTTTACGTCATCGGGAGTTATTACAAATCCTTTTTCCAAAAGTATTTCTCCGCTTCTTTTAATAGCCAACTCCAAACCTTCCACAATTCTGCCTTTACGAATGTGGTCGATAATAATTTTTACCAGGTTATCCCATTCTTTCTGATTTACCTCTCGGCTGATTCCTTTGTCGGCCATCACAATTACCTCGTGCTCGAAGAATGAAATAAAAATAAGTATGCCCGTTCGCTGGCGGGTGTTAAAAACTTCTTCTTCCAGAAATGCTGTTTCAGCCTTTTTGCGGGTGGCCTGGTCTAAGTGCTCCTGGCTCAGCATCCACTTTTTTACCGGATCGAACCATTGCACCAACATGGCGC
>CAZRQK010000026.1:0-40951 GCA_964602295.1 uncultured Ohtaekwangia sp.
ATTGTGAAGCTTGTGAAAGAATTGACTGGTCTTGGCTTGAAAGAAGCTAAAGATGTAGTTGATGGCGCTCCCAAGACGATCAAAGAAGGTTTACCGAAAGACGAAGCTGAAAATCTTAAGAAGCAACTCGTTGAGGCTGGTGCCGAAGTTGAGTTGAAGTAATCTTCTTGAAGACGAAGGGTACCGTCTGAAGCGGCATTCAGACCCCAATCCCCATGCTGACTATGCGTCAGCATGGAGGTGGGGTTTGCCCGTTTGTACCCACTTCCCTGTTTTACACGAATCCAGGACATTAAACTTACAGTACCTTGGCAAAGAAAACGATTAACAACAGGATTGATTTCTCTAACATCGATAAAGTCTTAGAATACCCTGACTTTCTGGATGTGCAGTTACAATCTTTCAAAGATTTCCTGCAGATCGAAACGCCTGCAGAAAAGCGCCAGAACGAAGGCCTTTTCAAAGTATTCGCAGAAAACTTCCCCATCTCCGATTCGCGCGAAAATTTCGTGCTCGAGTTTGTTGATTACACCATCGATCCTCCCAAATATTCAGTGGATGAGTGTATCGACCGTGGCTTAACGTTTTCTGTACCCCTGAAGGCCAAGTTACGCCTTACCTGCAACGATGAGGACAACGAAGATTTCGAAACCATCGAACAGGAAGTGTTCCTGGGAAATATCCCTTACATGACAGAGAAAGGCTCCTTTGTAATCAATGGAGCTGAGCGCGTTATTGTGTCGCAGTTGCACCGCTCACCTGGTGTGTTCTTCGCCATGAGCAAACATACCAACGGTACGAAACTGTACTCTGCGCGTATCATTCCGTTCAAGGGTTCTTGGATTGAATTTGCTACCGATGTAAACGCGGTAATGTATGCGTACATCGACCGTAAGAAAAAATTCCCGATCACCACGCTATTGCGTGCCATCGGTTACGGTACCGACAAAGAAATATTAGACTTGTTTGGTCTCTCTGAAGAAGTAGAGGCTAACAAGAACACATTGAAGAAAGTGGTAGGCCGCAAGTTGGCTGCACGTGTTTTGAAAACATGGACGGAAGACTTTGTGGATGAAGATACCGGTGAAGTGGTGTCGATTGACCGTAACGAAGTGTTACTCGAGCGGGACCACGTCATTACCGCAGAAGATGTTGACGTGATCCTGGACTCAGGCGTAAAGTCAATCATTTTGCACCGCGAAGATGTGAACGTGGGCGACTTCCACATCATCTTCAATACGCTGGCGAAAGACAACTCCAACTCCGAGAAGGAAGCTGTGGAGACCATCTACCGCCAGTTGCGTAACACCGAAGCGCCTGACGAACAGACAGCGCGCGACATCATTCAGAGCTTGTTCTTCAGCGAGAAGCGCTATGACCTGGGTGAAGTAGGCCGTTACCGTATCAACAAGAAATTAGGTCTTGATTTGTCTTCCGATCAGCGCGTGTTGACAACGCAAGACATTATCCTGATTGTGAAATACCTGATCGGTCTGATCAACTCTAAGGCTGTAGTTGACGACATCGATCACTTGAGTAACAGACGCGTGCGCACCGTGGGTGAGCAGCTCTATTCTCAATTTGGTGTGGGTCTGGCCCGTATGGCCCGTACCATCAAAGAACGTATGAACGTTCGCGATAACGAAGACTTTAAGCCCGTTGATCTGATCAACGCGCGCACTTTGTCCTCAGTTATCAACTCTTTCTTCGGCACTAACCAGTTGTCGCAGTTCATGGATCAAACCAACCCGTTGGCCGAGATTACGCACAAGCGTAGAATGTCAGCCCTCGGTCCTGGTGGTCTGTCGCGTGAACGTGCAGGCTTTGAAGTGCGAGATGTACACTATACGCACTACGGCCGTTTGTGTACCATTGAAACTCCGGAAGGTCCGAATATCGGTTTGATCTCGTCTCTCTGCGTTCATGCCAAGGTGAACAAGATGGGCTTTATCGAAACGCCTTACCGCAAGGTAGACGATGGCAAGGTGAAAGGTAAAGAGATCATCTTCCTTACTGCCGAAGAAGAAGATACGCACAACATTGCGCAGGCTAACGTGCGCCTGAAGCAGGACGGTGCTTTTGACGAAGAAAAAGTAAAGGCGCGCTTCGAGGGTGATTTCCCTGTGGTGGAGCCTAATGAAATTAAGTATATGGATGTGGCACCGAACCAGATTGTTTCGATTGCCGCTTCTATGATTCCTTTCCTTGAGCATGACGATGCCAACCGCGCCCTCATGGGTTCGAACATGCAACGTCAGGCTGTGCCTTTGCTGCGCCCCGAGGCGCCTATTGTGGGTACAGGCCTGGAAGGAAAAATTGCTATTGACTCGCGCGCGCTGATTCTTGCCGAAGCAAACGGTGTGGTGGATTTTGTAGATGCGCGTAAGATTGTAGTGAAATACGAAGTATCGGAAGAGCAGCAGTTGGTTCGTTTTGACGATGAGTTCAAAACCTACAGCCTGATCAAGTTCCGCAGAACCAACCAGGATACCTGCATTAACCTTACCCCTTTGGTGAAGAAGGGCGAGAAGGTGGTGAAAGGGCAGCCGCTGGTGCAAGGTTATGCTACCAACAATGGTGAGTTGGCCCTGGGCCGCAACCTCTTGGTAGCCTACATGCCTTGGCAGGGTTACAACTTCGAAGATGCGATTGTTATTTCAGAGCGCGTAGTGCGCGATGATGTGTACACATCCATCCACATTGAAGAATTTGAACTGGAAGTTCGCGATACGAAGCGCGGAGAAGAAGAATTGACTTCAGAAATCCCGAACGTGAGCGAAGAAGCCGTGAAGCACTTGGATGAAAACGGTATCATCCGCACCGGTGCCGAAGTAAAAGAAGGCGACATCCTGATTGGTAAGATCACTCCCAAAGGAGAAACGGATCCTACGCCAGAAGAGAAACTGCTGCGCGCCATCTTTGGCGACAAGGCAGGCGATGTGAAAGATGCTTCTTTGAAGGCACCTCCATCATTGAAGGGTGTAGTAATCGATACCAAATTGTTCTCTCGACCCAAGCGCGACAAAGACATCCGCTCGAAGTCGAAGAAAGAATTGGATGCATTGAAGAATCGTTACAGCAAGCAACTTACTGAGTTGCGTGCTGAAATGATCAAGAAACTGACTACGCTGCTCACAGGCAAAACCAGCCAGGGCGTGAAGCATAAGTTTGGCGATGAGTTGATCAGCAAAGGTGTGAAGTTCTCTGCGAAGGTGATTGAGAGCAATCTCTTCCCCGACAAGAACATTTACCGTGATGAGAGCAACTACAACGTTCCCGAAGAGGTGAATCTGATTGCAGACGTGAGCCTGGAAGCCTGGACAACAGATGACCATGCCAACGACCTGGTATCAGAGTTGGTGAAGAACTACCTGAACAAGCGTAACATCATTGCTGGCGACTTCAAACGCGAGCGCTTTACGCTGGAAGTAGGCGATGAATTACCTGCAGGTATTGTGCAGTTGGCGAAAGTATATGTGGCGAAAAAGCGCAAGCTGAAGGTGGGTGATAAGATGGCGGGCCGTCACGGTAACAAGGGCGTGGTAGCACGTATTGTTCGTGAGGAGGACATGCCATTCCTTGAAGATGGAACGCCTGTTGATATCTGCTTGAACCCGCTGGGCGTACCCTCGCGTATGAACCTGGGCCAGATTTACGAAACAGTGTTGGCCTGGGCCGGTAAGAAACTCGGAAGAAAATATGCTACGCCTATCTTCGATGGCGCCCGCCTGGAAGATGTGCAGGCAGAATTGAAAGAAGCAGGTCTGCCGGATTACGGAAGAACATATTTGTACGATGGTTTGACGGGCGAGAAGTTCGATCAACCTGTAACGGTGGGTATGGCGTACATGCTGAAACTCGGCCACTTGGTTGACGATAAGATGCACGCACGCTCTATCGGACCTTACTCGCTCATTACCCAGCAGCCGTTGGGTGGTAAGGCGCAGTTTGGTGGTCAGCGCTTTGGTGAAATGGAGGTTTGGGCGATTGAGGCATTCGGTGCTTCGCACATCCTGCAGGAAATCCTCACCATTAAGTCAGATGATGTAATTGGTCGTGCCAAGGCATACGAATCGATTGTGAAAGGGGAGAACATGCGCAAGCCGAATATCCCTGAGTCGTTCAACGTACTTGTTCACGAATTGCGTGGTCTCGCTTTGGAGATTACGATGGACTAACAAGTTCTTAGTTGTTGGTTGATAGTGAAGACTAACAACCAACAACTATCAACTAAGAACTACTGGAAAGAGAACTTAAAGACTAACTACTACGAAAATGTCTTTCAGAAAAAATAAAAAAATCAACAACGACTTCTCGAAGATTACCATCAGCCTTGCTTCTCCCGAGTCCATTCTGGAGAGCTCGCATGGCGAGGTAACGCAACCCGAGACCATCAACTACCGCACCTACAAGCCCGAAATGGGCGGCTTGTTCTGCGAGCGTATTTTCGGTCCGGTGAAAGATTGGGAGTGTCATTGTGGAAAATATAAGCGCATCCGTTACAAAGGCATTATCTGCGACCGTTGCGGTGTGGAAGTTACCGAGAAGAAGGTAAGACGCGAGCGTATGGGCCACATCGAGTTGGTAACACCTGTTGCACACATCTGGTATTTCCGTTCGCTGCCCAATAAGATCGGTTACTTGTTAGGTCTTCCTACCAAGAAACTCGATCAGATTATCTATTACGAACGCTATGTGGTTATTCAGCCCGGTATCAAAGAAGAAGACGGTGTAAATCGTCTCGATTTCTTAACCGAAGAAGAATACCTGGACATTGTAGACAAGCTGCCGCGCGAAAACCAAATGTTGGATGATAACGACCCTAAGAAGTTTATCGCCAAGATGGGTGCAGAGGCATTAGAAATGCTGCTGTCTCGCCTGAAACTGAACGAACTTTCTTACGAACTGCGTCACCAGGCTGCTACCGATACATCGCAACAGCGAAAAGCTGAAGCGTTGAAGCGCCTGAAGGTAGTAGAAGCTTTCCGCGATGCCAACACGCGCATTGAAAACCGCCCCGAGTGGATGGTGATCAAAATGGTGCCCGTTATTCCTCCGGAATTACGTCCGCTTGTGCCGTTAGATGGTGGCCGTTTCGCTACTTCTGATTTGAACGACCTGTACAGACGTGTAATTATTCGCAACAACCGTCTGAAGCGATTGATTGATATTAAAGCGCCTGAAGTAATTCTTCGTAACGAGAAGCGTATGCTTCAGGAAGCTGTTGACTCATTGTTCGACAACTCGCGCAAAGTAAATGCCGTGCGTTCCGATGGAAACCGCGCATTGAAATCGTTGAGCGATATGCTGAAGGGCAAGCAAGGCCGTTTCCGCCAGAACTTGTTAGGTAAACGTGTTGACTACTCTGGCCGTTCGGTAATTGTGGTGGGCCCTGAATTGAAACTGCACGAGTGTGGTCTGCCCAAAGACATGGCTGCTGAATTGTTCAAGCCATTCATCATTCGCAAGTTGATTGAAAGAGGTATTGTTAAGACCGTTAAGTCGGCTAAGAAGATAGTAGATCGCAAAGATCCTGTTGTGTGGGATATTTTGGAGAACGTTCTGAAAGGACACCCCGTTCTTCTGAACCGTGCCCCAACGCTTCACCGTTTAGGTATCCAGGCTTTCCAGCCTAAGTTGATTGAAGGCAAAGCCATTCAGTTGCACCCGCTGGTTTGTACGGCCTTTAACGCTGACTTTGACGGTGACCAGATGGCGGTACACGTACCCCTCGGTCAGGAGGCTATACTCGAAGCTTCGTTGCTGATGTTGTCTTCGCACAACATTTTGAACCCTGCTAACGGTGCGCCTATTACGGTTCCTTCGCAGGACATGGTGTTGGGTCTGTATTATCTTACCAAAGGAAGGAAAGGTGAGCCTGGCGAAGGCAAAACTTTCTACTCGCCTGAGGAAGTGATTGTAGCTTTCAACGAGAAGCGCATTTCAAAGCACTCCATCATCAAGGTTAAGGTAAGCATCCGCGATAAGGCAACGGGTGAAATAACACGCAAGACCATTGAAACCGTTACAGGTCGCGTGATCTTCAACACAGTGGTGCCAGAAGAAGTGGGCTTTGTAGACGAATTGCTTACCAAGAAGAAACTGCAAACCATTATTGCAGACGTATATAAAATTGCAGGCCAGGCAAAGACAGCCAAATTCCTTGACGATATCAAGGAGATTGGATTCCAGATGGCCTATAAGGGTGGTCTTTCTATCGGTTTGAACGATGTGAAAGTGCCCGAGCAAAAAGAGAAACTGGTAGCCAATGCCCAGGAAGAAGTTGATGCCGTTTGGAACAACTACATGATGGGTTTGATTACCGACAACGAACGTTACAACCAGGTAATTGATATCTGGACGCGTACCAATACGTTGCTGACCAATGCGCTGATGAAGCAGTTGGAAGAAGACCAGCAAGGCTTCAACTCCATCTACATGATGATGCACTCTGGTGCACGCGGATCGCGCGAGCAGATTCGTCAGTTGGGTGGTATGCGTGGTTTGATGGCGAAGCCTCAGAAGAACCTGGCCGGTTCGGTAGGTTCCATCATCGAGAACCCGATCTTGTCGAACTTCAAAGAAGGTTTGGACGTGTTGGAGTACTTTATCTCTACACACGGTGCCCGTAAAGGTTTGGCCGATACAGCTTTGAAAACAGCCGATGCCGGTTATCTGACCAGACGTTTGGTGGATGTGGCGCAAGACCTGGTAATTACCGAAGATGATTGCGGTACGTTGCGTGGCTTGAAAGTAGCAGCCCTGAAAGACAACGAAGACATTGTGGAACCTTTGTCTGAGCGTATACTCGGTCGGGTATCGGTACACGATATTTACGATCCGATTACCGATGAACTGATTTGCCCTGCGAATATCGAGATCACTGAAGACCTCGCGAAGAAGATTGAAGAAACGGCCATTGAAGAAGTGGAAATCCGTTCGCTACTTACTTGCGAGTCGAAAGTGGGTGGTTGTGCCAAGTGTTATGGCCGCAACCTGGCTACCGGTAAAATGGTGCAGGCTGGCGAAGCAGTGGGTGTAATTGCCGCTCAGTCAATCGGTGAGCCTGGAACGCAGTTGACGCTCCGTACCTTCCACGTGGGTGGTGCCGCGTCTAACATTGCCACAGAAGCAAGCATCAAGGCCAAATTCCCTGGTGTGATCGAGTTCGAAGGCATCCGCACAGTTGATACCACCGACAAGGATGGTAACAATGTAAAGGTGGTGATGGGCCGCACCGGTGAAATCAGGATCATGGATGAGAAAGGTGGTCGTGTGTTGATCAGCAACCACGTTCCTTACGGTTCATTCCTGTTGATTAAAGACGGACAGAAGGTAGAGAAAGGTGATGAGTTGTGTAACTGGGATCCGTACAACGCGGTAATCCTATCCGAATACGATGGTGAAATTGAATACGAATCCATCATTGAAGGCATTACTTATAAAGAAGAATCTGATGAGCAGACCGGTCACCGCGAAAAGGTAATTACCGAAACGCGTGATAAGACGAAGAACCCGGCCATCATCGTAAAAGGAAAAACAGACACCAAAGGATACAACATTCCGGTAGGTGCTCACTTGGCGGTAGATGCAGGCGATCAGATCAAAGCCGGCCAGGTATTGGCTAAGATTCCTCGCGCGGTAGGTAAGTCGCGCGATATTACCGGTGGTTTGCCCCGAGTAACAGAATTGTTCGAGGCGCGTAACCCGTCTAACCCTGCCGTTGTGAGCGAAATAGATGGTGTGGTAACCTATGGAGGTATTAAACGTGGTAACCGCGAAATCTTCATCGAGAGCCGCGATGGTGTGCAGAAACGCTACCTCGTGCCGCTGTCGAAGCACATCCTTGTTCAGGACAATGACTTTGTGAAGGCCGGCCAGCCCTTGTCGGATGGTGCCATCACTCCTTCAGATATCCTGTCCATCAAAGGACCTACTGCAGTGCAAGAATACCTGGTGAATGAAATCCAGGAAGTATACCGTCTGCAGGGTGTGAAGATCAACGACAAGCACATTGAGGCCATTGTGAGCCAGATGATGCAGAAAGTTGAAATCATCGACTCTGGCGACACGAGCTTCCTGCAGGGAGAATACGTGGACAAGCTGGAGTTCCGCGAGCTGAACGATGGTATTCTGGATAAGAAGGTAGTAACCGAAGCTGGCGATTCGCAACGCTTCAAACCAGGTCAGATCATTACGCCCCGCGAATTGCGCGATGAAAATTCTGCCCTGCGCAGAAAAGACCAGAAGCTGGTAGAGGTGCGCGATGCGATGCCTGCCGTTTCAAGACCTACGTTGCAGGGTATTACCCAGGCATCGTTGAAGACGGAAAGCTGGTTGTCAGCCGCTTCGTTCCAGGAAACCACCAAGGTGTTGAGCGAGGCCGCCATACGCGGTAAAGCCGACCAGTTGGCAGGTTTGAAAGAGAACGTAATCGTGGGTCACTTGATCCCTGCCGGTACTGGCCAGCGCAGGTTCAGCGATCTGATTGTGGGGTCGGAAGACGAATACGAGAGCCTGAAAGAAATGACGGCCTCGCCACGCAGAGAGCGCGAACTGCAAGATTGATTCTACCCGGTCTGAAAAGACAGGTAAAATAATAAGAGATGTGCGAATGGGTTTCCGTTCGCACATTTCGTTTTAAACAACACAAAGTTTCACTTATGGCAAACGAGAAAGAAAAGCAGCCTCAAAACCAGATCAACATTGAATTGACCGAGGAAATAGCGGAGGGTATTTATTCCAATCTGGCTATGATTGCCCACTCTAACAGCGAATTTGTGATTGATTTTATCCGTTTGATGCCCGGTGTGCCCAAGGCCAAGGTAAAATCGCGCATTGTGATTACCCCTGAGCATGCCAAGCGTTTACTTGGTGCCTTGAAAGAGAATATTGCCAAGTATGAGGCCGCCTTTGGAGCCATTAAACAGACGAGCGAGGCGCCCCAGTTTCCCATGAATTTTGGTGGAACCATGGGAGAAGCATAGCAAAATCGGGGTTTTTTGAGGTTTCTGGGGTGTAAAAAACTTATGACAAGAGTTTTGCATCCTGTTCTACTTTAGATACCTTTGCAGTCCTAATTTTTTGAAGGGTTTAAAAAGAAAACATAAATGCCTACCATTCAGCAACTTGTAAGAAAAGGAAGGAAGAAATTGACCTTTAAATCAAAGTCTCCCGCCCTTGATTCTTGCCCCCAGCGCAGGGGTGTTTGTACCCGCGTGTACACCACAACCCCTAAGAAGCCTAACTCTGCGCTTCGCAAAGTAGCCCGTGTGCGCCTCACCAACCACAAAGAGGTGAACGCCTACATCATGGGCGAAGGCCACAACCTGCAAGAGCACTCAATCGTGCTGATACGCGGTGGCAGGGTAAAAGACCTTCCCGGTGTTCGTTACCACATTATCCGTGGTGCGTTGGATACCTCAGGCGTGAATGGTCGCCTTCAGAGCAGATCTAAGTATGGTGCCAAGAGACCTAAGCCGGGTGCTGCTGCCCCTGCTGCAAAAGGCGCTAAAAAATAATTTGTCCCAGCGATGAGAAAGTCAAAACCTAAGAAAAGATACCTGCTTCCTGACCCTAAGTTTCAGGATACCCTGGTAACCAAATTCGTAAACTACCTGATGGAAGAGGGCAAAAAGAGTGTTGCCTACAACATCTTTTACGATGCCATTGAAATTGTAGAGAAGAAAGCAGGTGGTGAACCTGGTTTGGAAGTGTGGAAGCGTGCCATGAACAACCTGATGCCCTCCGTAGAGGTGAAAAGCCGCAGGGTAGGTGGTGCTACTTTCCAGGTGCCTGTAGAAATTCGCCCCGAGCGCAGAGTGAACCTCAGCATCAAATGGTTGATTGACTACTCGCGCATGCGTGGTGAAAAAACCATGATGGATAAATTGGCTGCCGAAATCCTTGCTGCTTCTAAGGGCGAAGGTGCTGCCATCAAAAAGAAAGACGATACCCACAGAATGGCTGAAGCAAACAAGGCATTTTCTCATTTCCGTTTCTAATCCACAGCGAGTTTCATGGCGAGAGATCTCAAATACACCCGTAACATTGGTATTGCTGCACACATCGATGCGGGTAAGACAACTACTACCGAACGTATTCTATACTATGCCGGTGTAAACCACAAGATTGGTGAAGTGCACGAAGGTGCTGCCACCATGGACTGGATGGAGCAAGAGCAGGAGCGTGGTATCACTATCACTTCGGCAGCTACCACCGTTTTCTGGAACTACCGCGGAAACAAATACAACGTAAATATTATTGATACACCCGGCCACGTGGACTTTACCGTTGAGGTGAACCGCTCGTTGCGTGTATTGGATGGCTTGGTGTTTTTGTTCAGCGCGGTTGACGGTGTAGAGCCACAGTCTGAAACCAACTGGCGCCTGGCCGACAACTACAAAGTGGCCCGCATTGGTTTCGTTAACAAGATGGACCGTGCCGGTGCCGACTTCTTAGGTGTTTGCAAGCAAGTGAAGGAAAAGCTGGGTAGCAAGGCGGTAGCCCTGCAGTTGCCCATTGGTGCAGAAGATAACTTCCGTGGTGTAGTAGATCTTGTGAACAACCGCGGCATCGTATGGAACGAGCACGACAAAGGTATGACCTACGAGGTAGTTCCTATTCCTGCAGAAATGCAAGATGAGGTGAACGAATACCGCGAGAAACTTCTGGAGGCTGTTGCTGAATACGATGAAACCCTGATTGAAAAGTTCTTCGAAGATCCGAACTCAATCAGCGAACACGAAATCCTGACTGCCCTTCGCAAGGCGGTTATCGATATGAAAATTGTTCCCATGGTTTGTGGTTCGTCTTTCAAAAACAAAGGCGTTCAAACCATGCTGGACTATGTGATGGAGTTACTTCCCTCACCGCTCGACAAAGACAATATTGTGGGTACCAACCCCGATAATAATGAAGAGGTGGTGATTCGTCCTGACGAAAAAGAACCCTTCACTGCGTTGGCATTTAAAATTGCAACCGACCCCTTTGTAGGCCGTTTGTGTTTTATTCGTGCTTATTCTGGCGTACTGGAGTCTGGCTCTTACGTGTACAACTCACGTTCGGAGCAGAAGGAGCGCATCTCTCGCGTTTTCCAGATGCACGCGAACAAGCAAAATCAAATAGACAGACTTCCTGCCGGTGATATTGGTGCAGTGGTAGGTTTTAAGGATATTAAGACAGGCGATACCCTTTGCGATGAAAAGCGTAAAGTGGTTCTCGAATCGATGGTATTCCCTGAGCCGGTTATCGGTTACGCCATTGAGCCTAAGAAGCAGGCAGACGTAGATAAGCTAGGTATGGCAATCGCCAAGTTGGTAGAAGAAGATCCTACCCTGCGTGTGCATACCGATCAGGAAACAGGCCAAACCATTTTGCGTGGTATGGGCGAACTGCACCTTGAAATTATCATCGATCGTCTGAAGCGCGAGTTCAAAGTAGAGATCAACCAGGGTGCGCCCCAGGTGGCTTACAAAGAAGCGCTTACTAAGGCAGTTGAACATAAGGAAGTTTATAAGAAGCAGACTGGTGGTCGCGGTAAATTTGCTGATATCGTATTTGAGATTGGCCCTCGCGAACTGAAGGAAGGCGACAAGGACGGATTGGAATTTGTGAACGACATTGTAGGTGGTGTGATTCCTCGCGAATTCATCCCTGCGGTGCAGAAAGGTTTCCAATCGGCCATGGTGAACGGTCCGTTGGCAGGCTATCCTATCGACAACATGAAAGTGCGTTTGTTCCACGGTTCGTACCACGATGTGGACTCTGACTCCCTGTCGTTCGAATTGGCTGCACGCATTGGCTTTAAGGAAGCGGCCTCTAAGTGTTCGCCTATCCTGTTGGAGCCTATCATGTCAGTAGAAGTTGTTTGCCCCGATGAATATACGGGTTCAGTTACTGGCGATTTGAACAGAAGACGCGGTATCATGAAAGGTATGGATACCCGCGGTGGTGGCCAGTTGATTCGTGCCGATGTTCCTTTGAAGGAACTGTTCGGTTACATTACTGATTTGCGTACGCTTACATCGGGTCGTGCTTCGGCATCGTTAACCTTTGCGCACTATGCACCGGTGCCTAAGAACTTGGCTGACAAAGTAATTGAGGAAGTGAAAGGCGCTCTTGCCGCAAAATAATATCTAAAAGACGTTTAGATTATGAACCAGAAAATCAGAATCAAATTGAAGTCTTACGACCATAACCTGGTTGACAAGTCTTCGGAGAAAATTGTACGCGCGGTAAAAGCAACAGGTGCCGTTGTAAGCGGTCCTATTCCTCTTCCTACCGAAAAGGAGAAATTCACTGTTCTCCGCTCGCCCCACGTAAATAAGAAGTCGCGTGAGCAGTTTCAGTTGTGCACCTACAAGCGCCTGGTAGACATCTACTCTAACAGCGCTAAGACTGTAGATGCATTGATGAAGCTGGAATTGCCAAGCGGTGTGGATGTGGAGATTAAGGTGTAGGTTTGCCTATCAAAATATTGAAAGCCCCGGGCGAAAGTCCGAGGGCTTTTATTTTGCTATATAGTGAGGAGTAAGCGCTGTGCAATCCATTCAACTTCACGAAAGAATTCGCAAGGTTACCATACAAGGTAAATCCATTTTGTGTATTGACTATACGGGGTTGCGCGAAAGTGGAATGATGGAGTTGGGCACTGCGGCTACCCAAGTTATTTTGAATGAGAATGAACCACAATACATTCTCACCTGTTTCAGCAACACTTATGCAACGCCAGCCTATGTGCGGCATATGGAGCGCAATGCGGAGTTGGTGCGCCACCTCATTTTTCGCAATGCCCTGGTGGGTCTTAACAAACCCAAGATGATGATATTAAAAGGTTTTAACATGGTGGCGCGCACGAATTTCAAGCCGTTCGCTTCAGAAGTGGAGGCATTGACTTACCTGCTGGGAGAGCCTCTTCATGAACAGGTTACTCCGTTATTTACTCATGCCGAAAAAATAGCATAGGCAGGAATTTGCCTCACAGCATTTTACCCATGACCAGCCCCAGCCACGTGGCCAGTAAGCAAAACAGAACGCTTCCTATCACATAGAAAATGGACGTAGCACTTGCGCCATGGTCTAACAATGAAAGGGTTTCGCTGCTAAAGGTAGAGAAGGTGCTGAAGCCACCACAAAACCCCACAGCCCAAAATAAACGACCTTCAGGCGACATCAGCTGCCGATGGTCGGCCATACCGATGATGATGCCCAATATCAGGCAAGCAACAATGTTGGATGTTGCCGTGGCCCATGGAAAAGAGCCTTCGTAAAATGTTGTTACCACTCGGCTGATGCCGTAACGCGCCATGCTGCCCAGTCCACCTCCGGCAAAAACCAAAAGCCACCATTTCATAGGGAATAGAATGAGTAATTTTCTATAGACTGTACCATGCTCATAAAATTAGCTAAACAATCCTTTCTAAAAAACAATCACTAAGCGCTGTACTCACTCAGCATACGTAGCATTTCGTTTCTAACCTGCTCTTTCAAAGCAGATACATCACCAAGGCCTAAGCCCTGAGTTGGAATGGCCTTGCCCACTACTATTTTAATTTTTCCCGGGCGGAGGGGAATAGTTCCCGGAGGCATCAGTTTATTCGCACCCACCACTACCACGGGTAACAGGGGCTCTTGGGTTTCTACAGCAATGCGAAAAGCGCCATCATAAAAAGGTTGCAGTTTTTCTTTCGTTCGGTTTTGCGTTCCTTCTGGAAAAATTAAGATAGAAATACCCAGCGAGAGAATTTTCTTCAAGTGGTCCATACTTTTCCTTCGGCTTTCATTACTGCTTCTGTCCACTACCACGCAGGTGACACGGGTAATCCACCCGAATACGGGCAATTTCAGCAGTTCTTTTTTTGCCAAGGGCCTGAATTGCCCACGTATCGTCATGGCGATGCCAGGCAGGTCTAAGAAAGAAGTGTGATTGCTCACATAGATGTAGGCCTTTCCTTTTTCTATGTTGTTTCGGTTCAGCATCTGATAAGGTATTACATTCAGCTTGCTGAAGACCCACGACCACAACTTCATAAAAAAGAATGTTACTGCCCCCGCACGCGGACCAAAAAAACCAGGCAAGATAATGCCGGGTAAAAACAATAGCATAAAGAATGTGAACACAAACGATACCCACACCTGGTAGAGCACTCGCAAGAAACCTTTGATAAATCTCATCTTCCTGAAAGGTTATAAGCGCAAGATGTGGAAAGTTTCTACAACTACCAGCACCTTTTGTTTGAAGTGGATCACTGCAATTGGTAACTTTAGTGTACAATGCTATTGAGATGAAGAAAGTTTTGTTTGGTTTGTGCCTGGGAATGAGCCTGGCCGTATACACGCATGCGCAACTCCGCGTAAATGCCAATGGTCGTTACCTTGAAACTCAGGAAGGTCAACCCTTCTTTTGGCTGGGCGATACAGCATGGGAGCTGTTTCATCGCCTGAGTCGTGAGGAGGCGGAAAAGTATCTTCGGCATAGGGCGACCCATGGATTCAATGTGATACAAGCGGTGGCTTTGGCCGAGTTAGATGGTTTACACACGCCAAATTTTTACGGGGAACTTCCACTGGAGAATGATGACCCTGCCCGCCCGCGCGAAGCCTATTTTCAGCACGTGGATTTTGTGATCCGCAAAGCCCAGGAACTTGGTTTGTACGTGGGCCTTTTGCCTACCTGGGGCGACAAGTTATTTAAAGAGAAGTGGGGAAACGGCCCGGAAATTTTTAACGCTTCCAACGCAAAGGTGTATGGCCAATGGCTGGGTTCCCGGTATAAAAATCAGAGTAACATTATTTGGATATTGGGTGGCGATCGCAATCCGAGAAACGAAGCGGATGTAGCCGTTTGGCGGGCTATGGCTGAGGGAATTATGGAGGGCGCAGGAGGTAACGATAAGGCTTTGATGACATTTCACCCGCAACCCAACAATTTAGAAGACGGTGGCTCATCTAAGTGGTTTCATCAGGATGCCTGGTTGGATTTCAATATGTTTCAAACTGGCCACTGCCGCGAAAACCCGGTTTGGGATCGCCTACAGGTGGCCTATCAACGGCAGCCCGTAAAGCCTGTTATTGACGGTGAGACTATCTATGAGGATCACCCTGTATGTTTCAATGCAAAAGATTTAGGTACATCGAGTGCTTATGATGTACGCAAGCATGCCTACTTCGCAGTATTTGCCGGAGCCTTTGGTCATACCTATGGCTGTCACGATATCTGGCAAATGTATGCCCCTCATCGCACACCCATAAATGGACCGAACTACCCATGGTATGTGGCGCTCGATCTGCCGGGAGCGCTTCAAATGAAATACTTAAGAAAGCTCATGGAATCGCGGCCCATTTTTGAGCGCGTTCCCGATCAGTCGCTCTTACTGAGTCAGGGAGGAAACAACAACCACACACAAGCCACCCGTGGCAAAGATTACCTATTTGCCTATTCTTCGCAGGGTAATACCATTCAGGTGCAGACGGGGAAAATCAGTGGTAAAGAGTTACTTGTTTATTGGTATAATCCGCGCAACGGTGAGGTGAAGGAAATGGGCAGCATACGAAAGAAGCCCACTATGGAGTTTGTGCCTCCTACTTCCGGTTATGGTCAGGATTGGGTGCTGGTGGCAGACGATGCAGCGAGTAAATACGCACCACCCGGCAAATAACCATTAGAGGTTACCCTTCTTCATTTCTTCCACGGCATAATTGGCGGCTCTGGCGGTAAGGGCCATATAAAGAATGCTGGGACTTTGATTACCGGTACTCGTCATGCAGGCACCATCGGTAACAAACACATTCTTGCAATGATGAAATTGATTCCATTCGTTGAGAAGCGAAGTGCGTGGATCATGCCCCATCCGGCATCCACCCATCTCGTGAATGTCAAGCCCGGGTGCTTGGCGGGTATCATATGTTTCTATGTTTTTCGCGCCAGCCAGTGTTAACATTTCCTCACTTTCTTTCAGAAAGTCGCCTATCATTTTCTCATCATTGTCATCATAGTCTACAGAGGTAATGAGTTGAGGGATGCCCCACGGATCCTGCTTTTCAGTACTAAGCCTTACGTGATTATTTATTTTCGGAATGGTTTCACCTTGCATATACATGTACATGCGCCAGGGGCCAGGTTCAGCCATCGTTTTTTTGATATCAGCACCGCAGGCGCTCTCCAACTTTTCAGCGCTTCCCCTTTCGCGGTATGCGCCTGTAAAAGTGGTATAGCCCCCTACATAGTCTGTTTCCTGCTTACCCAGGTTTTTGTAGTTGGCAATGATGGGTTCGGTGGGATTTCTGCCTCTGTAGTATTTATCTTCAAACCCCGGCATCTCGGCACTTAATCCTGCTCTGTAATTGTGGAAAGCAACGTATCTGCCCAATAATCCATTGTCGTTGCCCAATCCGTTCGGAAATCGTGAAGATGTAGAATTGAGAAGTATTAATAAGCTGTTGAGAGCCGATGCATTCACAAAAATGATTTTTGCAAAAAACTCAGTTACTTCATGAGTAAGCGCATCAATGATGCGAACGCTTGTTGCTTTTTCTTTTTGACTGTCGAAGATGATAGAGTGAACGACAGCATGAGGCCTGATGGTAAGATTACCGGTTTTTTCTGCCCAGGGAAGCGTAGAGGACACCGAACTGAAGTATCCACCGAAGGGGCAACCGCGCATACAAAGGTTGCGTGCCTGGCACTGCCCTCGTCCTTGCTGCAGGTGAATTTCTTTGGGTTCGGTTAATTGAGCCCATCTTGCCTGAACAAGGTGTCGATTACGGTAATTTTTTTTGATGGTCTGTTGAAGGTGCGACTCCACACAGTTCAACTGAAAAGGAGGAAGAAACTCCCCATCGGGCATGGCTTCAATTCCGTCTGTATGGCCGCACACTCCAATAAATTTCTCTACATGACTGTACCATGGGGCTACATCATCGTACCCTATTGGCCAACCCAAGCCGTATCCCATTTTTTCTGGTGCTGAAAACTCATACTTGCTCCAGCGCTGGCAGGCCCGCCCCCAGGTAAGCGATTTGCCGCCCACCTGGTAGCCGCGTATCCAATCGAACGGTTTTTCCTGCACATAGGGATGATCTTTGTCTTTTATAAAAAAATGAAGCGTGTCTTCTCCAAACCCCGCGGCTTTGCTGATGAGGGGATTTTCATCGAGATAATGCTGAGGCACATGTCCGCGGTGGGGCAGCTCCCAAGGATGAAGTGTTGCCGTGGGATAGTCTTTATTGTGTACTACGCTGCGCCCCCGTTCTAAAAACCAATGTACGCAGCCCTTTTTCGCATAGTTCTTTGGCAGCCCATCCACCGGAAATACCCGATCCGATCACGATGGCATCGTACGTATTTTGATTGGTGCCGTCAATATTGAATAGAACATGGTTGAAAGCTGCCATAACCTCATTACTTTCAATCAAGTTAAAGCAATGACTGATGGTATGACAGTGCCTTTTTATCAGCGGTCTAAAATGTCAATCCAAGATGGCATTGGCCTCTGTCAGAATCAATGGCTCACCATCCGTAATTACCAGCGTGTGTTCGTGCTGGGCTACAAAACTCCCATCGCGCGTGGTCAGCGTCCAGCCATCGGGGGCCGTGTGGGCGTGCGTGGCACCAGTGGAAATAAACGTCTCTAGAGCCACCACTGAATTTTTGCGGAAGCGACCGTAATTGTACCGATCATAAAAGCATGGTATTTCTTCGGGCGCCTCGTGCAAGCTGCGGCCAATGCCATGGCCCACCAGGTTCTTGATAACACGATAGCCCGATTTTTTTGCTTCCGATTCAATCATCCTGCCCAACTCGGCAATACGCACGCCACCTTTTATTTGCCCTATGGCTCTTGCAAGGATTTTTTTGGAGGCATCTACCAGTTTGCTATGCCCTTTTGTATCCTCACCCAATACAAACGAACCGCCATTGTCTGCCCAATAACCATTCAGTTCTGCTGAAACATCGATGTTTACCAGGTCGCCTTCCTTAAGAAACTGGTTGCGCGAGGGCAGCCCGTGGGCCACTTCATGGTTACGGCTAATGCAGGTCCACCCGGGAAAACCGTAAGTTAATTTGGGTGCCGACTGTGCACCAAAGGACGCTAGTATAGAACCGCCATACTCATCTAACTCGTACGTTGACATTCCCGGTTGGGCATATTCGCGCATCTTTTTGAGGGTGAGGCCAACAGCCTCGCTCACCTCTTTCATGCGCAACAAGTCTTTGCTGGATTCGATCGACATTCAACAAAGGTAAGGCTTATTTTCTTCCGGTTTGGTTCTATGACGGCAATACCAGACCATAATCAGCGATATAAATGTATTGTGTATGGTATTTTCATTCACCCAAAATCGGGGTTAACTTGCGCCCGAAAAAAAGACAACATGCAAACCGCAGAAATACACACCAAAAAGGGGGTGATGAAGATTAAGTTCTTCGAGGAGGATGCCCCCAACACAGTTAAAAATTTTGTTACACTGGCCAACAAAGGTTTTTACGATGGGCTTACCTTTCATCGGGTGATACCCAACTTTGTAATTCAGGGTGGGTGCCCCAATGGCATTGGTAACGGAGGCCCTGGTTACACCATACCTTGTGAATTAACAGGCGGAAACCAGTACCACGACCGAGGGGTACTTTCTATGGCCCATGCTGGCCGCAATACGGGCGGCTCCCAATTCTTCATTTGCCACAGCAGGCAAAGCACGGCCCACCTTGATCGCAATCACACGGTTTTTGGAAAAGTGTACGAAGGTCTGGATGTGATTGATGCCATCCGCGCGGGCGATGTGATGGAGAAGGTGGTGATCGTTGAGACCAAAGAATAACTTCGGTGCGGGGTCAGTGAGCGAGTAGAACTTCGATGTTGTTCAGCAACGTATCCATTTGCTTGTGTGCGTTGTTACAAAGCACCACCACCAACTGCTGACTGTCGGTATAACGGACAATCTTTGTTTGATAGCCTGGATTATCGCCCGTGTGCTCTACAATAGTGCCCAAGGTAGGGTGTGTTCTTAAACTCCATCCAAATCCATAAGGTGAAGTGCTGCCATTATTGAGAAGCGCTGGTGAGAAAGCTTCTTGTAAAGCAGCTTTTGACAAAAGTTTTTCTGATTGCAATGCGCGGTCCCACTTTAGCAAGTCGGAAGTGGTAGCGCTTACCCGTCCGGGTCCTTTGCGCGCACCCAACCAAAGGGTGTAGTTGAATGCAGGAAAGGAATCGGCTTGAACGTATTGCTTTTTTTCTTCCACCCAAAGGTGTCCCCAAGCCATCGTAGGCAGTTTCTTCTTTTCCTCTAATGTGCGAATGTGAGTTTGTGTCATTTGCAGCGGCAGAAAGATTTTTGAACGACAGAAGCTGACAAAGTCTTCACCAGTTACTTTTTCTGCCACACTGGCCAGCAGCATATAGCCTGTGTTGCTGTATTCGTAACGGGCACCAGGCTCGAAGTTTCTGAGCGGCTGATACTTTTGCAGGAAGGCGATATTGTCGTTGTTCCCCGCTACTTTGGTTTTATCCCAATATTGATCCATAATCGCCTGGTAATCGGGCAGGCCTGATGTGTGATTGAGCAAATGGCGAATGGTAATACCTGGGTAAGGCAGCCCCGGAATATATTTCTCCAACAGGTCATCGTATTGCAGCAGACCTTGCTCTTTTAAAAGCATAATAGCCATGGCAGTAAACTGCTTCGATACCGATGCCAGTTCGAAGATGGAAGAGGTGTCGTTGAGACTTTGGCTGGGGTAGTGTCTGTAGCCAAATGCCCGGTGGTAAATGGTTTTACCTTTTTCTGCCACCAACACCACTCCGCTGAAGTCAGGAGCGTGACCAAGTAACGAATCGATGCGTTGCTGTAAGGAGGCCTTTTCGCTGCTTGCCGGCTTGTGCGAACAAGCGGCCATAAATAGGGTAGCTACAATGAAAGTGAAGATTAAACGGGGTAGTAGCGATGTATTCATTATTTTTGAATGGCCATTTCAACAAATTTAAAAACACGGTGCAAGATTCTTCCATTATCGAAAAGTATTTTCCCCAGCTTACCGAAAAGCAGAAGGAACAGTTCGCGCAACTGGGGCCGCTCTACCGCGATTGGAATGAGAAGATAAATGTAATCTCGCGCAAGGATGTAGATAATCTTTACACCAACCATGTGTTACACTCGCTGGCTATTGCCAAAGTGTGTGCCTTTAAGCCAGGCACCGATGTGTTGGATGTAGGTACAGGTGGCGGCTTCCCAGGCATTCCGCTGGCCATCCTTTTTCCCAAAACACAATTCCACCTGGTGGATTCCATCGGCAAGAAAATTACGGTGGTGAAGGAAGTTACCAAAGCGCTAGGCCTTACCAACGTGAAGGCTGAGCAAACGCGGGGTGAGTTGATTCGCGGCCGCTACGACTTTGTAGTAAGCCGCGCAGTAACGCGCATGAAGGAATTTCACAATTGGGTGAGCAATAAATCGAAAGTGAAATCGCTGCATGAGCTCGACAATGGCATTCTTTACCTGAAGGGGGGAGACCTGGAGGAAGAGATGGACGAGTTGAAACGCCCGTATAGCATTTACAACCTTACTGATTTTTTTGAGGAAGATTTTTTTGATACAAAGAGAGTAGTGTATGTTCCGCTGCGGTAGCACTTAGCGCAAGCGTTGCAGCAGCGCCATGTAGAATCCATCAAACCCTTGCGAAGGAAGTATTTTCTTTTCCTCCACCCATTGAAAGGAAGGGTTGTTTTCGAGAAAGGTTTGTACCTGCTTTTCGTTTTCGCTGGGCAACAGACTGCACGTAGAGTAAACCAGGTAGCCGCCCGGCTTCACCATGGCGCTGTATTCCGACAAGATTTTTTGTTGCATCTCCCTGATCTTGTCAACAAATTCAAGAGTCAGCTTCCATTTGGCATCGGGGTTTCGTTTTAACACGCCCAGCCCTGAACAGGGCACATCTAAGAGCACCCGGTCGGCTTCCCCTTCCAATCGCTTTATTACTTTCGAAGAGTCAATCACTCTTACTTCAATGTTGGTAGCCCCTGCTCTGCGTGCGCGCTTCTTTAACTCTTCCAGCTTCCACTCTTCGGTGTCCATGGCAATAATGCGGCCCTTGTTCTGCGTAAGCGCTGCCAGGTGTAAAGTCTTACCTCCACCACCCGCACAGGCATCGATAATCCGCATGCCTGGCTCTGCCCGCAAGAAGGGCGCAATTTCTTGCGAGCCTGCATCTTGCACCTCAAACAACCCATCGCGAAAAGCAGGCAACTGAAAAATATTTTGCCGGTGCTTCAGCAACAGTGCGTCTTTGTAGCGGGGGATAATTTCTGTTTCCGCTTGTTGTGCATCCAGCACCTTCAGCAAATCTTTGCGATTTATTTTAAATGTGTTGGTGCGCAACACCACCGGGGCCTGCTCATTCAATGCAGCCAGCTCAGCATCCCAAGCGGTACCCAATTCCTTTTCACCCATCTCATCGAGCCAATCGGGTATCGACTCGCGTATTTTCCGAACCTTCTGCGCTGCCAGCCATCTTTCCTTCCAGCCGGTGGCCGTCATGTGTTTGAATTCATCCCAAGGGGGAAGCTCCCATTCGCGCCACATACACCAGGCTGCCAAAAGTTTCCAGAAGTCGTGTGGTTCTGCCTGCGTAACTTCTTTGAGCAGACGATACCAGCGAACAATGTCGTAAGTGGTCTCCGCAATAAACCGCCTGTCGCGCCCACCCCACTTGGGGTTTTGCTTCAGTACTTTTTCAATCACCTTATCGGCATAGCGATTTTCAGCAAAAATCTGGGTAAGCGAATCGATCACCGCCTGCGAGGTGGACTTGTGTAATTTCACAATGGCAAAATAAGGCATTTGTTTGTTATGCATGGTTTCGAAAGTAAGCCATCACTCGTTTTTCTTCTTGCTATTTTGGCATTAACTTCATAGCCTGAACCCCTAACCCCATGGGCAGAATTGTGGTTGTGGCTTATAAACCCTTTCGTGATCAGGAGGCGGCAGTGCTCGACATTGTGCGGCATCACCTCCCCATTTTGCGGGGCGAAGGTTTTGTTACCAATCGTAAGCCTATAGTGATGCGTTCGGCAAGCGGCTGTATTGTCGAGATATTTGAGTGGAAATCGCGCGAGGCCATTGAGGCTGCCCACTACAATGCTGCGGTGCAGGATCTATGGATGCGCGCTTCGAAAGTCTGCGAGTTCATAAAACCTGTGGATATCAGCGAGTTTCATGAGCCATTTTCTGAGTTTGAAGCCATCGATTTCGAGGAGCACAATTAACGCAACCCCCAGGCAGATTTTTACGATTAAGGAGCGGAACGATTTTTGAATGATGTTTTCGCACCTTTGTACTTTTACATTCACAAACCAAACTTTCGTTATGCGCTATTTCTTGTTGGGCCTGTTCACGATTTTTTTCTCCACCGCCTCGGCACAAGTAGGTGGATTCTTAAAAGAACGGTTGGATAAGGGAAAAGCCGCATTGAAAGACAAGGCTGCCAGCAAGGCCGATGCTGAGCGCGACAGAATTGACTCTACCGATTTTAACTACGCCATTTCTGTAATCGATAATTCGGGCATGATGGACATCCGCGACAGCGATGAGGCCACCACCAAAGCGCTGTACACAGGTTCTAACCTTTTGCTGAAAGACGACAACACTAAAACGCCCGCACAGCGATGCCGCGATATTTTAAACACGGCAAAAAAATTATACGAGGTGCGTAAGTTCAAGGCCGCTGAATATTATTTTCTACTGGCACAGGCAGCCTACGAAAGCGAAGGCCTGACCAACGATATTAACTACAGCAAGGTTTTTTCTGACCTGGGATTGCTGTATGCTACCTTGGGTAGATACAACACGGCCTCGCAATACACGGAACAAGCGCTGGATATGCGAGCTCAAACATTGGGCGAGAAAAGTTATGGCTATGCTGCTTCCATTAACAACCGTGCCGTGCTTTACCAGGAGCTCGCATTTTTCAACGAAGCAGAAAAAGATTTTGAAGAGGCAGCCGCCATTGCCAAAGAGGTAGTGGGGCCACAGAGCCAGGAGTATGCCATTGTATTAAATAACGAAGCCATTTTGCTGGCCGAAGTAGGGCGCTATGAGGAAGCCATCGCCAACCTGTTGCAAGTGGTTGGTATTATGGAAGCTGCCAAGAAGAAAAGCTTGAAGAACACTGTTGGCTTTCAGTCCAACCTGGCGTTACTCTATCAAAAAACCGGCAAGTTTGCAGAGGCCGAAGCCATCTATTTAAAATTGGAAAAAGGCCTGGGCTCATCTAACCCTTACTATGCAGGCGTGCTCAATAACCTGGCTTTGCTTTATGTGCAGATGAATAAGCCAGACAAAGTAGAAGATTACCTGAAAAGATCAGCGGCAGTTTATAAATCTAAATTTGGTGAGGAAAGCCCCGGGTATGCCAAAGTACTTGGTGATCAAGGATGGTTCTACCGGATACAGAAGCGTTACGCTGAAGCCGAGCCGTTGTTGGTGCGTGCGTTGGAGATCAGAGAAAAAACATTGGGTCCCAACCATCCTGACTATGCCCGCTCGCGCGAGGAATTGGCCATATTGTATTGGAAGATGCAGCAGTGGGAGAAATCATATAATCACTATAAGGTGGTGATGGATAAAACGCTCGACTTCATCAACACTTATTTTCCGCCCATGAGCGAGGCCGAGAAGACCAAGTATTGGGACATTACTTTTCCCCGTTTTCAGCGCTTTTACAACTTTGCTGTTGAAGCACGCGAAGCACGGCCCACCATTGTGCAAGATGTGTACGACTACCAAACTGCCACCAAAGCCCTGTTGTTGAATGCCACTAGCAAAGTGAAGAACGCCATTCTGAGAAGCGGCAACCAGGCGCTTATTAAAGATTACCTCACCTGGCTCGACCAGAAAGAATCGCTGGCACGTTACTACTCGCTTTCGAAGGAAGACATCCGAGAGCAGAAGATTAACCTCGATTCGATGGAACAAGCGGCTAATAGAATGGAAAAGTCTTTGTCGGAGCGATCGAAAGATTTCTCTGCCGGTTATGCCACGCAAAAGGTGAACTATAAAGAAATACGCGATGTGCTTACAGACCAGGAAGCGGTGGTGGAAATTATCCAAGTAAAAAACTACGATCAGGATTTCACGGCAGACTCCAAGTATGTGGCGCTGGTACTTACCCGCAACATGGAACAACCACAATGGGTACTGATGGAGAATGGAGCGCAGTTGGATACACGCTACGCCAAATTTTATCGTAATGCCATTCAACAAAAGATTGCCGATGAATACTCGTACCAGCAATACTGGGCCAAGATGGAGCCGGCATTGACAGGTAAAAAAACAATATATATTTCAGCTGATGGTGTTTACAACCAGATCAATCTCAATACACTGAAAACGACCAACGGTGCCTACGTGTTGTCGCAATACGATTTGGTGATGTTGGGTAATTCTAAAGACTTGTTGGGTATCAAATCGCGTAAAGCCGGGCCACCCCGAAAAGATGCATTTCTGCTTGGCTTTCCTGACTATGGAGGCACGAGTGTGGCTGCATTGCCCGGTACCAAAGTGGAGATTGAAGGGATTAACAAAGTGTTGAAAGCCAACGGCTACACCACCAAACAAGTGCTGCAGAAGGAAGCCACCGAGGCCCTGTTAAAAACAGTAAAGGCGCCCGCACTGATGCATATTGCCACACACGGATATTTTCTAAAAGACAGTGAAGTGAAGGAAGGTGCAGCCGTAGGCGTGGCCCTTGAAAACGCACAAGAGAATCCGTTGCTTCGGTCGGGTTTGTTATTGAGTGGTGCGGCCCAAACCATGAGTGGTACTGCCTCTGTTAATCTGAGCAGCAACGACAATGGTGTGCTTACTGCCTACGAGGCCATGAACCTGGATCTGAATGGCACTGACCTGATTATTTTAAGTGCCTGCGAAACCGGCTTGGGCGATGTGAAAGCAGGTGAAGGCGTGTACGGACTGCAACGCGCTTTTCAAGTAGCGGGCGCCAATGCCTTGATCATGAGTTTGTGGAAGGTAGATGACGAAGCAACGCAACAATTGATGAGTCAGTTCTACAACAACTGGGTGAAGACCGGCAATAAGCATAAAGCTTTTAAGCAGGCGCAGCAACAACTCATGACCAAATACAAGGAACCCTACTATTGGGGTGCCTTCGTCATGATGGGCATGTAGAGTAGCAATATCGAATGTGGAATGACGAATGTGGAATACTGAGTTTCAGATTTTTTCTTATTCGTAGCGCAAGGAATCCACCGGGTTGATGCGTGCGGCCTTCCATGTTTGAAAGCTCACAGTTAGCAAGGCAATCAACAGCACCATAATACCCGCAACTGCAAAAATGTACACGGGAATTTCCGTTCGGTAAGAAAATCCTTGCATCCAGTTGTTCATTACCCACCACACCACGGGTGTAGCCAAAAGAATGGAGAGTGCCACCAACTTTACATACTCTTGCGAGAGTAGGAAGAAGATGCCCCCTTCTGAAGAACCCAATGCTTTTCGAATGCCAATTTCCTTTGTTCGCTGCGTGGCGGTATAGGCAGACAGACCAAAAAGCCCCAGACAACCTACAATAACTGCAAGGCCCGCAAACGTGGTAAATAGTTTTCCAAACTTTCTTTCATTTTCGTATTGCTGGTTGAAGAAATCATCCAGAAAGAAATATTCAAACGGGTTACCCGGAAATGCTTTTTCCCATGATTGCTGCACATGGGCGATGGTTTGGGAGACGTTGCTCGTACGAATGCGCAAAGAGTAAAACTCGCCACCATATTTGGTGCAGTAAAAAACCGTTGGATCCAGCGCTTTCTTCAGCGATACCTGGTGGTAATCGTTGACCACACCCACCACGATAGGATTCCATTGAAAAGCGGTAATAGCCAACGTTTGCCCTATAACTTCCTCTGGGTTAGTGAAGCCCATCATTTTGGCGGTAGATTCAGTTATAATAACTGCTGTGTCCGGATCGGTGGTAAATTCTTCAGAAAATGCGCGACCGGCTATTACTTTCATTTTAAAGACATCCAGAAAATCGTAGTCCATACTGTTAAAGCGTACGGTAACCTGGTCTTCATCGGGGGCGCCATATTTTTTTACAACTGCTTTGTACTCCCTCTGTTTTCCGGGTATGGTAACCGAGGCCGAAATGCTTTGCACATCCGGGTTCTTTTTCACTTCATCACGAAAAACATCGATGGCCGAATTAAATGCGTTACGATCGCGCGAGGAAATGCCGGGCCGCTCTACCACCAACACTTGCTCTATGTTCATGCCGATATCGCGTTTCATCATATAGTTTAACTGATTATATACGATGAACGTACCGGCAATCAATGCAACAGAAGCCATGAATTGTACTACCACCAGCGATTTACGCAACAAGATACCACGAGCACTGTTCTTCAACTTTCCCTTTAGAACCGACACTGGTTTGAAAGAAGATAAAACCAGGGCAGGATAGAAGCCAGACAGCAGTGTGCCCATTACCCATAACAAAAGGATGGCTGCCAGAAACCAACCAGTAAACAAATAGGAAACATCTAGCGCGAGACCGGAAATAGAATTGAAAGCTGGAAGCACACCCGCTACCATTGCCCAAGCCGTTGCAACGGCAATCAGGTTTACGAATGCCGCCTCTGCCAGAAATTGCCGCATCAATTGAAAACGGAACGCACCCATTACCTTCCGCACACCCACCTCGCGAGCGCGTTCCATAGCTTTGGCTGTTGACAAATTCACGTAGTTGATCCACGCAATCACCAGCACGAAAATTCCTATCATGGCGAGAAATGAAACAATCCGTTCATCACCATTGGCTTCGGGTTCTTCTGCCAGGTTAGAGGTAAGGTGAATGCCGCGCAGGGGTTGAAGTGTGAGAATATCTTCCAGGTTTCGCTCTGCATTTCCTGGCTTGAATTTGGTAACCAAAGCGGGCAGTTTGCTTTCCAACGCTTTGGCATCAGT
This sequence comes from uncultured Ohtaekwangia sp., assembly GCA_964602295.1. Taxonomy (GTDB): domain Bacteria; phylum Bacteroidota; class Bacteroidia; order Cytophagales; family Cyclobacteriaceae; genus ELB16-189. The sequence continues at coordinate 26,974 of CAZRQK010000026.1, forward strand.
GCCCGGCAATAACTCCACAAACGTGTACATGTCTTTTCGTTGCCAGCTCTGATCGTATCTTCCCGGGGCCCACTCTCCACGTGCAAAGAGTGTTTTGTAAGAAAACAGCACATCGAACTTCAGGTGGGTGTTGGCGGGAAGTGCCTTGAACACCCCCGTTACCTTTACCAATTCATTGTTGTAGTCATCGTCTTGCAGGCGCAAATTTTTTCCTATGGGGTCATCATTTCCAAAATACATGCGCGCATACACATCGGAAACAACGGCTGTGTGTGGCTCTGCCAGTGCGGTGCGTGCATCGCCTTGAACCATTTCATAGCCCATCATAGGCAGGAAGGAAGAATCGGCATAGAGAAACCTGCGGTGCTTGAAAGCGATGGGGTTGGGTTGGGCATCCTCGTTGGTGATGATGACGTTGTTTTTATAACCCAGGTTGTAAAGACGGGCAAACGATTTTACTTCTGGAAATTCGTTCTTGAGAGACGGACCTACACCCGGGTAATTTTCCGCGCTGGCAATGACCAATTCTTTGTTCAGGTAAGTCTCGAGCTTTACACGGTAGATGTTATCAGCTTGTGGTATGAAATTTTCGAAGCTTCGCTCGAAGTGAACATACTGTGCAATCAAAAGAAATACTGCCATGCCGATGGCCAAACCGGCAATGTTAAGAAAGGAGAAAAATTTGTTTTTCTTGAGACTGCGCCAGGCGGTGAGGAGCGTGTTGGTGATCATAGGCTGAGTACGTGGGCTTGCTTGTAGAATAAGAGACTGGCAAAATGAAATAAGGTTACAGCAACATCTATAAATTAAGATGTTGGCGATGTTGAAAAGGTTGCTTCCGAAACTTTTTTTCTAAAATAACAACTCTACATCCCCTTTTATGGGGTAGCCGGTGCAGGTAAGTACTCTTCCTTTTTCAATCTCACTGTCAAGCAGCACTTCATTTCTTTTCATCCAGACTTCACCTTTCAGGCAGGTGGCTGCACACGCACCACAGCGTCCGGCTTCGCAGCTATAGGGAATAGCTAAGTTCAGGCGTTGTGCGGCCTGCAGTATGGTGACAGGGTATTTTACTTTGAGGCTATGTGTCTCGCTTTTCAGAATAACCTTTACGGTGTGTTCTTTTTTATCGGGCGGTTGTGGTGGGTTTTCTTGCGGGGGCGAATGAAATATCTCTCCGCGTACATGATGGGCCGGTACCCCTTCCGTTAACAAGGTAACCGTAACCATTTCCCGATAGTCTTCCGGGCCGCAAACAAAAAACAAGGTGCGCGCAGGATCGCTCACGTACTGACTGTAAAATGCTTCCAGCAGAAGTCGATTCAACCTGGCGCGGAGCAGGTTCTGAGCGTTGCTGAAAAGCCATTCAATGACCAGGCGCGAGGAGAATTTGGTTTGAAGTTGTTTCAGATCATCCAAAAAGATGGTGTTTGAAGTAGAGCGATTGCTGTATATGAGAACGGCTTGCAGGTGTGGATGGAAGTGCAGCACCTCTTTGATCAACGACATGATCGGTGTTATGCCACTACCGGCCGCAATAAAAATAATCTTTTTTAATCCGGTGGTGTCGGCTGGTAAGGTGAACAACCCTGAAACACCGGCCGCCTCGATCACATTACTAGGCTGTGCTTCATCGAAGAGCCAGCGAGAGAATGCTCCGTTGTCGATTCTTTTTACAGTAATGGTGGGGTGTTCATCCAATCGTGGGTGGGAGGAAAATGAATATTGTCTTCGCACTTCTCCTTTGCCGGAAGGGCGAACCACAGTAAGAAATTGACCGGGCAAGTAGTGAAAGTCGTTGGGAGCCTTTAGAACGAATGTCTTTGTATCGTCCGTTTCTTTACGGATGCCGAGGATAGGAAAGTGCTGCACCTGCATGTTTTGTAAAGATAAAAAAATGAGGCATCTGTTAAGATTGCCTCACTGTATTCCAGAAATGTTTAGGCCAATCAGGCGTAGAGTGCCTCTTTCTGTTCAGCCACTTTTTCACTTTCAATATATTCATCGTACGTCATCAACTTATCGATGAAGCCGTTCGGTGTAATCTCAATGATGCGATTGGCCACCGTGTTTACAAATTCATGGTCGTGCGAAGTGAACAATACCGTGCCCGGGAAGTCTTTCAGCGCATTGTTAAATGCGGTGATAGATTCAAGGTCTAAGTGGTTCGTGGGTTCATCCAAAATCAGCAGGTTGGCGCCCGCCAGCATCATGCGCGAAATCATGCAACGCATTTTTTCGCCACCGGAAAGTACGCTGCATTTTTTGAACACTTCTTCACCAGAGAACAACATTTTGCCGAGGAAGCCACGAATGTATACTTCGTCTTTGTTCTCTTCTTCTGCAAATTGCCGCAGCCAGTCTACCAGGTTGTCGTTCGATTGGAAATAAGCTTCGTTATTAGAAGGCAGGTAGGCCTTGGTAATGGTTTGCCCGAACTTGTATTCACCACTACTTGGCTTCAGTTCATCGGCCAGTATTTGAAACAATGAAGTAATGGCGATGCTTTCTTTACTGAGTACGGCAATCTTATCGCCTTTGTTCACAAAGAAGTCGAGGTTGCGAAACAAAGGTGTTCCGTTAAGTGAGTAGCTAAGACTTTCCACCTGCAATATCTGGTCGCCAGCCGTACGCTTTTGCTGGAAAATGATGGCCGGGTATTTTCTGTTAGACGGCTGAATGTCGTCTACGTTTATTTTCTCCAACAACTTCTTGCGACTAGTGGCCTGCTTCGATTTTGAAACGTTGGCACTGAAACGCAAAATAAATTCAGTGAGCTCTTTTCGTTTTTCTTCTGCTTTCTTGTTGGCAGCCGCGCGCTGGGCCAACGCTAACTGGCTCGACTGGTACCAGAACGTATAGTTACCGGTAAACAGACGAATGCCACCAAAGTCGATATCCACAATGTGTGTACACACCGTGTCAAGAAAGTGACGGTCGTGCGAAACCACAATCACCGTGTTCTTAAAATCCAGCAGGAAATCTTCCAACCAACTTACTGTGTGAATATCGAGGTCGTTGGTAGGTTCATCGAGAATTAGAATATCGGGGTTACCAAAAATTGCCTGGGCCAGGAGCACACGTACTTTCTGGTTACCGCTCAGTTCTTTCATCCACTTGTAGTGGTCGGCTTCTGTTATGCCCAAACCACTTAGTAAGGCAGCGGCATCGCTTTGTGCGTTCCAGCCATTCATCTCAGCAAATTCAGCTTCCAGTTCCGAGGCGCGAATGCCGTCTGCTTCCGAGAAATCGGGCTTGGCATAGATGGCATCTTTCTCCTGCATCAGATCCCACAGCTTCTTGTGGCCCATCATTACTGTGTCAATCACCGATACCTCATCATATTCATAGTGATTCTGACGCAACACCGCCATGCGCTTGCCTGGTTCAATGCTTACATTGCCCCGTGTAGGGTCAATATCGCCCGAAAGAATTTTGAGAAAGGTAGACTTGCCTGCTCCGTTGGCGCCTATTACGCCATAACAATTGCCGCCAGTGAACTTGATGTTCACCTCATCGAATAAAACGCGCTTGCCAAATTGAAGCGAAAGATTGTTTGCTGCGATCATGTAGCTATCAAAAATAAAGGCGCAAAGGTACTAAAAATCAGTGGGTTGGCCATGACCCACCGCCTAACCAATTTTTTGTTGGCGCCTGCTGATTCTGCAAAATATTACATGCAAACGAGTGCTGCCAGCCAATCATTATTTGCGCCATTGGTTGGCGCGTATGTTATTAGCCGCAAGGGTTACGGTTTCCGTAATGCGTTTGGTTTGAGTAGGCTCTGTTTTGGCCGAAATAATCCATTGATAAATTCCTTTCTTCACACCGGGAGGAAAAGCTTCGAAATTTTTTAAGGCTGTTTTACTACCGGCAAAAGCCTTATTCAAAACGGCAGGCATGGTCAATTCTTCAATGGCGTCCAACACCGTCCATGAGCCGTTCTTCTTCGCTACGTCTATGGCCGCCCGGCCCGCAGGCGTCATTTGGTTATTTTCAATCAGCCGTGCCACGCGCTCTTTGTTGATTTTACTCCACACACTTTTGGGTTTGCGTGGGGCAAAGAAGAGATAGTAGCTCTCGCCATCTCTTTTGTTGGGCTTACTGTCTATCCAGCCAAAACACAAAGCCTCTTCCACGGCCTCATCGTAGTACACGCTGGGCGTGGAAGATTTTTTGTGATAAATGATAAGCCAAACATGGGGCTGTTGGCGGTGATTGGTTTTGAGCCAATGCCTCCATGCCAGGCGAGTACTTGCGTAAAATTCGTTTTCCTTCAAAGGGAGAGATTTACTCTAAAGATAACTGAACCCGCAGACTGATATTACCAGTTAGAAGAACTTCTTCAACAGGTTCAGCACGCGCTGGCCGTCTTGTTCTTTGCCGCTCAGCACATTGGTAAACATGGTTTTGTCTTCACTGCTGATGTCGGTTTTGTATTCAATCTCCTGGCTTCCAATTTTCTTGGTGCCCATGTGCCAACTTGGGAAAGATTTTTCCTGAATAGGTCCATAAGAAATCATCATCGGGTTGCCATGACGCGGATCGGTCTTGATTTTGTCGTACAATGACATGATGGTTTTGGCATCACCTTCTACCAATTGAATAAATTTGGTATCGGAATACAACAAAACCCCTGTGATGTTAAGAGGCGGATTGTTTTTCTTACACGAAGCCAGAATTTTTTCGATTTCTGCTTCGGTACATGAAGGTTTGCGGTTGCTTACGTAAACGAGTTGAGATAACATGATTTAAGTTTTGGTTTATCTATAATAGATAAACCAATCGCACGCCATTTTGTTTTAAGTGAAGCAACTTTTTACATCAGCACCTGGGGTTTTTCTGCAATTTCTTTTTTGCGTGCGCGGTGGCGAATCACCACCTTTCCCGATCCCAACATAGTAAGACCGGCCAATACACACGTCACCATCGTAACTGCCATAGGCAGTGCGGTTCCATCATGCCAGGCGCTTACCCAAACAGACACCAATCCACCGATGGTCATGCGGAAGCTTCCCAACAAAGAGGCCGCACTGCCTGCATGGCGGGAAAAAGGAGCCAAAGCCAAGGCCGAACTATTCGGGCCTGTTAACCCCTGGCCCGCGAGGAAAAGAAAAACCATCGCTACCAATGTCCACTTATCATACCAACCTGCCCACGTTCCGGCTATCAGGCAAGTTCCCATAATGGTCTGGTAGAATAAAGTGTATTTAACCAATTGCTGGCTGGTAAATTTTTTCAATAGCAGATGGTTTAATTGGGCGGTGCCGATGATGCCCGAAGCAACGATGGCGAATATCCACCCGTATTCGCGCTCACTCGATCCGTACACATTCATAAATACATCGGCCGAGGCGGCTATGTAGGCAAAGGGTGCCGACATGGCGATGCCGCCAGCCAGCGTGTAAATAATAAACTGTGGTTCTTTGGTAACGCCATAGAAATTCTTCAATACGGCCTTGGGCCTCAGCGAAAGCGATGTGTCCGCTGTTTTTCCTTCCGGCAACAGCCAGTAGATGCCCGCTACAATAAGTAGGGTAAGCGTTGCGAGTGTCCAGAAAACGGAGGGCCAGCCCCATGCCGTGGTTAAGTATCCGCCAACCGTGGGTGCGATCATGGGCGACACAGCAATAACCAATGTGATAGAGGAAAAGGCTTGCGCCATTTTGTTGAGGGGAAATAAATCGCGCACCAGTGTCTGCGCGGCCACCATACCCGCACAGCCGCCCAGTGCCTGGAGAAAACGCATGACCATCAACGATTCGATGGAAGTGGAGAACGCGCAGCCAACCGAACTCACAATGTACACCAACAAGCCTACGTACAATGGTGGCTTTCTGCCAAACCGGTCGAGTAGCGGGCCGTAGAGAAGCTGACCGGCCGCAATACCAATTAAATAAGCGGTGAGCGAAAGTTGGATTTGTGCGATGGTGGTGTCCAGGTCTTTGGCCATGGCCGGAAAACCGGGCAGATACATGTCGATAGAAAATGGGCTGACGGTAGAGAGCGCACCCAGCAGTAGAACGATGATTAAGTATTGCTTGCGCGACATGTAGACGCGTAAAGATACGCGCTGTTTTGGTTTTTATTTAGGTTAGTTTTGTTGAAGTTATTGGGCAAGTAATCACCTTTATTCCCAGCCACTCGCAAACAAGCTCACAATTAAAAGAACGACAATCAAAAGGGCAGTTAATTCCAGAATACCCAATACCAATCCTGCTATCGCCAAACCGCGCCCCCGGAGTTCCGGATTCCTACGGGTTTGCTTGAGGCCAATTGCTGAGAACACGACAGCTAGTATCGCTAATGGCAGAAAAAGAATATAAGCTATTGGGGCCATGACACCACATACAAACCCGGCAATGGCCATGCCCGATGTTTTGCCTTCGCGAGCGGTCGGCTTTTCTGCTGCGCTTTGTTGTTTGATAACCTGCTTGTATTCGCGGATAGTTTCCTTCAGATTTTGTCGTAATTCTTTTCGTGTGGTGGTAGCCCCGGGTTTCTCCAGTACCTTGCTTTCCTTAACAGGTACCAAGGGCGTTAAGAGAGCAGGTGATGCCACCACTGCTGTTTTTTTTGCAACGCTTGCCGTTAGAGCTTGCAATGGCTCAGGCTCAGATAGTGCTTCCTTGCTTTGTGCTTTTAAGCCTGCATTATAGTTATGCTTATCGAAATGGTAGGTGTAGTGTGGTTGGGCACAAGCGGCCAACAGAACGATGGCCAGACAAGAAAATAACGTTTTCATGAGGTGGTAGTTTGCTTGTACGAAGATCGCAAAATAGAACGATACGTTTGTACGGGTAGAATGGAAACTTTGTGTTAACGATGTTAAGTCTTCCTGTTCACTCTTAACAAGGCACAGCAGGAAGACTTAGGTTTTCTAACCGTTGGCTTTGCTTTTAAGTAACGAAAGCTGGTTGGCCGGAAGCACTTTGAATGTACCCCTGGTGTTTTTTGTTCGGCCATCGCTGTATTCGCCCGGGTTATCAGCCAGCCACACCAACAGGCATTCACGTTGGATGTCTGGCGTTTCTGCCATGATGATGTAAAGATATCCCATCAAACCCGTCCGGTCTTCCGGACACATGTCGGCAAATTCTGTAGTTGTGTGGTATATGCCAGGTTGTAATTCGTCTACCGAAAAATACCGGTAGGCGTCATAGGCGCCATCGTTCCAGATATATTTCTCCCCGAGAAATATATACGCATGCCTATAGGTGCGATAGGTGACTTCCGCTTCGCATAAATCATTGCTGGCAATGATGTGAAAGGCATGCGTGGCGTCCGGCAAATGGGCAACGTTACGGCTATGAATGTGACTGGGGTCGTACGATACATAGGTGCCGTTATTATCAGCCAACGAAAATTCACTTTCGCTCAGTCGGATCGAAGCCGTTTCGTGCCGTATGGGTACCGTTGCGAACTCCACTACCTGTTCGTTAATATGTGCATTGGCCTCCACCTCATCTGTTACTTCGTAAAAAGCATGCACGGTCATTTGCCAATCCGGCCAGTAAGTTGTCTCACCAAGGTCTAACACGGGGTACGTCACACGGCCCATGGCTTCCACCGGACTCGTAATGCTTAGGTTGAGCCGAACAACCTTTTCTTCCGTTCGTTTGGTGAAAACGATAAAGGCAGAATCAAGCCCATCTGTGGTATATGCATCCGGAATGGAAGCAGTAAAATGGAACACAATGCCGCCCGGTTGTTTGTTAACGATCTCGAAACGAAAGTTGGCGTACCCGAAGGATTCCGGGTCTTCATCTGCTTGTATCGGTACCACTTGTAAAGTCACCTCTGAACTAATGTCCTGCTGTACATCAAAGAATAGAGGTAAGGGTTGCTCTACCTCGACTGCCCTGTCCGAACCTTCCAGCGGGGTGGCGTAGATTACTTCGTTGTTTTCATTGAGCACCAGGAATTCGGTAACCGCGTAAGTGCCTGGCAGTAGTTCAATACTCTCCGTTACGTAGCCCGATCCAAATTTAAGCAAGGGCAATATGCGGTGCTCTGCAGCCCACTCTCCACTGTGCGTGAGGATGGATAACCTTACTGCTTTGGGCTGTTCGCCTTGGTTAAGTTTTCTGCCCCCGGCAGGTTCTTTTTTTGCCAGACTAAACGAAAGCCTACCGTTTTTTATAGGAGTTTCAGACCGGTCTGCACAATTCCAAAGCAGGATGCTGCACAGCCACACAAGGAGAAATTTATTCATAATGGTTGAAAGTAAATTTCTCTTGCATACGAAGACGACCTACTGGGTAACGATCAAATGTGTGGACAAGAGGTGTACACATTGGTTTTACGGGTAGAGGGTAGGTGAACATGAACAGCTACACGCACTTTTGGGTTATAAAAAAAGAGTGGACCCAGATAGGGGTTACATGGCATTGCGTTGTCTTGCTGTTGAACAATCCAATTAAAGACAGAAGACGGACCTTACGATGATGACGACCTTAGCCCCCACACAGACCTTTGCCAGAGCTGAAAAACTTGCCTTTTTGAGGGTTGGTTTTGAGAAGATGAAAGCTTGCTTGCGAAGAATTCCGCGTGAGGAGGAGCGAATCTTTCTTTTCCTTGATCTGAATTCTTCTACCAGGCTGGCCGAGGAACTGGGTCACATCCGCTACAGCGAATTGTTACGAGCGTGCTTTGCCGACCTTTCGCTGAGTGTAAGGAAATACAAGGCCACCGTTTACCAATACGTGGGCGATGAGGCAGTGCTTTCGTGGGGTGGGCATTTACCTGCTGAAGGGGTGTCTCTCTTTTTTGATTTTGAGAACACTTTGCGCAAACGGACTTCATTCTATGAGGACAAATTTGGTTGCGTGCCCACTTTCAAAGCGTCCATCCACGGGGGTAAAGTGGCCGTTACCCGGCTAGGTGTGCTGCGTCAGCACAAGGTCTACCATGGAGATGTGTTGAATGCATGCGCCCGTATGTTGGACGTGTGCCGTAAGGTGGGTTCGCAGTTGATCGTATCGGAGCGCGTTGCACACCATCTGGAAGTTTCTGATCCATTCATTGTGCATTGGCGGGGCAGTGTGGAATTACGCGGCAAAACAGGGTCGCATGATTTGTACACGGTTAATCCGTACTAGCAAAGCAACTAGTTTCTCACAGCAGATAATACTTTCTTAACAAAATCATTCATCGCTCCATTCTCGATCCAACGGGCCACTACCACCAGGTCGTTATCGGGGTCTACATACACCATATTGGTACCATTGCCGATGTGCACAAATGTATTGGCAGGTGCATCGGCCAGAAATTTTTTATCGGTGTTCAGAAACCAGTTCATAAAGCCATAAGTAGGTTGTACGGGTGTTGGAGTTAAGGCCCAGGTTACCCACTGGTCGGATAGGAGTTGCTGGCCGTTCCATTTGCCTCTTCGCAGCGTCAGGTAACCAAAGCGCGCCATGTCCATGGCGTTGATAAACATGCCGCCACCCCAGTGGCCACCACCGCCTACTGCCTGCATGGGCTTGCCGTCTATTACTACCCAGGATTGATCGTAGCCCATCCAACGCCAGGTATTTGAAGCGCCAATCGGATCCATAATTTTTTCTTTCAACACTTCGGGTAATGGTCTTCGCCACACATTGAGGGCAGCCAGCGCCAGCACATTTACGCGCACATCGTTGTACTCGTACACGGTGCCGGGCTTGTTGCGTGGCCGGGTGGTCCACTCTGCCGGTTTATCACTGGGCCGATCAGCCCATTCGGGTTTGCCCCACAAGGTTCCTTCCCAGTCGCTCACTTGTCGCAGCAAGTGGTTCCAGGTGATGGTGCGGTTGTGTGGCGTGTCGAACAAATGAATGAGTTGAGGTTGTTTGTAATCTTCGGCCCTGCGTGCTTCTGGGTTGAAATCGAATACCTGAATAGGTGCCATGTATCGGTACACTGTGTCGTCTACGTTACGAATAAGACCCTTATCGTACGCCAATCCCACCACAGTGGAAAGAAAGCTTTTGGTAACACTAAAAGTCATATCTACACGCTGGGGCTCGCCCCACTGTGCAACGATGTATCCATTCTTGATGATGAGACCGGTGGCAGGGCCACGCTCTGCAAAGGGACCGATGCCATCGCCAAAAGGTTCACGACCAAAAGAACGGTAGTGTGCCTCTTCCAGGTTGCGGGGAGTTTTAGACTCTTTTTCCTTGGCGAAAGCGATGGCTTCGTTTAGAAGAGTTGCGTCCATACCTGCGTCTACAGGGCTCTTCGTTTGCCAGGTGTGTGCATCGGGGTAGTAGACAGTTGGGGTAGTTTTCTTTTGGGCCGAAATGCCGGTGGTAATTATCACGCAAAGGCTGAACAGGAGATACTTCATTGGAAGTGGATTTGATTGTAAGGTATTCAAAGGTATGTCGATGGTTTGTGAATAGAACTGGAATAAGAGAAGCGGAAAAAATTGGTGATGACGGGTAGGAAGCTGATAATGCGTTCGTATCTTTTGACATTAAATTCAAACAAGTTATGACCCTCGAACTCTTTCTGCGATACATCCACTTTGTAAGCATTTTTGCTATTGTAAGTACGCTGGTAAGCGAGCACCTTTTGTTAAGAAAGGAAATGACACGTTCTGAATTAGGGCGGCTGGCGCGAATCGATGCGGTTTACGGAATTGCCGCACTATCATTACTGGCTGCAGGCCTCACGTTGTGGCTAACCGGAATAGGCAAACCCACGGTGTTTTATTCAAAGAACTGGATATTTCACACCAAGCTTACCTGCTTTATTTTGGTAGGATTGCTATCCATTTACCCTACGGTGTTTTTTCTGCGCAACCGGAAGGGCGCCCCCAATGAAATGGTGAGTATCCCCTCCTTCATTTTTTGGTCGATCCGTTTTGAACTCCTGTTGCTGTTCGTCATCCCCCTCTTGGCAGGGTTGATGGCGAGAGGGGTGGGGTTTTTCGGATAATCAACTTGGGAATGACTCGTGGATGGTTAGCCTATTTTTTTTTAGTGTGTTAAGTTGATCGCTCAATGCGTTCGCTATTCCCTTTTCAAGCATGTGTGGCCACTCCGCGTTTGCCTGATCAACGAGTGCCAACGCTTTATCGGTTTGCTGATGTAACAGGGCAAGCACGGCTTCGCATGCCAATGCTTTGGCTTTAGGCACCAGGGCGCTTGGTTTGTATTTGTTCCAATAGAACATGGCTTTTTCTCTGTCCTCGAACGCTACCGCATAGAAAAAGGCCGCATCGAGCCACGCTGATCCCCGCATGCCTTCGGGTATAGCCTCCACATTATCGAGGTAGTGCTGAAGGTAGCTTTCCGCTTTTTCATACTCCCTGCGGTCGAAGTAGGCGTGGAAGAGGTAATAGTCGATATACAACTTCATGGGGGCATTTATTTTTTCACCCAACTCCCGGGCGGCCAGCAGATCTTCGGTATCGAAAGCGCCCGCGCGAATGCCGGCAATGGAGCGTGACACATAGGTCACCATTAAAAAGTCGAACTTGGCAGCGTCACCACCACGACTCAATCGCAGCAGCCGCGCACCATCCGATGAAAACCCACCCGTGTGCATGGGCAACAACGAAATGACAAACAGCAATGCCGACAAAATAGCAAGTAACGGCCAGAGGTATGTGAATACCAACCCCACCGCGCTCGTTGGTTGCAGGGAATCCACTAGCAGAAAAATGGCCCATGCCACCAGCGCCAACACCAGACTGCCCAACGGACCCCCGGCAACAAACCACCCAAACCGCCTGGTTAGATCGGCACTGGGACGCGGCACGCATAAAGCCATGCCACCGGCTACGTTCACGTTCGTATTCCATTTAAATTTCCATCCATCGTCCTGGCGCTCCCATAAAAACGGACCGACAACGAAAAGGCGGAAGTCGAAGCCCATGCGGATGCCCATAAATGCATGCCCCGCTTCGTGAAAGGCCACTGCAATAAAAAAGAGGGGAAATACCAACAGGAAAAGAGAGGGGACCACGCCAGCGGGCAAGGATTTAGCAGCAGCCAGGCCCACTCTTGCCAGCAAAAAGCCAACACAACCACCTGCCACTGTAAGTGCGAGTAGGGTCCAGATCTGACGTTTCGGTTTCGTGTCTTGATTCATAGCCACAATCTTTTTTATAGATAAGTAACAAGTGCTGACTTTGGATTACTGAGTAAACAAATTTTTGTCTGAGGTTTTTTACACAATCATTTTTTGTTACGGTTTTGTGCTGCTATTCTATATCCGTTTAAAGCCATTTTACGTATAAGCTGATTCTGGATTGGTACCTATGATCAAGCGACTTTTGATTTTTGCCCTACCGCTTTTGGGGTTGTTCGTTTTTTCGTGTGAAGAAGAGAATCCGCAGCCGCAAATGGGTGTACGCATTCAAGGGAAAGATTACCCGGTGGTAATCATTGGGGAGCAAACATGGTTGGCCGTGAATTTCAATGGCAATGGAGGCATAGCCTATGACGAAGCCAACACACGACCAGAGTATGGGCGCTACTATACCAAGGCTGAGGTGGAATCGATTGAGTTGACTGACGGCTGGCGCCTACCCACAGTAGGCGATTATGAAAAGTTGGCTGAAAACCTTGGGTTCAACTTGCCAAGTTATGGAACCCATACTGAACAAATTAAAACCATCACCTCTTCCACCCGGTGGCACAACGCTAACGGTAGCAATACATCTGGCTTTAATGCTTACCCTGCAGGATATGGATTTGGAGAGTTGGACCCCCGTGAGGGTGACATGGCTGAATTTTGGACAACAGATGGCATTACATTTAGTATTCAAGAGTCAGGTCTTGAGCTAAAGTCGCTGCGGGCGGTATTCTACAGCAGCGATAACAGTCCTGATTTTCGATTCAATGTGCGTTTTGTGAAGGATAACTAAAAAACACGGGTATAAGCAGTTCGTTAATCGTTTGGTTAACTTACACCATGTTCATCATCAACCTCAACTACATTGTTCCGCTCGAACAACTCGATGCGCATATGAAGGAGCATGTGCAGTTTCTTCAGAAATACTATAAACAAAATGTGTTTGTGGCTTCAGGCCGCAAAGTACCGCGCACAGGCGGTATCATTCTGGCGCTGGCGCCTTCACGCGAAGACATCGACCGAATTATTGAAGAGGACCCGTTTTATGTTCACCAACTGGCAGAATTCACGGTAACAGAATTCCTTACCTCGCAGTCGCACCCTGCTTTGAAGCCATTGCTGAAGAGGTGATTCAAATAAACATCAACACAGCGGCAATCAATGTGGTGACTATAATGAACCACCGGTATGCGTTTTCGGGTATGCGTTTTACAATAACAATGCCCAGCCACGCACCCAACGCGATGGCTGGCAAGCCGGTAAGCGCAAGTAAAAAAGTGTTCCAAGTAATGGTGTGCCACGCGAAAATATGAAACGGCACTTTGAACCAGTTGGTAACCAAAAAGAACCAGGCGGTGGTGCCGATATAGGCGTTCTTCGGCAGCCGCATGGCCAATAGATACACGGCCATTACTGAGCCGGCCAGGTTGCCCACCATAGATGTAAAGCCACCGGCTATGCCGGTTGTAGCTGCAAATGTCTTGTTGTGTGGCACTGCTTCGCCCTTAGAGCGTTGCATCCAAATCATAATGCCAATGCTTGCCATAATGATCATTGCCATAATGGTTTTAAAAGTTTGGTCGTTGATGTAGACACCCGCCACCGCGCCACACACCACACCCAAAGCCGCCCACGGAAAAAGTACTTTCAAATCTTTCCACGAGGCATGGGCATGGTAATAACGCACGCCCAATACGTCTGCTAATACAAGCAGAGGTAACAAAATTCCACTCGACAGCCGACCACCAAACACGGCAGCCAGCAAGGGAACTGCTGCCATGCCAGCTCCGTGTACGCCTGTTTTAGCCATGCCAATCAACAGGGCCACCAGATAAAATAGAATGAGATCGGTAGGCGTAAAGGTGTAGGAGAAGATTGTCACAATTAGATGGTACTGCAGACTACACAA